>JAJZFA010000006.1 GCA_021805565.1 Pseudomonadota bacterium
CGAGACCAGGCGGCATTGGCGGCGTTGGACGCGCTGACGATCTGGACACCGAGCGTGAGTTCGGTTTCGTCGCGGGGGTGGAGCGCGGCGAGGGCGCACTGGGCGGCGTGGATGCGGCGTCCGGCGGATGCGGGCGAGGCGAGCAGATCGGGTTCGAAGCCGCGCATGATGCCGCGGACGGCTTCATCGATGACGGTTGGGTCGAGCGGTCCATCGATGCGAAACAGGTCGGGCGGGTCGTATGGTTGGGGTTCGGCGAAAATCGGATCGGCCTTAGTTTATGATTTGTTCCTTAATGAGGGAGAGGTTGTGCGCGGACGCGGCGCGGACAAGGGGAAATGTAAGAATTTTTTCCAACGCGGTATATGTCCGGTTTGGCGAGCGAAGCGGCCAGGCGCCTGACACCGATGCACGCGACAACGCCCGGATGCCCGACGCGGCGGCGTTACCCATTGACCCTGACCCAGGCCAAAGCTATCCCCGCCGCCCTGCCTCAATAGAAAGACGACATCATGGCCAAGCCGGTGAGCGAAGAAGAAATCAAGGCCGGCGGCGTCGCTGTCGATCGTCTGCGCAGCCTTGTCGAACGGATCGAACGCCTGGAGGAGGAGCGCAAAGCGCTCGGTAGCGACATCAAGGACATCTATGGCGAGGCGAAGTCGGCGGGATTCGACCCCAAGGTGTTGCGGCAGTTGATCCGTATCCGCAAGCAGGAAGCCGCCGAGGTGGAAGAGCAGGAAACGATGCTGGATATCTACCGCCGCGCGTTGGGAATGTAGCGGCTTTCCGGCCCATGCTATAACCCTAGCCGCAATCGATCAACTCATTCAGCACGTGACGATCGCTAACATTGATGCCGGCAGTCACCACCGCCGGTTCGTGTTCGACACAAGCAGAATGGTGCGGGGCGACTGCTTAATCATGCGATGATCGCGAATCTACAGCCTGCCTGCCCAAGGCAGGGCTGGCCCGCCGTTGACAGCAATGGCCAAACCCAGCGCGATAGCTTATTCCGGAGCCGCCGAGACCGCATAGGAGCAAGGCAAGATTTAGTCAGGTATCTGTTCGCTGCCGCGGGGTTCGTGCATCGGGCAACCATTATGGCGACCACGAAATTTGGCTGAATTCGCATATGTACCGTTGCGGGCGCGGTTAACGCCGCCGAGAGGACGATGCGCCGCCAGTCCATGCCATGGCCCGAACGACAAACCATCATCCCCAGCCGCCTTGCTCTCCGCACTCCAGGCATTTTGTACGGGCGCCGAGATGCGCGCCACGGTGACGTACGGGCTCTTATCTTCCGGCCAGGGTACCGAAGCATCCTCAATCGGCATGGCTTGCAGATCTGTGTTTAGCTGGACCTGCAAGTCCCACTCGCCGCCCTCTTGGCCGAAATGTTCGATAACCGACTCGCGCAGTGCGTCCGGCTTGCCATTCACATCGATCGGCTTTTTAGTCAGTGCTTTAAGTCCGGGCGAGGTTGGCGCCAGCGCAAACTTGCAGACGTAGGGACCATAAAGAAACGGCGTCTGCGAATAGAATGTTTCGCCGAGAATGTGGGTGGCGGCCTGACCGCCCATAGTGACGACGATGGCGCTCTTGCCGCCGAACGCTTCCAGGACGGCTTCTGTACCGCGGGCAAAACGGGACACGACTTCCTTAAGTCCCTCATATTTATCGGTCGTGCCGGCAAGCGTCTTCAGGCTGCCAAGGAATTTTTGCGCCGTCGGTGCGCTGAAGGCCGGTGCGTTCACCATGACGAAATCCTGTGTCTCATCGCCTTCGCTGCCCGGTAGCCGATCCCCTTGCACACCGATGACCTTGAAAGCCAGGCCGCGTGGCGTAGAGACGCTGTCGTTCAATATGTCCCCTGGCAGTGTCGAAAGGCGCATGATCGTTTTGTAGCTGCCGACTTTCGCGAACAGACCGTGGGCAAGCGACGGGGGCAATTTGTCCACGACCGTAAGGGTGCCAAACAGTAGGCCATGCGACTTGGCATGTACACTGCGGATCGCGTGACCGGAATGCTCGAATGTGGTTTCCCGGATGCCCCGCAGGGTGTCTTCCAAACCAGCAACCGTGCCGCCTTCATTTTCCTCCAGATGCTCCATTCCAGGTTCGAAATGCACTAAGCTGGAAGAGGGATCAAAAGTCTGGCTCATGTTAAATGTCCTGTATTGACCGAACGGAAACATTCAACCATAGATGCGGTTCCCCCAAGCAAGTAAGCGTGATGCTGAGATACAGCGTCCACGTCGAGCCGATGCGGCCCGCGATTCAGCGCATGGTCATGCGCCAACGCTCGGGCCGTCGGCGCGGCGATTGCGATATCTTCAGGAACGCCCCCAACTCGCCGATAATCCCGCGCCCGAACGTAGATTATGAAGATGACGCCCTGCGTCACCATGACCCGGGTGCCGGACTGCGCCAGATAGTTTTCCATTGGCGTTACCACCAGGGCGCCCACCGCCGAACCGAAGACGGTGCCCAGACCGCAAAGCAGCGTCCTCAGCACGACCTCGCCCGATGTCGGACACCAGCGCCTTGGTGTCGCCGGCCACGCCCGCGAGTGCAGGTCAGCACGCAGGCGATCGGTTTGTAGTCGCCGGTGCGATAGCCCAGCGATGTCGCCGGGGGGTCGCTCTCGCCTTGCAGCACCCGCCCGAAGGGCGAGTGGGATGAGCCGAAGCACCGGAAGGAAGCCGCCGAAGAACACCGTGGCGGTGATCCAGTCCATGGATCACATTAAACCGGCCCTTCTGGCGATCCGGCCTTCGGCCCAGAGCGGACGTTCCAGCCACGCGACCGATCGGCCGGCGCTGTCCGCAGGCGGGCAGTCCCCTTGCGGACACGCAGCACGGAAAAGCGAACGATAGCCTTGGGGAACAGGCCCGCAACGCACCATGGCAAGGCGCGAACCGGGCGGTGCTCTGGACACGCCCGCCCCGATCGCCAAACTATGGTGAAATAAAGGAGCGTCCGCGATGGCAATCATCGATTCTCAGATCCACGCCTATGAGGCGAACACGCCGGAGCGGCCCTGGCACACTGTGCCGAACTGGCCCGCTCATGTTACGGGCGACGAGATGGTTGCCGCCATGGACAGCGTCGGCGTCGATGGCGCGATCTTCATCTCCTCGTTTTCCATGTATCGCTACGACGCCAGTTACGCGGTGCAGGTGCAGCGCGCGCATCCCGGCCGGTTCGCCCTCGTCAAGCCGGTCGATCCGGACGATCCTTCGGTGGCCGATGTCATTGCCGAGTGGAAGCGCACGCCGGGCGCCGCCGGAATCCGCATCATGCTGAGGAAGGAGGAACCGCGCGCACCGGACGACCCAGGCCTCGACCGGATTTTGCGGGCGGCCGTCCGTCACGATTTTCCGGTGAACATCCTGTGCTGGGACAATCTGGACGTGGGCACCGCGGTGATCGATCGCCATCCCGATACGCGATTTATCGTCGATCATCTGGGCATTTTGCAGCCGCGCATGCCGCCCGCGCCGCCGCTGCCCTGGGCCGGTCTGCCGGACGTGCTGGAACTCGCGAAACGCCCAAACGCGGTGATTAAGGTGAGCGGCGCCTGCACGCTGTCGCGGGAGCCGTATCCGTTTGCCGACATCTGGGATCCGCTGGCCCGCGTGTTCGATGCCTGGGGCTTCGATCGCTGCCTGTGGGGGACGGACTGGACGCGCGCGTTCGCCGTCGTGAACTATGAGCAGGCCGTCCGGCCTTTTGCTGACACCGGCCGGCTGAGCGCGACCGAACGCGCCATGCTGATGGGCGGCGCCTGCGCCAAGGCCTATGGCTGGTCGCCGGCCTTGTAGGTTTATCGGCACGGCGCGGCGGCCGATGCGGGATGGGCGGTATCATTAACCGGAACGTTGCGAAGCCGAGCGCCTCCGGTGCATGAACGGCTGATTTTGTTGGCCGGAGCGGTTGAAATCGAACCGGCGGCCCCGCATCACGCGTCGCCGATAAGATCCTCGATCGCCACCGCGAGCGTCGTGGCCAATACGCGGTAGGCCGCCACGCTTCCAGGCTTTTTGCCCCTCTCGATCTCGTTGAGGTATCCGGCCGGGATTGCCGCCGCGGTGGCCAATGCCCGCTGCGTCAGGCCGCGCTTCTCGCGCCAGAGCCGAACCGGACTCTCGCCGGCAAGAAGGCGCTTCGCTTCCGCCGCGGTATAGCTGTTCGCTATCGCCGTATCGTGCCCGGCCGCGGCAACATAGGCTTTCCAGGCACGAACCGAGGCAATGTCTTCCGCATTCTCCGCGGCATCGATCAATGCTTCGAGATCGATCCGGCTGATCGTCACGGTCTCAGGGGTTTCCGCCAGCAGCTTGATCGCGTTCATCGATCTATCTCCCGCCTGTTTCCGACCCGGGTGACCACCACGTTCTCTCCGTCAATGACGAAGGTCGCCCGCCAATCCCCTTTCCGCAGTCGCCATGCACCTGGCTCCCCGGCCATTTCGGTGACGAAAGGCATCCGCACGGCAAGGTTCTCCGCGACCTGCCCGAGAGCGTCAATGATTCGGTCCTGATCGGCTTTCGGCATCGCCTTCATCTGCTTCACGACCGTGGCCGGAATGATCAGCGCCATGACAGATATTCTCCAATAGAGAACGACATGTCAAGCGGAATTTCTCTTTCAGAGAACGACCTGGACTTCCGATCGTGCGAACCGATCGTGCCAGTTGGCATGGCGGCGCCGAAATTGCCCTGTAGCTGCTCAGGCCGGCGAGGTGGGCCTGACGGCAAGGTCTATGACCGAGGCCGTAACGATGATCGAACCGCACCGGATTTGCGCGTGGTGTGGGCGACCAGCCAAGCCGGCCATGACACGGGAAAGGAAGCTGGCGCCCGGACGCCCGCACCGTTAAAGCGAAATCTTCAAAAACGCCCCCAGTTCGCCGATAATCCCGCGCCGGAACGCCAGCACGCAGATCATGAAAATCGCGCCCTGGGTCACCGTCACCCACGCACCGAACTGAGCCAGATAGTTCTCCATCGACGTCACCACCAGCGCGCCCACCGCCGGCCCGAACACCGTACCCAGCCCACCCAGTAGCGTCGTCAGCACAACCTCGCCCGACGTGGAATAATGCACGTCCGTCAGCGTCGCGATGCCGAACACCAGCGCCTTGGTGCCGCCCGCCACGCCCGCGATCATGCACGACAACACAAACGCGATCAGCTTGTAATCGTCCGTGCGATACCCCAACGAAGTCGCCCGCGGTTCGTTCTCCCGGATGCCTTTCAGCACCTGCCCGAACGGCGAGTGGATAATGCGGTGTACCAGCAGAAACCCGCCGATGAACACAGCTGCGGTGACCCAGTACATCGTCATATCGTTATTCAGATCGATCAACCCGAACAGATGCCCGCGGGGCACTTGCTGAATGCCGTCCTCGCCGCCGGTAAACGGGGCTTCCAGGCAAAAGAAATAGACCATCTGCGCCAGCGCCAGGGTAATCATGGCGAAGTAAATGCCCGACCGGCGGATCGCCAGATAGCCCAGCACCAGCCCCAACGCCGCCCCGGTCAGGCCACCCAGAACGATGGCGACCGACGCATCGACGTGCCACGCCTTCATCGTCCAGGCGGCGACATAGCTGCCCATCCCGAAGAACGCCGCCTGTCCGAACGACAAAAGCCCGACATAGCCGATCATCAGATTGAACGAACAGGCGAACAGCGCCGCGGTCAGCACCCGCATCAGAAACACCGGATACAGCACGAATGGGCACACCGCGATCAGCACCACCATCAGAATGAAGGCGATGGATTGCGCCCGAGAAAATCCGAACATCTCAGGCCGCCTTTCCAAAGAGGCCGCGCGGCCTAACCAGCAGAACGATCACCATCACCAGGAACACGACGGTCGCCGACGCCTGCGGGTAGAACACCTTTGTCAGCCCCTCCACCACGCCCAGCCCGAAGCCGGTCAGGATCGACCCCATGATCGATCCCATGCCGCCGATCACGACGACGGCGAACACGGTGTTGATGAAGTTGCTGCCCATGTTGGGGTTCACCGAATAGATCGGCGCGGCCAGCACGCCCGCGAAAGCCGCCAGCGCCACGCCGCCGGCATAGGTCAGGGTGATCAGGCGCGGCACGTTGACGCCGAATGCCTGCACCAGCGGCGCGTTTTCGGTCGCCGCCCGCAACGTGGCACCCAGCGATGTTTTCTCGATAATCGCCCAGGTACTGAAGCAGACCACCATCGCCGCCAGCACGACCCAGCCGCGATAGTTCGGCATGTACATGAAGCCGAGGTTGGTCGCACCCTGCAGGATGTCGGGAATGCGATAGGGCAGGCCGGAACTGCCATAGGCGTTGCGGAACAAGCCCTCGATCACCAGCGACATGCCGAAGGTCAACAACAGGCCGTACAAATGATCCAGCTTGTACAGGCGGCTGATGATCGTCTTTTCGATAATAACCCCGAAGATACCGACCAGCAGCGGAGCCAGGATCAACGCCGGAAAATAGCCGATGCCAACGTAATTCAGCAGCATCCAGGCCGCGAACGCGCCCATCATGAACAGCGCGCCGTGCGCGAAGTTGATGATGTTGAGCATGCCGAAAATAACCGCCAGCCCCAGCGACAGCATCGCGTAGAAGGCGCCGTTGATCAGCCCCAGAAGAAGCTGGCCGAACAACAGCGGGCCGGGAACGCCGAATATCATGATCATGGTTGTGTCCCGGCCACGCCGTCTCCCTGGTTTCTTGTGTCAGGCCTTGATGAAATCGCAATGTCCGTCGGCCATGGGGCGGAAGGCCTCGTCGCCGGGCGTGGTCGCCTTCAACTTGTAATAGTCCCACGGGCCCTTGCTTTCGGCCGGAGTCTTCACCTCGAACAAATAAGACGACACCAGATTGCGGCCATCCGCCCGGATGATGGTCTTACCGAAACAATCGTCCTCCACCGGCATTGCCTTCATGTGGTCGATCGTGGCGACGCCGTTCTTCTTCGCCTCGGCCGCGCCCATCGCCGCCACCGTCTTGAGGTAATGCAGCGTCGCGGAATAGCAGCCGGCATGGATCATGTTCGGGTAGTTCTTCGGCGTCTTCGGCAGAACCCGCTTGGTGAATGCCCGTGTGCCGTCGTTCAGATCCCAGTAAAAGCTTTCGGTCAGGTTCAACCCGGCGGCGGTGTCCAGCCCGAGTGCGTGGACATCGGTGATGAACATCAGCAGCGCGGCGATTTTCATCGAATTGTTCAGGCCGAATTCATGCGCCTGTTTGATCGAGTTAACCGTGTCGCCGCCCGCGTTCGCCAGGCCCAGAACCTTGGCGCCGCTGGCCTGCGCCTGCACCAGAAAGGAGGAAAAATCCGTCGTGCCGGGAAACGGATACGGCGCCGCGCCCATGACCTTGCCGCCGGAGTCCGTAACAATGCGGGACGTGTCGCCCTGCAACTGTTTGCCGAACGCATAATCCGCGGTCAGGAAATACCAGGAATCGCCGCCCGCCTTCACCATGGCGCCGCCGGTCGATTTCGACAGCATATACGTGTCGTAGCACCAGTGAATCAGGTTCGGCGAACACTGCGCTCCTGTCAAAGCCGACGTGGCCGCGCCGACATTGAGATACACCTTGTTCTTTTCGCGCGCGACCGACTGCACCGCCAGCCCGACCGACGATGTGGGGACATCCAGCAGCACATCGACGCCATCCCGGTCGAACCACTGCCGCACGATCGAAACCGCGAGGTCCGGCTTGTTCTGGTGATCGGCGGAAATCACCTCCACATCCAGTCCCTTGGCGGACACGCCGAAATCCTCCAGCGCCTGCTTGGTGCAGATAACCGAGGTGATGCCGCCGGTATTCGTATAAGGGCCGGACTGATCGTTCAGCACGCCGATTTTGATCTTCGCCGCCTGCGCGCGCGCGGGCCGGATCAGCGGCAGCGCGGCGGCGGTGAGCAGGGCGGAACGACGTGACAGAGCCATCGATAGACCTCGGAATAATGTGTCGGTTGGAGCAAAAGCCGGTTTACCGGAAGGCGGGCGTCAGACGCCGAGATAATCGTGCAGCTTATCCATGCTGGTGGGGATGTCCTGGTTCGGAATCATATCGACGATCTTGCCGTGCTCCATGACGTAGTGGCGGTCGGCGACGGTGGCGGCGAACCGGAAATTCTGTTCCACCAGCAGTACGGTGAAGCCACGGTTCTTGATTTCCCGAATCGTGCGGCCGATTTGTTGCACGATAACGGGCGCCAGGCCTTCGGTCGGTTCGTCCAGCAACAGCATTTTGGCGCCGGTGCGCAAAATACGGCCGATAGCGAGCATCTGTTGCTCCCCACCCGACAGTTTGGTGCCGTGCGCGGTGTGGGCGCGTTCCTTGAGGTTAGGAAATAGAGTATAGATTTCAGCGACCGTCAGGCCGCCAGGGGCGACCACGGGGGGCAGCATCAGGTTCTCGGTCACCGACAGCGAACCGAAAATGCCGCGTTCCTCCGGACAGATGGCGATCCCGGCATGGGCGATCTTGTTCGGCATCATGGCGATCGTCTCGGCGCCGCGAAACTTCACGCTGCCTTCGCGGCGGGGGACCAAACCCATGATGGACTTCATCGTGGTGGTCTTGCCGGCACCGTTACGGCCCAGCAGGGTGACCACCTCGCCTTGGCGGACCTCGAAATCGACGCCGTGCAAAATATGGCTTTCGCCGTACCAGGCGTTCAGCCCGTTGATCTCAAGCATCGGCGGTTCCCAGATAGGCGGCGATGACCTCGGGGTTTTTCGACACGGTTTCGTAATTGCCTTCGGCCAGAACCTTGCCGCGGGTCAGTACCGTGATGGTGTCGCACAGGCCTTCGACCACCGACAGGTTGTGTTCGACCATCAGGATGGTGCGTCCCTTGCGGATGCGTTTGATCAGATCGACGATCCGGTCCACGTCGCCATGGCCCATGCCGGCGGTGGGTTCGTCCAGCAGCATCATTTCGGGGTCGAGCGCCAGCGTCGTGGCGATTTCCAGCGCGCGTTTAAGCCCGTACGACAGATCAGCGACAACGGTTTCGGCAAAGCCGGTCAGCCCGACATCGTACAGCAGTTCGCGCGCCCGGTTGTCATAGACCGCCAGCGCTCGGTCGGAGCGCCAGAAGTCGAAACTGGCCCCGCGCGCCCGTTGCAACGCCAGCCGGACATTTTCCAGCGCGGTCAGATGCGGAAACACGGCCGAAATCTGGAAGCTGCGGATAAGGCCGAGGCGGGCAACCATGGCCGGTTTCATGCCGGTGATGTCGCGGCCCTTGAATTTGATCGTGCCGCGGGTGGGCGGCAGGAAAGAGGTCAGCAGGTTGAAACAGGTGGTTTTGCCCGCGCCGTTCGGCCCGATCAAAGCGTGGATCGTGCCGGTTTCAACGCGCAAGGACACGCCGTCAACGGCCAGAAAGCCGGTGAATTCCCGCGTCAGCCCGTCGGTCTCCAGGATGGTGTCTGTCACCCCCGGACATCTCCTCATTTGAGTTTAATTGTCTCGAATTGGGCGTTTTGCATATACCGCACCGCCACGCAAGGCCGCGTCGGGCCGGTTTTGGCGGTTCGGCCGCGATCGGTTCGGCGGGCTGGTGTGGTTTTCCCCGCCAAAGCGGGCGCCAGGGTCGGCCGGCAATCGGGCGGCCCTGGATTTACACGCTGGCGGCGATGCCGCCGGGCCGCGATTTCGTCACATCGGCGTGGTCGTTACATCAGGATGAAGGTGACGCACCCGCCGGCGATCCAAACAGGCAATGCCAGCATCAGGCCATGGACCACACCCCGCATGGCGGCGTCCGGCGCGGCGGCGGCGTGCAGCCGTTCTGGCACGCAAGCGGACGGCTGGTTCACGCGATCGGACATTGGCGCCGGCTCCTGGTTTGTTACACATGGCGCTACCAGCCGCGGCGCGGCGCGGCAACGCGATTATAAAGTGCGTTATCGCATCGAACTGGCGGCGATCCGGAAACGATGATAGATAGAAATGAAACCGGGTCTTGGATGCTGATTGGATATAGTATCGAACCATTATCTTATTTACAAAAATTAATGTCAATTTCAATTGATTGCAGGCTTGAATTTAGGCTGGTTGGCATAACCATCCGGCCTTTCGTTCGGTTATGCATTTTTCTTAAATCAAATGTTGCGAAACCCTTGGCGCCGGACACACATGATCACGTGTTCGTGACCGCCGTGGCCAGTCCCGGCCAGATGGAAGGATGTTTCGATGCCATTGCCTCTCGCGTCGGCGCCGCTGCCCGCCGGTCTGTCCTTCGCTGTGCCCGATCTGCTGATCCTGCAGGCGTGGTCCGATTTTCATGCGCTGCGCATGACGATCGAACTCGATGTTTGCGCCGGCGGCGATGAATATGAGGAAATTGTCGGTCTGTACGACAAAGATCGCGCTTTCCGCCGCTGGACCGTCTGGCGGTCGGCGGGGGCGATCGTCGTGCAGCCCGCCATGGGCCGGCAGCGGCGCTTCGATACCATGGCGGAGGCTCTGGACAGGCTGATTCCGGCGAAGGACCGTCGCCGTTCGTCCGGAGCGATGATGCCGCCGATCCTCTGACGCGGCCGGCCCTCTGACGCCAGCGTGCCGGATCGCCGCGGCCGGGCAGGGCGGGCGATTATGGCAAAACCGCCACAGCCGGTCTGTCCGCCCTTGCGCCCCCGGCACTGCCTGAGCCACCTTGCGGCATCGCCGCACAGCCAGGGTCCGTCCGATTTCCGCCACCGAACCACCGAAGCGTTCCCGCCGTACCGCGAAGGCGGACGGTCCGCCACGCTTCGCGCCCTTGAAAACCGAGCGGCTGATTTTGCGTGCGCTGCGACCGGCGGATGCCGAGGCACTGCACCGGCTGGTCAACGACTGGGAGGTGACGCGCACCCTGGCGGAAATTCCGTATCCGTATCCGCGCGCGCTGGCGGACGAATGGATCGGCTCGACCGTGCAACAGCTCGCCCGCGGCACCGGCTGGCATCTTGCCATCACCGGCAAGGAAGGACGCAAGGAAACCCTGGTGGGTGTCGTTGGCCTGCGCCTCGACAGCGCCCGCCGCACCGGGCGGCTGGGTTACTGGGTCGGCCGAGCCTACTGGAAGCATGGGGTTGCGACCGAGGCGGCAAAAAAAATGACACGCTGGGCGTTCGCCAACCTGCCGCTGGACCTGATCGCCGCCGAGGTGACCGACGGCAACGATGCATCCTGCAAGGTGCTGCGGCGGGCGGGTTTCCGCGAAGTTGGATCGGGTGTGCGGGCCTCGCTGACCACGCGCGACGATCACACCGTCCGTGTGTTCGAGGCGACGCGGGACGATATATTCGGCCATCCGGAGGCGCCGGCGGCGGATGCGGGCAATCCGGATGCCAAGCCGCTGCTGCTGGTCGCGGCCTGCGCGCTGGTCGATACCGATGGGCGCGTGCTGCTGGCCCGCCGCCCGGAAGGCAAGGCGATGGCCGGCCTGTGGGAATTTCCCGGCGGCAAGCTGAAACCCGGCGAAACGCCGGAATCCGCGCTGATTCGCGAATTGAAGGAAGAACTGGGTATCGACGTGGCGGCCGCCTGTCTGGCACCCTTGGCGTTTGCCTCGCACGCCTATGAGGGGTTTCATCTGCTGATGCCGCTGTTTGTGTGCCGGCGCTGGAAAGGCACCCCGGCGGGGCGGGAAAAGCAGGCCCTGGCCTGGGTGCGCGCGGCGAAGCTGACCGAATACGATATGCCGCCCGCCGATAAACCGCTGATACCGTTGCTGCGCGACTTCCTTTAGGGAATCCTTCGATGGCCAAGACAAATCCCACCGCCTGCCTGCTGGTGATCGGCAACGAAGTGCTGTCGGGGCGGACCCGCGACGCCAATATCCAGTTCCTGGCCACCGGACTGGGCGAGCGCGGGATTCCGCTGCGCGAGGTCCGGGTTATTCCCGACGTGCCGGAAACGATTATCGCGGCGGTGAACGAGGTCCGCCGGACATTCGATTATGTATTCACCACGGGCGGGATCGGGCCGACCCACGACGATATCACCAGCGAGTGCATCGCCGCCGCGTTCGGCGTCCCGTGGGAGCATCATCCGGTGGCGTGGCCGCGCATGCAGGCCAGTTACAAGCCGGGGGAATTCAATGCGGCGCGCCAACGCATGGCGACGATGCCGCGCGGGGCGGTTTTGATCGAGAATTCCATCAGCGTGGCACCCGGCTTTCAGATGGAAAACGTCTATGTAATGGCGGGTGTGCCGCGGGTGATGCAGTCGATGTTCGAATGGCTGGCTCCCCGGTTGGAAGGCGGCGCGAAAATCGAGATGCGAGCGGTGCATGTGGTGGGGTTGCCGGAAGGCACCATCGCGGAAGGGCTGGAGGCGGTGCAGAAGCGCTATCCCGGCCTGGACCTTGGCAGCTATCCGTTTTACCGAGCCAGCGGGAACGGAGTCGCGCTGGTGGCGAAGGGGCCGGACGCGGACGCGGCCGAACGGGCGATCGCCGAGGTGACGGACCTGATCGCTGGGTTCGGCAAGACGCCGGTCGCGGGCGAACCGCCGGAGGTTTGATCGCGGCCATCGTCAGGCCGGGGCTCCGGTTGCCAGGACGATGGCGCGGGCGCGCCGGGCGGCGGTCGCTGGGGTAAGGCCGGCCCTATCCAACCGGACGAATCGCGACGGCCTTCACGTCGTCGCCGGCCGTTGCCTCGAACGCCGCGAAATTCGCCTCGAAACGTTCCGTCAGGTGTTTGGCCATCGCGTCATACGCGGCTTTGTCCGCCCACGACAGCCGCGGATCCAGAATATCGTCGGGGATGCCAGGGACATGTTCCGGAATCGCAAGGCCGAAGAACGGTTCATGCCGAAACTCCATCCGGTTCAACGACCCGTCCAGTGCCGAACGTAACAAGGCGCGCGTGTGCCTGATCGCCATGCGTTGGCCAACGCCGTATTGGCCGCCGCTCCACCCGGTGTTCACCAGCCAGCACGTGGCACCATATCGCGCGATGGCATCGGCAAACATCCGTCCGTACACCTCGGGCCGGCGCGGCAGGAACGGATGCGCGAAACAGGTGCTGAACGCGGCCTTCGGTTCTGCGCCCAGGCCTTTTTCCGTGCCGGCGACCTGCGCGGTATAGCCGGACAGAAAGTGATACATCGCCTGCGCCGGGGTCAGCCGCGATATCGGCGGCAGCACCCCGAAGGCATCGCAGGTCAGCATGAAGACGTTTTTGGGTTGCCCGCCCCGGCCGGACAGTTCGGCGTTGGGGATGAACTCCACCGGATAGCACGATCGCGTATTCTCGGTCAGCGACCTGTCCGTCAGGTCGAGGTTGCCATGGCTATCGCCAATGACGTTCTCCAGCACGGCCCCGAACCGGTTGGACGCCGCCCAGATTTCCGGTTCGGCCTCTCGCGACAGGTCGATCACCTTGGCGTAGCAGCCGCCCTCGACGTTGAAGGTGCCGTTTTCGCCCCAGCCATGCTCATCGTCGCCGATCAGCTTCCGATCCGGGTCCGACGACAGCGTTGTCTTGCCGGTGCCCGACAGGCCAAAAAACAGCGCCACGTCGCCATCCTTGCCGATATTGGCGCTGCAGTGCATCGGCATCACGCCCTTGGCCGGCAGCAGCCAGTTCATGACGGTGAAGATCGATTTCTTGACCTCGCCGGCGTATTCGGTACCGGCGATCAGGATGATTTTTTGCTCGAAAGACAATGCGATGGCGGTGGACGATCGTACGCCGTCCAAGGCCGGGTCGGTCTGGAACATCGGCGCGTGCAGAATGACGTAATCGGGTTCGAAGGCCTCAAGATCGGCCTGGGGCGGGCGAATGAACATGTTGCGGGCGAACAGCGCGATCCAGGCCTGTGTCGTGACCAGACGCACCCGCACGCGGTGGTCCGGGTCGGCGCCGGCATACAAATCCTGGGTGAACAGTTCCTGTCCTTGCAGATAGGCCTGAACGCGGCCTTTCAGCGCGTTGAACCGTTCGGCCGGCATCGGCTGATTGATTTTGCCCCACCAGATATCCGCGGTCACCGAAGGCTCATCGGCCACGAACTTGTCCTGCACCGAACGGCCGGTATGCACGCCCGTTTCGGCCATGAAGGCCCCATCCGCCGACAACCGGCCTTCACGGCGGCGCAGCGCCTCGGCCACCAGTACCGGGGCGGTTCGATTTGCATGAACGGGACGCGACGCCCGCACCCCGGTGCCCGCCAAAGCGGCATGCGGTGCCGATGCGGTGTTCGCTTGTTGTTGCGTCAAGGTCGGTTCCTGCCCCTGGGCTATGTTAGCGATCAACGATGCCCGAACGTTGGCGTCAGGCCAACCCATACCAGGGGAGACATAACGCAATAGTCAGAGGAGCAGGTGTAGGGGACCGATACAAAAACGTCCAGGGAACCCAGTGGTTCGGCCTGCGCCGACGCGGCCGAACCCGCGTCGGCGCAGGCGGTTCGCAGCGACCCGTCAGGCCGCCCGGACGCCCGCCACGAACGTGGTCGCCTCGTTTGACAGTTGTTCGGCCTGCTTGGACAGTTCCGACGCCGAACTCAACAGCAGCGCCGCCGCCGATCCGGTTTCGCTGGTGGTTTGACTGACCCCGCCTATCCCCGTGGTGACATCCTGCGCCGCATGTGCCGTCTGCTGCACGGTGCGGGCGATTTCCGACGTGGCCGCACCTTGCTGTTCAACGGCCGAGGCGATGGCGGACGCGATCATGCTCACTTCGTCGATCGTACTGGCGATGCCGCGGATGGCTTCGACAGCCTCTTTCGTGGCCGACTGAATCTGGGTGATCTGGGCACCGATCTCCTCGGTTGCCTTCCCCGTCTGATTGGCAAGGCTTTTCACCTCCGATGCCACCACGGCAAACCCCTTGCCGGCGTCGCCCGCGCGGGCCGCCTCGATCGTCGCGTTCAACGCAAGCAGATTGGTTTGACTGGCGATATTGGTGATCAGCCCGACCACTGCCCCGATCTTTTCCGCGCCCTCGGCCAGCGCCCGCACAATGGCATCGGTGCGCTTGGCATCGGTCACCGCTCGGGCGGTGATTTTCGACGATTGCGCCACCTGGCGGCTGATCTCGCCGATCGAGGCACTGAGCTCCTCGCTGGCCGATGCCACGGTCTGCAAACCGCCGCTGGCTTCCTCCGCGGCCGACGCCACGCTGGCCGCCTGGCGGTTGCCCTCCCCAGCCGAGGCGGTCAGCGATCGCGCGGTGGTTTCCAGCGCGGTGGAACCCGTGGACAGTTGCCCCACCAGATGGACGATCTTGCTCTCGAACCCGTCCGCCATGCCCGACAGCATCGTTTTCTGCTTCGCCGCCGCCTGTTGCTTCGCGCTATCCTGTTCCGCCCGAAGCCGCTCGGTTTCATTCATGTTATTTTTAAATATCATGACTGTAGAGGCCATTTCTCCGATTTCGTCATGGCGCTCCGCCCCGGCGATCGCAACCGATAGATCGCCCTTTGCCAAACGATCCATCGACAGTTTCAGGGCGCGCAGCGACTGTGTTATGTCGCGATTGACAAGCCATGCCGCGAGGATCGCGATCAGCAGAACCACGCCGCCGAACACGATCATGCGGAAAACGGACGCATGGAAGACATCGTCGAGATCGTCGGTGTAAGCGCCCGCGAAGAACGCCATGTCCCAGGGTTGGAAGCGGCTGACGACCACGACCTTGCGCAGCGGTTCGGTCTGCCCGGGCTTTGGGAACATATAGGTGGCGATACCGTCGTCGGAGGACCGGACAGCGGCCACGATCAGGCTGCCGATGGGTTGTCCGGTCGCGATATCGAGTGCCTGGGGCGTGTTCTCCAGCTTTGGATTGACGCCATGCATCAGCGTCATCCCGGTATGCGCGTCCAGGGCCCCGAGGTATCCGGTGCCCCCATCGTATCGCAGGGCGCGAATGTCGCTGTGAAAGGCATCCTGCGCGTCCTGTCGGGTCATTTCATGGGCGGTTACCCGTGCTTCGAGGCTCGCGGCAAGGGTAAGGCCGGCACTGACCACCGCCCGGAGTTTCTCGATCCGGTCATCGCGCATGCGCTGATGCAGCGTGTCGGCCCCGATCGCGCCGATCGCCACCATCGCCGCCGCGAACAGCCCCATGAGCAGGGCCATCTTCGTGCCGAGTTTCAGATTGCTTAACACGCTCACCGCGATCGTTCCTTTGCCAACGTTTCTGGTTTTCATAAAACGCGAGGGTTTTCATAAGGCGCGGGGGTTAACGAATCGTGAATGCCGGCTGGGATTTTTGACCCGGCGGGACCGGATCGTCAGGACCGGACGCGATACACCCAAGCGCTAAGCTAGCGCTGGCAAATACGTGCGTCGGCACGCCCGCAAAGTTACCCGGCAAAACATGAACCTAAGGCATGGCGCATGCACCGGTCGCCCCAGGGAGGACGCCGGGTCCAGCGACCTGCCCGTACTGGATGAGCGATCGTTAGACGATCCTGCCGCCGGGCGGCACCAGGGCTAATCCGCCTTGCGATACAGCCGGGAAATCCCGGCGGCCAGACGTTGATTGATTCGCCCCAGGACTGTAACCCCGGCAGGCCATGATCGAACTGACCCAAGCGCCTGCTTCCCTACCACCCGGCCGCCGCATCTACGCCATTGGCGATATCCACGGATGTGCCCGGCAACTGGAACATCTCCATGCCGCCATCGCCCTGGATTTCGCCGTCCGCCCCGTCGCGTCCGCCCTGCTGCTGCATATCGGCGATTACGTCGATCGCGGCGCCGACACCGCCGGAGTCGTCGCCCGATTGGCGAACGGGTGCCCGGTCCCCGGACTGGACATGGTCAACCTGATGGGCAACCACGAGCATACCATGCTGGAAGCGCTGTCCGGCGAACGGGCCGCCGGCACCGACTGGCTGTTCGCCGGCGGCAAGGCGGCGCTGCAAAGCTATGGCATCGACCCGGATGGTCCCCGGGACCGCTGGGCAACGCAAATACCGATCGCTCATCAAAACTTTCTGCGATCCCTGGTGCCGATGCACCGGGAAGGCGGCTATGCCTTCATCCACGCGGGCGTGCGTCCGGGCATTCCGCTGGAAGATCAGACCCGCGACGACCTGCTGCGGTCGCGCCAGCCGTTCCTGTATTCCGAGGCCGATTTCGGCGCGGTCATCGTGCATGGCCACACGCCGGTGAAAGCGCCCGTCGTCCGCCATAACCGGATCGCCATCGACACCGGCGCCGTCTTCGGCGGCAAACTCACCTGCCTCGTACTGGAAGCCGCCACGCTCGGTTTTCTGACCGCCGATCCGGTGGACGAACCGGTGTCGATTGTCCATCGGTGACAGGTCCACGGCAAAGCGGCCGGTTCCCCCGGCCCGCGCTTCCTGCTAGCTAGCGCGCCCGGAGATACATAAACACCCATGTTCGATTTTGCCTGGTCGGAAATTGTCCTGATAGGAGCCGTCGCGCTGATCGCGATCGGACCCAAGGACATGCCCGCCGCCATCCGCACCGTATCCGGCATGATGAAGAAGGCGCGCCGCATGGCCGCCGAATTCCAGACCCATGTCGATGAAATGGTGCGCGAGGCGGACCTCGGCGACGTCAAGAAGGCGTTCACCGATATCCGTAACCTGAATATTCCGGATATTCTGGAAAAACATGTGGATCCGGATCGCTCGATTCGCGACACATTCGCCCAGGATCCGTTCAAGCTGGCCGATTCGCCCGCCACCGATTTGCCTGCCACCGGGGCGCCGTCGCTGGATGAGGTCGCCATCGCCGGCCAGGCCATTCCGCCCCTGGACCCGTTGACCGGTTCGGTGGCCGAACCCGTAGCCGCACCGGCACAGCCCGCGGTGCCAGCCTTTATTCCACCGGGACTGGTGCCGCCTCCGCCGGCCGCGGACCCACCGCCGATGCCCGGCGCGCCGGCTTTCATTCCCCCCGAAGCCGTGCTGCAACGCCAGTCCGGACCCTAGGCGGCGACTCCGGCCGGCCGATTCGTCCCTCAACATCGAGAAAGCCGAACGTGGCAACATCCAAAGACGATCCGATCGACGACAAGCCGATGCCGCTGCTGGATCACTTGATCGAGTTCCGCAAGCGGCTGATCTGGTCCGCCGGCACGTTCCTGATCTGCTTCGGCGTGGCGTATTATTTCTCCAGCGATATCTACTACTTTCTGGCGGAACCGCTGGCCGCCGTGCTGCGCGACCAGGGCAATCCCGATCCACACCTGATCTATACCCAGCTGTACGAAGCGTTTTTCACCAAGATCAAGGTGGCGTTCTTCGGCGGCGCGTTCGTCGCCTTCCCAATGATCGCGGTACAGCTCTGGCTGTTCGTCGCGCCCGGCCTGTATCGCAGCGAAAAGCGGGCTTTGTTGCCGTTTTTGGCCGCCACGCCGATCCTGTTCGTGGCCGGTGCGGCACTGGCGTATTACTTCGTGTTCCCGTTCGCGTGGCGCTTCTTCGCCAGCTTCCAGACCTCGACCGGCGGCGGCGGCGTGCCGATCGAGTTGCTGCCCAAGGTCAGCGAATACCTCGATCTGGTGATGAAGCTGATTTTCGCGTTCGGCATCACGTTTCAGCTTCCCGTGGCGCTGACGCTGCTGGCCAAGGTCGGCATCACCAGTTCCACGCAACTGAAGAAACTCCGCCGCTACGCTTACGTGGGCATGTTTGTGATCGCCGCGATCCTGGCGCCGCCCGATGTCATCACCCAGACCGGCCTGGCGGTGCCGCTGATCGCGCTGTACGAAATCTCCATCGTGTGCGCCCGCTGGGTCGAACCGAAGCCCGTGGAGGTCTGACGCCCATGCACGACATCCGCACCATCCGCACGGATCCGGCGGCATTCGACGCCGCGATGGCGCGCCGCGGCCTGCCCGGTGTGGCCGGCGAACTGATGGCGCTGGACGCTGCCCGCCGAACCGCGCAAACCGGATTGCAGGAACAACAGGCGCGCCGGAACGCGCTGGCGAAAGAAATCGGCCAGGGCAAGCGAACCGGTGCCGATACCGCCGCGCTGGAAGCCGAGGCGATTGCCCTGCGCGGCGCCATGGAAGACTTGGAAAAGCACGTTCCGGAACACGACGCGGCCATAAAGCGCGTTCTGGACGGACTGCCGAACCTGCTGGATGCGTCGGTGCCCGACGGATCGGACGAAACCGCCAACGTGGTGCTGAAACAATCCGGCTCGCCGCCGGCCTTCGGGTTCGCGCCGAAACAGCACTTCGAACTGGGCGAGGCGCTGGGGATGATGGATTTCGTCACCGCCGCCAAGCTGGCAGGCGCCCGGTTCACCGTCCTGCGCGGCCCGCTCGCTCGGATGGAACGGGCGCTCGGGCAATTCATGCTGGATCGGCACACGCTTGAACGCGGCTATCAGGAGACCGTGGTTCCATCGCTGGTCAACGAGGCCACCGCGTACGGCACCGGCAACCTGCCGAAATTCGAGGACGACCTGTTCAAGACCACGGACGGCCGCTACCTGATCCCGACCGCCGAAGTGCCCCTGACCAACACCGTGGCCGGCGATATCGTGGCGGAGAAGCTGCTGCCGCTGCGGTTGACGGCGCTGACGGATTGTTATCGCAGCGAGGCGGGGTCGGCCGGGCGCGACACGCGGGGCATGTTGCGCCAGCACCAGTTCCGCAAAGTGGAACTGGTCTGCATTTCCCATCCGGACAACAGCGCCGCGGAGCACGAATGGATGACCCGTTCGGCGGAACTGATCCTGGAGGCACTGGAACTGCCATACCGCCGGATGCTGCTGTCGTCGGGCGATACCGGTTTCGCGTCCACCCGCACGCACGATCTGGAAGTCTGGCTGCCGGGGCAGGGGATGTACCGGGAAATATCGTCCTGCTCCAACTGCAAGGATTTTCAGGCTCGGCGGATGAACGCGCGGTTCCGCGGCGGGGCGGATGGGAAGTCCGTGGCGTATGTCCACACGCTGAACGGATCGGGCGTCGCCGTCGGGCGCGCGCTGATCGCGGTGATGGAAAACTATCAGCGGGAAGACGGATCGATCGCCGTGCCGGCGGTGCTGCGGCCTTACATGGGCGGGCTGGAGACGATCGGTGGACCCTGAGACAAGCGGCTACACGGCATATCGCCGATAGGATCGCAATTCCTCGTGGCTGATACTGTCGGCGGACACGAGGAGATAGTGTTTCTCGTCCACAACGCAAACACGGCCATCTTGTATAGATAATTCGAACATTGCCATCCGGTTATCGTCCATGAACTGGGCGGAGACCGTCCGGCATACGAGGTTCGGGAATTTGTCCGCGCAACATGCGATGTCTTGTTTGGTCTGAACGACGGACAGTTGATCTCTGCCGCCTTTGGCCTGAACCGGTATAACGTATTGAACGCCATGCCGGTCGATACCGACATAAACTTCGTCGATCTCGATCTGGCCGATTTCGGTGACCGATGTTCGCATGTGACTTTGCAGAGAATAGGCGGTGACGCCCAGAAATACATCGATGAGGCGGTTATAGCGGACACGCGCCAATAGCGTTTGTTCGTCGTTCAGGGCGTAGGCCGCGATGATTTCGGGCGTCGCGTCGGGGATTTTGACCGCCGCGATATCTCGGTTAGGAACAATTCGGTTGACCGGCACCAGCGAGAATTTATAGCGGGCGCGACCATCTCCCTCGATAATCCATTCTGTCCCTTCTCGCTGTGTATCGATGACCTGCCGGGGCATCGGGGTTCGATAGCGAATTGCGTAGAGCACATCTCCGATATTCTTCGGAAGCTCAATCCCGAGAGCAACTGCGGCGCGTTCGATATCCTGCCGCGCGAACGGAATTGCGGTTACGCCCGGCTTGTAAGCACCGAGCGACGGATCGAAAAAAATACGCTCGACAAGTTGCTTGTAGCGATTCTCTTTAGGTTCCGGCAAAAACAAGCTCCTCGTCCAGGCTGGAATATTGTGCCTCGATTTCGTGTTGCTTGCGTTTTTTTGCGCCGCTTTTTCGATTGCGGTGGCCGATAGGGTTCTGCACGCCAAAATACCGTGAAGCCTGCGACATATCCATGCCGATCAACGCGGGATCGCCAAGCTGAATAGTATCCGCGGGCCGGACCGGTTCGATCCCGAGCGCTTTCATAACGGCACTGGCAACGGCGCGGGCAAGCGGCGGCGGGACCGAATTGCCGATTTGCCGGGCGCCATGCCACTTCGTCGCATGGAAACGAAACCAGTCGGGGAAGCCATGCAGGCGCGCCATCTCGCGCACGGTAATACAGCGCGGGAAAGCGTAGTGGATCGGACGCGGGCTGGTGAACGCGCCGCGGGAGGAGTCTGTCCCCGCGCGCAGAGTGTTGCTCACACCGTTTTCGGCCAGTTTGAAAAATCGGGATATCGGTTCCACGGCGCCGGGTGCGGTCTGGGCAAAGCGCCGCCGGGAAATGCTACTATGGTCTGTTCGGGCGCTGGATGTCAGTACTGCGGGATCCCATTCGCGCTCATAGCCGTAATGCCAGGCATCGTCTGTCAGGCATCGCAATTCGCGAGCGTACGGAGTCGGTTCGCCCCATTGCCTGGGACGTACTTCGTCGCTGTCTAGCAATGCGCCAAAGCGCTCCGCGTCTGGAAGGTCTTCAAGCGCATCGCGGCAGGTCGGCCCCTTGGGTTCGCTTCGCCACTCGTTGCCTGCCGGGCAAAAAAGCTTACCTGGGTATATGGGTAATGGAAGGTCTTTGCGTGCGCCATATAAGAACAGCCGCTCACGGTGTTGCGGCACTCCATAGGCAGCGGCGTCCAGCACTTGCCATGGCAACACAACCCGATAGCCGATCGCGTCGAAGGCGGCGATCAATTCGTCGAGGAACGCCCGATGGCCGCCAACCGTGAGGCCTTTCACGTTTTCGAAAACGAAATACGACGCCCGCAGTTCGCCCACAATGCGAACGAATTCTCGTACCAGGCTGTTTCGCGGATCGTCGAGAACGCGATGTCCGATCAAGGAAAAGCCCTGGCACGGGGCGCCCCCGAATACGACATCGACTGTGCGCCGGCCGATACCGGACGCTCTCCGTAGCGCCGCGCCGGTCAGCGCTTCGACCGATTGTGGCAAGACGGCACAGCGGGGGAAATTAAAAGCATGAATCGCGGCATGAATCGGATCGATCTCGACCGCGCCCGCGACGTCGAAGCCTGCCTGTTCGAACCCTAGGCTTAACCCGCCCGCTCCAGCAAAGAGATCGATTCCGATCGGACGCACGGCATTCCCTTTATGTTTCAATCTAAACAACATCCGGTGGCATAAATAGGGCTTTTGCCCCACGATGTCGATCGGGATTTTCACCGTCCAAAAAATCTACCAGATCGGCGGTCAGTTCGTCGAGCTTTTTGGTCTGGCATTGCCAGACAATAAGGACCGTCCATCCCATTGCCCGCAGTTCGTCGGCCTGGGCGGCATCGCGTCGCCTGTTGCCCTCCAGCTTGGGTAACCAATAGTGCAGACGGGATTTCGGCGGCCGGCCCATCGCGCAATCATGGGCGTGCCAGAAGCAGCCATGCACGAAGATCGCCTTGTTGCGCCCGCGAAAGACAAGGTCCGGCCTGCCTGGCAGATCGACCGGATGGAGCCGGTACCGATAACTCAAACCGTGCAGCCGCCGCCGAACGATCATTTCGGGCGCGGTGTTCTTCCCGCCGATACGCGCCATGAGTGCACTGCGGCTTTTTTGGTTGCGATTGTCGGTCACACCTTCGATCCGGAACGGACAAATAGCCCCAGCCTATGACCGAATCAGCCCCGCGATTGTCTCCAGCTGTCCTGGATCGCTGGACGGCACCACCAGCAGCGCGTCGTCGATGCCCAGGTCTTCCAGCCGGTTCAGCCGGTCCCGCGCTTCCGCCGGCGCGCATAACAGCGAAATCTTTGGCACATGGGGCAGGGGAAGCCTGGCGGGCGGGTCGCGGAAGTCGGTGAATATGTTCGCCAGCACCGCACGTTTTCCGCCCGCCGCGCGGAACATCTTGATGCCAATCGCCAGGTCCTCCCACGATGTATGGATCCCCGATGCGATCCAGCCTTGCAAGACCTTGGCGGACAGGTTGATCCAGCGTTCGCTGCGCCACGCTCCCAGCAGAACCGGCGGACCGCCTTCGCTTCCGGGCCAGACGGACAGGGCCGGCCCATAGACCGCCTCGCCCGCCCATACCCGCCGCATGATATCCAGGCTGGCGGTCAGCGTCTTGAACCGGGCATCGTAATCGGCCTGCACCGCGTCGAAGTCGTGCTTGGTCGAACCGCTGCCGACACCGAAACGGAGCCGGCCGCCGGACAGGATGTTCAATGTCTGCACCCGGTGGGCATGTTCGACCGGATGGCGCAGCGGCACCTGGACGACGCAGGTGCCAAGTTCGATCCGGGTGGTTTGGGTCGCCAGCGCGCCCAGCAGGATCAGCGGGTCCAGCGTCGGTTTACCGCGCGCGAAGGCATCGGTGACCCACAGGCCGTGAAAACCGAGCGCCTCGGCGGAACGGGCGATGGCGGTGACGTGCTCGACGACCGAAGGGCCTGTTTCGGCGGCGGATGGGATCGTGACGATGCCGATGCGCATTGGTCTGCGTTCCTATTTTTATTCTGCAATACTACATTTTTCAGGCGTTACTGTCCGGTGAACACCGCCGGCCGTTTCTCGCGGAATGCCGTAACGCCCTCTTCGAAGTCGCGGGTCGCGCCTGCCTTGCCTTGCAACCGAGCCTCGAGGTCCAACTGGTCGCTGTAGGTGTTTTCCAGGCCTTCCCAGTACATCTGGCGGATCAGGCCGATCGAGCGCGGGCCGCTGGCCAGTTTCGTGGCCAGTTCCATGGCTTTCGCCATCATTGCCGAATCGTCTTCCACGCGGTTGATCATACCCCATGCCAGCGCCGTTTCGGCCGGCAGCGGCTGGGCCAGCAGCGACAGTTCCATCGCCCTGGCCATGCCGATCAGGCGCGG
The DNA here is from genome assembly GCA_021805565.1 of Pseudomonadota bacterium. GTDB lineage: Bacteria > Pseudomonadota > Alphaproteobacteria > Acetobacterales > Acetobacteraceae > Rhodopila. The sequence continues at coordinate 23,921 of JAJZFA010000006.1, forward strand.
CAGCAGCCAGGACGATCCGCAATCGGGCACCAGCCCGATGCGGGCGAACGCCTGCAGAAACGATGCGGATCGGGCGGCGATCCGGATGTCGCCGGTCAGCGCCAGGCTCATGCCCGCGCCCGCCGCCATGCCGTTGATCGCGGTCACAACCGGGATGGACAGGCCCCGCAGCCGCATGAACATGGGATTGTACCAGGTGTCGAGGTCGCTTTTTGCCTCGCCGCGGGCCTCGGCTGCCCGGTCGCGCGGCTGGCGGTCGGGATCGTTGAGGTTAGCACCGGAACAGAAGGCGCGGCCGGCCCCGGTTATCACCAGGCAACGAGCCGATCCGGCTTCCACCCGGTCCATCGCAGCCGTCATATCTTCGCGCAGCTTGTGGCCGAATGCGTTCAGCACGCCTGGGTCGTTCAGCGTCATGACCGCAACGTTGCCGGTCGTTTCGAGGAGAATCCTGCCGTGTTTCATGGTGTCCTTCCTGGTGCCGGTTGCTATCCAGCCGATCGGCGCCAGGCTAACAGCACTACCGGCGAAAGCCAGGGGAGGGCGGAATGGACGATCCGGACAGCCGGCAGTACGTTGCGTATGCGTGTAACGACCATATCGCGACGATCGCCCTGGACAGACCAGAAAAGTTGAACGCTGTCAGCGACGAAGTGGTACGGCAGTTGATGGCGGCATTCCGGCGATTCGATTCGGACCCGGAGGCGTATGTCGCGATTCTGTGCGGGCGGGGCAGGGCGTTTTGCAGCGGTGCGGACGTGCATCGGCGGCAACTGCGCTCGCGCGCGGAATTGGAGCGTTTGGGCGGCCCCCAAGGCCATGGCGCCAATGCCGGAGACCTGTTGTTTCAATCGGTCAACTGGAAGCCGGTTATCGCCGCCGTGCATGGTTACGTGCTGGGACTGGGGTTGGGGATGGTCCTGGACCGAGACCTGATCGTTGCCGAAGCCGGCACGCGATTTCAACTGACCGAAACGTCTCGTGGCCTCGGCGCGGCGAAGCACTGGGCGCAGTTTCACTTCCGGGGTGCCGGTGCGTTCGGCGACGACGTGTCGCTGACCGGCCGTTATTTCAGTGCCGAAGAAGCATTGGCGGCCAATGTCATCAACCGGGTCGCGCCCAGAGGGGAATTCATGGACGCCGCGATGGTTCTGGCGCAACAGGTCGCGGCTAATCCGCCCCTGTCGGTGCGGGCGACGGTTCGGACAAGGCGCTGGTTCCTGGATCGTTACGCCAAAGAGGCCGCGTTCCAGCAGGCGCCGATGCGATTGTATCTGACGGAAGATTTTCATGAAGCGGCGCTGGCATTCAAAGAAAAGCGAAGCCGCGTGGTTTCAATGGGCGGTAGAATCGCACATGGCCCGGACGATGCCAGGCCATGTCGATACGATTGGGTTTGGCAACCCGGACCTTATCGCGCGCCGGCCTTGCGGCCTGGCTTACGGCCCGCGGACTTCTTTGCGGGCGGCGGCGGAGCGATGGCGACCCGGCTGCGCCCCAGGCCCATCTTCTTGGCCAGTTCCGACCGTGTCTCGGCGTATTTCGGTGCGACCATCGGATAGGTTGGCGGCAGCCCCCATTTCGCACGATACTGATCGACGGTCAGGTTGTGTTCCGTCATGAGATGCCGCTTCAGCATCGTCATTTCCTTGCCGTCTTCCAGGCAAACGATGTAATCGGCAAACACCGACTTGGTGACCGGGACGGCGGGTTTGGCTGCTTCGACCGGTTCCGCGACTTCGCCAATCGTTGACAAGGTTTTATAGACCTCACGAATCAGGGACGGTAACTCCTCAACGGAGACCGTGTTCTTGGTTACGTGAGCACTTACGATCTGAGCCGTCAGGCCCAACACATCTTCTGCCATATATTTCTTTCCTGCAAATCAGCGTTGCGGTTCATAGAACAGTTTAGCTAGCAACGCCATGGTATATCGCAAAAATGTGCGACAATATTGTTTTGGCAAGGATGGAACCCCGGCTGCCGTCGCTCTTGCATGGTATGGCGTTGACGTGCCTGTGGACTTGCGTTTGATTTGAACGTGCGAAAAGGACAGGCGCGCTACTGGCGCCGAACGGAAAAATGACGCTACCGACAGGTCTGCCCGCGGCGCCGTGGCGACCGATTTTGGCAGACCGCGCCAGCGTCTTTGTCTTGTGGGCCGCCAGGCGGCATCTCGCTGGACAGCGGGTTTCTGTCGGACAGCGACGGGATAGCGAGTGTCCCCTGGGGCACGGGCGGCGACCGTCGCGCCGGGTTGTGGCGCCGCGGATGGCATGAATGGCGGTTTGAACGGGCAGTGTTACGGGTGTGTCGATCCGCGGCAATTGCCGGCACGGAGTCGCACACCGTGCCGGAATCGATGGCGGGTCCGCGCGGTCGCGGCGACGGCGCGGACCAACCGCCACCTAGCCAGGGGAACCGGGTGAAGGTTTTTAACGGGCGATGAGGCCTGCGAGGAAATCGTCATCCCAGACGGCGACTTTACGACGCAAACGCATCGAATCCTTGCTGGTGGCGGTTCGCGGAAGGTTATGCGCCATGTGTTCGATGATGGTGAAATTGGCAGGCGCGTGGCCGGTTCGCGCGCGGCAATCGTCGTCGCGAAATATCATGTCCATCACCCAATCGTCGCGTGGCTTCAGGAACGGCATAACCGGCCAGGGCCGAAGGCCTTGGTCATGGTCGCGGCCCTGATCGGCGCCATCGTGCGCAGCCACTGGTCGATCGAGAACAGCCTCCATTGTTATCGCGGTTGCGGTGCGGGTTTCGATACGGCCGCGATCGCCGCCGATCGTGGTGTCGCGTGTGACCTTTGTATCGGCAAAATCCCTGGCCTTCTGTTCCGCGGCGAAAAGTCCGACGTCCTCGCGCAGCGACCCCTGGTTGCCTTTTAGCACCAGGACATAGTCGGCTTTCTTGTCGACTATGGTCTGAGCGATATCGCGCTGGCACCCCCGTCTGGCCATTCCACCAGGCTGCGCCTGTCGGAACCTTTGGCCAGCCTTGCCCATCGCATCGATGGCGACGATCGCTCCCACAATCGCCAGCATCCTCGCCACCCTCGACGAAGAACGAAGCCCGCCAACGCGACCCGGAGATGACGCCGGGCAAGAAGGGTAACCAATGGCATTTCGGAATGATGGCGCATATCGGCAGTCGATACGGCGCACGGCCGGGGGGCGCGAAGAGGACGAGACTGGCCCGCGCTGGTTTGTGCCATTCAAGCGCATGATGGGCGCGACACGACGCCTGATCAGAAGCGGCTGAACCGGCTGATGGCGGGGCTGCGTTCGGCCATCCGATCCGGGTTCTCAAGCGCCAGTTCGGTCATACAAAGATGCGGTATCGCGGGTTGTTCGAGAATGAACAGCACCTGTTCAGCCATTTTGCGCTGGTGAAGCTCTACATCGCCCGCTTGAGGTTCGGGGGCGGTGTCTGTCCAGTATCTCGAAAAAGGCGCTGGAAGCCTGCGAAAGGCGCCACGACCGGCCGCCGATCTTGCCGGTCGAGGATGCGGTTACCGCACCGCCAGCGCCGTTGCCGCCGTTGACCGCACGGGAACGCCGCAACTTCGATTATGCCGGCCTGGACGCTGCCATGGCCTTCGCCGACGACGCCATGCGCAATGCCAAGCGCCCGTTCGCCGTCCATGCCGATCGCGGACAAACACCGCCGTTCACCCTCCCAATCGACGCGCGTTCGGCTGACCTGACGCCACTGGGGACACGGAGCCTGGACCCCGCGGGACGACCTGATCTGGCCGACCGAGACCACCAGCGTAAGCGGTGGTCAGTGACCGTTACAATGGCTCCTCGGCGCGGTGCGGGTTTTCGCGTTCATGGCCGCAGCGCTTCCAACGCACTCATTACATCAGCGACTGCATCCAGGCGGCCTCGGTCGGCGGACGCGGAACGGTAAACGCTATGGTTTTCCAATCGTCCGCCGCCGGCCGCGCCAGACACCGGCCGAGCCATTCCGCCATATCCGGGTATGCCGAGACATCGACGCCGGCCACGGGCACCAAACTCATGACGGACGCGACATTGATATCCGCCACTGTAAACCGGTCGCCCAGCAGAAACGCCCGTTGCCGGAGATGCGCGTCCAGGACGCGGAACGGGCGGTCCAGTTTTCGCAGCGCCAAATCGGCTTCGTCCTGGCGGCGGTGCGCCTCTGGAAAGAAAAACAGGTTCTCGCAGGCGACGAACAAAGTCTTTTCGACCTCGGTTGCCACCCACAGCGACCATTGCATCGCCAGCCCGTCCTCCGCCGCGTCCGCTGGCGCGAGCTTCGTGCCGTACCGGCGCGCGAGATACAGGTTGATCGCCAGCGACTCGTACAACACCAGATCGCCATCGGTCAGAACCGGGACCTTGCCGTTCGGATTGAGCAGCAAGAAATCGGGCGCCTTGTTGCCGCCATGCAGAAAGTCGGTCGGCACATGATCGAACGGAATGCCCAGTTCCCGCAGCAGCCACAGATTGCGGTGGGCGCGGGACATGGCATGGCCATAGAGAGTCGGCATCGGCACTCTCCCGTTAAGCCGCTTGCCGGACCGGCGCGGCGACACGACCGGCGCGACGCCCGATCGAAAAGAAGCAGGCGGCACCGCCAAGGGCGATGGTGGCCGAGGTCATACCAAGCGCCGGAAAGCCGGCGGCCTGCACCACCGTTCCGCCTAGAAAAGGTCCGATGGCGGTGCCGAGCATCAGCATCGACGGCGTCCTGGCGTTCATTCGCCCGGTGGGGTCCAGGCGCGCGAACAGGCCGAAAACGAAGGTGTGACCGAAGATCGTAACGAAGATCATCAGCATGAAGGCGGCGGTATAGACACCGAACAGGCCGGTACGCGTCAGGGTCAGCGAACATAGTCCGTGCAAGATCAGCGCGCCGGTCGCCACCATCACCGGCGACAGTTTTTTCTCCGTCAGCCCGGCAAGCGCCGGGGCGAGCAGGGCGACGAAGCCGTTGATCGCGAACATCGCTCCGATCGTGGTCAGCGCGAAACCGTCGGAGATACCGATGCGCTCGACAAAGCTGTTGGTAAGCGCCTGTGCTGTTTGCCACAGCACAACGCCCGCGAAGCCGAGCACAAGGGCGGAACCGATACCGCCGGAGGGTAGGGGGCGCGACGATACCTGCGCCGCCGGCGGCGCGTGTTCGGGTTCCGGAAAAGCCAGCGCGGCGGCGATCGTGCCGGCGATCAGAACGCCGACGATCGCGAGGAAAACGGCGTTGACGCCGATTTTCGCCATCAGCGGCGGCGTGGCGGCGAAGAAGGCGATGGCGAACACGCCGACGCCGAGATTGGCGATGGCGAAGCTGCGATGCGGGTTGCGGCTGCGTGCGATCGTGCCATGCACGCAACTGAGCCCGGCGCCGATTCCGAGGCCGGCAACGACGTGCAACACCGCAAGCTGACTGAATATCCCTGTGCCGGCGGCCGGCGACACGCGCGTCATCAGAAAAAAGCACGCCGCCGCGATGCCATAGCCGGCGGCGACGATGGTCCGGTTCGGCAACCGGCCGAAGCGCCGCGACAGCACCGCGTTGGACGCTAGCACACCCACCAGGAACATTGTTACCAAGCCGCCGGCTTCCGGCGGGCTGAACGCGTATGTGCCGATCAGGCCGCCGACCCACAGCGGCAGCACGACAAGATCGAGCATACCGCCGACATGACCGAGCATCAGTACGATCCGGCCCAGTACGCTATCGGTCGAGACGGCGGTTTTCATGATTTTCTTCCCTGTCGTTTTATGCCGGTTCTGTGTCCGGTCTTCCGTGGGGTGTGAATTAGTCTGTCGGTGCTGTCCAGCCAAGATCGGCCGCGGGGGCCCAGTCGCCGTGAAAGGCGTAGCGCAGGCGGAACGGCAGTTTTATTGTCGCCACCGGGCCCGCCGCCAGATTCATCGAGTCCAGAATGACCACGTCGCTGCGCTGCTGGTCGCGCCGGCCGATGACGCCGATCAGCCAACCGTCGCCCTCGGGCGCGTCGTCGCTTTTCGGCACGAACACCGGTTCCTCGGTGGAGGCATGCGGACCGGGATAGTAATACGACAGCGCGCCGGTGTCCTGATCGAGATGGGCGAGGCAGTTGAACGGCGGTCCCATCGGCCCCCAGTCCAGCATGGGGCCAAGATCGGTATTGATCGCGCCGAAGAACACATGCCGGCAGCGCGACATCAGAAAGCGTGGATCGACCACCGGCATTTCGCCCGGATGCGGCGTCAGCGGCGTGACGGCAAAGCTGTCCGCCGCGCTGCTCATGTCGAAACTCCAGCGTTGGCCGAACGGCGGCTCCTCGCGCGGGTTAGGATCGGTCAGATGGGGAAACTGCGAATACCATCCGGAATTGGAGATGAAGTGTTCCAGATGCAGAACCGGCCCGTCTTCCCAGGCATTGATCGTGTGCGTTTCCATGCACAATTTGGGGCTGGTAAACCACCGCAGCCCGGCGACGCCTTCGGTCCGGGGGATAATGGCGATTTTGGTTTGCTGGCTTGTATCCCAGGCGAAGATCGGGCCACCTTCCTTCAAACGGCCGAGGTCGGCGAGCATCGGATACAGCGTGAACGCGATGTAATTGCGGCTGACCAGGAAGTCGTGAATCATCGAGGAATACGGTGCCTCGAAACGTTCCTCGCGGAGCATTTCGCCGGCGGGGGAAATCTCGTACAGGTAAATCCAGTTGGAAACGAGCGCGTCGGAGTTATAGGCGAACGCGATCATATTGCCGGTAACGGGATCGATCTTGGGGTGCGCGGTAAAAGTCCGGCCGGTCAGCTTGCCGCCGAAATCGGTTTTGCCGATCGTCTCCAGCGTATTCGGGTCCAGTTCCGTCGGCCGGTTGTCTTCCTTTAGCGCGAACAGCCGGCCGCCATAGAACAGGGCCGTGGTGTTGGCGGTGCCGCGATCCTTGCCGGCGACCGAAGGATCGTCGGTGAACGGGTTACGGTACACGCCAAACAGCGACCGGCGCGCCGCCCGTTCCGCCTTGAAACGTTCGGTGCGCACAAAGCGCGTTTTCAGGTCCGCATGGCCGTTTTCCATGCGGACCATGGTCATCATGCCGTCACCATTAAGATAGATGTCGCGGCCGAGGCGCGGCGGATACTGGGCATCGGCGCCGAGGCGATAGAAGGCCCCGGTCAGGCGCGGCGGAATTTCGCCTTCGACCTCCAGGTCATAGACATCGGCCTCGATACGAACCGGTTTGAAAAAACCGCTAAAGGCGATGCTTTCCGGAAATTGGACCCCTGTGGCCGGTGCTACGATCGTGTCCATTGTTTCCCCCAAAACCGAACTGTTCAGTTCTTATGAACGCTTGCATCCTAGCTTTATACTGTCAAGATAAAAACTGAACCGTTCAGGTCCGATTTGGAGAAAATACATGGATACAGCCCCGCCGCCGGAACCCAGGCACCTGGGCAAACTGCGCCAGGGTAAGGTGGACCGTATTCTGGCGACCGCCGAGGCGCATTTTATGCAATTCGGCTTCAGCGGCACGACGATGGATACGGTGGCGCGCGACGCGGGCGTTGGAAAAGCAACGCTGTACGCTCATTTCGCCGGTAAGGACGCTTTATTCGCGGCGGCGATCCGCCAAAAGGGGGAGCGGCATTCCACCGATCTTCTGGCCAATGCGGACGCGACCGACGACATGCCGGGTGTTTTACTGCGGTTCGCCCATAATTTTCTGGAACTGCTGTTGTCGCCGGACACGATCGCCGCGCACCGCAACGTCGCCGCCGAAGCCAGCCGCGCCCCGGCCCTTGGCAGGCTGTTTTATGAAAGCGGGCCGGCCCGCATTCTGGACCGGCTGGCGTCTATACTGGAACGGGCGATGCGGCGCGGGTTGCTCCGGCAAGGGCCGCCGCACCTTGCCGCCGCGCAATTCATCGGCGTCATCCGCGCCGACCTTCAAATCCGCGCCATGCTGGGTGTTGTCGCGACCATTCCGGAAGCGGAGCGGCGGGAAGCGGTGACCGAGGGCGTGGCGATGTTCCTGCGCGCTTACGCCCCGGCTTAGGCAACGCTGGCAAATAAGTGCGTCGGCACGCCAGCAAAGTTGCCGTGCAAAACATAAACTTAGGGCATGCCCGACACCGCAATCCGAAGCGATAATTGTTGGGCATGGCCTTAGAACGCGCCGGGTCCGGTTCCCCTATCCAAGTGTGCGGGCCACGTTGCCGGCCGTTTCGGCGAGGGCGTCGGCCAGCGCGGTGCGCTTTTCGTCGAACCGCGCGGCGGGGACCGGGATCGAAATCGCGTAAACCGAACCGCCCCGGTCCCGGAAAGCGGCGCCCACGGCCTTGATGCCCGCCGAATGTTCCTCCAGATCGTATGCCACGCCCGATTCCCGAACCGCCGCGATTTCGCGCAGGAACGCCGCCTGCGATCGCTTCGGCTTTTCATGGCCGGACATGGCCGCGATCGCCGCGTCCGGAAACAACGCCAGCGCCGCCTTGCCGTTCGCGGTGGTGGCGAGCGGGAACGTATCGCCGACGAATGAAACCGCCCGAAGCCGTTGTTCGCCGATAACCTGATCGATGAACACCAGACGCTCATTTTTCAGCACCGCCAGATCGACGGTTTCACCCGTATGCCGGGACAGCGCCAGCAGATACGGCCGGCAGAACGCGACGACATCCATGCGTCCGCTTTCCGCCAGCGACTGAATTTCCGGACCCAGCCGGATTCCGCCATCGGGGCCGGCGACGATCACAAGCCGCTCCACCTTCAATGCATCGACCAGACGCTGCACGGTGGAACGCGGCAGATCGGCGCGCTCCGCTATTTGGCCAAGACTCAGGCCGAGGTCCTGATTTTTGAGAATGCGCAGAATAGCGACCGCGCGTTCGATCACCTGCACGCCATTCGCCGGTCGCCGGTCGCCCACGTCATCCAAACCCATACCGCCCCCTGTCGCGTCGCCGGTTCGCCGCCGCATCCCTCGCATTCGCCGCCGGCCGCGGCAACGAAGAAGTCTGTTGACCACGATACGATACATGTGTATCGTCTGGCGGATTATAAACGAGTATCTCTACCGGACAAGAGATGAAACAAGGGAGGATTGGCATGACGGTCACGATCCGCGGCATTCAGTTTCAGAGCAATACCGATAACGCGATGGGGCTTGTCTTCCACGATCTATCGCACCGGTTCGGATTTCAGTCGCCGAACTGGCCGTATTTCCAGGACGTGCAGATCGAACGCCTGCATTACATGGCGAAATCGGGCGTGCTGAGTCAGCGCATCACCACCACGATGCACAACACCACCCATATCGACGCGCCGGCCCATGTGGTGGCGGGGACACCGTTCATCGATGAGGTGCCGCTGCCGCATTTCTTCGGGTCCGGGCTTGTTCTGTCGATCCCCAAGCAAAAATGGGAGCAGATTACCGCCGACGACTTGCAGCGCGTGGCGGGACACGCGGTGCGGCCGTACGACGTGATCGTCATCAACACCGGCTGGCACCATAAATACGAAGACAACGACGAATACTTCGCTTACTGCCCCGGCCTTGTGCCGTCCGCCGCCGATTGGCTGATCGACCATCAAATCAAAGTTGTCGGCCACGATACCCAGGCCAACGACCATCCGCTCGCCACCGCCATCGGGCCGCACCGCAACGGACCGTTGCTGCCGCATTTGGCAAAGGAATACGCCGAATGGTCCGGCGGCCGCACCTGGGATCAGGACTTCCCCGAGTGGGAACCCGTGCATCGCAAACTGTTCAAGGCCGGTATTCTTGGTATCGAGAACGTCGGCGGTAACCTGGACGCGGTGACGGGCCGGCGCGTCACCTTCGCCTTCTTCCCCTGGAACTGGGATCGTGGCGACGGCTGCATTATCCGGCTTGTCGCGATGTCCGATCCGTCGCAGGCCTACCGGATCGAAACCGGGGGAACGTTCTGATGCATGCCGCGCGCTTTGCCGATGCGCGTCCGTACGACGCGCCGAACCATCGCGGCGTGGTTGGGCTGCGCTTGCAGGGTTTCGAACCGGGCGGGCCGCGCAATCAGTGGGTCGGCCTGTCGCAATTCCTGCCCGGCGGGGGCGCCGGCCCGGATTCGACCCCATTCGAAAAAGTCTACGTGGTGCTGACCGGCGAAATGACCGTCATCGCCGGCGGCGAGGAAACGAAACTCGGCCCGTACGACAGTTGCACGATCGCGCCGGACGAGGTGCGCGAGATCGTCAACCGCCGCAACGATACTTGCACGATGCTGGTTGTCGTTCCCTATCCGCCGGGGACCGCGCCATGACCGGATTCCTCGCCAACCCGCTGTCGTTGTTCGACATCGCCGGCAAAAACGCGATCGTTACTGGCGCGTCGGGCGCGTTCGGCGCGCTGGCCGCGCAGGTGCTGGCGGGCGCCGGGGTTCGGGTGGCCCTCGCCGCCGGCAATGCAACGGCGCTCGCCGCGACGGCCGAAGCCTGCCGGGCGCTTGGCGCGCCGGTACTCCCCATCGACGCCCGCCCATCCAGCGAAGCGGCCTGCGACGATATCGTGGCCCGTACCGCCGATGCCTTCGGCGACATCGACATCGTGGTGGTCGCGTCCGGCAAGAACGACGTGTCGAAGATCGTGGACATGTCGCCGGAGCGTTTTCTCGACGTGATGGACGCCAATGTGACGCAATCCTGGCTGATGGCCCGTGCCGCGGGGAAGCGGATGTTGGCGCAGGGGCGCGGCGGCAAGATCGTGCTGATGTCGTCCGCCCGCGGCAAGCTGGGGCATCCGGCCGGGTATTCGGCGTATTGCGCCTCCAAGTCCGCAATCGACGGCATCGTCCGCGCCTTGGGCTGCGAATGGGGCACCGCCGGGATCACGGTCAACGCCATCGCGCCGACGGTTTTCCGGTCGCCGCTGACCGCCTGGATGTTCGAGGATACCGAAAAAGCCACACAGGCCCGTAACGGATTTCTCGCTCGGGTGCCGAAGGGCCGCCTGGGGGAGCCGGAAGACCTGGCGGGTCCGCTGCTGTTTCTGGTGTCCCGGGCTTCGGATTTCTACACAGGGCATATACTCGACGCGGACGGCGGCTATACGGCCGGGTAACAGCGAAACCCGAACCCTTGCGAAAAGGTGCGGCAATGCGGGAGACGATCGGCGTAATCGGCGGCGGCACCATGGGCCACGGCATCGCGGCGGCTTTCGCGGCGGGCGGACATGACGTCGCCATTTGGGAACCGGACGAGGGCCGGCGCGCCTTGATCCTGCCCGCGATCCGCGAGGCTTACACCCTGCTGACCGAGGAAGGCGTCCTGGGCGCCACCGACGCGGCCGCTGCCGAAGGGCGCGTGCATCTGGCCGGCGATCTCGCCGCGGCCGTCGCCGGCCGGGACTTCGTCGTCGAGGCGATCCCCGAACAGCTCGGCCTGAAACAGGCCTTGTTCGCCGATATCGACCGGCTTGCGCCGGCGCACGCCGTGCTTGCGTCCAACACGTCCAGCCTGCCGCTCGCGGCGATGATGGAGCCCCTCGGGGTGCTCCGCCGGGAACGGACGATGGTGACGCACTGGTATAATCCGCCGCTGATCATGCCGCTGGTGGAACTATCGTTCTTCGGCAATATGCCGGCGGACGTGTACGACAGCGTCTCCCGGATGCATGAAGCGATCGGCAAACGCACTGTCAAAGTGCTGAAGGATGTGCCGGGATTGATCGCCAACCGCATTCAGCAGGCCGTCGCGCGCGAGGTGTTTTCCCTGATCGAGCAAGGTGTCGCGGACACCGCCGATGTGGAAAAAGCGCTGATGTTCGGCCCAGCTTTCCGGTACGCGACGACGGGGCAGTTAGAGATCGCGGATTTCGGCGGCCTGGATGTGTGGGCGGTGGTCGGCGACGCCTTGCTGGCCGTCATGGATGCGTCGAAGGAAGCCAGCCCGTTGCTGAAACGTAAGGTCGCCGGGGGCAAGTTGGGCGTAAAATCCGGCGAGGGATTTTTCACTTGGGATACGGCGACGGCCGGGGACCGGCGGCGCGACTTCCTGCGCCGGCTGATCCATCAGTCGAAAGTATCGCGTACCTTCGGCTAACCCGGTTCGGCTTAACGCAATAACGGCCGGAACCATTGTCGCCGGCCCAATAAAGGGAACGAATCATGGAATTCTCCGATGCCAACGACTTGCTGAAGCCGGGCTATCTGGCTTTCGAGTCGGGCTACAAAGATCTGGCGGGCGGCAAGAAGCTGGTCGCGGCACTGACCCGTATGCCGCGCTGCCGAGCCAAAATGGTGCATTGGTGGTTTTCCTGGCTTGGGGGTACTGATCAGTACAAATTGTGGCATCCGCGCGATCACGTTTTCTCGGACTGGGAAAACCGCGTCGATGGCAACTATATCGGCGCGAGTCACTTGGTGCAGGAATATCTGGCGGGATCCGACGGCCCACTGCACCGGCTGCGTATCGATTTTCACGAGCCATCGGAAACCTTCGACGCCGCCGCCTATCGGGCCGGCGGAGCGCTGGCCGTGTGCGCCCGCATCGGCGAAATGGAAGCGCCGGTTCACCATGGCCGGATGGTGCATTTCGTTCGCGACACCGATTACGGCTGCGAAATGCGCTCCCGCTTTTGGCTGGGGTTGCTGGCCGACCGGCAAACCGGGACACTTCTTCCCGAACATGTCGCGATCGGTTTGCGGAAGCAACATCTCAACGATGAGTTCGCGCGCCGGCTGCACCAGCACGCGACGGAGGAAATGGGCTATCTGGCCGAGTTGCTCCCCATTCTGTACCGGCAGGTGACAGGCGACGACAGCTTCTGAACGGACAACACATGGCAACGAACGCACAGGATCGCGCCCTGGACAGGGAAAGCAGCACATGACGGACGTTCTTCTGATCGACCCGGACGCGGACATCTATGCGGCGGGAATTGCCGAGGCCCTGCCGGACGTCCGGGTGCATACCGATCCGGGTTCCGCTTCGGCGGCGCAGGTGGTGGTCGCGCTGGCGCATGCGATCGATGCCGGTCTGGTGCGGGCGCTGCCGAATTTGCGATTCATCCAGGCGCTGACCACGGGCACGGATCATTTGGACGCGCTGCCGCTGAAACCGGGCGTCGCCATCGCGTCGGCGCGCGGCATTCACGGGCCGCAAATGGCGGAAATGGCGTTCCTGCACATGCTGGCGCTGGCTCGCGATTTCCCGGCGATGCGGGACAATCAAGTGCGCCGCGCCTGGGTGCGCTGGCCGCAGCGCCTGCTGTTCGGCAAGACCGTGGTTCTGGTCGGCCTGGGTGCGATCGCCGAGGCGCTGGCGCCGCGTTGCCAGGCCTTCGGCATGCGCGTCGTGGGGGTCAGCGATGGGCGGCGACAGGCTCCTGGTTGCGACATCGTGCTGCCGCGTGGGGCGCTGACCCAGGCGGCGGGCATGGCCGATTTCCTGGTGGTGCTGGTGCCGCTCGCGCCCGCCACCGAACGGCTGATCGATGCCGCCGTGCTGGCGGCGATGAAGCCGGACGGAATGCTGATCAATCTGGCGCGCGGCCGCGTGGTGGATGAGGCGGCGCTGATCGCCGGGCTGCGCGCCGGACGGCCCGCCGGTGCCGGCCTGGATGTGTTCGAAACCGAACCGCTGCCGCCGGACAGCCCGCTGTGGACCATGCCGAACGTCGTGGTCACACCGCATCTCGGCGGCATGAGCGATATCTACGCTCGGCAGGCATTACCGCTGGTCATCGACAATCTACGAATTTGGCGGCAGGGCAATCCCGAACGGTTGCGTAACTTGGTAAGGATCGTTGCATGAGCGGGCACCGCATGGAAACACGCATCGGCGACGGCGAACTGGTCCGGCGATGGCAGGCGGTGCGCAAGGCGATGGCGGACCGGCAGATCGACGCGCTGGTCATGCAAGGACAGAACGACTGGATCGGTGGCTACGTCCGCTGGTTTACCGATCTGCCGGCGCAAAACGGCTATCCTCGCGGCGTGGTGTTTTTCGCCGATGCGCCGATGTCGGTGGTGGAGATGGGACCGGCCGGTCCGGCCCGCACCCTGCCGCCGGATGAGCCGCTGCATCGCGGCGTCGGCATGCTGATGACCACGCCCGCGTTTTTGTCGATCGCCTATACGCATGGCGACGAGGCCGCGCTGGTAGTAGCCGAACTGCGCCGGCACGGTTGCCGCCGCGTCGGCATGGTCGGCGAAGGCGGCATGGCGCACGGATTCGCCGCCGGGATTCGTCAGGGACTGCGCGACGGGCCGGCGACGATCGAAGACGCGACGCTGCTGGTCGATGCCATCAAGGCGATTAAAAGCGAGGAGGAAATCGGCTTGATCCGCCGGGCCGCCGCTTTGCAGGATACTGTGTTCGCGGCGGTGCTGGCTAATTTGCGGCCTGGGATGCGCGATCTGGATGTCACCGCCCTGGCGTGGCGGGAGGCTCAGGTGGGCGGCAGCGAGCAGGGCATTACGCTGGCCAGTTCGGCGGCGTCCGGTCAGCGCGCCAGCTTCCTCGGGCGGCATCTGCAAGGACGGCGGATCGCGGCGGGGGACCATTTCACGCTGCTGATCGAGGTGAACGGACCCGGCGGTTTCTACACGGAACTCGCCCGGACGGTCGTTTTGGGGCGTGCGGATTCCGGGCTGGTGGACGGGTTTGCCGCGATGCGGGCGGCGCAGGACCATACTTTGTCTTTGCTGCGCCCCGGCGTTGCCTGTGCCGCCGTCGCGGCCGCGCACGACGACTGGATGCGCGCCCACGGCTTGCCGCCGGAGCGGCGGCTTTACTGCCACGGCCAGGGTTACGACATGGTGGAACGCCCGCTGGTGCGGCACGACGAGACGATGGCGCTCGCGGCCGGAATGAGCCTTGCGGTGCATCCAGGCTATGAAACGGACACGCTGTTCGCGGTGATCTGCGATAACTATCTACTTGGCGACGATGGACCGTCCGAATGCCTGCACCGGACGGAGAAGCGCATTTTCGAGGTGGGGTGATCGCGGGCGTGACGCTCAGGCATCCCCTCGTTTTTCATTCAATCCGCCGTGTAACAAAAAATTTGAGGTCGCCAATTCAGGATTTTGAAGAAAAATCCGCATAGCGACCGGCTATCCAAGTCTTTCTTTCGTTCCAATCCCGCTTGCGCCCAGGCGTTCGCTTCGGTTCGCGCCGCACTGGAATAGCGCAGCCGGGGTCTGGATCGGACGGATTCTGGAGCACCGTCCGGTCAGGCTGGGGACGGTCGCCTTGGCGAACAAGATGGCGCGCATCGCGTGGGCGTCGATGACGCGCGAAGAGGTCTGCCGGGCGAAACGACGTGCTACCGCGGCGACGGAAACGGCGGCGTGCGCGCCGCGACTCAAGCCGAGCGATCCGCGGCCCGCAGGGCGCGGCGGAAGGCCACTACAGCGGCTGCGTCGGTGAAGCCGCCGATGGTTGTTCGATACCGCCGGGCCGCCGATCGGCGCAGTTGACCGGAACGGCGGGCTGACGCGGTGCAGACGTTGGCGGACATGTCAGACCGGTTTCAGGAGTGGCGGGACGATCTGCCCTCCAGCCTGGAAGACAGCCCGACGGCGGGAACGCTCGACGCCGTGCTGGAGCCGCGCGGTCATGTTGAAGATATTCAGGCAGTCGAGTTGCCAAAAGGCCTTGGACGGGACTGACGGCGCTAACAGGTGGCACAAAAAGACGCACTCTGACTGACCAAATAGGGCTTGCTACTTCAGGGGCGGTGCACATAAGGCTGTTAGGATTTGATAAACGGGCAACCGCCGTCGGCCATCGGACGCCATGCATCGGCGGGCGCGATCGTTGCGATTTTGGTGCAAAAATCATGTGGATACCGAGCCTGGGAGGCGGGCTTGACCTGCCATAGGTACATGACGTGCATCACCCGTCCGTCCTGCCGTATTTCCACGTTGTCGTTGTAAAAATCGTTGATCGGCGTGGCTTTCATTTTGGCGACCACCGCGTCGCTATCGGTCGATCCCACCGCCTTGACCGCCTTCAGCCAGTGGTAGGCGGCGCAGTAACTGCCGGCGTGCAGCAGGCCGGGCACCGCGCCGTTCATTTTCGCGCCCCACCGCTTTGACCATGCTCGGGTTCGATCGGTCATGTCCCAGTAAAACGAATCGGTGTAGTTCAGCCCGGCGCAAATGGTTTGACCAAGAGAATTCACGTCGCTGATCTGCATTAGCAGCGTCGCCAGTTTCGCGCCGCCTTTGGTCAGTCCGAACTCAGCGGATTGCTTGACGCAGTTTTGCAGGTCGGTGCCGGCATTTGCCAGGCCGATGACTTTCGCGCCCGATGCCTGTGCCTGGACCAGATACGACGAGAAATCGGCGGTGCCCAGCGGTGCGCGAACCGCGCCCAGCACGGTGCCCCCGGCCGCCTTCACCGCCGCGATCGTGTCGCGTTCCAGCGCATAACCGAAGGCATAATCGGCGGTTATGAAGAACCATGTGTCACCGCCGGATTTGGTCAGCGCCGTGCCGGTGCTGTGCGCCAGGGCGTACGTATCGTATGAAAATTGCATGCCGTACGGCGAGCACTGCTTGCCGGTGAAGTCCGAACTGGCGGGGCCGGTGACCAGATAGATTTTTCTCTTGTCGCGACAGACCTGTTGAATCGCAAGACCGGAGGAACTGGCCGCGCCGTCGGCCAGTACATCGACCTTTTCGTCGTCGATCCACTGGCGCGCCAGCGACGTGGAGATATCGGGCTTGTCCTGGTCGTCGGCCTGCAAGATCTGGATCGGACGGTCCAGCACCGACCCGCCGAAATCGGCGATTGCCATTTCGGTCGCCACATGGTTGCCGGGGCCGCCGACATCGCGATACGGACCGCTCATGTCCGACAGCAGCCCGATTTTAACCGGTTGGGAACTGCTTTGCGCCCGGATGAGTGCCGGCCGGGCCAGCGGTGCGGCTGTCAGCCCGCCGATAAAAATACGGCGTGAGAGTTTCGGCATCGACCCTGTCTTCCCTGTACGATTTGCCCTATTCGATTCGCCGGGCCGCTTGATTTGTCGCGGCGCGCCTTGTAGCCAAACAAGACTATTTGCCGCGTCCGATAGGAAAAATCCATGCCCATGATGCCAGGAAAATCCGCCCTGCTGGAATTATTGAAGCAGGAAGGCGTCAGGATCATGTTCGGCAATCCGGGTACCACTGAATTGCCGCTGATGGATGCGTTGGCGACCGAACGCGATATCCGTTACATCCTGGCGTTGCAGGAAGCCCCCGCGATGAGTATGGCCGACGGGTTTGCTCAGGCATCCGGTCAGTGCGCCGTCGTCAATTTGCACGCGGCACCTGGCCTGGGTAACGCGATGGGGATGCTGTATGACGCCCAGAAGGCGGGATCGCCCATCCTGGTGACGGCCGGCCAGCATGAACAGCGGTTCAACTTCACCGAACCGCTGCTGATGGCGGATTTGCCCACGATCGCCCGCCCGTTCGTCAAATGGTCCGATGAGGTGCGGCGGCTGGAAGATTTGCCGCGCGCGATTCACCGGGCGGTAAAGACCGCGCTGGCGCCGCCGATGGGGCCGGTTTTTCTGTCGCTGCCCGGCGATATCCTGACTGACAGCGCCGATATCGATCTGGGCACGCCCAGCCGGGTGGCGACCGGAATTCGGGGCGATGCGCGCGCGATCGGGCAGGCGGCCGCCATCATCGCCAAGGCGCGCAGCCCGGTGATTATTGCCGGCGACGCGGTGGCGCAGGGCGACGCCCTGGGCGAACTGGTTGCGCTCGCGGAAGCCCTGGGCGCGCCGGTCTATGACGAGGGCATGGCCAGCCGGGCGATGTTCCCGTCGTCGCACCCCCTGTATCGCGGGGCCCTGGTCCGTCTGCCGGCCGCGATTCGCGGCATGCTGGTGCAGCACGATCTGCTGGTGTCGGTGGGCGGCGACTTGTTCACCCTGTCTCTGCCGGACGACGTGGAACCAATGCCGGAGAATTTTCCCGTCGTGCATCTGGATACCGATCCGTGGCAACTGGCAAAGAACTATCCCGAACAGGTATCGATCTTGGGCGAGCCGAAGACGACGCTGCCGGAACTGACCGCGGCCATCCTGTCGGCTCGTTTGGCGGCCGACGCCGGAGCGGCCGTTCAGCGACTGGCCCACGTCAAGGCCGAAGGCATTGCAAGCCTGCAAAAGCTGCACGCGATGGCCGATGCGCTCAGCGAACGGCATCCGATCCACCCGCTGGCGCTGATGCAGGCGATCGGGCGGCTGCTGCCCGACGACGCGGTCGTTATCGATGAAACCGTTTCATCGGGAACCGGTTTGCGCCGCTTTCTAAAAAGCGACGATGCGCAAAGCTTCTACGGGCTGCGCGGCGGCGGCATCGGCTGGGGCCTGCCAGCGGCGATCGGGGTGAAACTGGCGTTGCCGCACCGGCCCGTGGTGGCGCTGATCGGCGATGGATCGGCGATGTACACCATTCAGGGCCTGTGGACCGCCGCGCGTGAAAACCTGCGGATGGTGTTCGTTATCATCAACAATTATTCGTATCGCATCCTTAAGCAGCGCACCAACGCGATGAAGGGGTTAGCCGCCCAGGCCGACACCTATGTCGCGATGGACCTGGACAAGCCACGGATCGATTTCGTTTCGGTTGCCCGCGGTCTGGGGCTGACCGCACACAAGGCCGCCACCCTGGCCGATCTGGGCGATCTGCTGGAACAGGCTCTGGCGGCGGACGGTCCCACGCTGATCGATGTCGAGGTCGATCGATCCTGGAAGCCGGTGTGATGCGCGGGCTTTCGGCGGTCATGCTGGTCCTGGCCTGCCATCCGGCGCTGGCCGTTTGCGACCTGAGCCAGGTCGTCGGATATCAACTGGTCTTCGGCAAGACCATTCAGGGCTATATCGAGGACGGCAAACAAACGAGCGGGTTCGAGGGCTGCACGCGCGATCGGGTGCTGGTGTTCACCGACAACACCGGGGTCCGTTGCAAGGACACGTTGTTGCACTCCGCCCGGTTGCCAAAAGCCTACCTGTTCGCCCGTAGCGCGAACGACATGAAGCTGTGCGTCGATGACGACATGTACGACGTGGCGCGGCCGAACTGAACAGCATATCGGGGAGAAACGATCATGGCACGTTTGACTGGACGGAAAATCCTGATCGCCGGCGGCGCATCCGGCATCGGGCAGGCAACGGCCGAATTGTTCCGGCGACACGGTGCGGCGGTCGCGGTCCTGGACCGTTCGGCCGGCGAGTGGGACGGTCTGTTCGTTCGGGGCGATGTCGCCGATGCGGTTTCGGTTGGCAAGGCCGTTGAGGCGGCCGGGGCCGCGCTGGGCGGGCTGGACGGCGTGGTCAACGCCGCCGGCATTTTCTCGGCGGCCGGTCTGGCGGACACGTCGGCCGATCTGTTCAGCCGCACCCTGGCGGTCAATCTGCTGGGCACATTCCTGGTCGTGCAGGCGACCGCGCCGCTTTTGCTGGCGTCCGGTGCGGGTGCGACCATCGTCAATATCGGCTCCGGCGTCGGTATTACCCCGACAGGACCGGGCAGCACGGCGTATGTCGCGTCCAAGGGCGGAGTCATCGCCATGACCAAGGCGCTGGCGATGGAACTGGCGCCGTCCGTCCGGGTCAATGTCGTTTGCCCCGGCGCGGTGGACACGCCCATGACCCGGTCGTTTCTGCGCGACGCATCCGGGGCGGTCGATCCGGCGTTGGCCAATCGCTATGCGTTGCGCCGGCCGGCCCAACCGGACGAACTGGCGGCCGCGATTCTGTTTCTGACCTGTGCCGAATCGTCCTTTGTCACCGGCATCGCGCTGCCGGTCGATGGCGGCCGCACGTTTCACTGACAGACATGTCCCCGGTCATGCGCGGCTGACCGGGCCTTGCCGCCTGGCCTCCTCCGCCGCGCGATAAAGATACCACGTGGCCAACGACCGGTATGGCGCCCACGCCGCCCCAATCTCGGCCAGGGCTTTCGGTTTGGGCTGCAGGTCCAGACCGTGCAGCACCCGATAGCCTTCACGTACGCCGAAATCGTCCACCGGCAGCACATCGGGCCGCCCGAGGGTGAAGATCAGCAGCATTTCCACTGTCCAGCGGCCCACACCGCGAATCGCGGTCAGCCGTTCGATCAGCGCGTCGTCGGTCAGGCGCAGCGACTGGCGCCGGGTGGGAACCGTACCATCCAGCGTTTTGGCGCAGATGTCGCGAATCGCGGCAATCTTGCCGCCGGAAAACCCGCAGCCGCGCAAAGCTGTTTCGGCTGTCGCCAGAACCGCGGCTGGCGCCGGAAATACGCCGTCGGGAAATAACGCCGAGAAGCGCGCCAGAATCGCTTCCGCCGCCCGTCCATGCAGTTGCTGATGGGCGATGGCGCGAATCAGCGCCTCATACGGGCTGCGCTGGCGCTGAATGTCCAGCCGGGGTGGACCGGCCCGGCCGATCAGGGCGGCGAATCGCGCGTCCTGGCTGAGATGCCGCACGCCCTGCATGCCGGATGTCCTTTCTGGTCTGCTATAACGCTGGGATGCCCGACGAACCCGCCCCGGCGCCGCCACGTCTTTGCGGTCAATTTCGTACACGGATACCACCGCTATCGCAAATGCGGTTCGGACGGGGTGTTTTGGACTGTCCGGCTGCTATAATTTCAGTTATTGACAGTCCAACCGCGGCCAGACCGGGCGCGGACCATGACCGCCAGATACGTTCGGCCAAGAGCGATTTGCCGGTTGCGGACATACGTTTGGGGAGGACGACGACACCATGAGCATCAGTGCATCCCAGCCAGGGGCCATACTATCGCCGGCCCGCCCAATGACATCGGATGAAAAGAAAATCATCCTAGCATCGTCGCTCGGTACTGTTTTCGAATGGTACGACTTTTACCTGTACGGTTCGCTCGCCGTCATTATCGGCGCGAAGTTCTTTGGCCAGTTCGATGTCACGACACGCAATATCTTTGCATTGCTCGCATTTGCGGCCGGCTTTCTGGTCCGCCCGTTCGGCGCGCTGGTGTTCGGTCGCCTCGGCGATCTGGTCGGACGCAAATACACCTTCCTGATTACTATTCTGATCATGGGTTCCTCCACCTTCATCGTCGGAGTCCTGCCGACGTCCGACAGTATCGGCATCAGCGCCGCCGTGATCCTGATCACACTGCGCATCCTGCAAGGCCTGGCACTCGGCGGCGAATATGGCGGCGCGGCCACCTATGTCGCCGAACATGCCCCGCGCAACCGGCGGGGATTTTACACAAGCTGGATTCAAACGACGGCAACACTGGGCCTGTTCATGTCGCTGCTGGTTATTCTGGTGGTCCAAGGGTCCATGAGCGCGGATGACTTCAAGTCCTATGGATGGCGCATACCGTTCCTGGTTTCCATTTTGCTGCTTGCGGTTTCGGTCTGGATCCGCATGCAACTGAGCGAAAGCCCCGCGTTCCTGAAAATGAAGGCTGAAGGCAAGCATTCCAAGGCACCGCTGAGCGAAGCGTTCGGCCAGTGGAGGAATGCAAAATGGGCCATCGTCGCTCTGTTCGGTCTGGTCGCCGGTCAGGCTGTTGTTTGGTACTCCGGGCAATTTTATGCGCTGTTCTTCCTGACCGGCGTGTTGAAAGTGGACGGATACAGCGCCAACCTCATGGTCGCCTGGGCGCTGCTGGTGGGTGCGTTCGGCTTTATCCTGTTCGGCTGGCTGTCGGACAAAATTGGCCGTAAACCGATCATCCTGGGCGGATGCCTGCTTGCCGCGCTGACCTACTTCCCGGTCTTCCGCTATATGGCCGAAATCGCCAATCCGGCGCTGACCAACGCGCAGGATTCGGTTCACGTGGTGGTGGTGGCCGATCCGGCGACCTGCTCGTTCCAGTTCAACCCAACCGGCCTGTCCAAATTCGTCAACAGTTGCGACGTCGCCAAGGGGGCCCTGGCTCGGGCGTCCGTGTCTTATACCCAGGAAGACGCGGCGCCGGGAACGCCAGCCAGCATCAAGATCGGCGACAAGACAATCGATCCGATGGCCAAGACTTTCGCCAAGGATCTGGGCACGACGCTGACCGAAGTGGGCTATCCGGCCGCGTCCAACGCATCGGTGGTAAAACTGGCCACGCCGTGGGACATTTTCAGGGCGCAACCGTTCATCATCGTTCTGATCCTGTGTTTCCTGATGATTCTGGTCACCATGGTCTATGGTCCCATGGCGGCCGCGCTGGTCGAATTATTCCCGACCCGCATTCGCTACACGTCGATGTCGCTGCCTTATCATATCGGCAACGGCTGGTTCGGCGGCTTGCTGCCGGCCTCGATGTTCGCGATGAACGCGCAGAACGGCAGTATCTATTTCGGCCTGTGGTACCCGGTGGTCATCGCCGGCGCCACCGTCGTCATCGGCCTGTTCTTCGTTCCGGAAACCAAGGATCGCGACATTTACGCTGGCGATTTCGCGGTTCATCCTGGCGATACGGTGGTGGAGTTCGACCCCAACGCCGCCGACTACTGATAGCCTGATACCGTTCCGGCCGGTATCGATCCGTTGCTTAGGCGTATCGATACCGGGCGGTCTGGGACGAAAGCACAAGACTGTTGGAAGCCGGGTTCAGTCCGGACGCACCGGCATTGCCGAGCAGCCGCTGGGGCAGGGTGGGCAGGCGGGCAGGCCGCGCCAGAACAGTCGCGAAGCGCCCAAGTCAGGATAATCGCGACGCTGGCGCACGACACGATTTTATCGATATCCGTTCAACGGGCGGAGAGGGCATTGACGGCCGACGACGAAGACGACGAAGGGCCGCCGAAGCTGCCGGGCGGCAAATTCTACATGACTCCGGCCGGCCGCCAGCGCCTGGAAACCGAACGCGCGGACCTGCGAACCGCCCGGCATCGCGTTGTTGAAATCGTGGCCTGGGCCGCGAGTAACGGCGATCGCAGCGAGAACGCGGATTACAAGGAAGGCAAGCGGCGGCTGCGGGAAATCGACCGGCGGCTCCGTTTCCTGATCAACCGCATCGCGCATGCCGAGGTGGTCGATCCCGCAGCGCAGACGCAGCGCGACCGGGTGTTTTTCGGCGCCACCGTCACCTATGCCAATGAACGCGACGAAGAAGCCACGGTGACCATCGTCGGCGTGGACGAAGCCGATATGGGCGCCGGCACGATCGGCATCGGCGCGCCGGTCGCGCTGGCGCTGTTAGGCCGGCAGCGCGGCGACGAGGTGACCGTGCGCACGCCGCGCGGGCCGGAGGTGCTTGAAATCCTGGCGATTCGGTATCCGGAGCGGTGACGCCCGCGTCGCGTTACGCCGCCGCTGGTTCGCATCCAAAGGCCGCATAAGGAATATTATGTTAAATTTTTGATCCGATCTTGCCGTCACGATCCGCTTCGTGGCAATCCGCGGCCATGGCCGATCGCACCACGCCTGACCGGTTTGTTATCGCCGCCGCCGTTGACCGGCTTATTTATGGCGACGATGTCACGTTCGATCCGGTCGATGCCGGCATCTTGCTGGATGCGTTGCCGCGCAAACGGTCGCCATGGATCCAGTTGGGCGTCGCCGGCCGCATGTCTGGCGGGTCCGTCAAGGGCTTTGCGGCCGGCGTGGGCGATGTAACGGTCAAGAATGATCGCGACCGCCAGTTTCAGTATGATTCCGGTGGTGACGCCTATACGCGGGCCGGCCAGTGGAAATTGATGTCGATTGGGAAGCGTACGCGCCAATTCATTGAAATTGAACAAGTCATGGCGGATCCAACCGACGACGGCCGCGGCGCGCTGATCTGCTACGAGTCCGGCGGCACGCCGATCCGCATGGACATCCGGTTCAACCGGTCTTTCCGGCTGTTCTGGTCGCCCGTCGTGATTATGGTTCCTGGCTGGAAGCCCTGGAAAGTGCCGGATGCAAGTGCCGGGGCATAGCCGGTAGCGCCGCCTTCGCCGGCCGATCGCCGCCACGGAACTGTCATATTTCGTTGCTAAACATGACTTAAATTCCCGACGGTTAACACTATGTTACGTGACGGATGCAGCGTCAGCCTGGATAATCCATTTATTGTCGAAGCCCGCAGACCCAGGGAATCCGCCCCATGACTCGCATGCTCGCCATCTTCGGAATTGGTCCCGTCCTGGCACTTGGCGCCTGCGCGGCGCCCCTGCCGCAAGCCCCCGGCGTGCTGGCCTTGCCCGCGAAGGGAGAATCGTTCGCGGCGTTTCAGCAGGATGAGACGACCTGCCGCGGTTTTGCCTCCCAGCAAATCGGCGGTGGATCGGCCGCGTCTGCCGCCAACACCAGCGCGGCGGGTACCGCCGTGGTTGGTACCGCGCTTGGTGCCGCGGCCGGTGCGGCGCTCGGTGCGGTCGGCGGTGTGGCCGGGGCCGGCGCGGCGATTGGCGGCGCAACCGGTCTGCTGGCCGGTTCCGCCATCGGAGCCGATAACGGTGCGATCGCCGGAGGCTCCGTTCAGGCGCAGTATGATACTGCCTATACGCAGTGCATGTACGCCAAGGGAAATACCGTCGAAAGCCCGCCGCGTGCGTACGCGGCACCGCTTCCTTATGCCTATCCGGCGCCCTATCCGTATCCCTATCCCTATTACGCCCCCGGATTTTATGCCGCGCCGGTCGTCATCGGCGGTGGCTGGGGCTATGGTTATGGGTGGGGCCGGCGCTGGTAACCGGCCCCTGCCCTAACGGGTGTAACCGTCCAATTCATCCTGCGTCCAGGCAATCACCTGTTCGATCGTTTGGCCATCGCGCAACCGGGCAAACATCTGGTTGTGAACGCCGCGATTGTAGATTTGCACCGCGATATCGGGCGGCGCTTCCGATGCGGTCAGCGACGGTTTCTGCCCGCTGGCCGGACGCAATGGATAATTGAACACCGTGCCCTTCGGCGGCCCGACCTCCTCCCATATTTTGAAGTCGTTCAGTCCGGCATAGGGCGGCAGATCGTACCCGTCGCTGGACACGTCGCGTGCCTCCACGTTGTCCCGCTGCATCAGAAATTCGATCAGATCCTTGCCGGCGCTTTTGTTCTGGCTGAAATTATATACCCCCCAGAAGTAGCTTTGCGTCGGCACGAACCGTCCTTTCGGACCGGACGGCGCCGGCAGCGTCCAGCAATCCGCCGCCACCGCCGGTGCGTCCCGTTTAGCCACCGCCCAGGCGGACGGGGGATTGAAGATCAGCGCCGTCTTGCCGGAAATCAACGCCCGGTTGTTCGATGCGTCGTCATAGCTGACCGCATCGGCCGGATAGAATTTGACCAGCCGCTGTGCGTATTCCAGCGCCTGTCGTGTGCCGTCGGATTTCAGTTGAGACTTGCCATCGGCATCGATCAGCACCCCGCCGAACGCCGCGAAGATCGCGCCATGCGTGTCGGTGGCGTCGGAATTCAGCCCCCCGCCCATGCCCAGAGCGAACGTCATATTGTCCTTTTTGGCGAGTTCGGCATATTTCAGGAAATTCTCCCATGTCCAACTGTCTTGCAGCGCGTTTGTCTCATCCTTCGCCGGATACATCGCCTGAAGGTCCAGCCCGTGTTGGCGGAACCAGCCGATCCGGGCGCAAGGCGGCTTTAACTGCGTGCCGCTGCTGGATGGCACCGCCGCCCAGTGTCCTTTGTACTGCGCGAGATAGGTGACAACGCTGTTGACCGCACCGTTGGCGGCGGTCAGGCGCTGCACCACGTCGTCCACCGGCGCCAGGCTTTCGGCATAATTCTGCACGTCCCAGGTGACGAATGTCATGACGTCGTGACCGGCTTTGGCCTGCGTTTCCGCCGCCGGGGTCAGTTGCAGCTTGCCGCCGCTGGACGTGATGAAGTCGGCGGTCACCGCGACCTTGTTCTTATCCGCCCAGGTATCGACCTGCTTTTGCATGACCGCGTTGGCGCCGGGTACCCAATGGTCCCAAAAGCCGATGCTCAGTTTACCGGCCGCACCCGCGCTTCGAATATGCACCAGCGGCAGTGCCGCTGCCGCCAACGCAACGGTTTTCCGGCGCGATATGGTGTGTCCTGGCATGCAAGCCTCCCTGTGCGGCCACCGGCCGAGCTTTGTTATGGTACCCTGTAGAATGAGGGTGAAGGGATGTTAGCAGTCCCCGGACGGAATACGCCGCTTAATTTCGATGATATCCGCGCCATCGCACTGGCCCTCCGGTTCAAGCCCGATCGGACGACCTTCGCGTTCCATCCGGTCCTGTCTGGCATCAGGCTGGCCGGTACGCCATCGGCGATATCCCACACGGTTAACCTGGGGCGCATCGCAAAGGGGCTGAGCCAGTCATGGGCCCCGTTGCTTCCCGCACCTGGAACCCTCACGATCTGCTTTTGGTTCAAGCCAGTGAAAGGCGACAATGATCCATATGAACAGGTGGGCGGCATGGACCGCCGGCGATCTTCAGGCCGACGAACGCTGGATCCGCGAACTGGGCGACCGCGCCCGCCGCGACCTGACCGCGACCGTGCGCAAGGCGGCCGATCCGGCCAAGACGCTGTTCGACTACAGCCGCGACGATTTTAACCTCGGCGCCGCCGAACCGGTCATCGCGGGGGCGCTGCGCGAAGTCCGCGACGGCACCGGCTTCGCCATCCTGCGCGGCATGCCGCGCGACGGGCTGACCCAGGCCGAATTCGAGCTGCTCACCTGGGCCATCGGCCTGCACATCGGCGTCGCTCGGCCGCAGGGCAAGGCAAGCCAGTTCCTGTCGGCCGTGCGCGACGCCGGCGTGGTGTACCGCACCGGCAAAGGCAGGGGCTACTCATCGAACGCCGATCTGGATTTCCATACCGACCGCGCCGATGTCGTGCTGCTGACCTGTTACAATGTGGCGAAATCCGGCGGCATGAGCATGGTTTCCAGTTCCGTCGCCGCGCATGAAATCCTGACGGCGGAGCGGCCCGATCTGGCGGAATTGCTCCACCGGCCGCACTACTTCAGCCGGCAGGAAGAACAGGCGCCGGACGAAACGCCGTTCTATCCGAACCCGATCTACGACCGGCGCGACGGGCTGCTGTTCAGCAAATGGAACCGCAACCGGCTGCGGTCGGCGCAGGCGATCGAAGGCGTGCCGCCGCTGACGCCCGCCGGGTTCGACGCGCTGGACCTGCTGGACGACATCCTGCGGCGGCCCTCCGTCATGCACACGATGTATCTGAAGCCCGGCGACATGCAGATACTGAACAACCACGTCACGCTGCACTCACGCACCGAATTCGAGGACCACGACGATCCCGTTCTGAAACGGTGCCTGTTCCGGCTATGGCTCGCACCGCCGGACGGGGTGGCTCTGCCGGAAAGCTGGCGTCCGGCCTATCGGTCGGTCGAAGCCGGGACGGTGCGCGGCGGGATCGCCGGACAGGGATACGACGATGTCCGGCGCGCCTACGAGGTCAGGCAGGCGGCCGATCTGGGGATGGCGACACCATAACCGCCAATTCCGCCCTAACCGGCGGCAGCGACCTGCTTGCGCAGGGCCCGCAACTCCTCGAACCGGGCGGTGATGTCGCGCATGATGGCAGCGATCCCCATCATGCTGCCGTCCGGCGCGGTGAACGGGACGATGGTGAATTCGACCGACAGCCGGGTGCCGTCCTTGCGAACCGCCGGCACCGCCAGGGTCTGGCCGTCGCCATACCGGGTTTTGCCGGTTCGCATCGTCTCATGATAGCCGGCCCAGTGCCGAGCCTGTAGGTTCGGCGGGGTGATAATGTCGAGCGACTGGCCGAGTGCTTCCTGGTCGGTATAGCCGAACATCCGTTCGGCACCTGCGTTCCAGACGCCGATCAGGCCGTCCCGGCCGGCATAAACGATCGCATCGGGCATCCCGGCGACTAGCGCCCGGGCGAATTCAGTTGGGTCGGGCGTCATGCAGTCTCCTGTTGAACCGGGTGTTGTCATGGCATTTGGCCGGCCGTGTCTGGCCCGGCCAAACCAGCCGGATCGATGCCCAGCAATGCCGCCAGACGCTGCCGGGGTGCGACAAGATCGGCCAGCGTGTAACGATCGAGAACCGCCAAAAACGCCGCCAGCGCCTGGTGCAACGCGCTTTGCAAAACACACGCGCCGCCGATGGCGCACCTATCCGGGTCGGCGAAACATGCGACCATGTCCATATCCGGTTCGGTGCGCCGGACGACGCTGCCCAGGTTGATATCGTCGGCGGGTTTGCCAAGCAGGATACCGCCGTTGCGGCCACGTATCGTCCGGATATCGCCGGCAACACCCAGTTGGTGAACGATCTTGGTCAGATGGGTTTCCGAAATCCGATAGGTGTGCGCGATCGCGCCGATGGTGACGCCGCGTTCGACATTCACCGCCAGGTACATCAGGGTTCGCAACGTGTAATCGGTATAGGCGGTCAGTCGCATGGACCAGTCTCCACGACCGGCCGGTCAGGCACCGCGCCGGGCCGGTGGAACACCGTGTTTTGCAGGCTCGCGGCGATACGGCCCGCCTTTGCGACGAACAACGCGGCCGTTTCCGGCACGAACAGGCTGGCAGCAACCGACTCGAACACCGCCAGCCAGTGCGCGAACATCGGTCGTTCCAGCCCCGCGACCCCGCGATGCACCGACACCGGATTGCCTGCATAACGGCCGGAACCGAGCATGACGGACGACCAGAAGCGACACATGGTGGCGAGATGGTCAGGCCAACCGGCCTCGCCGATCGCGGCCTCGAACACCGGGGCCAGGTCTGGGTCGCGCCGGATCGCGGCATAGAACCGGGCGATGAGCAGCCCAATCGACGCTTCGGTCACCCCGGTCAGAAGCGCGGGCGCGCCGCTTGGCCGGATTCGCCGCGCAGCGCTCACGGCAACACCGTTTGGCGATCCGCGGCTATGTCCGCCAGGGAAGAGAATGGGCGCTTAACACGATGTCTCATACGATCCACCCGAAAGGTTTATTTATAATATACCTTATCGACGATCATCCCATAAAAAGAAACATTATAAATACATCTTTAAGTTCGCCGATAGCAGCTATGCGCTGGCTGCACGACGCGCGGCTACCTGCCGGTAGAAATATCGTTCTAAAATAAAAGTCCGAAGAAAGAAGAATAGCGCATGATCCATCGTCGCCTCGCAAAAGCCGTCTCTGGCCGCATCGATTATGCTTGGATTACGCTGGCAGTCGTGTTTACGGCCATGCTGGCCGGTGTCGGCGTCCGGGCGGCGCCGGGCGTGATGATCCTGCCGTTGCAGCAGGCATTCGGCTGGGACGTCTCGACCATTTCCGGTGCGGTGTCGCTGAACATTATTCTGTTTGGTGCCACGGGGCCATTTTTGACCGGTCTGATGCAGGTTTTGGGCCTGAAACGCACCATGATCGGCTGCCTGACGATTTTGATGGCCGGTACTGCATTGTCGGCGTTCATGACCCAGCCCTGGCAGTTATTCCTGACCTGGGGGCTGATGGTCGGAATCGGGTCTGGTGCCGGCGCGGTGGGGTTCGCGGGGGCGATCGCCAACCGCTGGTTTATCCACCGAACGGGACTTGCCATGGGGCTGCTGACCTCGGCCAATGCGGCGGGCCAGTTGATTTTTCTGCCGTTGCTGGCATTGCTGGCACAGCACTATGGCTGGCAAAGCGTCTCCATCGTCCTGACCGCCGCGATCGCGCTCGTTATCCCGATGGTCATGCTGCTGCTGCCTGAATCCCCGGCCTCGGTCGGCTTGCCCGCCTATGGCGGCACAACCGTCGTTCCGGTGGCCGCGGTTGCCGGCGAAAATCCGTTTACGGTGGCATTTGTGGCGTTGCGCCGAGCGTCGGCGTCGATGGATTTCTGGCTGCTGTGCCTGACGTTCGGCATTTGCGGCTTTTCCACCAACGGCCTGATCAACACCCACCTGATCGCCTATTGTGCCGATAACGGAATCAGTCAGGTCAACGGAGCCTCGATCCTTGCGGCGATCGGTTTGTTTAGCCTGATTGGTTCGACGGCCTCGGGCTGGCTGTGCGACCGGCACAGTCCGCGCGTGCTGTTGTTCTGGTACTACGGATTACGTGGGCTTTCGCTGGTCATCATGCCGTTCACCGGGTTCAGCCCGCTCAGTTTGTCGGTTTTTTCGGTATTCTACGGTTTGGACTGGGTCGCGACCGGTCCGGCGACTTTTGCGCTGACGAATGAGATATTCGGCCGCCGCGACTCGCCGGTGATCGTGTCGTGGATTTTCGCGGCGCATCAGGTTGGCGGCGCGATGGCGGCGTTCGGGGCGGGCGCGGTGCGGTCCCTGTCCGGCAGCTACCTGATGGCGTTTATCGCCAGCGGCGTTGCCTGCCTGATGGCGTCGATTCTGGTGCTGCGCGTGACACCGCGCGCGGCAGTCACGGCCAGGGCCTGACTAAGGGCAGCATCGGCGATATGGGCGTCAGCACGCCTTTGAAACATCCCGCGGAAACAAAGATTTAGGGCATGCTCGCCGCCGTAATTCGAAGCGATAACGGTCGGACAGGCTCTAGATCCATAACGAGTAAAATATAATCTTAATCAATTTCCGGTTGTAATTTATTCCGGTCAATACTCATTTTGACGCATAGACTGGTGCGTCATGACACGTGCGGCTGACATCCACGGCCAGGTCGCATGTCAGCGGCGGTGATCCGCGTCGGTGTGGCGGGATGGACCTATGCGCCCTGGCGCGGCGTTTTCTATCCCGGCGACCTGAAGCGCGAGCAGGAACTCGCGCATGCCGCCCGGCATTTTCGGACGATCGAGATCGGTGAGACGTTCCATGGCATCCAGCGACCCGAATCGTTCGAGACCTGGGCGCGGCAGGTTCCGGCCGACTTCGCCTTCACGGTGCTGGCACCGCGCGACATCACCCATGTCCGGCGGTTGCGCGACATTCGTATCCCCCTGGCAAACTTCCTCGCCTCCGGGCTGCTGCGGCTCGGTCTTCATCTGGGGCCAATCCTGTGGCGGCTGCCGGCCAACCTGCGGTTCGATCCGGTGCTGATCGGGTCGTTTTTGAAAATGCTGCCGCGCGACACCGCACATGCCGCCGCGATCGGACGGGACCACGATCGCACGCTGCGAGGGCGGCCGTATCTCGACACCGATATCGTGCGACCGATCCGCCATGCCGTCGAAGTGCGGCACGGCAGTTTCCGCTGCCAGGATTTTATCGATCTGCTGCGCGCGCATGGCGTTGCGCTGGCCTGCACCGCCGGAGCGGGCGAGCCGGCGCCGATGGATGTGACGTCGAACTTTATCTATTGCCGGTTGCGCGGGCCGGAAGGGATCGGTTTGGACGGATACGATACCGCCGCGCTGGACCTGTGGAGCCGCCGGATTAAATCCTGGGCCGGCGGAGAGGAGCCGGCCGACGCCGCACGGATCGGCGGTAAAGCACGGGCCAGTAAGCGGGATGTGTTCGTGGTGTTCGATAATGACAGGAAGGTGCGCGCACCCGCCAATGCGTTGGAGCTTATCCGGCGTCTGCGCCCGTGACCATACGAACCCAGCCGGGTATGCTGTCACGTACAGACAGACAGGATTCGACAATGGAAGCTATCGCCAGACCAGCCGCGACCATCATGCTTTTGCGCGATGGGCAGGACGGAATCGAGGTCTTCATGGTCGTGCGCCACCATGCCGTGGCATTCGCGGCCGGCGCGCTGGTGTTTCCCGGAGGCCGGGTGGAAGAGTCCGATCACGATCTGGCAGCGGGCGGCTGCCCGAATCCGGACGGGTTGGACACCGGGGCCCTGGCATTTCGCATCGCCGCCATTCGCGAAACCTTCGAGGAATGCGGTGTGCTGCTCGCCCGTCCGGCCGGGTCCGACCGGCTGATCGATGGCGCCACGCTGAAGCGGCTGGAAGACCAGCACCGCGGCGCGCTGAACGGCGGTTCGATCGGCTTCGATGCGGTGCTGGCATCGGAAGGGCTGCTGCCCGCGCCTGACCTTCTGGTGCACTTCGCGCACTGGATTACTCCGGCCGTGCAGCCGAAGCGGTATGACACGCATTTCTTCCTGGCCGAGGCGCCGCCGGAACATCTGGCGGTTCACGATGGCGGCGAAGCGGTGGACTCGATGTGGATCGCCCCCGCGCGGGCGCTGGCGGATACCGATGCCGGGCGCTTCAAGCTGGTGTTCGCCACCGCCAAGAATCTGGAAAAGCTGAGTTGGTCCGGTTCGGTGAAAGAGGCGATGGCAACGGCACGCGCGGCTTCGGTGGTAACGGTGCAGCCGACGGGCACGAAGCTGGAAGGCACGAAGCGGCTGATGCGCATTCCGGAAGAATCCGGCTATGGCGGCAGCGAGTTCATCGTCGATTACATTCCTGGATCTTAAGCTATGGCCCGGCCGGAAGCCTGCCTGCCAGGAACCATCGGCCGGGCGCCCCCTCACCCGCGCTGTGCGCGCAGCGCCGCCCAATACTCCATCCGCTTGGATATTTCCCGTTCGAAGCCGCGATCCTTGGGCTGGTAGAATCCAACCCGGTCCATGCCGTCCGGAAAATAGTTCTGGCCGGAAAACGCATCTTCCGTCCCGTGATCGTACTCATATTCCGCGCCGTAACCAAGCTGCTTCATCAGCTTCGTCGGCGCGTTGAGGATATGCGCGGGCGGCATCAAACTGCCGGTTGCCTTCGCCGCTGCCTTCGCCTGCCCGAACGCCGCATACACCGCGTTCGATTTCGGCGCGGTGCCCAGATAGACCACCACCTGGGCGATCGCCAGTTCGCCCTCGGGCGAGCCTAATCGCTCATAGGTTTCCCACCCGGCCAGTGCCTGCGTCAGAGCCGCCGGATCGGCCATGCCGATATCCTCGGCGGCGAACCGGACCAGGCGGCGGGCGATATAGCGGGGGTCCTCGCCGCCGTTCAGCATGCGCGCGAACCAGTATAGCGCCGCATCCGGGTCCGATCCGCGCAGCGATTTATGCAGCGCCGAGATCAGGTTGTAGTGTTCCTCGCGATCCTTGTCGTACAGCGCCGCTCGGCGGGACAGCAGTTCCGCCAGCGCGGCGGTGTCCAGCGCCGCCGAACCGGCCGGCAGAGCGGCGATCTGTTCGGCCATATTCAGCAGGTACCGCCCGTCGCCATCGGCCATGGCGCGCAACATGCCGCGGGCCTCGCCGGTCAGTGGCAAGGCCCGGCCGATATCGGCCTCCGCTCGGGACAGCAGATTGTCCAGCCCGGCATCGTCCAGGCGCCGCAGCACGATCACCTGACAGCGCGACAGCAGCGCGCCATTCAGCGCGAAGGACGGATTTTCCGTGGTGGCGCCAATCATCGTGACGGTACCGTTTTCCACGACGGGCAGAAAACCGTCTTGCTGCGCGCGATTGAAGCGGTGGATTTCATCGACGAACAGCAGCGTCCCCTGCCCCGTCCGGCGGCGTTTGGTGGCGTCATCGAACGTGCGTTTCAGGTCGGCGACGCCGGAAAATACAGCGGATAGCTGCACGAAGGCCAGATTGGCCCGGCTCGCCAGCAGGCGGGCGATGGTGGTTTTGCCGACGCCGGGCGGTCCCCACAGGATCAGCGACGCGAGCGAGCCGCGTTCCAGCATGCGGGTCAGCGCGCCTTCGGCACCGAGGAGATGGTCCTGACCGACAACGTCGGACAGCGCGGCGGGCCGCAGGCGATCGGCGAGCGGGCGGTTGGCGTCGGGTCCGGGGTGCGCCACCGGATCGGGGACGCCGAACAGGTCATCGGGTTCTGGCACGCGCCGAATGTAGCGGAAATGCGGCCGGGAGGCGATGGTGGCGCGATACGCCGAAATTTGCCGTATGACGAAGGGCTTGCTCGACAATTATCGCTTCGGAATGCGGCGTCGAGCATGCCCGGTCGCTTCACGTCGCCGGACAGGCCTTAGGCCGCGGACGCGGCATGGTCAGCCTGTTCAACCGGAACGAGTGCTTGCGTTTGACCCGTGGGAAGGGCTGGTCTGA
This sequence comes from Pseudomonadota bacterium, assembly GCA_021805565.1. GTDB lineage: Bacteria > Pseudomonadota > Alphaproteobacteria > Acetobacterales > Acetobacteraceae > Rhodopila. The sequence goes on from JAJZFA010000006.1 coordinate 57,765, forward strand.
CGAAGCGCTCATTAGAAACGGGGCGGGCGGCGGCGAATCGCATCCCGGTGGGAACTCGCTCGCGGATCACTCCGGCCTCACACGATCAGATCGTATAGTTGAACGCCTGATACGCCAGATCGTTGAGGGTCTGATCCATCCAGCGGCATGGTTCGTCGCTTTCGACGATACGAACGATTTTCGCCGGTACACCGGCCACTGTCGCGTGCGGCGGCACCGGCGCCAGCACCACCGAACCGGCCGCCACACGGGCATAGTCGCCGACTGCGATGTTGCCCAGGATCGCCGCCCCGGCCCCGATCAGCACGCCCTTGCCGATTTTCGGATGGCGGTCGCCCGATTCCTTGCCGCTGCCACCAAGCGTGACGTGGTGCAGCATGGATACGTCGTCGCCGAGTTCCGCCGTTTCGCCCACCACCAGACCGGTTGCGTGATCGAGGAAAATACCCATGCCGAATTTCGCCGCCGGGTGGATATCGGTCTGGAATACCTCCGACGAACGGCTTTGCAGATACAATGCGAAGTCGCGCTCATGATGATGCCACAGCCAGTGATTCAGCCGGTGCGCCTGGATGGCGTGAAATCCCTTGAAATACAGGAACGGCTCGATCAGGCGGGTGCACGCCGGGTCGCGTTCCAGCACCGCCGAGATGTCGGCTTTCGCTGCTTCCACCATGCAGCCATCATCCTCGGCGGCCTTGCCGAAGGCCTGGACGATCAGCGGGAGCGAAACGGTGTCGTTTTTCAACCGAGCGGCGACGCGGTGGAAGACGGCGGCTTCGAAGCTGGGTTGATTGAGAATCGAATCGAAGAACAGCGAAGCCAGCTTGGGCTCGCGTTCATAGGCCTCCTGCGCTTCCTGACGCAGGCGCATCCACAGGGAGTCGGTCGCCGCCGCGGCCTGATCGGGGTGGACCAGCATCAGATGACATGGGCTTGGGCGCATAGTCGGTGTGTCCAGCATTCGCTCGATCCGGGATGGGACGATTTGCCCTACATGTTCGGATGGGGGGTGCCTTCGTCAACTCCCCCCGCCATTTAATTATGTCTTTCCGTCCATGTCTTGCTACCGTGTATTCCGAGGAATTCGCGGTTTGCCATTGTTTTTACGTTTTTTTGTGTCTGCACCGAGAATTTTGTCATGAAAGTTTCCTGGCGTCGATCAGCCCACCGGGAAATTGCATTTGGCATTTAGCGGATGCAGGACGCCAACCGGGGCCGTAGTCCCGATCAGCTTATACAGATCCCACTCGCTTTTGCTTTCTTGCGCGGTCTTGACCTGGAACAGGTAGGCCGGAAATTCGCCGCGTCCGTCGGCACGCACGCGCCCTGGGCCAAAAGCATCGTCGTCGGTGGGCATGGACTTCATTTTAGCCACGACCGCGCGTCCGCTGTGTTTGGCCGCCGCGCCGCCAAGTGCGGCCACCGCCTTGAGATAGTGAATGGTCGAACTGTAGGAACTGGCATGCGCCTGATTCGGGTAGTTGTTGGCCTTGGTGCGCGCCAGCAGCCGTTTGGCGAAACCGCGCGTGCGATCGTTCATGTCCCAGTAGAACGTCTCGGTCGTTAGCAGGCCGCCTGCTATTTTTGTTCCCAGGGCATGGGGGTTCTGAATGAACATCAACAACGGCACGATCTGCATTGTTTTTCCAAGACTGAACTCGGCGGCCTGCTTGATGCAGTTTTCGGTATCCAGGCCGGCGTTGGCGAATCCAACCACGGTCGCGCCGCTGGCCTGGGCCTGCGCCACATAGGACGAAAAATCGGTCGTATCAGGGAATGGGTAACGCACCGCGCCCTTGACGATGCCCCCGCCCTTGCGCACCACATCGGCGGTCAGTTCTTCCAGCGACTGCCCGAACGCATAGTTCGCGGTGATGAAAAACCAGGATTTACCGCCCTGGGCGACCACGGACCCGCCGGTGGAGTGCGCATTCTCATAGGTGTCGAAACTCCAGACGATGGTGTTGGGGCTGCACTGGTCCTCGGTCAGCGCGGACGCCGCCGCCGATGCGTTCAGCATCATCTTGTCTTTTTCCCGCGCCACCTGCGCGACGGCGAGTGCGACGGACGAGGTTGGTACATCGGCGGCGACATCGACCCCGCTGTCGAACCATTGCCGGGCGATGGAAGCCGCGACATCGGGCTTGTTCTGGTGGTCCGCGCTGATGACCTCCACGTCGCAGTCCAGATGCGGGCGCATTTCGTCGGCCGCGAGCTGGGTGGCGGCGACCGAGGTTGGGCCGGTGTTGTCACGATAGGTGCCGGACAGGTCTGTCAGGACACCGATAACGATTTTTGAACGCGCCTGCGCACGCGGACGGACCAGGGGCACCAGCGACAACACGGCGGCGCCGCCGATGATGATACGGCGTGTCGAACTCATGGCATCGTCCTCCCCTGCCCGGTTTGTCCGGGCCGCGTTGTTCCGGATCGAGCCGGATCGTGGCTTATCGCCCAATCCCGGGGGTGTTCTCAAGGGGGAACCGGACAAACACGCCGGCAGCGATTTGGGAAGGCCATCCGGCGGCGTCCAGCCAATGCAGGCATTGACTGGCCCAGACCAGCGGTGTTGGATTGAACATCTGGTCGTCTGGGTATCGATGCCATGGACAACGACGCAATTATCACGATCATCCTGCAGTTCGAGGGTGGCTTCGCCAACTACCCGGCAGACCATGGCGGCCCGACCAATTTCGGCATCACCGCGGCCACGCTCGGGGAATCGCTGGGTCTCGGCAAGGCCGCCAGCGTCGATCAGGTGCGGTCTTTGACGCGCGCCGAGGCGGTCCGGATTTATATGAAGTCCTATCTGACTGGCCCGCGCTTCGATGAAATCGCGGACGACACGGCCCGCCTTGTGCTTGTCGATACCGGCGTCTTGCATGGTCCGGCGCGGGCGATCGCCATGCTCAAACAATGTCTCGGACTGGACTCCTCGCCGCAGCCGGAACCGCGCCTGGACGACGCGGCGATCAAGGCCGCGAATCAGGATGCGGCGCCGAACCGGCTGGCAGGCCGTCTGCTGGGGTTACGCCTGAAAGCCTATACATCGCAGATTTCAGAAGACCGGACCCAGCTGCAATTTCTGAACGGCTGGGTGAACCGTGTCGCCGCGTTGCTCGAACAGATCTGAGGCCCCATGTCCGCGATCGACACACTCATCGCCGCCGCGACCGCCGCCAAGGCCGATTATTTGGCGCAAATCCTTGCCAGCCCGGCCAGCGTAGCCCTTGGCGTCGCCGCGATCGGCAAGGTTGTGGTGGGCGACGATACCGCATCGGCGGACACGATCGCCGCCGCAGTGAACAAAGGTGGCGACGAACTGGCGTTGCAAATGCAGCAGGCGGAGCAGCACTGCCTGGTGCGGACGCGGCAGGCCGACACGTCCTGGATGACCGCGTTTCCAGCGGGCCGGATTTTAACTCAACTGGATAACGACGACACCGCGGGCGCCCGGCAAAGACAGATCGAGTTGCATGACAATACGAACCAAACGCTGGCCTATTGGGTGACCGGGGGATTTTTCGCCCTGATCGTGTTCGTGATGGTCAGTACGCATTGCGATCTGGTCACCGGTTCGGCCCAAAATCTATTGTTCACGCTGCTGGGCGTCGTCGCGACTGGGTGGGCGAACATCATCGGCTACTACTTCGGGTCCAGCGCGGGTTCGCAGCAAAAATCGGGCACCATCGGCGCGGCGCTGCACCAATCGATCCGTCAGAACGCACCCTGACCGGCCGGCCGATCCTCGCCGATAGACGCCGGATTGTCCGGCAGGATGGCGGCGGCGGCGGCTTCCAGGAACGCTTCGGCCAGCGCCGGATCGTCCGTCAGCCGCGACAGCATCGCCGCTCCGGCCAGGGTGGATAACGCGGCCAGCGCACCGCCGCGCCGATCGGGCGGTAAAGCCCGCCCCAGCGAGCCCAGCATGTCACGCAAAGCGTCGCCTATCGCCGCCCGCGATGCGGGCCGGCGGGCGACGTCGGGGCCGAGTGTCGTCAGCGGGCAGCCCGTTCCGGCGGCGGCGCGAACCGGATCGAGATACATCGCGACGATCCGTTCCAGCGCGACGCCGCGATCGGCGGAACGGCCGATCGACTCCCATTTGGCGGCCGACTGCGCCAACAGCGATCGCGCCGCCTCGGCGGCCAGCGCGTCCTTGGACGGAAAATGCAGGTAGAAACCCCCATGCGTCAGGCCGGCGTGCTTCATGATAGCGTCCACGCCAACACCGTCGATCCCGTGCGTACGGAACAATTCGGCGGCCGCGCCGACGATTTTCCGCCGGGTTTCCGCGCGCTTAGACGTCGGTGCGGCCATGCTGGAACCTCGAAATGTGACGGTCCTCATATTAAGACTTGACATTAATATGACGACCGTCATGTTAAATTCAAGATGCAACGGAGCCTCCGATATCATGGGACCAGAAGCGATGGCCCGCCTGTTCGCGGGTCGCCTGCATTATGCATGGGTTGTGGTGGCGGTGATGTTCGTCGTCATTCTGGCCTCGGTCGGTGTGCGGGCGGCACCGGGCGTGCTGATCGTCCCGCTGCAACAGGCTTTCGGCTGGAACGCGGCGGCGATATCCGGTGCTGTATCGCTGAACATATTGCTGTTCGGGCTGGTTGGGCCGTTCGCCGCCGGGTTGATCCAGACGATCGGTTTGAAGCGAACCGTGTTGGGGTCGATGGTCCTGCTGGTGATCGGTTCGGGACTGAGTGCGTTTGTCACCCAGATATGGCAGTTGTATCTGACGTGGGGCGTGCTCGTCGGGCTGGGGTCCGGCGCCGGCATGGTGGGCTTGGCGACGGCCGTCGCCAACCGCTGGTTCGTGAACCGGCGCGGACTGGTGGTGGGGCTGTTGACCGCCGGCAATGCGTCCGGACAGTTGGTGTTTCTGCCGGTGCTGGCGAGCCTTGTCGTCTCTCATACCTGGCACATCGTTCCGGTCGTTGTGGCGGGCACGATCCTGGCGCTGATCCCGGTGGTGATGCTGATGTTGCCGGAAAGCCCGGCCGCGATCGGCCTTGGACCGTTCGGAGCCCAGACGATCGTGGCCATGCCGCCCGGTTCGGGGAACCCGTTCGCCATTGCCATCGCCGGATTGCGGCGCGGTGCCGGATCGGCCGACTTCTGGCTGCTGTTCGTCACCTTCGCGGTATGCGGGTTTTCGACCAACGGGCTTGTGGCGACCCATCTGATCCCGTTTTGCATGGATCACAGTATCCCCGAGGTCGGCGCCGCCAGTCTGCTCGCGGCCATGGGCGTTTTCGATCTGATCGGCACCACGTTGTCGGGATACCTGACGGACCGGTATGATTCCCGGATTCTACTGTTTTGGTATTACGGGCTGCGCGGGTTGTCGCTGATGATCCTGCCGTTCACCGATTTCAGCCTGGCGAGTCTGGCGGTCTTTTCGGTGTTCTACGGCCTGGACTGGGTGGCGACGATTCCGCCGACGGTGACGCTGACCAATCAGGTGTTCGGCAAAAACGATTCGCCGGTGATTGTGTCGTGGATCGTCGCCGGCCATCAGCTTGGCGGTGCGATGGCGGCGTTCGGTGCGGGCGAAACACGGTATCTGACCGGTAGTTACCTGCCCGCCTTCCTGGCGAGCGGGATCGCATGTCTGATGGCCGCGCTTATGGTGCTGCGTATCGCACGCCGACGGCCGGCCGAGGCGCCAGCGTGACAACCCGACCGCTGGAGGGAATTATCCTGGGCTGGCGGTTCAGCGCGGGCGGGACAACATCTTCCGGCGGCGAACGAACAACAGTCCGGTCAGACCCGCTGCGAACAGCGCAAACCCAGCGGGTTCGGGAACCGAGGCGCCGGTGGCGATTTGGGTAACGACAGTGCCCCAAGAACTATTGGTAAGGGCGTATTGCTGGCCCAACCAGAAATTGTTCGGATTGGTTGGATCGATGGTGACCACGCTGTAATCGCCCCAGCGATTGGAACCGGCGGGGGAGTTGACATAGTTATTTGCGGGACTGGTGTAATCTATTTGCGGTGAACCGCAGGAACCTGTGGAAACCGAGCAGATTGCATAATAATCGGTTATGTTTTGGGTGGTTCCGGAGCCATTGAACGCGACAACGAAGGTTCCCGCTGCGTTGCCCGAGATCGATCCATAGGTCAGGCTCTCGCCGGGAATGGTAATAATGCCAGAGGCCTGAACGGCCTTGTTGGTCGCATTCAGCACCAACCAACTGATTTGATCGCTGATTCCATTAGACACAGTGTTAGCGATATAAATATAATTGCCGGACTGGAAGGCCGTGGAGCCGATCCGGGTGTCGCCTGGAGCGTAGGTGGCTCCCCCGGGCTGGGTCGGCGCGATCAGGACGCTGCTGCCGGGCTGGGTGTAGGTTTGGGTGAGCGACAGGGTCGCGCCGGGTGCGTTGGCTCCGGCGATGGTGGACAGGGCATAGACCTGATTAGCGCCGAGGGAGGCTGTGCTCAGTACCGAGGTGCTGGTCCCGCCGGCAGCGGCATTTGTGACGGCCTGCGCGGTAAGTCCGACACTCGCTGCATTTTGAATGAAATTTGTCTGCCCCGCCAGTGTCGGCGTGGTGGCGGTCAGACTGGCTTTTGGGATTGAATAGACCGAACTGGCGATGAAAGCGCCCGTGGCGGTGGAGAAATCGTTGGTGGCGATGGTAACCGCCGCGCCGTTGACACCGAGCGTCGGGAAATCGGCGAACGTAGTGCTGTTGGCGCTGCCGAAGGCCAGCGCTCGGAAACCGGCGGTCGGGTTCGCGCCGGACGAAACCGCCAGCAAGATACTGTTCGGGCTGCTGGTGGAGCCGCCGGTTATCGTCACGGCGCTGGCGAACCAAAGCTGACTCGATGGATCGAAGATGACACGCGGGTCGCTGACCTGGCCACTGGCGTGAAAGATCGCGTTTAGCGAGGTCTGCGACACCTGCTGTCCGGCGGTGGTATCGATCGTGGCGACCCCATTGAGCAGTTGGACCGCATAGCCATCCCCCACCGACAGGCCCATGTCGGGCGGGACGAATCCGGACTGGCTCAGTGTCGCGCCCTGGAACTGGGTTATGATCGCGGCCGCCCGCGCCGGCGTGACACCAAGAGCCACACAGCACAGTGTCGCCACCGCTAAGGGCAACACCCCAAGGTCGAACCTACGCATCATAGTACTGGCAATCTTTCGTGAAATATCACTCGTAATTGCGATGTCATACATGAACGCTTTTGGCAATGTTTATTTTCGTTTGGCTCGCCGCGTTGGATGCACGCTGGCGCTCGCCTTGGCAGCGGCTAAGGCAACGCGGCCAAATGAGTGCGTCAGCACGCCAGCAAAGTTGCCTTGCAAAACATAAGCTTAGGCCATGGCCTGAGCCAGTGCCTTGGCATAGGCCGCGACCGCCGCGGCGAAGCCGGTTCGCAAGGCATCCGCGGTCAATTCGTGGCCGATGGATGCCTCCGCCAAAAACGGCACCGCCCGCATCAGCGGCGGAATGTTGTGCAGGTTCAGATCGTGGCCGGCATTGACCGTCAGCCCCGCATCCTGGGCCGCCTTTGCCGTGGCGGCGATTCGTGCCAGCAACGTATCGTGCCCGCCATCGCGAAACGCGGCGGCATAGGCCCCGGTGTAAATCTCCACGCCGGCCGCGCCGGCCGCGCGCGCACGGGCGATGACCGACGGATCGGGGTCGATGAACAGGACCACCCGGCAACCCAGCGCCCGCATCGCGGCGATCGCCGGACCGACGAGCGCGGCCTGATCTGGATCGAGCTTCCAGCCCGCATCGGAGGTGAACGCATCCGGCGAGTCAGGCACCAGTGTGACCTGTTCTGGCCGGTTGGCGCGCACGATGTCCAGGAAGCGGTCGTCTGGATAACCCTCGATATTGAATTCCATCGCCGGACGGAATGGCTGCATCATCGCCGCCAGGACCGGTACATCGGCGGCGCGGATGTGGCGCTGGTCCGGCCTTGGGTGCACGGTCAGCCCGGACGCGCCGGACTCAAGCGCCAAGCGGCCGAATGCCCGCACGTCGGGAACACCGGTATGGCGGCTGTTTCGCAGTAAGGCGATTTTATTCAAATTGACACTGAGTCTGGCCATGCGGCCTTGATAGCCCGGACGGCAGCGGGTTTCAACGCGCCGGCAGCGCGGGAAGTCGGCGCGCGGGCAGCGCGGGAATTCGACATGCGGACGCCTTGGACGGCTTGACCCGCCGATGGTCCGCGATATGACCCTGCCATGCGACATGGACAGCACAAGGCAAATGCATGCGGGCAGTGAAAGTGTGGGACCTGCCGATGCGGCTGTTCCACTGGGCGCTGGTGCTGTCGATTCTGGTAGCCTGGACGACACAGCACTTCAGCCTGATGGACCTTCACATATGGGCTGGGGAATCGATCCTGACCCTTGTTCTGTTCCGTGTTTTCTGGGGTTTCGTGGGCAGCGATACCGCCCGGTTTCGCACGTTCCTGCATAGGCCAGCGGTTGCGCTGCGACACCTGGCCGGCCCGTGGCGCCGGGAACCCGACCTGCAAGCCGGGCACAACCCTGCCGGCGGATGGATGGTTCTGGCAATGCTGGCGCTGCTCGGCCTACAGGCTGGAACGGGATTGTTCAGCAACGACGACGGCGATGCCGAGGGGCCGCTGATGCACCTGATCCGCAAAAGCCAAAGCAATACGCTGAGCCACCTTCATTCCCTGACCTTCGTGGCGATCGAAGCCGCCATCGCGACGCATGTTCTGGCGATCGGTGTTTACGCGGCGGTCAAACGGCAAAACCTGGTATGGCCGATGATCGGGGGAACGAAACGGCTGCCGCCGGAAACAGAACCGCCCCGGATCGCCGGACCGGTTCGGGCGCTGGCAACCTTCGCGGTCGCCGTCGCAGCGGTGGCCTGGCTGGTCAGGCTGTAGGCGGGACAGACTTGATGGTCCGGGTTATGTCCCCCCGTCCGGATGGCGCCGTCCGCGCCCCCGCGAAGGGCGCGAACGGCACAGCGGTGCATCCGTCGGTTCAGCGGCCAGCTTAATCGGTATGCTGACGCATTTGTTGCCGATGCTGCCCTAACCTCGGATCAACACCACGATCAGGATAATCACCAGGATCGTGCCCAGTCCGCCGCCGAGATACGGGCCGCCAAAGTAGAATCCGCCACCGCCGAACAGCAGCAGCAGTACGATCAGAATCACGATTATGTTCAAGCGGGTTCCCCTGATATGAAAAATCTTACATACGCCGGGATCGATCCGGAAAAAGACTGGCCGGCCTCACATCGGGGTGACCGGATTGGACGTTGCGTTCCTGCTGACCGGTCTATCGCGCCGGCTAACAGCGTACATTCTGGCGAAACCGCCGGTTTGCGCGCAGGGAGCGCGTTACCGCGAACCGGCGGTCTGCCATCCGGACACAACGAAATGACCGGGGTGCGCCGGGGTCGGCGATGGATTACAAGACCGGATTATCGAACACGCCCGCCGCGACTCGCAACGCGGGCGGGTGGCTGAACCGATGGAGACCGAAATGCGCCTGCGACATCTGATTTGGTTATGTCTTCCGGTTACCCTGGCAGGCTGCGGCGGCAGCAAGCCCCCCGCAACGATATCGATCACCTGTGGCGGCAACGTCGCGCTGGCGGGCGCCGTCACGGTCGATGTGTTGGGCGATCCGGTCAATGGACGCCCCACGCTCAGCTTCCCGGATCCGGCGAACGCCGGCCAGACCAATACGCTTGCGGTGCCGGCGCACCAGTCCTGCACGATCACGCCGACGATTATCCCGACGAGCTGATTGCCGGGCGCGCCGGCCATCGCGGCCATGGTGCGCGGCTGGGGTTGGGCGCTGGCGCCGCCTATCGCACCCAGGGGCACGTTGACCGGGATGTTAATCCGGTTCGGTTGACACCGGGACGAGTCGTTGCCTCGTCCCGGTTCGCAGCGGTAAAGCCAGTCTCAGTTCTTCACGGCGAGCAGTTCGACCTCGAACAGCAGCGTCGCGTTCGGCGGAATGACGCCGCCGGCACCGCGGGCGCCATAACCCAGAGCGGGGGGAATGATCAGCGTGCGGGTGCCGCCCACTTTCATGGTGGCAACGCCTTCGTCCCAGCCGCGGATGACATGGCCCTGGCCAATGGGAAATTCGAATGGCTGGCCGCGATCGAGCGAGCTATCGAATTTCGCGCCCTTGGCGCCGTTTTCATACAGCCACCCGGTGTAGTGCATGACACATATTTGCCCGGTGGTCGGCGAGGCGCCGGTGCCGATTTTGGTATCCTCGATTTCCAGTCCCGATGGTGTTGTCGTCATTTTACCTGTTTCCTGCGCCTGTGCGGCAATGGGGGCGGTGGTCGCGACGGCGCCGATCGATGCGGTCATCAGACAGAGCAAAACCAGCCGGTGTACGTGCCGGAAATCCCGCATTCTTCAACTCCTTGCAACCAGGCCATGTTGAAACGAGCCGGCGTGTTAGCGCATTCGCCGTGCCGCGCCTATCCGCGCGCGACTGTAAACCAAACATAAAAGTGCCGTGCTCATCGCCAATGGGAATCACACCGTGCCGCATCGCGAAAAGGCCTTCGATTCGCGTCCATGAGGTAAACTCCCGCGACTTGTTCGGGAGCCATGCCTACGGCCAGAACCGTTCGCCTTACCTTGCCGGCTCCCCGAAACGTCCGTGTTCACGATGGCCGTTGACGGCGAGGGCCTGTCCGACCGCATGGGCGTGAAGACCATCCCCATGTACTTCCGACGCAGCGCGCCAACGGCCACGCGGCCCAAACGCCGGTTACCGGCGCGATCACCCTCGCGCGCTCGCCCAACGGGTCAAGGCCGCCGATGGCGACGTCGGGATCATGGGTCGCGGGGCAATCCGATGCGCACGCCGACCGCCGCGAGCGGCGCAAAATCGGCTGGCGGCGTGCCCACCTTTATTCCGGATTGGCGGGCCACGCCCGATAGCGATGATCACTACGTTTTCGCTGTAGCAATATAGCCGATCCCGCCCACCGCCGCTTACCCGGAACTCATTGACCGCCGTCACGCGCCTGTGAGAATCCCCGCTGACCGGTCAGGCGATTTGCCTGTACCGAACGGAAGGGGAGCACATGGCCGAAAACATTAACCTCGCCGACGCTGTGACATTGTTGTTAGAGCTAAAGAGCGAGCAAACCCGCGCGAACAAAGCACAGATTGAGGCGGCCTTTTCGAACAGAACAGGCTTCAAGAAGGAGCGCTCCGTTTACGTTGGAAACGGCTTTGCGATCCGATTTTCAGAGGCCAATACCGGATCGTTCTCGAACGTCGTCCTGTCCCTCTCCGCCCTGCAGAAATATGACGCCACCCCGACGGTCATCTGCATCGTCCGCCCGGACCGATTGGACTTCCGGCTCGCCAATGCGACATTTTTGAAGCGGATCAGCCATAGCTCCCACAACCTCCGCGTCGATAACATCAAGGGCAGTTTCCTCGGCCACGACATCATGGACGAGTATGAGGGCGTGCCGAACCAGGCCGACCGTTTTGACGAACTCATAGCCATCCATGCCGAATTCGCGTGGGAAGAAAACGTCGAGCGTTTGGTCGAGACGACCAATGCCATCGTGGCCCGAGCTACCCGATTCAAACTGGTCGGCGATAATCTATCAATCATTCTCGATGCCCCGGCACGAGCGGCCCTGGCGTTGAATCTGCCGCAAGTCGCAGAAATAGAACGCGAGCTGAGTGCCACCATCCAGCGGCACCGGAATGAGCTGTTGACGGCCGCCAAACTAGACAACGTGAATATCCGCGGAAACACAATCGAGCAACTCATCACCGGTGAACTGAACGCCCACCGCCTTGACGACCTCACCTATGACCTACCGGGCGGAGGCACTCTAATCGTCGACATAAAGACCAAGCTGCTTGACCGCGCGTCGGCACCAAAGGCTTATAACATCGATAAAATGCTCCGTACGCTTTCCTGTCCCGGAAGCATATTTTGCTTTTATTTCATTGGGATAGATGCGAGTGATGGAGTGATCCGAAATCGCATCGTTTCCATCTTCGACTCAGTGGTCCTTTCCGCCACTCGAGTTCAAACACACTGGGCCGGCCGCGAATCGCGCGGCGTAACTCAGCTCACGGGCAATATCGCCGAGATTTTCACGCCACATTACCGTCCCTCGGTTGATGTGCAACGCGGGAAGGCCTTCCTAACGCAACTTATCGAAAGGTAGTAGATCGCCTTCACATTTCGCGCGACTATTTATGACGTTCAGAGTATTTCTTTCCCAGAATACGCGCTCGCTGTATCCTTGTATCTGCCGGTCGCCCTCAGCAAGGATCAACCTCTTCTCCGCCAGCAAAGCGTATGCTTCCTCAAGCTCGATGCCGCAGTATTGACGCCCTAATTTCTTTGCCACCACCGAAGTCGTGCCGCTCCCCAGGAACGGATCGAACACCAGTTCGCCGGGATTCGAGCTTGCCAGAACGAGCTTCGCGATGAGCTTTTCGCTCTTTTGCGTCGGATGATCTGTGTTCTCCGGCATCGACCAAAAAGGAATGGTTATGTCGGTCCATAGGTTTGACGGATGCGTGTCTCGGAAATTTCCGTTACCGGTTTCATTCCAATCCTTTGGCTGTCCGTCTGCGTCGCGATAAGGCGCAATTACGCGCCGCCTCATTTTCACGGCATCGACGTTGAAGGCGAAGCGATCCGAGACGGTGCAAAACCAAATGTCTTCGCTTGAATTTTTCCAATTCGTCAGTGCGCCTCGCCCCTTCTCTCTCTCCCAGGTAATCCTATTCCGGACAGTAAAATGCTCGGATGCGGCTTCAAATATAGACGCTGAGGTGAACCAGTCTCCGCAGATGTAAACGGTCGCAGTCGGCTTAAGCAGCGGTTTCACATTGACAAAAAGTTGCTTCAGCCACTTTGTATATTCCGCGACCGGCACGCGTGAGAACGTGCTGCCGCCGAACTTCTTATTGAGATTATAGGGCGGATCCAGGACGAGAAGGTCTACAATTGCCCTGGGCAGAACATCAAAGGCTTGAAAGCAATCGCCAAGAATCGTACGGCCAACGATGCTTTCAGACTTCAAGCCTTCCACAGATAATAGCCCTTCTCGAAACGCCTTCGCCTCAGTCCCTCGAACCTCCAGTGTCCGATTGCGGGGGGCTCGCTTCTTCGGGCCTTTACCACCGTGATCTTCATCAATCGGCTTCAGCAGCGACATTCAATCTATCCCTTTGCTTTCACAATCTGACCGAGCAGTCGTTCCAATTCGTCGCGAAGATAAAGGCGGTAGCCATTAACCGGATGTCGATAGGGCCTCAGTTTGCCGGCTTTATCCCAATTTCGCAGAGTGGATCGTGACACCCCCAACTGCTCCGCCGCCTCGCCCACCGTGAGGTAGTCGGCCAGATTCAGCTTTTCGTCTCCCGTCTCTGTTGGCATATCAAACCTTATCAAGCTATGCAAGACCTGCTAGATTCCATCTGACACTATCAGACCTTCACAAACAATGCATAGTCTGGATATCGGGAGTAGGACGGACGCAACAAGGGATTGGCTCTGGCGATGGAGGGCCAGATAAAAGGCCGCACATTGCGGCTCGGGCGGTCGATTGATTTTGCTTCGATTTTTCGTCGATCAGGCAATGTGCTGCCTTGGGGCGCAATGTGCACTGAGCCGTTAATATGTTGTGTAAAAACAACTTTTTGCACATTTCTCTCAGCGATAGCCGAACTGCCGGAACGAATCCGCTTTCCATGCCGAGCGTTGCATGATAGGTTACATGTAACCATACAAAGGAACCGAACATGGTCCAGGTGAGAGGCGCTAAGCCCACCAAGATGAAGGTGCAGGAGCATCGCGACAGGCTGCGCGCCCAAGGTCTGCGGCCGATCCAGATTTGGGTGCCGGACGTGCGCGCGTCATCCTTCCGGGCAGAGGCGCACCGGCAATCGCTCGCCGTGGCGGATAGCGCCCATGCAGCCGGCGATCAAGCGTTCATCGACGCTGTGTCCGATTGGGACGATGAATGAGGCGGGGCGAGGTCTGGACCGTCTCCGGCGGCAAGGACTACGCGGGCAAGCCGCGTCCTGTCGTCATCGTGCAGGACGACAGCTTCGACGCGACGGACTCGATCACGATCTGCGCCTTCACCACCGACCCGACCGAAGCGCCCCTGTTTCGGCTGCCGGTCGAGCCAAACGAACGAAATGGTCTCCGCTCTCCCTCCCAGCTGATGGTGGACAAGATCACCACTGTCCCGAAATCCAAGGTCGGCGAGCGGATCGGCCGGCTAGACGACGAGGACATGGTCCGGCTCAACCAAGCCATGCTGGTGTTCCTCGGCTTGGCGGTGTCGCCGAGAACGGGCCGGAAAGGGGAATGACGAGAAGCGCCGCGACCGAGGTGTGTCGGGGCGTGACGTGGCGCAATCACAGGCTATTCAGCCGGTCCGACGCCAGCGCGATACTGTGTGGATGCCCCGGTCGTCGCGTAACCCAGCTCCCACCATCTCCGATCAGCTCGAATCGCTGCTCGGCTATCCTTGGTCGTTCCCCGGACGGCCGCCGAAGTATGACTTCTCGACTTGGACTGTCACCGACGACTGGCCGGAGCATATCCCGGTCACCGAGACCGAGGTGGAGGTGTTCGAGCGATGGTTCGCCGATCTGTTCGATGAGCTGTTCGGATCGGCTTCATGACCCGACCGGGAGACAGATGCCATGACCGTGCCCCTGCGCGCCGCCCTCTATCTGCGTGTCTCGACGGCGCGGCAGGCCGAGCACGATGTCTCCATCCCCGACCAGAAGCGTCAGGGTGAGGCTTATTGCGAGGCGCGGGGCTATCAGCTCGTCGAGACCTATGTGGAGCCAGGCGCGTCGGCCACCAACGACCGCCGGCCTGAGTTCCAGCGCATGATCGAAGCGGGCACGTCCAGGCCCGCGCCCTTCGACGTCGTCGTGGTCCATAGCTTTAGCCGCTTCTTCCGCGACGCCTTCGACATGGAGTTCTACGTGCGCAAGCTGGCGAAGAACGGCGTCAAGCTTCTGTCGATCACCCAGGAGATCGGCGACGATCCGGTGCATCAGATGATGCGGCAGATCATGGCGCTATTCGACGAATACCAGTCCAAGGAAAACGCCAAACACGTTATGCGGGCCTTGAAAGAGAATGCCCGGCAAGGGTTCTGGAACGGCTCGCTTCCGCCCATCGGCTACCGCGTCGTCGCGGCCGAGCAGCGCGGCGCGAAGGTCAAGAAGAAGCTGGAGATCGATCCGCTCCATGCCGAGACGGTGCGACTGATTTATCGGCTGGCGCTCCACGGCGACGGCGCCAAGGGCCAGATGGGCGTGAAGAACATCGTCAGCTATCTCAACCGTAACCGCATCTTCACCCGCGACGGCGGCCGTTGGGGCATCGGCCAGGTCCACCGCATCCTCACCCGCCGCACCTACATGGGCGAGCATGAGTTCAACAAGCGGTCGAAGTCCAAGGAATTGAAGCCGGTCAGCGAGATCGTGGTCGTGCCGGTCCCACCGATCATCGACCGCGAGACCTTCGACGCGGTGCAGGCGCTGCTGAAGACCCGGCATCCCACAGTGACGCCATCTGCCGTCGTCAGCGGCCCGACCCTCCTTACCGGCCTGATTTATTGCGCCAAGTGCGGCGGAGCCATGACCATCCGCACCGGCAAGGGCGGGCGCTATCGCTACTACGCCTGTTCGACCAAGGCCCGGCAGGGGCCGACCGCTTGCGAAGGCATGGCCGTGCCGATGGACAAGCTGGACGATCTTGTCGCCAGCCATCTGGAAGTACGCTTGCTTCAGCCCGAGCGGCTGGAAACGATCCTCGCCACGGTGCTCGACCGGCGGCAGGAGCGATCCGAGCGCCAGCGCGAGCACATCGCCGAATTGAACCGGCGCGCGGCGGAATCGGAGGCCCGCCTCAAGCGCCTCTACGACGCTATCGAGGCGGGCGTTGCCGACCTGCACGACCCGGCGCTTAAGGACCGCATCGACGGCCTCAAGGCCATCCGCGATCAGGCGAAGGCCGATGCCGAGCGCGCCCAGGCCATTCTTGAGAACTCCGGCAGCAAGGCCGTTACTCCGCAGATGGTGCGCACCTTCGCCGAAACCGCGCGCCGGCATATCCGCCTTGAAGGGGGTGGTTATCGCCGCGACCATCTTCGCGCGCTCGCCCAGCGCGTGGAGGTCGCCGAAGGCGACGTCCGCATCATGGGATCGAAGTCCCGGCTGCTCCAGACGCTCGTGGCGAATGGCGGCGCGAACGCGGTGCCCACACAGGGACTGAAGTGGCGGAGGGGATGAGATTCGAACTCACGGTACGGGTTGACCCCGTACAACGGTTTAGCAAACCGACACCCACCGCTTGAACTGCCGCAAACCGATCCCAAGCCGATGCGCCGCGTCACGCTGGTCGAGCGTCTTCTCGATCGTTTGCCTTATCAGGCGCGACCTGTCCGGCTCCCGCCCGCTCATCGAAAGATACCGTTCGTCCACGATGGCCTCTTATTGGGCAGTGTCCAAAAGGGGCATTCTAACTGTCCAAAAAGCGGACATTCTGGCGTTGCGTTAACACCTATATCAAAGGCGTTGACACGTTCCCTGGTGCGCTAGACATTCGGTATCAGGGTGCTGGACGAAATCGCAGCCAACCCGGAAATGGGCGAAAACAGGGAGATTACGATGAGCAACGCAGTCGCTATTCATCCATCGGTCGATAATGGGATACATGCAGCTTCCGGTACATTCGCCGGTGGAACGTTGGCCTGCAAATGCACCACCCGGCCGGTTAAGGTTCATGTAGCCTGTCAGTCGGCGCATAATCATGCGTGCGGCTGCACCAAATGCTGGAAGCCCGCCGGCGCGTTGTTCGCCGTGGTGGCCGTGGCCCCGCGTGACAAGGTTACTGTCATTGAAAATGCCGACAAGCTGAAAATCGTGGACGCATCCGCGACCATCCAGCGCCATGCCTGTTCGGAATGCGGCGTGCATATGTTTGGCCGCATCGAAAATGCCAAACACCCGTTTTTCGGCCTGGATTTCATCCACACCGAATTGTCTCCGGAAAAGGGCTGGTCGGCGCCGGAATTCGCCGCCTTCGTGTCGTCGATCATCGAGGCCGGCGCCGATCCGGCGAACATGGGCGCGGTACGCGCACGCCTGAAGGGACTCGGGCTCGAACTTTATGACTGCCTGTCGCCTGCCCTGATGGATTACATCGCCACGCATGTCGCCAAGCAGACCGGCGCGTTGAAATCCTGAATTCCGAATAAACACGAGGCTCTGAAATGGACATCCGCGCAGCGGTGGCATGGGAGGCTGGAAAGCCTCTGTCGATCGAAACCATTCAATTGGAAGGCCCTAAAGGAAACGAGGTTCTGGTTGAAATCAAAGCGACCGGAATTTGCCACACCGACAAATTCACCCTGTCGGGCGCGGATCCAGAAGGAATATTTCCGGCTATTCTCGGCCATGAAGGCGCGGGCATCGTCATCGATGTCGGACCTGATGTCAGACACCTCAAGAAGGGCGACCACGTCATTCCGCTGTACACCCCTGAGTGTCGCGAGTGTAAATCCTGCACAAGTCAGAAAACCAACCTGTGCACGTCCATTCGTACCACGCAGGGCAAGGGACTGATGCCCGATAGCACCACCAGATTCTCAAAAAACGGCAAGCCGATATACCACTACATGGGGTGTTCGACCTTCGCCAATTTTACCGTCATGCCGGAAATCGCCTTGGCCAAGGTGCGCGACGACGCGCCGTTCGAGAAGATTTGCTATATTGGTTGCGGCGTCACCACCGGTGTCGGCGCCGTAATCTTCACCGCCAAGGTGGAACCCGGTGCCAACGTGGTGGTGTTCGGGCTCGGAGGCATCGGGCTCAACGTCGTCCAGGGTGCCAGGATCGCCGGAGCCGACATGATCGTCGGCGTCGATGTCAATCCTGCGCGTGAGGAACTCGCGCGCAAGTTCGGCATGACGCATTTCATCAATCCGAAGCAGGTCACAGGCGATCTGGTGGCCCATATTGTTGCAATGACCGGTGGGGGCGCCGATTACAGCTTTGAATGTGTGGGCAACACGACATTGATGCGCCAAGCCTTGGAATGTTGTCATCGCGGCTGGGGTGTTGCAACCGTGATCGGCGTTGCCGGCGCGGGCCAGGAAATCTCAACCCGCCCGTTCCAATTGGTCACCGGCCGGCGCTGGATCGGTTCGGCGTTCGGCGGTGCGCGCGGTCGCACCGATGTGCCGAAAATCGTTGACTGGTACGTAGATGGAAAGATCAACATCGACGATCTCATCACCCATGTCATGCCGCTGGAAAAAATCAACGACGCGTTCGATCTCATGGCCAGCGGCGAGTCGATCCGCAGCGTTGTCGTTTACTGACCGCCGATGATCGACGTCCACAGCGAACAGAAGTGCTTCGGCGGCACGATCGGCTATTACTCATATAAATCGGAAGAGATTGGGGCGGAGATGAAGTTCTCCGTCTTCGTACCGTCCCGGCCTGCCGCGGGACCACTTCCGGCGTTGTACTATTTGGCGGGCCTTACCTGCACCGAGGAAACCTTCATGATCAAGTCCGGCGCGCTGCGTCTGGCCGCCGATCTTGGGCTGATTCTCGTGGCGCCGGACACCAGCCCCCGCGGCCTCGGCCTCCCGGGTGAAAACGACAACTGGGACTTCGGCACAGGGGCGGGCTTCTACCTCGATGCCGAGGCGGAACCCTGGCGCCGTAACTACCGGATGTACAGCTACGTCGTGAATGAATTGCCCGCGCTGGTAGAGCGGCGGTTCGCGGCCTGTACAATTCGTCGTGGCATCTTCGGTCATTCCATGGGTGGCCATGGTGCCCTGGTCGCCGCACTCAAAAATCCAGGCCGCTATCGATCCGTCTCCGCGTTTGCGCCGATTGCAAACCCGGTGGCGGTGCCGTGGGGCGAGAAAGCGTTTGGCAATTATCTCGGGCCGGACCGATCGCGATGGAACCAATGGGACAGCACTATGCTGATGCGAACCGCTCCATATCCGGGAGATATCCTGGTCGATCAGGGACAAGACGATCCGTTTCTGGAGCGCGAATTGCACCCCGCAGCGCTCGAAGCCGCCGCCGCGGCGAGCGGGCAGTCGCTGACATTACGGCTACAGCCCGGTTATGACCACTCCTACTGGTTCATCCAGACTTTCATGGCCGATCACATGAAATGGCACGCGGACCGGTTGAACGCCGGTTCGGACTGATCGGGGCGGCGCGACGAGTCAATGCCCGTCAGCACCGGGATGCCTGTTTCAAAACAAAAATGGCCGTCGGCGGGTGCGGAATTCATCGGCGTCGGCGAGCACGCCCTGACCGCTTACGTAACGAACGAACGCGAAACACCGTCCGCGTCGTCGATCTGGACGCGGGCAAAACCATGCAGACGATCGAGGTTGGCCAGTGGCCGCGCCGCGTCGTGCTGACGAGGAGGTTCAGGATGAAGGCGATTGGATCGATTGCGTTTCTCCTCATGTGTCTCGACACGGCAATGGCCGCCTCGCCGCATGTCGTGGATCCGGACTGGCCTTGCCAACAGGTCAAGGTCGATACGTTGTCGGTCGCGTCGTTCTGGACCGGCCCGGCGATCGATCCCGCGAAAACCGACTGGCGGCAAGATGCGGCTGTCGCCACCCTGGTCGCCGCTATTACCGAAAGAAAGCTACCGCTGGATCTGGCCGCCGCACGCATCGTCACGTTTGCGAAGACAGCCGATAACCAGAAACAACGTGCATTGTCGTTGGTGTTTGCGGGCGTGTTCGAAGTGCTGAACAGCGAACGGGAAACTGTCCTGGGCGGGCTGGATCGTTTCGGCAAACGCCAGAAGCAACTCGCGTCGGACTTGCGCCAAGAGATCGCCGATCTGCGTCTAGCACAGGCCGCCACGCCGCCCGACGAAGAAAATATCGCAACCCAGACTCAACGTCTGTTGTGGGATCGGCAATTTTTTGAAACACGCAGGCAGACGCTAAGCTTCGCCTGCGATGTTCCGGGAACGATCGAGCAGAGGCTCTTCGGTTTGACGAAAGTCATTCAAGATAACCTGGAATGAATGGTCAGTACAGTAGTTTCGGTTATGCAATGCGCGCGATGAACATTCCGTCCTTTTTCTAAACGAGTTATTGTACAGGGCGCGGTACGGATTCGCGCAATTCCAGCGGCAGGTCGTGCGCGGTCCAGCCATCCGTGCCGTCGGCGTACCAGTCAACTTGAGTATAACCTAACGAAGCGGCATGTTTCGCCGCATTCCAGGACATCCAGCAGTTGCTGAGGCAATAAAATATAAGCCGCCGGCTGCGATCGCCATTCGTCGCGGTCGTCAGGCTTTTTTCAAAATAAGATTCCATGATCGCCGGCAGGTCTCCATAGCCGGTGTCAGGCAACCAGATACTACCCGGTATGTCGTAGCGAGGCTTCGGATGCCAGATCGTGCCCGCGGGCAGTCCCGCCGGTCGCGGCGGCTGCGGCAAGGTATCGATCAGTATAGCGACCTTCTCTCGCCACAGAGTGGCCGTTTCCTCCGTGGTCAATGCCGCTTTGCCATTGACTGTCCCCGGAACGGCCGAACGATAATCGCTTGTGCGGTACCCTTCTGGTTCAGTCGGCACCGTCCCAGCCCGAGCCTGCGGAAACAGCACGATGGCGCATAGCAATACCGCGACGGCGGCGGACTTCACTGGCTGCTTTCCTTGCCCCGCTCGCCAACGATGGGAACACCGTAATCGGTCAATATCTTGTCGATGTCGCTCTGATTTTCACGGATCAGCCGGTTCAGCGTTCGCTTCCACTCCTGATCGCTGTGCCGGACGCCCATCGAAATGCGAAAATCCATTTGCGCGCCCTGTTCGCGCGTCAGCGGAATGACTGTCAGCGGTATCGTTGCATGCTTGGCATAATACCCGCCGATCGGCCCCCACAACACGCCGGCATCGATCTCGCCCGATGCAATTTCGTCGATCATCGCCTTGGATGGCGCGTCGTACCGCGTGTCCACGACCAGCGGAAACGGTTTCGCACCACCGATCAATCCATCCTTTGCCATGATGGTCGCTGGCGGCGTGCCGGCAACCACGCCGATCTTCTTGCCTTTCAGCCGGGGGTCGGCCAGCGACTGGACGTCGTCGAGACCGGCACCGGATCGAACCACCAGCGCATAGAAGGCGCGATAATATGGGTTGGTGGTTTGCACCATATCGTCGCCCTGGACGTCGCCGATCACCACGTCGCATTTCAAGGCGTTCAGTGTGTTACGGATGAACCCAACCGACCGCGGATAATATGTATAGGATATCGTCTTTCCGAGTTTCGCGGCAAACAAGGCCGCTATTTTATCCTCGAAACCGTCCTGTGCCTCATCCGAAAATGGCAGACTGCGTGGGTCGGCGCAAACACGCAATACGTCTGGATCGACAAGTTCCGCCGAAGCCCCAAGGCCCGGCGCCTGGGCGTAAGCGCGAACCGACAGCGAACCGAGGACACAGATCGCCAGCACAAGACGACGGCCGACCAGCACGATTTTATCCATCGCCTTACGCTCTCCGTTAGCCCATGCAACTATTTTCGGCATCCGAATAGCCCGGCGGCTTGGGTTCATGATCGGCGGGTCGTCCGCGTCCGATGGCATCGGTCGAGCGTGCGCGCAGATAAATGTAGATCGCATCGATATAGCACATGACATTCTTGTTCTCGCCGAGGGACGGCATCACAAGGTCTTGCGCCGCCGATACGTCTTTTTTGCCGCCGGCGACGATTCCGACGACTTCGTTGTAGGTAAGGGATTTAAAGGCATCCACCAGGGACGGCGCATAGGTCGAGCCAAGGCCGTCCGGACCGTGACATTGCAGGCAATTGGCGGAATAGCGGACGAATCCCGTGTAGCTATAGAAATCCACCTTGCCGTCCGGCCCGACTTTATAGGTCGGGTTGCCGTCTTTATCGGCATATTTGCCGTCGTCCTGACTAACCGCGGCTGGATCGCCCGGCATTTCGGCACGCGCGAAAGGCGCTCCGGACGCTGTCAGGATCAGTGTTATAAGCAGAGTACGTGCGAAATTCGGCACAACGGTCATCCTCGATAACCAAGCAAAAGAAAGGCCGGCACCCAGGTTACCGCCAAGGTGCCGGCCCGATGTCCTAAACGTCCGGATGAACGGACGTTAGTTCTGCGGCAGCGCGAATACCGTCAACGCCCCGCCAAGCGACGTGTACTGATTGAGCGCGGCGTAACCGCCGACCGCGCCAAGACCGGCATGCGGGTCCGTCAGGCCAGCGGCGAGACCGATACCGGCCCAACCGCCGACACCCGACAGAACCGCCACGAACTGCCGTCCGTCATGTTCATAGGTCATGACGTTGCCGATGATGCCGGACGGGGTCTTGAACTTATACAGCAGCTTGCCCGTCTTCGCGTCCACTGCCTTCAGGTAGCCTTCCAGCGTGCCGTAGAAGACGACGTCGCCGGCCGTAGCCAACGCGCCGCCCCAAGCCGAAAACTGCTCCGGATCCGACCAAACGATTTTACCCTTGGTGGCATCCCAGGCAATGAAGTTACCCATGTTCGTATCGCCCTTCGGCGGATACATCGCCAATGTCGCACCGACATAGGGCTGACCCGCTGTGTAGGACACGCGGAACGGCTCGTAGTCCATGCAAACATGGTTGGTCGGCACGTAGAACAAACCGGTTTGCGGAGAGAAGGCGGACGGTTGTTCGTCCTTCGACCCGAGGGCGGCCGGGCAGATGTTCGTGCTGTTCACGTCCTGACCGTTATGGCCGGGCGCGTATTTCTCATCCAGTTCCGGGCGGCCATAGGTTGGGCTTTTCGGATCGAGATCGATCTTGGTCGCCCAGTTCACCGCCGGGTCGAATTTTTGCGCGACCAGTAACGCGCCGGTATCGCGATCGAGCGTGTAACCAAATCCGTTACGATCGAAATGCACCAGCAAGCGCCGGTCCTGGCCATCGATCTTCTGATCGGTCAGCACCATTTCGTTGACGCCGTCGTAATCCCACTGATCGTGCGGAGTCATTTGATAGAGCCATTTGACCGCGCCGGTATCGGCGTCCCGAGCCCAGATTGTCATCGAGTATTTGTTGTCGCCAGGACGCTGCGACGGGTTCCAGGTGGATGGATTACCCGAACCGTAGAAGATCAGGTTCGTCTTCGGATCGTAGGACTTCCAGCCCCAGGTCGCGCCGCCGCCGATCTTCCATTGATCGCCCTGCCAACTCGTCACGCTCGAATCCGCCGCGACAGCTTTGCCCAGGTCTGTTGTCTTGCCAGGAACGATCAGCGTGTCGCTGTCCGGCCCCATGGAGTAACCGCGCCAGACTTCCTTGCCGTCGGCGACATTGTACGCCGCGAACCAGCCGCGTACGCCGAACTCGCCGCCAGAGACGCCGACATACACCTTATCTTTGACAACAAGCGGCGCGTCGGTGCCGGTTGCGCCCTTGGACGAATCCGCGGTCTTGACCGACCACGCGACCTTGCCGGTTTTGGCGTCGAGCGCGACAAGCGTGGTATCCGCCTGATGCAGGAAGATCTTGCCATCGCCGTAAGCGACGCCCCGGTTAACGGTATCGCAGCACATCACCGGAATAACGTTCGGATCCTGCTTCGGTTCATACTTCCAAAGGATCTTGCCGTCGTGCGCCAGATCGAGCGCAAAAACGGTGTTGGGGAATGGCGTATCGAGGAACATCGTGTCGCCGACGACCAGCGGCTGACCCTCATGCCCGCGCAGCACCCCGGTCGAGAAGGTCCAGGCAACCTGAAGCTTGCCGGCGTTCTGGGCGTTGATTTGATTGAGCGTGGAATACCGCTGCCCATTGACGCTTCCAGCCGGAGTCGGCCAGTCCTTACCCGCGGCATCTTGCGCGAAAACATCTGGCGCAAGTGCGATCGACGATACCAGTGCAGCCGTCACAAGCATCCCGTACCGAAACGATTGTTTCATTTCATTTTCCTTCATTATAAAATCTGGCCGGCACGATCAGGCTTATCCTGCGTACACGGGCCAAGATATCCGCCTAGGAAGGCATACCGACAACGTATCGCGACGATACTCCCAAAAAACAGCACCGGATAAACCAGCCCGGTACTTACCCATGGAATGTTGTCGCCTAGGTTTTCCTGTCCTCCCCTATCAACAGGTAGCCTTGAAGCCAACCAACACGAGTTCTAATGCGCTCATCGCGGCAGTGCAATCGTTTAATCGATTGTGCGACGCAGCATTTTATTGCTTGCCCTTAAGTCGGGGCGCAAGGAAATCTTGTTGTGAAATAACAGTAAGAATCCGCCATCGTTGCCGGCGCAAGGCGGACATGATATCGATGTTCATGATAAGGCTTCGGACCCATCTGGCGCCAAAGCGGCGCGGGACCGCCATCGGTGTGGTCGCGGTGTTCATTGTCGTCGCCGCGCTTCTGGCCGGGCGGTTTCAAGTCAATGCGCAACCCGTGGCGTTCGCGATCCAGGAAATCGCGAACGGCGATTATGTTCATTTCGGACAGATCGCCCTGTCCTCCGTGGATAATGCCGCCGACATCGCGAATATCGGTATCGTCGTGGGCACCGACGCGGTGGCCATTATCGACACCGGCGGCAGTGTCGCGGTGGGACAGGCGCTGCGCGAGGCCGTGGGGAAAATCACCGGTAAACCTGTGCGATACGTGATTAACACGCACGAACACCCGGATCACATCTTCGGCAATGCGGCATTCGCCGGTTCGGGCGTGATTTTCGTTGGACATCGCAACCTGCCAGCGTCGATCGAAGCGCACGGTCCTTTCTATCTGCGTGCGTTCCGCGATATCCTCGGCGACGATGCCATCGCGCGCGTGCGGCTCATCGCGCCGACCCTGCTGGTGGACGATACCGTAAAGCTGGACCTCGGCGACCGCACCCTGCTGCTGACCGCCTGGTATCCATCCGCCCATACCGATTGCGACCTCACGGTGCTGGACGAAAAGACCCACACCCTGTTTTCCGGCGACCTCGTCTTTATCGATCATATTCCCGTGATCGACGGCAGTCTGAAGGGCTGGCTGGATGTACTGCCGAAGCTCGCGGCACTGCCGGCCGAACGGGTGGTGCCAGGACACGGACGCCGCGCCGGCCCCTGGCCTCAGGCGCTCGATGACGAACAACGCTATTTACGCACCGTTCGGGCGGATGTGCGCGGGTTCATCGCGGCGGGCAAGAAGCTGACCGAAGCGGTCCCGCGGGTTGCCCAGTCGGAGCGTGACCGCTGGATGTTGTTCGACGAGTATAATCCGCGCAACGCAACCGCCGCGTTCGCCGAATACGAATGGGAATAACATGCGCGAACCTCGCAATGCGCCGCGTCGCGTGCTATCTTGAGGGAAATAGTCTGAACCAGGAACAGGGCAGGACAAACAATGCGGACGATCGAACACGCCGTCGCACCGGCCGGACGGCGCACGATCCTTGGAGCCGCCGCCGTCGGTTTTCTTATGCCATCCCGGCGTGCGGCCGCGTCGCCAAACGAGCAGGATCCCTGGCCGGCCCTGGCCTCCCAAATATTCCCCGACCGGGTCCTCGAGGACGGTTCGGATCTGTTCGCGATCGATGCCCCCTATCGCGCGGAGGATGCCGCCGTGGTGCCGGTATCCATGCGCATCGCCCAGGTTCCGCACGACACGAGAGAGATTCGCAAGATCGTATTGGCGATCGACGCCAATCCTTCGCCGGTGGCGGCAACATTCACGATCGAGCCCGGCTCCGGCATCGACAGCATAAGCACTCGTGTCCGTGTGGACGACTATACGAACATTCACGCGGTCGCCGAAGCGAACGACGGCAGGCTTTATGCCGTCGCGCGGTATGTGAAAGCCGCGGGTGGGTGTTCGGCGCCCGCACTGAAACAGACCGCGGACGGTATCCCCGTCGGTACCTTACGGTTCCGGGTATTTCCCGCCGCCGAACCGGGAACCGACCCGAACCGGCGGGAGGCACAGGTCATGGTGCGGCATCCTAACTATTCAGGGATGCAGATGGACCAGATTTCGCGCCTCTATATTCCCGCCGATTTTCTCGAGGTGCTGCGGGTGTGGCAGGGCGACCGGTTACTGCTTACCGTCGAAGGGGGTATATCCATTTCGGAAAACCCCGTGTTCCGGTTCGGCTTCAAACCGGACGCGGCGAAAACCTTCCGCGTCGAGGTCGGCGATACCGGGGGCAATCGCTACAGCGGCGTGTTTCCGGCCGAACCCGCCGCCTGACGGCGCCTGTCAAAAGCAGCCGACATCGGCTTCCGCCTGCCCTTCCTGAAGCTGCCGCAGGATGTCGTTGCTGACCGCGACACGAAATTCCTGCGCCAGATAGCCGCCGCCCTGTTGGCGCATGCGCAGAATGGTTTCCGCCTTTTCGTAAGCGTCGTAGGGCACAGCCGAGGCAATCGTGTCGATCGCACAAGAACACCGGTCGAGCGCTTCGCGCGTCTGACCGTTAGACGCCATGCAGGCGAAAACATACTCGGCGCGGGCCGCCGTCGGGTAATCGTTGGCAGCCCCCGCCGTAGCCGGAGTCTCCGCATGGGCTGTTAAGGCCAACGGTATCAGGGCCATCGCGAACATCGATCCCCGCATCGTCATGACGATGGTTTCCTTTCCTGCCATCCCGGCCGCGACCGGCTTCCTGGCGAACTAAACGCTGTCCAAGGCAACGGAAAGCACGGGGATAAATCCGTCGATCCATCGGAACGGTTACAGATCGAAGGGAGCCAGCACGGCCGGTTCGGCGCAAAACCGATTGACCGGAAACGACCGACCTGCTTCGCGCGGCATGGATCTCCGCAAGAATGCAAGGTCGGATATCCGCGATCGCGTTCTCACCGATACAATCTCGAAAGCGGTCGTTACAGCGCCGCCTCGAATGAGGCGCCTGAACCGGCTACCGATCTCGCGAACCATCCGCGTTGTAGGTTTTAAGGAATGAGATCAAGTCGTTCACCTTTGCTGGGTCTTTAATTCCGGGGAAAATCATCTTGGTCCCCTTTACCACCGCTTGCGGGTTCGCAAGATAGGCTTGCAGAGTTTCGCTGTTCCAGACGATCCCGGAATTTTTATTGGCGGACGAATACATGTAACCTGGATACGTCCCCGCCGGGCGCCCAACCACGCCATTCAGGACAGGCCCGACTGCGTTCTTCGCCTCCGGCCCGACTTGATGGCATGCCCGGCATACCAAAAATGCTTTTTCGCCGGCTACCACATCCTGGGCAAATGCCTGGCCCGATATCGCGCAGGCAAGCGCGATCGCGATCATAACCAAACGGGACACAAATCCTCCGTTCGTCCTCTACGGGACGTCTTGGGCTGAACCGAAAACAACCGGTTTATATGAAAGATGCTTGTGTCCGAGACGTCTTATGGCTGTCAACTGCCCACAGCCGCGATTATCGAAAAACACCCGCCGTTGGCTGGGTTACAGGTCTTTGCCTTCCTGATCCGGCCAAGCGCAGTGAAAAGCGGCGACACGCTGGTCTGGATGCTCGCCCGCCCATTGAGCCAGATACGGTTGCGCTTCCATCAGACAGGCCTTCAATGAACCTGTCGCTTCGAACGCAAAACGCTTTTCGGAACAGGCATTGGGATTTGCCAAAGCGCAAACGGTCACGATTAACTCGACGATATTCATCTCAGCCTCCGCGCTGTCAGGTCGGGTCCATCGAGCAAAGCCGGGCCGATCGAGACGGACGGATGACCGATATGTCATATATTGTAAGTAATTTTCGTTCTTAAAGGCCCCGATGGAGGCGGGACACTGGATTACCGGCGGCGGCGTACAGACGGAGATCGGCGACAGGCCGCATATATTGACAGGGCTTATGGCAACGGGCCCGCGTATCGTAGTGGACAGGAAGCGCCATGTGTGATGGAGGTCCGGTTAAGCGCCACGGCCAACAAAGGCAATCGGAAGAATGAAATCATCGGTTTACGTCATCGCGACCGCATTGGCCGGCTGTTTGTTGGGTCCCACCGCCGCCCACGCCGATGCGGCCAAAGCAGCGGTTTTCGACTTCGAACTCGACGATACCAGTCTGCAAGGCGAAATGCGGGGACGTGACTCGGGCGATATCGCAAGGCTCGCGCGATTGGATACACAATTGCGAGACGCCCTGACAGGATCTGGCCGTTTCACGCCGGTCGCTGTCGCCACCGGCGCCGCCGAACCGTCCTGGTGGACATGCGACGGATGCGAGGTCGAACCGGCCCGCAAGGCCGGCGCCGCGGTTTCCGTGGTCGGTTGGGTGCAGAAAGTGTCGAACCTGATTCTCAACATCAATGTCGTCGTGCGCGACACAAGTAGCGGACAGACAATCGCGGCTGGCAGTGTCGATATCCGCGGCGACACCGACGAATCCTGGACGCGTGGTCTGTCCTATCTTATGCGCAACCGGATACTCGGCACACCGGACGCGCGGTAGAACCGGCATCCACGGGTGCCGACCCGGAAAGAATGAGTCCCGGACGCCAAAGAGCGGGCTGCGAAAATCGAGAATTTTCCCCGCTCGGACACACGCTCGTGGCGACCGCTGCAATCTATTCCGGACATTTTCGTGCCAATGGCGCCATGTCGAACTACAGCCGCTACCGAACGCTGTTCGGCTCGTTGCCGCATGACGATGTCGCCCCGGCGCGCGTTGACTGACCGGAGGCACGGCCCAGGAGATCAGGACAGAAGTTGGGACAAATGGACAAAAAACCATTATACACTGTCCGAAATCTCAGCGGCTTCGATGGATAAGAAGTCAATAGAAATAAAAAATTGGCGGAGGGGATGAGATTCGAACTCACGGTACGGGTTGACCCCGTACAACGGTTTAGCAAACCGCCGCCTTCAGCCACTCGGCCACCCCTCCGCCGGGGGAACATCCCCGAACCGCCCGCTTGCGCGAAAAGTCCGGACACGGCGTTTGCATAACAACTTCTAGGCAAACGCCGCCGCAGCGTCAAATCCAATCTAACTCAGCGCGACCTCGAACCCCCGAGCCGTCGCGGGGCGCGCCATCATCGTGTCGTACCAGCGCCGCACGTTCGGAAAGTCCGCCAGATCCACCTTGTGCCGCTCGTGCCGCCAGGCCCAGCCAACAATCGCGAAGTCGGCGATGGAAATCGCATCCGCCACGTATTCATGCTGCGCCAGCCGGCGATCCAGCACGCCATAAAGCCGGACGGTTTCCCTGGAATACCGCTCCAGGCCGTAACGCTGGTCCTGCGCGTTTTCCACCGTCAGAAAGTGATGCACCTGGCCGGGCATCGGGCCGAACCCGCCCATCTGCCACATCAGCCATTCCAGCACCGGAACCTGCCCGCGCGGGTCGGCCGGATAGAACATCCCGGTTTTCTGCCCCAGATAGATCAGGATCGCCCCCGATTCGAACACGCTGATCGGCCTGCCATCCGGCCCGTCCGGATCGATAATCGCCGGAATGCGGTTGTTCGGGCTGATCTTCAGAAAGTCCGGCGCGAACTGCTCGTTTTTGGAGATGTTCACTGGATGCACGGTGTAGGGAAGCCCCATTTCCTCCAGCGCCACGCCGATCTTGCGTCCGTTCGGCGTGTTCCAGGCATATAATTCAACCGGCATGCGTCTGCCCTTGCTTGAGATTTAACGGCACAGTGGCCACAACGGCCATCCAGGGCAAGACGCCCGACCCGAAGGAGGCAACCGGCGTGAAGATCGCAACCTGGAACGTCAACTCGATCCGTCAACGCGAATCCCATGTGCAACGCTGGCTGGAAACAAACCAGCCGGACGTGCTGTTTCTGCAAGAGATCAAGTGCGAAACCGCCGCCTTCCCTGCCCTGGCGTTCCACGCGCTGGGATACAACGCGGACGTGGTTGGACAAAAATCCTATAACGGCGTCGCGGTCCTTGGCCGGAAGCCATTCACCGTAATTCATCGCGGGTTGCCGGGCCTGGCGGAAGACGACGCCCAGGCACGCTATATCGAAATCGAGATGGACGGCGTCACGATGATCGGCATCTACCTGCCGAACGGCAATTCCCGCGGCGAGGAAGGATACGCCTATAAACTGGCCTGGATGGACAGGCTGGCCGATCGTGCCCAGGCGTTGCTCGACGCGGACCAGGACTTTGTCATAACCGGAGACTTCAACGTTTGCCCAACCGACGTCGATTTCGCGCCCGGCGCACTGCCGTCCACCGATGCCCTGGTGCGTCCGGAGACCCGCGACCGGTATCGCCGCATGCTGTGGATGGGTCTGACGGACGCCGTGCGTGCGGTACATCCGCAAGGACCGGTCTATACGTTCTGGGACTATCAGGCCGGGGCGTGGCAACGCGACAGCGGGTTGCGGATCGACCACGCCTTGTTGTCGCCCGTTCTGGCGGAACGTCTGGTGTCGGCCGGCCCCGACAGAAACGAACGAGACCAGCCGCAGCCATCGGACCATGTTCCCGTTGTTACAATTCTGGCCTGACGCCTTTCAAGCAAGACCCCGCCTGGCAGACCATGACGAGCAATACCGAACCGCCTCGTCGGCAAGCTGCATCCGGTCCCCGCGGCTCGTTTGACCCCGCAACGCGTAGCGATACGTGCCGAACAAGCCCCTCTGGCCGGTGCTGTTTCTACTGCCAGTGCGCCGGCACCCAAATGTAACGACCCACCCGCGGCCCCCAGCGCCAGTGCCCATCGACGTAGCGCACATAATGCGGGCCACGCACCACATAGCGGCCGGCGATCCAGATGTATTGACCGCCGTTCCAGTGCCAGTGGCCGCGTTCCCAAACCATGCCAGGGCCGGGCAGCGGGGGAACCACCTCCACCTGGGGCGGCGGAATCGGGGCGTACGTAGCCGGCAGCGGTTGGGCAACAGCGGAACCGATCCCAAGCAGAAAGACGGTGGCACCGATCGCAAGCCATTTCATGGGCGGATTTCCTTCACGAAAGAGACGCCTCATGTAACAGAGGCAAAGGTAACCTTGGGTAGAGGAATGTAACAGCCGCGCCCTGCCGCGTTAAGGCAGCGTTAAGACATTCCGGCGATACTGGCAGCGGATGAAACCGGGGCGATCATGCGGCAAATGATTTTGGTGCTGGCGGCCATGGCTACCCTGGCGGCCACGCCCGCGCGCTCGTTTGACCCGGCCGGGGCGGATATTATCGGCCTGCGCCTGGGCATGACGGAGCCGGACGTCGCCGGCCAGCTGACGCGCCAGGGTTTTGCAGTCACCCGAGCGCCAGGATCGATCGCGGCCAATACGATGGATGGGCATCTGACCGCGTCGATATCGCCCGAACGCGGGGTAACGGATATTCGTTACGTGTTCTTCGGCCGGGGTGCGGGCGCGCCAGCCAAAATCAGGGAAGCGATCATGGTCCGGTTCGGCGACCCCGACCAGGCAGATCCGCCGGCATGGTGCCGCGAGAAAAGCCAGGATGGGACGTGCCCCGCGACTGACGCATTGCTGAGTTTTTTGCCCGGTTCATTGACACTGCGACTGACGGCCGCGGCGGATAAATCAGCGCCCGCCGAGTAGCCGCGACGCGATTGCATTGCCTTTCGCACCCTCATCAACGGTTTGTTCATCTTTATCCGGTAAAGCCGGCGCATGAACCGATGCCTGCCTCTTCTGCTGCTGGCGATCGCGCCGGGGCCGGTGCTGGCCGATCCGGCCACGCCGCCGCCAACCACCGCCAGCTTAACGTGCCGGCAGGCGATCGCCGCGGCCGAACGGGCGCACGGAATACCATCGCATTTGCTCGCCGCCATCGCTCGGGTAGAAAGCGGGCGGCGCGATCCCGCGTCCGGCACGATCGATCCGTGGCCCTGGACCATCGACATGGACGGCCAGGGCACATTCTACGACAACAAGTCCCAGGCGGTGGCGGCGGCCGAGGCAATGCGGACGCGGGTTGCCACATCGATCGATGTTGGGTGCATGCAAATCAGCCTGACGTATCATCCGGACGCATTCGCCGGCATGAGTCAGGCGTTCGATCCGGCCGCCAACGCGGACTATGCCGCTCGGCTTTTGGTCCAACTTTACGAAAAGGCCAATTCCTGGCCGCGGGCGGTGGAATTGTATCACTCCGCGACGCCAGAACTCGGTCAGGACTACGGGCGCCGGGTGTTTGCCGCCCTGCCCGAAGAACAGAAACTTGCCGACAGCGGACAGCCACCCGTTATGGGCGGCTTCGCGGTTTCGGTGAACCGGTCGCTGCTGTCCTTGCCACTGCGGCAGACTACACCGCACATCATTCCACTGTCCGCCGGGACAGGCGGTAGCGTGCCCCCAGGGCGGATGCTGGATTCGTACCGGGCCGCACCGGTCCGGCTGGCAGTCCGCTCGCCCTGAACCGCCGGATCAGGCGTTCTCGCCGATGAAACCGCTGTAGGTCTTGACAAGTTCCGGCACGGCCAGTTCGAAAAACCGCTGACCTTTTTCCGGTGTGGCAAGCCCGGGATTCGACCCGATACGGCCATCCGGAAAGCGCCGGCGATAATCCGCCGGGCCGTGGAAGCGGCCGGATGGCGCCCTGGCGGGTTCCAGCGTTGCCTGCTTGATCGTCTCGGGCAGCACATATTGTGTCAGCGCGACCTCGCTGGCCGTGGCGTGACTGCCCTCATCGTCGCCGAACACCTGTTTCGCCAGATCGCTCATCGCCCGGCCATCCCACCAGTTCGCCAAACGGCAGCGCAGTTCGTCGTTCCGGACGGTGCCGAAGGCGCCTTCGAATTCCGCGTAAATCTCCGAAAATGCCGCCTGCATCGTGGCGATATTGCCGCCATGGCCGTTGATAAACAAAAAGCGGCGGAAGCCATGACGGGCCAGCGAAAGGACGTAGTCGTGGACGATGGCGATAAGAGTCGAGGGTTTCACCGTCATCGAACCGGCGAATCCCATGTGATGCACCGCGATGCCCACGCCAATCGTGGGGCCGACCATCGCATCGGCGGCATCCCCGACCGCTTTCGCGATGACCTCGGCGCAGATCGCGTCCGTGCCGATCAAGCCGTTCGGCCCATGCTGTTCGGTCGAGCCGACCGGCAGGATGATCCCTTTCGACCGGATAAGGTAGGTTTCGACTTCATGCCAGGTTTGGTGCTGAAGCAGCATGGGCTGTTATCTCCTTGGGCCGTCCTCGATCTATCGCCGGATCGTGCCGCGGTAAACCGGCATACGGCCTGCCGGACGGCTAGCCCAGCAGTTCTATCCATTCCGCTTCGGTCATGGTTTGCACGCCGAGTTCCGCCGCCTTGCGCGCCTTGGAACCGGCGTCGGCCCCAACCACCACGATGTCGGTCTTTTTAGAGACCGAATCGGTGACCTTCGCACCGAGTGTTTCGGCCCGGGCTTTCGCCTCGGGGCGACTCAGGGTTTGCAATGTGCCTGTGAAAACCACGGTTTTGCCGGCGATTGGGCTATCGGCCGATTCGGAGCGACTGGCATCCGTTATGTTCAAACCGGCGGCGAGTTCGTCCAGCGCGGCAACGTTGCGGGCTTCGCCGAAGAAGTCGGTCAGTTCCTCGGCGATCGTCGGGCCGATACCGGCGATGCTGCCCAGCGCGAGGCGTTCGTCGGACCCGAGTTGTGTCGCGTCCAGCATCCGCGCGCGCCATTCGCTGAAATTTCCATAATGCCGGGCGAGCAGCCGGGCGTTGGTCGATCCTATGCGCCTGATACCCAGGGCATAGATAAACCGTTCCAGCGGTATGGTGCGCCTCAGCGCGATGGCCGCGGAAAGATTGCGCGCGGACAGCTTGCCCCAGCCCTCGCGCATGGCGATTTCGGCTTCGCGTTCCGGTAGCCGAAACACGTCGGCGGGACTGTGCAGCCACCCTTCGCGGAAAAATTCCTGAATGGTTTTGTCGCCGAGTCCGTCGATATCGAAGGCGGGCCGGGACACGAAATGGACCAGTCTTTCTACCCTTTGCGCGGGGCAGATCAGTCCGCCGGTACAGCGTTTGACGACTTCGCCGGGCGGCCGGACGGCATGGCTGCCGCAAGCGGGACATGCGCTGGGAAAAACGTAGGGTGCGGACCGCTCCGGCCGGCGATCCGCCAGAACGGAAACGATCTGCGGAATCACGTCGCCGGCGCGTTGCACGATGACGGTGTCGCCGGCGCGTATGTCCTTGCGGGCGATTTCGTCTTCGTTGTGCAATGTCGCTCGGCTGACCAGAACGCCGCCGACGTTGACGGGTTCGAGTTCGGCAACGGGGGTCAGGGCGCCGGTGCGCCCGACCTGAATGCGGATTTCGCGCAGCACCGTTGTGGCCTGTTCGGCGGGAAATTTCCAGGCAATGGCCCAGCGAGGCGCCCGGCCAACGAAACCGAGACGGTGCTGCAAGGCCAGATCGTCGATTTTATAGACCACCCCGTCGATGTCGTAGCCGAGGCCGGAACGCGCCAAACCGATTTCGGTCTGGAACGATTCGACGCCGGCTTCGCTATCCAGCCGCCTGGATAACGGGTTGACATCGAAACCCCAGGCCTTCAGCCGTTGCAGATAATCCCAGTGCGTTGCGGCAACCGGTTCGCTGCTCTCGCCTTGGGCGTATGCGAACAGCGACAGCGGACGGGCGGCGGTGACCTTTACGTCGAGTTGCCGCAGGCTGCCGGCGGCGGCGTTGCGGGGATTGGCGAAAACCTTGGCCCCTGCCCCGGCCTGCGCCTGATTCAGCGCGAGAAAATCCGCTTTGGTCATGAAGACCTCGCCGCGGATTTCGATGAACGCGGGGGCATCGCCGGTCAGCGTGCCGGGGACGGACTTCACGGTGCGAAGATTGGCGGTAACGTCCTCGCCTTCGGTTCCGTCGCCACGGGTCGCGCCGCGCACGAAATGACCGTGTTCATACGTCAGGCTAATCGATAATCCGTCGATTTTGGGTTCCGCGACGAACGTCAGCGGTTCGATCCGCCCCAGAAATCGTTTCGCTTTTGCGCAAAAATCGGCGAAATCGGCGGCATCGAAAGCGTTATCCAGCGACAGCATCGGCGCGCGGTGGCGGATTTTGGCGAACCCGCTTTCGGCTGCGCCACCGACACGGCTGGACGGCGAATCGACGCGGATAAGGCCAGGGAAGCGCGCCTCGATCGCCGCGTTGCGCCGCCGCAGTGCATCGTATTCCGCATCCGCGATCTCCGGCGCGTCGTGGGTATGATACGCCACGTCGTGGCGAGCGATTTCGCGTGCGAGCCGCGCAAGTTCCTCGGCCGCTTCGGGTTCCGCGAGGGTTTCGGCAGGGGGGAAAGACTCGAGTTCGGGCATGAACGGCCTGATCGTTGCGATTAACGTGCGTCCAGCCGGGTGGCCCGGCCGCTTCGGATCGCCGCGATCATACCAGCAACCCTTGCGGCGGCTTCTGTCCGCGCAGCAGATCGTCGGCGGCGGCCCTGGCGGCGTCGGAAATCGTTTCCCCCGCCAGCATCCTGGCGATTTCTTCCCGCCTTGCGTCCCTGGTCAGGCAATCGACGGTTGTGGCGGTGCGGTCCCGGCTGGCCGCCTTGGCGACACGCAGATGCGCGGCACCCCGTGCCGCCACCTGCGGGCTGTGGGTAACGACCAGCACCTGAACATCTTCGGCGACCCGAGCGAGACGATCCCCCACCGCGGCGGCGGTGGCACCGCCTATGCCCGAATCGACCTCGTCGAACACCAGGGTCGGGACCGCCGATCCGGCCGACAAGACGACCTTCATCGCCAGCATCAGGCGCGACAATTCGCCGCCCGAGGCAACGCGCGCCAGCGGCCCAGGGTCTTGCCCTGGGTTGGTGGCGATCAAAAACCGTACCTGATCCATCCCGTTCGCGCCCCATCCGGCTTCCGGCAACACACCCGCCGACGCAAAAAACCGAGCCTTGTCCAGGCGCAGCGGCGGCAGTTCCCGGGTCACCGCTTTCTGCAATTTCGCCGCCGCATCGGTGCGGGCGCCGGACAGGGCGGTTGCGGCGGCCATGTACCCGTCCCTGGCGTCGCTTGCCGCCTGTTCCAGCGCCGCGATCTCCGCCGATCCGGTTTCCAGCGCGGCCAGCCGGGCGGCAAGCGTGTCCAGCAGACCCGGTAGATCGGGGACGCCCACGCCATGCTTGCGCCCGGCCGCCCGCAGCGCGAACAGCCGTTCTTCCGACTGTTCCAGCAGGCGCGGATCGACGTCGGCATCCGCGATCAGGCGTGTCAGCAGGGTTTCCGCCTCGGCCAGCGCTTCTTCCGCCCGTTCCAGCGCCGCCATCGCGGGACCGGCGGGATTATCCGCCGCACCGGTCTGGCCGGACGGCGCCAACCGCTGCAACGAACGAGCGGCTGACCGCAAGGACGACGCCGGGCCACTGTTCCGCCGGTCTTTCGGAGTCAGTTCCGCCAGCGCGGCCGCAATCGCTTCGGCCCGCCGTTCGTTCTGCTGCAACCGCTGGCGTTCCGTCGCCAGGGTTTCTTCCTCGCCCAGTCGCGGCGCCAGGGTCGCGAGTTCATCGACCGCATGCCGCAGCCAGTCTTCGTCGCGTTCGGCGGCGGCAATGGCGTCCCGAGCCTTATCCAGGGCCGACAGGGCATCGCGCCATACAAGCCAGGCTTTTGCCACGGCGGAGCGGAGCGACGCGGCAACGCCGAACGCATCCAGCAGCCCGGCATGGCTGGCCGGATCGGCCAGGCTCATTTGCTCGTGTTGGCCTTGGACTTCGACCAGCAGAGCGCCGATACGCCGCAGCAGGCCCACACCGACCGGATGATCGTTCACGAACGCTCGGGACCGTCCGTCGCGGGTAACGATCCGGCGCAGCACGATTTCATCCTCGCCGGTCAGTCCGTGCTCTTCCAACACCGCCGCCACCATGGGATAGGCGGACGGCGCGAAGCACGCGGTGACGCTGGCCTGTTCGGCCGCCGGACGGACAAGGCCGCTTTCCGACCGGGCGCCAAGCGCAAGCCCCAGACTGTCCAGTAAAATGGATTTGCCGGCGCCGGTTTCGCCGGTCAGCACCGTCAGCCCAGGACCGAAGGTCAGATCCAGCCGTTCGATCAGCACGACATCCCGGATCGACAGCGCTGTCAGCACGCCGGACGACCCGCTTGTCCAGCGACGCCCTTAGGGCATGCCCTGCGATTATCGCTTCGGATTGCAGTGTCGGGCATACCCTAAGCCTTTGTTTCAGCGGGCAGCTTTATCGGCGTGCTGGCGCACTTATGGCCGACGCCGCCCTTAGAACACCGCATGCCAGACACGAGAAAAGAAGCCGCGCGGTTCGCCGTTCGGCCCGTCGCCGGGCTTGCCGGTCAGGCCATCGTCCACCAACTGGGCATAGGTGTCGCTGTACCATTCGTTCCCAGGATAGTTATACCCCAGCACCGCCGCGGTCTTGCGCGCCTGATCCTTCAACCCCAGCGCCAAATACACCTCGGTTAAACGAGCCAGGGCTTCCGGCACATGGTTGGTGGTCTGGAAATCGTCCACCACCCGCTGATATCGGCCGATCGCTGCTTCGTAGAGGTGCTGTTTCTGATAATACCGGCCGATTTCCATCTCCTTGCCCGCCAGATGGTCCACACACAGGTCGATTTTCAACTTCGCATCGCGCGCATAGCTGGTTTCGGGAAACCGCGTCACAACCTCCCGCAGCGCGTTCATCGCCTGTTCGGTGCCCAGTTGGTCGCGCTGGATATCGGACGTCTGTTCGTAATAGCACAGCGCGCGCAGGTAATACGCATACGCGATGTCCCGGTGCGCGGGATGCAACTGAATGAACCGGTCCAGCGTGCCGATGGCGGACGTATATTTGTTCTGCTGATACTGGGAGTAGCCCGACATCAACTGAGCGTTCATCGCCCACGACGAATACGGATAATTCTGCGCCACCGCGTCGAATTCGTCATCGGCCGCGCTGAAATGACGGCTGTTCAGCGCATCGACACCGTTATTGTATAGCTCCTCCACCGGGCCAGTGGGCTCTTTCTTGGCCGTCTCCGTGCCCGCGCAGGCGGACAGCAGAGGCACCAGAACGGCCACGCCGCAAAGAAGCCGGCGCCGCGGGGCAATGGTCTGCATGGGAGGCCTCACGATCATCCCCGCCCTTATATCATGCCGGTCGCGATCCGCGAATACCGGTTTCGCTTGGCCTGCGACCGGTTCAGGCGGCGGCGGCCAGAGGATCCGTCGCGGCCAGGCGCCATGCGGCGGCATCGGCGAACAGCGCGCGCAGCAGCCGGTTGTTCAGATCGTGGCCGGGGCGGTGCGCGACAAACCGAGCATGCAGCGGCCCGCCCGCCAGGGCCAGATCGCCCACCGCATCCAGCAGTTTGTGGCTGGCGAATTCGTTTTCCATCCGCAGCCCGCCGGGATTCAGGATCGACGCGCCGTCCACCACGATGGCGTTATCCAGGCTGCCACCGCGCGCCAGCCCGGCGGCTTGCAACTGCCGCACATCCCCCGCGTCGGCAAACGTGCGCGCCGACGCGATTTCGTGCCGGAAACTATCCCCCGTCAGCCGCACCGACACCGCCTGACGCCCGATCGCGCTGGCGGCGAAATCGATCGATACGTCCATATCCAGCATCGGCGGCGTGGCGCGCATCGCGGGACCCAGCGGCCGCAGTTCCGCCCAGCCGTCCCCGGCGGTGACGCGCACGGTGCGCCGCACCTCGATAACGGTGCGCGCCGCATCCTGTTCCACCGCCCCGGCGCAATCCAGCAGAAACACGAACGGCGCGGCGGACCCGTCCAGAATGGGAATTTCCGGCCCATCCACATCTATAACAGCATTATCGATCGACAGCGCCGACAGCGCGGCCATCAAGTGTTCCACCGTGCCGACCCGCGCGGACGGCATGGCCGGGTCCGCCAGCACGGTACACAGCCGGGTATCCACCACGTTGTCGAACCGGGCCGCGACCGACCGGTTCAGGTCTGTGCGGCGGAAGACGATGCCGTGATTGGCGGCGGCCGGCCGGATGGTCAGGCTAACGCGGTGGCCGGAGTGAACGCCGACGCCGACGCAATCGATCGCCGCCTTCAGGGTGCGTTGCCGCCACCCCGAAAAGGCGCTGGATTGAACCGCCGGCAGTCTGGCCATACCGTCCATACAGGGACATCCCATGCGGCGAATGCGGAAGCGCACTGGCCTGCATTCTGGATAACCCGTTCCGCTTGCGGCGCCGAGTCAATCATTGTTGCCCCGTGTTACGCCCCAAGCTGTTGCAATTGTTATCTTTGTTGCCGGACGTAACGCGCCACCCCCCGGTTCAGTGAATTTCCCCCGCCTTGCGCAGCGCGTCCCGCAGTTTGGCCGGGGTGAAACCGGGCGCCTTGCACACATCCAGGATCACCGCTTCCCGCCGCGACACCAGATCGATCGCCGCCGGCAGTTTGCGCACCGCTTCGGCCGGGATGACCACCGCGCCGTGGAAATCGGCGTGAATCACGTCGTTATGCGCCGCCTGCATGCCGAAAATGTTCACCGGCTTGCCGAAATCGACCATATGCACATGCGCGTGGCTCGGCCCCACCCGGCCGCCGATCATCTGGTAGCCCGGCGCCCACATATCGAGGTCGCGGAACGATCCGTTGGTGACGCAGCCGATGGAACCGAGCGCTTTGTGGATGGTGGACTGGACTTCCCCCCAATAGGCGCCGTAGCCGACCCGGCCGTCGATGTCTTGCAGCACCGCGATGGTGGGGAAATCCACCCGAGCGACGTAGTCGTACCAGTCCGCCCGGTCTGTGACGCGGGAGCGGGGCGGTTCGGTGGAGCGGATCGTGCCGACGCGCGCGAGGCCGACGATGGGTTTCGCCTTGGGGTCGATGCAGACCATGGGTTCCACGGTAAAGCCGATGGCTCGGCGTTCCGGCACCACGAGTTCCAGGCCGTTGCAGATGGTGGGGGTGTCCCACTGGGCCAGAACGTCGAGGTCGGCCTGGGTGAAGGGATGGTCGGTCATGGCGGTTTCCTGTTTATGCGCGGCGGGGGAGTGTGTCGCATGGCGGGGGTTGGGGGCAAGATGGGGGCAATTGGCTTCCTATTCGGGTGCCGGGCGAGTAATGACACGGTGCGTTCGGGAGATGACGATTCGTGTTGCACACATTACGGTCCCTCGGCCGCCTGCCTCGCAAAATGGCCGACCATGTGGGATTGCTGCGGCGCGACCCGGAACGGTTCGGACGCAACCTGTTGCAGTTCACCGACCCCAAACTGTTTCAGGAACGGCTGATCGACGTGCTGGATGCGGT
Source organism: Pseudomonadota bacterium (assembly GCA_021805565.1). Taxonomy (GTDB): domain Bacteria; phylum Pseudomonadota; class Alphaproteobacteria; order Acetobacterales; family Acetobacteraceae; genus Rhodopila. The sequence continues at coordinate 98,043 of JAJZFA010000006.1, forward strand.
GCCGATGCATGTCACCGTCGATTCGGCGTCATCCGCACCGCCGCACCTGAATGTGCTGAATTCCGCGTTGACCCGCAGCGGCATGACCGGAGGCCCGAACACCATTATCAACCTGGCGCTGCGGATCGCGCGGCTCGGCGTGCCCGTGCGCCTTGTGACCACCGTGGCCACCAGCACACTCGATCCGGCGTGGTTTCGCACGCATGCCGTCCAACTGATCGGCGACCCCAACCTGCCCGATGTGCCGATCGTGACAGCCGCCAACGCCGCCCGCCCGATGGTTATCGGACCTAACGACATGTTCCTGGCCACCCATTGGACCACCGCGCAGCAGCTCAAGGCCATCCTGCCGCGCATGGCGAGCCAACAATTTTTTTACATGCTGCAAGAGTTTGAGCCTGCGTTTTATGCGTGGTCGAGCAATTATGCACTGGCGCTGGAAACGTATGGGCTGGATTTCTGGCCCGTGTTCAACGAATCCCTGCTGGCAACCTACATGATGGGCCAGGGTGTCGGGCGGCTGGGCGATCCGGCGATGCGCGATCGCGCCACGATATTCGAACCGGCGGTCGAGGCCAGGTTGTTCCACCCGCCGGCTGGCCCGGTGCCGGTTCGGCCGAAGCGATTGCTGTTCTATGCGCGCCCCACCAATACGCGGAACATGTTCGGCCTGGGTTTGATGGCGCTGCGTCTGGCATCGGCCGATCCGGCCTTCGCGGGGTGGCAGTTCCGGGCCATCGGCGGGCGCGGCAGTGTGCCGCCTTTGCCGCTGGCGGCCGGACATGCGCTGCAGCCGGAAGCTTGGATGGATTACGAAGGTTACGCGCAGTCATTGCGGGAGGCCGATGTGCTGTTATGCCCGATGCTGTCGCCCCATACCAGCTATCCGGTGCTGGAAATGGCCGCGAGCGGCGGCTTGTCGGTGACCAACACGTTCGCGACCAAGACCCGTGTGGAACTGGAAAAACTGTCGGGCAACATCGTGGCCACCGAACCGACGGTTGAGGCGATGGCCGCGGGCCTGATCGCCGCGGCCGAACGGGCCAATGCCGGCTACGTGCGAACCGCTGCCATCGATATGGCGCGCGATTGGGCCGCGACCTTGGACCCGGCGGCGGTTCGGCTGGCTGGATTGTTCGCATCCATCACCGCGCGTAAACAACTAAATTAGTACCGCGTAACAACGGGTGCTAGGGTTTTAAGATCATGGCCCAAACGAATGGATTGACCGTGCCCCGCCAAGACCTGGATCGCTAACGCAGTGAACCGCGAAACCTCGCTATACCTCGACGCATGGCGTCTTCTCGCCGCACTCACTGTCTTCCTCGGCCACGTATCGGGCGCGCGATTCACCGGGGGCCTTCTCTGGCAGTTCGGCCCCTTCATGGGTGAAGCCGTCGCGGTGTTCTTTGTGCTATCCGGCTTTGTCATCGGCTATGCGACGGATCGAGGAAAGGAAACCGCGCAGTCGTACGCCGTCAGCCGGTTGGCGAGGATCTATTCGGTGGCGCTGCCTGCGCTTATCGTGACGTTTATCCTGGATGCGTTCGGTCGTCTGTATCGACCAGAGTTTTATTCATCCTCATGGGGCTACGTTTCGGACGGGCAGGTTTGGCAATTTATGTCGGGCCTGCTGTTTTTGAATCAGATATGGAATCTCGTCGTACCTCAAGGATCGGACCTGCCGTACTGGTCGCTTGGTTACGAGGTCTGGTACTACGTGATTTTTGGACTTGCGACGTTCGCAACACGGCGCTGGCGAATCATCAGTGTCTTGTTCGCGCTGGCTGTCGTCGGACCGGCGATCGCATTCATGCTGCCGCTGTGGCTGTTCGGGCTTTTCGGATATAGATTTTGCGCCGCACGAGGTGTTGGCCGGCCGATGGGCTGGCTGCTCACTATTGGGACGCTGCTCGCGTGGGGTGCTTATGAGGGTTGGGGACGGAAACATGTTGCGGCAATCGTTACCATCCCCGCCTTTCTAAAGCGGGACAGTCTGCTGGAAGACTACGTCGTGGGCGCATTGTTTATCGCGCACATCATCGGATTTCGGGCTATCTCAACGACTTTCGAGACTACAGCGAAACGCATTGGCAAACCGCTTCGCTGGGCCGCTGGCGCAACGTTCACAATCTACCTGCTGCATTTGCCGGTGGCGCAATTCCTGACCACGCAGCTTCCTTGGCCACCCACATCCTGGCAAACACGAACTGTCATGTTCGCCGGCACGCTGCTGATTCTGTTCGCGCTAGCGGAGGTAACCGAGCGACGAAAGGAACCCTGGAAGCGCGGTTTTAAAACACTTCTTGCACAGGTCCAGCCAAGCCAACCCGTAGCTTGATACCAGAATATGACGGACGGGATAAATACGCGAATTCGGCCGCCAACCCGTCTGGGTCTGTTTGCCTAAGAGGCTGACCCGGAATGGAACCGGAACGGACTCCTCAGCTTACTCACTCCGTTGGGGGCGCCGGCCGGACGGCGCAGTTGGATAGCGAAAATTGTTGCGTGACTTCAGCGGCTACGATTCTCTCGT
>JAJZFA010000010.1 GCA_021805565.1 Pseudomonadota bacterium
TCGAAGCCAGTGTTATACTGTGCGGTAGCACTGTTCGTGGTCGCGGTGCCGTTATGAAAGAACAAATTGTAACCACCGTTTCCGGTCCAGTCGGTCACGCCCTGACCAAAGGCACTGTTGTCGGCAGTTCCGAACTGGCTGTTGTTGGTGTACGTTGTCTGACCGAAGTCGCCATTCTGGACGAAATTCTGCGCTGACGCCCGTCCTGGCACCGCCGCGCAAGCGACCGACAGTCCTAAAATTAGCACAGAAAATTTCATCGTTAATTGCCCAATTCGCCGTTGCAAAGTGCAAGCGATTTAGCAACGTTGCAAGGGTTTTGCAACGCTAAAATATAATTTTATGATTTATTTTTTGGAATACGGCGATCGGAACTATCGTTCTGGCTGGCCGCATCCGATCCCCGTGATCTGCTTCAATCCCGGAGATGGCTAGCGTCCAGAACAGCGGAATCAGGCCGTCGCGGCGCCCATCAGAGGTACGCGATAGTGTCCGAACACGCGGTCGGCCGAAACAAGCATCAGGTCTTCCGTCACCGTCTGGGCTATCAGCATGCGGTCGAACGGATCGTTGTGGTGCCGGGGCAATCCCGCCGCCGCGATGGCGTGTGCAGGCACAATCGGCAGTACGTCGAAGTTCATCCGCTCCATCATTTCATCGAATAGATGGAGCGGAAAGCGCAGGCGGCCGAGGGCTTGCTTAATGCCGATTTCCCAGGGCGTGACAGAGCTGATGAAAATAAGGTTGTCTGGCGATTCCAACGCGGCCTGCATGCGCCGGTCAAGCAGCGATGACCCGTTCATCGCCCAAATGAATATATGCGTATCCAGCAGCAGCCTCATGCAGCGGATTACGTAAAGGTCCGCATGACGTCATCGGGAAGCGGGTCGTCGAAATCCGGTCCAACCCAGACCTGACCGGCGTAGAAACCGAGCGGGCGAGGGGTTGTGCGCTTGGCGAGGGGAACCAGCCGGGCGAGGGGACGGCCCGCCTTTGCGATAACGATCTCCTCCCCGGCGGCTGCGCGTTCGACAAGCTCGGACAGATGCGTCTTAGCCTCATACAGATTGATGGTTTCCATAGCCGCCTCTTGACCAACGTTAGTCAAGGTGTGGGCCTGCCGGCGCGTTACGTCAAGAACGTTAACAAATCCATTCATCGTCACACCTCCGCCGGTTCGCCGCGATAACCATGGCATGTGCCGGTAAACGAATGATTAACCGGCGGCTGGAACCCAAAAATCACTCCACCGTCACCGACTTCGCCAAATTTCGCGGCTGATCCACATCGGTGCCCTTCAGCACCGCCACCTGATAGGCCAGCAACTGCACCGGAATAGCGTACAGGATCGGCGCCACGAACGGATCGACCGCTGGCAGGATCACCGTTTCCGCCGCGATGCCGCGCAGCTTGGCCGCCCCGGCCGCATCGCTAAACACGATCACCTGTCCGCCGCGCGCCGCTGCTTCCTGCAAATTGGAGGCGGTTTTCTCGAATAAAGGCCCGGACGGCGCGATGGCGATCACCGGGACGGCCGGATCGATCAGGGCGATCGGCCCGTGCTTCATCTCGCCGGCCGCGTATCCTTCGGCATGGATGTAGCTGATCTCCTTCAATTTCAGCGCACCTTCCATCGCGATCGGGAAACAGTTGCCGCGTCCCAGAAACAGCACGTCCCGCGCCTTGGAGACACGCAGCGCGATCGACTGCAAGGCCTCGCCGCTTTCCAGCACCTCCGCCGCGCGCCCCGGCACTTCCAGCAGCGCCGCCGTCATCGCGGCCTCCCGGCCGGCGTCAATCGCACCGGTCGCCCGGCCGGCCGCGATCGCCAGACAGGCCAGTACCGACAACTGGGCGGTGAACGCCTTCGTACTCGCCACGCCGATCTCCGGCCCGGCGACGGTTTCCAGTACCGCGTCGCTTTCGCGTGCCATGGTGCTTTCGGGGACGTTCAGGATCGACAGGATCTGCTGGCCCTGCTGGCGCATATATCGCAATGCCGCCAGCGTATCCGCGGTTTCGCCCGACTGCGACACCAGCAGCCCCAGGCCACCGGGTGGCATTGGCGGAGTCCGGTAGCGGAACTCCGACGCCACATCGCCATCGGTGGGGATTCGCGCAATCGCCTCGAACCACCATCGTCCGACCAGTCCAGCGTAAAACGCACTGCCGCAGGCACTCATGGTAATGCGTGGCACACGCCGGAAATCGATCCCGAGGTCGGGCAGGCCCACCGCTCGGCTGCCGGGGCTAACCATCCGATGCAGGGTGTCGCCGATCACAGCCGGATGTTCGTGCAGTTCCTTTTCCATGAAATGGCGATAGTTGCCCTTGCCGATGGACGCGCCGGTCAGGCGGGTCAGCTTGACCTCCCGCTCCACCGTGTTGCCATCCATGTCGAAGAAGGCCGCACTTTGCCGGTCCAGCACGGTCCAGTCGCCGTCCCGCAAATAGGCGATGCGGCGGGTCAGCGGCGCCAGCGCCAGGGCGTCGGATCCGACGAACATCTCATCGTCGCCGAAGCCGACCGCCAGCGGGGCGCCATGCTGCGCGCCGACGATCAGTTCCGGATGGCCGGCGAAAATCATGGCCAGCGCATACGCACCTTCCAACCGGCGTAACGCCGCTCCGGCGGCTTCGATGGGCGCCATGCCGCGTTTCAAATGCAGATCGACGAGTTGCGCCACGGTTTCGGTATCGGTTTCGGTGCTGAACACCTGGCCCTCGGCCTCCAGTTCCGCCCGCAACTCCGCATGGTTTTCGATGATGCCGTTATGCACCAGGGACACGCGGGCGGTGCCATGCGGATGTGCGTTGCTTTCGGTCGGGGCGCCATGCGTTGCCCAGCGGGTGTGGCCGATGCCGATCGTCCCATCCAGGCCGTGCCGGCCGAGCGATTCGGCCAGATTGCCGAGCTTGCCCTCGGCCCGGCGGCGGTCGATGTGGCCATTGACCAAGGTGGCGATACCGGCGCTGTCATAGCCGCGATATTCCAGCCGCCGCAGCGCATCCAGAATGATCGGAGCCGCCGGCCGAACCCCGATAACGCCAACAATCCCACACATTCAGTTTTTCCCCGTCCTGGCCCCGGCCCGCATCTCAGCCGCCCGGCCGGGCTTTTGCACCTGCCGTCCGCGTGCCAGCGCCAGGGCATCGGGCGCCACATCCTCGGTTATGACACTGCCGGCGGCGATCGTCGCGCCATCGCCGACCGAAACCGGCGCGACCAGCGCGGTATCGGACCCGACAAAGACATCCGCGCCGATGGTCGTGCGGTGTTTCCGGTAGCCATCGTAGTTACACGTGATCGTCCCGGCGCCGATATTGGTACGGTGGCCGACCGTCGCATCGCCGATATAGCTCAGGTGGCCAGCCTTCACACCCGATGCGAGGTGCGAGGCCTTGATCTCCACGAAATTGCCGACATGCACGTCCCGATCCAGCGTGGTGTTCGGCCGTAGCCGTGCGAACGGGCCGATGACCGAACCGGCGCCGATGGCCGCGCCCTCGATATGGCTGAACGCCCGGATCGTCACGTTCCCGGCCACCGTCACGCCAGGGCCGAAAAACACATGCGGTTCGATCGTGACATCGGGTGCGAGAACAGTGTCGGCCGACAGGAACACCGAGGACGGGTCTGTCATCGTGACCCCCGCGGCCATCGCCGCGTCGCGCAGCCAGCCTTGTAGCACCGCTTCGGCCTGGGCCAGTTCGCCGCGCGTGTTCACGCCGGCCAGTTCGTCCGCCGGTGCCTCGATCGCGGTCACCGTTCGTCCATCGGCGCGCGCCAGGGCCACCAGATCGGTCAGATAATACTCCCCCTGCGCGTTGTCGTTACGCACCGCCTGTAGCCAGCGGCGCATATCGGCCGCGTCGGCGCACAAGACGCCGGCGTTGCACAGGCCAACCGCACGTTCCGCCGAGGTCGCGTCGGCGTATTCCACGATGCGTTCGACCTGCCCGCCGGCATCGGCGATGACGCGGCCGTAGCGTCCCGGATCGGCGGGCCGGAATGCCAGCAAGGACAACCCGCCGGGCATTTGGGTCTGTAGCAGCCGTTGCAGTGTGTCCGTGCGAATCAGCGGATTATCGGCATACAGGACCGCCACCTTGCCGTCGCCGAAATGCTGGAGTGCCTGCATCGCCGCATGGGCGGTGCCCAAACGCTGTTGCTGAACGACGCAGGCGTGCGGTTCGGCTTCTGCCCGCGCCGAATCCATGTCCGGCCCCAGAACGACGACGATGCGGCCGAACACCGGTGCGCAACTGGCCAGCAGATGGCGCAGCATCGACCGTCCCGCCAGACGATGAAGCGTCTTTGGTAGCGCAGATTTCATCCGGGTGCCTTGACCCGCGGCCAGGATGATTGCCGTTGCGTGCATGCGCGCTCCCTGCTTGGATTGCAGGTTCCGGCGTAGCGGTGGCGATGGCCGCGTGTCAAAGCCTGCGTTATGAAGCCGGTTCAATTCGCGTGTCGGAGTGCAACATCGTGCCGAGGACCCTGCTGCTCGATCTGGATGGCACACTTGTCGATACCGTACCGGATATCGAAGCCGCACTGAACCGCCTGATGGTTTCGCGCGGGCTGGCGGTATTTGCACGCGAACAGGTGAAAGCCCTGGTTGGCGACGGTATTGCCGCGCTGGTTGCCGGTGCCTTCGCCGCGCGGGGCCGCGAACCCGACGCCGCCGCGCTTGCCGACCTGTCCGCCGATTACGCCGAACGGTTTGCCGTGGACAGCGCGTTGTTTCCCGGTGTGCTGCAGGTGTTGACGGCGCTGGCGGCGGACGGCTGGCGGCTTGCCGTTTGCACCAACAAGCCGGAACGGCCGGCGCGGGCCCTGCTTCAGGCGATGGGTCTGATGCCGTTGCTGTCGGCGATTGGCGGCGGCGACAGTTTTGCCGCGCGCAAGCCCGATCCGGCGCATTTGCTGGGCACGCTGGCACTGGCATCGGGAACGGCGGACCAGGCTGTCATGCTGGGCGACCATCGCAACGATATCCTGGCGGCGCTCGGGGCGGGGATGCCGGGCATTTTCGCCGCCTGGGGTTACGGCGGGCTCGCAATGGCACAGGGCAGCACGGCGGTCGCGGGCGACATCGCGGAGGCGGCGGCTATCGCCAACCGTCTGCTGGCGGTTCCCGGGTAGGGCAACCCGGCGACAGGGACGCCGGCGATGCCGCCCGGCGCCCGGGCGTCCGCTGTGCGTCACCGTCGGATCGCCGGCGCCGGAATACTTTCGATCATGACATTCACCACTGCCGGCTTGCCGCTAGCCATCGCGCGTTCGATCGCGCGCGGCAGTCGATCCGATGCCGTTACCAGCTCGCCGTGGCCGCCCATTGCCGCCGCCACCAGATCGTAACGTGTCGCGGCCAGTTCGCAGCCATGCGTGCGGTTCGGCCCATAGTCGCGCACTTGCAGATTATACTCCGCATTCCACCGGCAGTCCGTCCCGACGATCGCCACGTAGGGAAGGCCGAGCCGCACGGCCGTTTCGATCTCCGCCATATGAAAGCCGAATGTTCCGTCGCCCAGCACGGCGAAGACCGGTGCTGACCTTTCGGCCACCCTGGCACCGGCTGCCATGGGCAGGGCAGACCCGATGGAACCGGCGACACCGTTGATCATGCGCCGGTCGTTACGCAGAATACTTTGCCCCCATTGCGCGAATTCTCCGCCATCGCAGATCAGCACGCTATCCGGTGCTCGGTCCAGGAACGGTTGCAGCGCGTGGAACACCTGAGACGGATGCAGCAGGCCGGGTGTTTTCGATGCAAGGCCGGCCCATTCCGCCGGACGATCGTCCAGGCATGCCCTTGCCTCCGCCAGCCACGCCGAATCGCCGCGGACACGGGCGCGGGCAATCAGTGCCTCTCCCGCCGGATACGTGTCGCCGACGCAGCCGAATGCCAGCCCGCGCGACCGCATTGCCCGATTCAGGATGGCGCCGTCTGGATCGATGGCAATGAAGCGGCAATCGGCAGGGAACGGCGGGCCGCCGAACTTCAAGGTAAAATCGAGGGCTTTCCCCAGCAGCAGCACCATGTCGGTACGTTTTGCGACATCGGCATAAGCACCCAGACTGGCATCGTTAAAGGCGCGCGGCCCTTCGCTGATAAAGGCCGGAACCGACAATGCGGCCTGGATTCGCCGCAGTAAATCGCGGCCCTTCGCGGTTGCCAGCACAGGTGCCCCGATCGCCAGGGGCCGCTTTGCCGTTGCCAGCAGGGCAAGGATGGCATCGGCGGCGGCATCGGCTAGCGGTACCGGCGGTTCGGTAAAATCCGGATCGGCCGGCCACGCCACCGCGTCTTCGGTCACGGTCGCGTCCAGCACATCGGATGGCAGGCTGACATTCACCGGTCCGGGCCGGCCCGACGTGGCGAGGCGGATCGCCCTGGCAACGTCCATGCCCAATGTCGCTGTGTCGGTGGCCATCCACGCTGCCTTGCAAACGGGTGCGGCCATTTCGACCTGGCGCAATTCCTGGAAGCCGCCGCGGCCGAGTTGATCGGTTTCGGTATGGCCGGACAGCAGCACCATTGGGGTTTCCTGCCCCAATGCGGTAAACAGCGCGCCGACGGCGTTGGCATGGCCGGGTCCTCCAGTGACCCAGGCAATGCCGGGCCGTCCGGTCAAACGTCCATACGCATCCGCCATATGGACGGCGGCGGCCTCATGCCGCACGTGCATCAGCGACAATTTCGTGTCCAGCGCGGCGTCGAACAGCGACATGATGTGATTGCCGGACAACGTAAAGATGTCGGTCAGACCGGCGCGTTCGAGCGTACGGACGACGATGTCGGCGCCCCGTAGGATGGATGGCATGCGGCGTGTTTCCCAGGTGGCGGATCGCTTCGTCCACCTTTGCCGCCGCCATGGAACAGTGGCGGCGGCGCAGGCGGCGGAACGGTGTTCAGCGCGGCGGGATCAGACCGGATCCCATCCGAACACGTCGCGTGTCCGTTCCAGCGGTGTGAAGCTGTTCTTCACCGCCGGCAGCCAATGTTCCGCCAGCTTCTCCGGTGTCCAGCCGTCGGGGCGCGCCATGATGCGGATCGGGCGAGGCTGGTTGTAGAGGTACACCTCATTTCCGCGAACGCCGAAAATCTGGCCCGAAACACCGGACGCGGCATCGGTGCCCAGAAACGCGATCAACTGCGCGATATGGTCGGGGCGGGTCTTCGCGGCGCGCGCTTGAAGCTGTGCCTCCGACTGGCCCGGAACCGTTTCGATCATGCGACTGAACGCATGCGGCCCGATGCAATTGGAACGCACATTATACCGTTGCATATCCATTGCGATGTTGCGCGACAACCCGGCAATGCCCATCTTGGCGGCGCCGTAATTGACTTGCCCCACACTGCCGATCAGGCCGGATGTCGAGGTGATATGTGTATAGTTGCCGCTTTCCTGTTTACGGAAATGCGGTATGGCGGCACGCGAGACGTAAAACGCGCCGTAAAGGTGAACCTTGATGACCGCGTCCCACTCCTCGATCGACATGTAATGGAACATGCGGTCGCGCAGGATGCCGGCGTTGTTCACCACGATATCGATGCGGCCGAAATGATCGATCGCATCCTGCACCATGCGCTGGGCGTCTTCCCAGCTCGCGACGCTGCCGCTGTTGGCGACGGCGATGCCCTTGCCGTGCGCCTGTTCGATTTCCTGCACCACCCGCTGAGCCGGTCCGGCATCCTGGCCTTCGCCGGTCACCGTCGCGCCGATGTCGTTGACCACGACCTTGCCGCCGTTCGCGGCGATCGCGATCGCGGTCGCCTTGCCGATACCGCCGCCGGCCCCCGTAACCACGGCGACCTTGCCAGTTAGCATACCCATTGGTTTCCTCCTTCGCAATGAACGCCGGCATTGTGCGACGAACCGCAATCCGTGTCACCTTCGGGGCCAGGAGGAACAGGTGATGGAACTAGG
>JAJZFA010000001.1 GCA_021805565.1 Pseudomonadota bacterium
CCGCCCGTTGATGATCTCGATCGTGCTGTCCGGCATGACTTTAAGGAGCACCTTAAGGTGGACTTTAAGGTCTACAGCTTCGCTACCCCGCCGATCTCCAGCAAGGCGACCCTCACCGGACGCTTACGTCCAACTGTTGCCAGCTTGACCAGAACCACAGCAGCGTGAAGGCAAACCAGGTAAATGTCAGGCCACGGCAACAGGCGATGTAAACAGGCTTTACCGCCAAGGCGCGATACCTTTTGCGGGTTAACATCTGTGCCATCGTGATTTGGTAAAGCTTATTTGCGGCAACACCGCCGCCTTGCAGAACGCCGAAAAACAAAAACGCCGCGGTTTGGCCGTGCCATGCGCCGACCAGGAAGAATGTTACAAAATAAGCAAACACACCGAAATAAGCCTCCAGCTTCTGAGAAGGAAGGCGCCGCATGGATGTCATGACAAGCGGCATATAGACGTAGGTTTTCAGCCAGTTCGACAGCGTGATGTGCCAGCGGCTCCAAAATACAATGAAATTTTCGGACGAAAACGGGTCGTTGAAATTTTCTGGCAGTTCTAGCCGGAACAGACGGGCGGCGCCGATTACGAAATCGGTGTAGCCGGAAAAATTGGCGTACAGGAACAGGGGATAGATGCCACCGATCAACGCACCATAGATGGCATGGGCCATAAAGCCATCTACAGCGGCAAAATCCAGGATCCAACCTTGCTGCGCCCGCTGGAATATCAATGAAACGATGGCAACTTTGAAATAACCGACGATCATGCGCTCGACGGCACGCGAAATTGCGAAGATATCTAACGGCAGCCGTGTGTCATGCCGCGTTCGCTTGTAATCGGGATAAAGCTGGATGGGGCCTGAGACCAAGCACGTGAAATTCATGGTATAATTGATATAGGTGAGCGGGCCGATTTTGCCCGGAATGGCGCCTTGCCGAGCATCGATGATGAGATGCAGAACTCTGAAAAAAACATAGGATAGTCCAACCGCCGTGTAGCTGAACGGCAGGTAGGTGGAGGCCGGAATGAAGGTGTAATGCTTAAGATCGAAAAATCCGAACAGAACCATTGCCATGAAAATCAGGAATACTGGCGTGGATGGCCACCGGCCGATAATCCGCAGACCGGCGAAACCTACCGCGAGAAAGCATAAATACGGCAGCGCGGAGACGACGCCGCCAAGAAAGGTACAAAAAAACGCGACGTTTAGAACGAGCAGAACTAGCCTGCCCCAAAGCGGGGCAGCCGATAAATTGAAAATGACCGCACCGATGACCGCAAAGTAAACGAAGTTGGGCGACGGTACATTCATTTCATGTCCTTGTCGGGCATTTTACACGCCGCAAAAGGGCCGCCAGGACCGGCAAGCGTTTTCTCGACGGCCAAAGCGGCCATCGCCTGTCCGCCGCCGTTAAGATGTCCATCGACATTTAAGTAAAAATCCGGAGCATCGGGAATACCGCGAAAATCCGGTGTCATATCCACAAATATAATCGAATGGCGTTCGGCTATCCGCATGAGAGCGAGATCGATCGCAGAGGGGTTTACGCCAGGGAATTGTTCGCCTGTCGCGACAATATCGGCTTGGGCCTGCTGCGGCGTAAAGACCAGGACAAACGGTATGCCCGCCTCATGAATTCGATCCGCCATATAGCCCAATGCGGCGTCGGCGTAATTCAGCCGGTCCTGCCACGCCTGCGTAAAAGGCTCGCGCAGAAAATCGGACTTATCGCCGTTGCGCATGTAGAGCGGGATATAAGTTGACGGTTTCCGGAACAATAAGTGCTCCGCAAGGATAACGGCTCGTGACTCCAGCAGTGGCCCTTTGATGCGCTGCATGAGAGAAAGCCGAGGCTGGGCCTTCGTCGCGTCCGTTTCCGCGGCATAATGCGGCACCGCGGGCGTGAATGTGCCGCCCGCCGCCTCTTCAAGGTCGAACGGCGATACGAACGTCACGATAAATTTCGGGTGCTCAGCTAAAGCGGCCGGAATAGTCGTTGCCGTTTGATCCAGATGGTAAAGGCCGCCGAGATTTTGGACATCGATCCGCCGCCCGCATTGCCGGGAAAAATAGCCGGCCGTTCGGGTGTACCAAGTCTGGTCCGTGGGGATCTGATAACCCCAGCCGGTGGACGAGCCGATCGTCACTATCCGCCAGGCGCCATTCAGCGGCGCGCGACATGGCGTGTCGGAACGGTAGCCGCATTCATTATATCTGTTCTCGACCCATTCGCCTTCGGGACTTTTCGTGTGCGAGATGCAGTCCGGTATCGGGCGTTGGCCCAAAAGCGGGTCGTGCAGCATGCAGGAATCGGCCTGGACTTCAGGCATTGCCATGCGCGAGCCGATCTCCGCCATTGCCAGGACGGCTATCGCGGTTGCGATGCTTAGAAACGGCAGGATAACGAAATCGCGCCCCGGCAATCGCCGGCGAATACCGGTGGCGGTCATTTACGCGGGAACGAGTGTGTCGTGAGCCGATCGGCGCACGGTCATCGGCGGCGCTTCAATCTCGGTATCGGCGGCAATCGTCCACCATTCCGCGCTTCCGTCGCCTGGCTGTCCGGCCCTGCTGAAGCCAAGCTTTTCGTAGTGATCCCGCACCATGGCGTTACGATCGGTGGGTAAGTAAACGCCCATCACACGCTCGATTCCATTGGCGGCCGCATTTGCGAGGATCTCCCGCAGCACCATGAGCTCCACCCGCCGGCCTAAAACCCGGCAGCTCATCAACCACGTGTCTATTTCCCAGGTTTTGGCGTCGCGCGGTTTGCAGATCACGACCGAAATCATACCGTTGTCGCCGAATACGTCGATCAGCCGCACCTGCAATGTAAAGACCGCGGGAGCTTTGCCAAGCTGTTCGACGGCGACCTCGTCATACCGGCGGGTCGTTAGATTGAACTGGTTCGACTTGTTAATTAACTGGCTGATCCGCGCTCGTCCTGTCGAATCGAACGGGGCAAAGACAATTTCCATTTTCAGCGTGGCGAGATACGCTTCGACGTCGCCAGCCTGATCCCGCAGCGCGACCCGGTCCGCATTGGTCTGGTACAAATCCGCTCTATTACGATCTTCCTCCAAAAATGCCACTGTTTCGAAATACCCAGCCGAAAGCACCGCCCTTGCGTAGAGTGCGGGATCGTCCCCGAGTTCGGGAATCGCGACCTGGGGCAGAATCTCTCTCACCAGCCCCCGCTCCACGGGATTATCGTCAACGAAAACCATCGATTCCAACCCCAGGGACAAGGTCTCGGCTATGGCCTTTATGTTAGTTGCCTTGTCGTTCCAGTTCGCCTGAAAGACCGCGAAATGCTTTTCCCGGAGCAGCATCTCGGGGTGCCGCTGAAATGGACCGCGGGCGACAGCATCCGTGTTTTTGGACGAAACCGCCAGAACGACGCCACGGCCGCGCAGCATTAAGGCCATGCGCTGCACGTCGAGAAAAGCCTCACCCACCGCATCCCCCTGGGCAAGCTTGATCCCGTCGATCCCGTCGTCGCCGATTACACCGCCCCACAGCGTGTTATCCAGGTCCAGGATCATGCAACGCCGCGATTTGCCGCGCATGGCGCCGATCAGCCTGCCGACGTGATCGGCAAACAGCGGCAAATAGGTGGCGGAGAACGGCAGTTTGGCCATGTTCCACTGGGCTGGCGAATGCCAGTTTGCCAGGCCGACGGTCTCGGCCAGTGCCGCGACATCGAACAAGACATCGCTGCTCTTCGCGACATCGGCCGCCAGTTCCCGGTTAAGCCCGTCGATGGCGCCACGGACAGACTGCGGTTGAGCGCGGTCCAGGCTGCCGAATAGCGACTCCGCCGGGGGCGCGAAGGTTGGAACAATACTGAACGCCCCGCCGTTGCGCCGGAATCCCTCGCGCATCGTGCGGATCATGGTCACGGCATCCGTTATGCCTTGTGGCGTGGTCAGGTTCGGCAACGCACGATAATCGATGCACAGAAGCACCGCGTCCGGCCGTGCTCGGTTGATCCCGGAGGCGGGATCCAACGCTTCCTGGATTGTTTGGCCAAACTCAGCCTGAACGCTGTGCAGAAGGATACCATGGCGCGCGGCACTGGCGGTAAGTGTCGGCACGATAAGATCCAAAGTGCCGTTGCCGATCACTCCAAGCCTGAAAGGCGTCAGGGACGAAAGATCGGCGCCGCCGGACGAAAGTTCCGAAATGACCCGGGAGAGTCTCCCTAGTTGCTTTTCGTTCAGGGCGTGCGTTGCCAGTGTCCGGACAGTCCGACCGAGCGGGCCAGACGTTGTCGTTAGACTGTCGCATTGTTTCCTGAAATCGGCCGGCGCGGGAAGCAGCCAGGAAAGATCTGAGAAAAAATCCATCGATACCTCCGGCGTTGCCTTAAGTTTTTGCCTTTATGGCATGCGCGAGATCGCCGACATTCTTGAAGCTCGTGACTTCCGAAGCTGAAAAGTGTATTTTGAAGGCCCTCTCGATGTGCAGGATCAGACGGACATGGGCTAAACTGTCCCAGCCTTCTACGTCGTTCGCCTGTAGTTCGGGGGTTGCGATAATATCGTCATCGTCAAAACATTCTTGTAAAATGGGATTGAGTTTTAGGAAAATTGTATCGGTATCGGAGGCCATGGAAACAAACCAATCCTGTTCGAGGTCAGTCGATTTTATTCGTCGACTTGCGTTACGCGATAAAGCCGCCAGGTGCGCCTCAAAATTCCGCTATCCCGGTCGCATGAAAGCCTTTCGGCAGACCTCGCGAACGGGCGGTCCTTCCTCTGCGTGTCGTTTGCAGGATTGCCGCGCGGAAAGGTGACCGGGCGGGCAGCCTTACCGGCTTCCCGGCGCACTGGCTGCCGATGCCGTCCTTACAAAATCGACACTGGACGACGGCCGTATCGTCGCGCGACAATAAGCGGTCTAAAAGCTGGCTTGTATAAACCCGGCCGGGCTGCTTTCGTGCGATTCATCACCCGCCTCGGTTCGCCCAGGCGCCTAAGGACAATAAGCATGGATTTTCGCGCTCGGCGTTGGCGCTATGGTTTGTTAATCGGCACCGCTTTCGTGGCGGGGGCGATCGCCGGCCCCGACCTGGGGGCGCTGGGACGCGCCTTCGCCCAGGACAGCAGCCGAACCGATATGTATCAGATGCTGAAAGTCTTCGGCGACGTCATGCAGCGCGTCCGCGCGGATTATGTCGATCCGGTCGATGACAAGGAACTGATCGAAAATTCGATCAACGGCATGCTGACCGGCCTCGACCCGCACAGTTCGTACATGAACGCCAAAGCGTTCAAGGACATGCAGATTCAGACGAAAGGCGAATTCGGCGGCCTTGGGATCGAAGTCAATGAGGACAAGGGCATAATCAGGGTCGTGTCCCCGATCGACGACACGCCTGCCGCCAAGGCCGGCATCAAGCCGGGCGACATCATCACCGCGCTGGACGGCAAGACGCTGATCGGCATGACGCTGAACGACGCGGTCGATAAAATGCGCGGCCCGCCCAATTCCAAGATAGTGCTGACGATCAAGCGGCAGAACATCGATAAGCCGCTGGAAGTGCCTCTGATCCGGGAAAATATTAAGATTCAGGTGGTTAAATCTCGGATGGAGCCGAACGATATCGGCTATGTCCGGTTATCGCAGTTTACCGAACAGGCGGATTCCGGGATCAAGCAGGCGGTGAAGGATCTGCGGGCCAAAAACGGCGGCAAGCTGCGCGGCCTGATCCTTGACCTGCGGAACGATCCGGGTGGACTGCTGGATCAGGCGGTGTCGGTATCGTCGGACTTTATCGATCAGGGCGAAATCGTTTCCACGCGGGCGCGTCATCCGGAAGACAGCCAGCGCTGGGATGCCAAAGGCGAGGATATCCTGCATGGCGCCCCACTGGTGGTCTTGATCAACGGCGGGTCCGCCTCGGCGTCGGAGATCGTGTCCGGCGCGCTGCAAGACCATCGCCGGGCGATCCTTCTGGGCACCAGAAGCTTCGGCAAAGGATCGGTGCAGACCGTTATTCCGCTGCCGGGCGATGGCGCGATGCGCCTGACCACCGCTCGGTATTACACGCCGTCCGGCCGGTCGATCCAGGCTGTCGGCATCGTACCGGACGTACCGGTGCAGGAAACCGCCGAAGCCGCCCCGGCATTCGGCGGCGAGCATGAGGCCGACTATAACAAAATCCTGACCAATCAGGGCGGTACCGGCCCGCAGGCGCTGCCGCCGCGCACCGATCTGCCATCGGTTGTTAAACAGATTCCCGATAAACCACCGGCGGATTTTCCGAAATTCGATGTTGCCAAACCCGACCAGACCGATTTCCAGTTGCAGCAGGGTCTGGTGTTGATGCAGGCAATGGTGGCGCAGAAAAGCGCCCCGGCGAACTGACGCGGCGGCGATGGCAAGACCGCATTCCGGCGGACTGCTATCGGGTTGGCGTGGCCTGGGATTGTTCTGGGCGGGGATGCTGTCGGCGGCGGCGGTTGGCGGGGGCATTCTGACGCTTCTCGGGCCACCGGATCCATCGTCCCGTTCCGTTCGGGCGATACCGCCGGGTGTCCCCGTGGTCCATGCCGATCCGCTGCCATCCGACAGCCGTCTGGCGGAGACTAAGCCAGCGAACGTCGTGCGATCCGATCCATCGGCGATCCGGCCGGGCCGCCCGACGGCCGGGCCGATCGCCGATCCCGATCCGTCGTTACAAGAGCCCTATCCCGGCGATGCACATCTGACATTGCCCCGGATTTCCCTGGATGGCAGGGCGCCGATGGCGGTGTACGCGGCGGGATTCGACCCATCGAGCCTGCGCCCGCGCGTGGGACTGCTGATCGCGGGAATTGGCATGAGCGAGGCGGTCAGCCTGTCGGCGATCAAGGATTTGCCGGGTGGCGTGACGCTCGCGGTATCGCCCTATGCCGGCGATATCGGTCATTTGCTCGATGCCGCCAGGATGAGCGAACATGAGTATCTGCTGGCCATACCGATGGAACCGCAGGGCTACCCGGTGAACGACCCAGACGACCGCCATGCGCTGATGACGAGCCTGGCGCCCGCCGAAAACCTGGACCGCCTGCGGTGGGCGTTGTCGCGGCTGACCGGTTACGTAGGGGTAACCACCGCACTGGGGCAGATGCATGGGGAACGGCTGGCGGGTATGCCCGATCAGTTCGGGCCGGTGCTGGAGGAGGTCGCGCATCGCGGGCTGCTGTTCGTCGATGCCAGAACCGGTCAATTGCCCGCGGCGTGGGCCTGGAACCGACCGGTCGATCTGACGATCGACGACGATCCCGAGGATGCCGATGCGCTCGACCGCCGGCTGGACGCGTTGACCCATCTGGCCCTGGATAAGGGATCGGCGCTGGGGTTGGTTTCGCTGCCCCGGCCGGTTGCACTGGCTCGGGTGGCGGCCTGGACCAATACGCTGGTGGCCAAGGGGCTGGCGCTGGCCCCTGTCAGCGCGCTGGTTCTGCCCCCGGCCAAACAGGATACCGGGAAATGAGCGATCTGCCCTACCGGCCCAATGTCGGCGCCGTTCTGTTTAACCGCGATGGGCTGGTCTTCGTCGCCCGGCGCGCGGATTTGCCGAACGCCGAGGGATCGCCCGGCGGCTGGCAGTTGCCGCAGGGCGGCATCGATGAGGGGGAAGACCCCGCCGATGCGGTGCTACGGGAACTGGAGGAAGAAATTGGCACAAGGAAAGCCGACACGATCGGCGAACATCCGGACTGGCTGACGTACGATCTGCCGCCCGATCTGCTGGGCATTGCCTGGCGCGGGCTATATCGCGGCCAGCGGCAGCGCTGGTTTGCCCTGCGATTCGCCGGGACTGACAGCGATATCCGCTTGGATCTGGATCCGCATCCGGAGTTCGACGCGTGGCGCTGGGTGCCGCTGGCTGAGTTGCCTTCGCTTGCGGTGCCATTCAAGCGAGCGATCTACGACGTTCTGGCGGTGTCATTCGCCAGATTCGCGGGCTGAGATCGGCCGAAGGCGGCGTTATATCCGCCCCGCCAGCGCCGCCACCGCTTGGCCGATCAACTCCTGGATCACGTCCGCCACCGGCTGGATCGACGTCACCATCCCCACCGACTGCCCTGCCATGACCGACCCCGTTTCGATATCCCCGTCGATCACGGCCCGCCGCAGTGCACCGGCCCAGAATCGCTCCACCAAGAGCTGCGCCTCTTCCTTCGTCACCTCGCCGGCCAGCAACCGGTCTCGCGTCTCCGCCTGATGTTGCACGAATTTTTTCGTTCCGTCGTTGATCAGCCCGCGCACCGGAATCACCGGCAGACGGGGATCAAGTTCCACCGACGGCATCGCATCCCGGGCATTGGCATGCACAAAGAATTTCTTGAATTTCTCATGTGCGATCGATTCGGCCGACGCGGCGAACCGCGTCCCCAACTGCGCGCCCGACGCGCCCATTTCCAGATACGCCAGGATTGCCTCGCCCCGTCCCAGGCCGCCGGCCACGAACACCGGCACATCCCGCAAATGCGGCAGAATCTCCTGCGCCAGCACCGTCAAGGACACCGGCCCGATATGGCCGCCGGCCTCCGACCCCTCGATCACGATCGCATCCGCGCCCGATCGCACCAGCCGCTTCGCCAGCGAAAACGCCGGCGAAAACGCGATCAGCTTTGCCCCGCCGTCCTTCACCGCCCGCACCGCCGGGCCGGGCGGGATGCCGCCGGCCAGCACGATATGCCCGACCTTCGCCTCCAGCGTCACCCGGATCAGGTCGTCCAGTTCCGGGTGCATGGTGATCAAATTCACCCCGAACGGCTTGTCCGTCAGTGCCTGGGTTCCCGCGATCTGATCGGCCAGTTGCGCCGGGCTCATGGCCCCGCAGGCGATCACCCCGAATCCGCCGGCGTTGGATATGGCCGAGACAAGATTTTTCTCGCTGACCCAACTCATCGCCCCACCGAGTATGGCATGGTCGCAGCCAAGGAAAGCCGTACCGCGCGCCCACAGCCGGTCTAGCCGAATGCGTGCCGCCGCCAGGGTTTCAGGCTGCATCGAGGCCATACGCCGTATGCAGAGCCCGAACCGCGAGTTCGGTGTATTCCGCCGCGATCAGCACGCTGACCTTGATCTCGCTGGTGGAAATCACCTGGATGTTGATCGCCTTGTCCGCCAGCGCGCCGAACATGGTGTTTGCCACGCCCGCATGGCTGCGCATCCCCACCCCGACCACGCTGATCTTCGCCACGTTCGGGTCTTCCAGCAGATCGGTGTAGTTGATCTGACCGCGCAGGTCTGTCAGCGCCGCGCGGGCGCGCGGCAGGTCCGCCTTGCCGACTGTAAACGTCATGTCCGTCGTGCCATCGGCCGAGATGTTCTGCACGATCATATCGACGTTCACATTTTGCTCCGACAGAGCTCCGAAAATCGCGGCGGCGATACCGGGCCGGTCGGGCACCCGCCGCACCGTGATCTTCGCCTCGTCGCGGGAATAGGCGATCCCGGATACGGTTTCTTTTTCCACGATCTCGTCCTCATCCACCACCAGGGTTCCGGCTTCCTCGCCGGGCAGCGCGTCCGTGAAGCTGGACAGTACCCGGACCCGGACCCGTTCGTTCATCGCCAGTTCGACGCTGCGCGTTTGCAGTACTTTCGCGCCGACGGATGCCAGTTCCAGCATTTCCTCATACGCTATTTTCGCGAGCTTGCGGGCGTTCGGCACGATACGCGGGTCGGTCGTGTAAATGCCGTCCACGTCGGTATAAATATCGCAGCGGTCGGCCTTCAGCGCGGCCGCCAGCGCCACGGCGGATGTGTCGGACCCGCCGCGCCCCAGCGTTGTTATCCGGTTATCCGGCGCGATGCCCTGAAAGCCGGCGATCACCGCCACCTGACCGGTTTCCATCCGCCGGATGAGTTCGTCGCCCTCGATCGACTGAATGCGCGCCTTGCCGTGCGCGGTATCGGTGCGCAGCGCAATCTGCCATCCCTGCCAGGACCGGGCGTCCACGCCGTTTTCTTGCAGGCAGATCGCCAGCAATCCCGACGTGACCTGTTCGCCGGTGGCGACGACCGCGTCGTATTCCCTGGCGTCGTGCAACGGCGATAATTCGGTGCACCACTTGACCAGTTGATTGGTTACGCCCGACATGGCGGACACCACCACGGCCACCTGGTTGCCATGATCCACCTCGCGCTTTACGCGCTGGGCGACAGTGCGGATGCGGTCGAGGTCGGCGACGGACGTGCCGCCGAATTTCATAACGATGCGGGCCATTCACTTCAATCGGTTGTCGTGGTGTCGTTCGGCGCACACATACCGGCGGGCGGCAAAGGGAGCAACCATGACCAACAGTTCGGTTTCGCCGGCGGAAATCGCGAAGTTCGGCCGGCTGGCGTCGCGTTGGTGGGATCCGTTCGGCCCGATGATGCCGCTGCACCGGATGAATCCAGCCCGGATAGCCTGGATCGAGCTGCTTCTTCGCGGTCCTACCCGTATTCTCGATGTTGGCTGCGGCGCCGGTCTTGCCGCCGAATCGCTCGCCCGCGATGGTCATGACGTGCTGGGAATCGACGCGGCGGCCGAGGCGATCGACGCGGCCCGAGCGCATGCCGCCGGCCAAGGCCTGCCGCTGGCGTACCGATGCTGTCTGGCCGAAGACCTTCTGGCGGAAGGGCTTCGCTTTCCGGCCATCACCGCGTTGGAAGTGATCGAGCACGTGCCCGACCCAGCCAAATTCATGTGTGTGCTGGCCGCCCTGCTGGAGCCAGGCGGTGTGCTGGTGCTTTCCACGCTGAATCGGACGCGCCGTTCATGGGTCGTCGGGAAACTCGCCGCCGAGTACGTGTTGCGGATGCTGCCGGTCGGAACGCACGACTGGAAGGCGTTCGTGACCCCCGCCGAAATGGCGGCCATGTTCCGCGCGGCGGGAGTGCGTGTCGGCCCTACGACCGGATTGGTTGCCAATCCGCTGACAGGACGATGGCAAGCCGGCCAGGATATGGGCATTAACTATATGATGGCCGGTTTTCGTTAGCAGCCGGCCGGACGCCGGCCTTATCGACCGGTGCAACAGTTGGCCGATAGCGCGTGCGGCCGGTGGGCTACGACCCAGCGGTGTTCGGGATAAGAATCATGCCATCGGCGAACTGGACAGGCACTGGCTCAAGCGCGTCGCCGCGGCATGGTCCTCGCACACAGACGCCGTCCGAGATTCGGAATTCGGCGCCATGCATGGCACAGACGATATGGGTGCCGTCGGCGGACAAAAAGCGATCCGGCACCCAATCCAGCGGCGTGCCGATATGCGGGCAGGCATTCACATAGACATGCACGGTCTCGCCCAGGCGCACCGCGAACAGGCCACCAAATCCGCCGTCCCGTGCGGGAAATCCCCTGGCAGCGCCGGCTTGCAGTTCATCTAGCCGGCACAATTCCCGCATCGCGGGGGGAATCAGCCGTTCCATCCGCCCATCCGGCACAATTTGTCCCAGTGCGGCTTGGAGATCGCCATCACGGACAGTCTCGACTGACGCACCAGTGCGATGTCCGCCAAACTGGAATCCGCTTTGATCGCCACCAGGGTAACGGGTTTCGGCAAGGGCCGGATCGCCTTCATATCGACACTGACCCAGTCGCCGCTGTCGGCTGTCGGATCGGGATAGGCTTCCCGGACAACCTCCACGATACCGACGATCTGCTTGCCGATATTGGAGTGATAGAAGAAGGCCAGATCGCCCTTGGTCATGGCCTTGAGATTGTTTTTGGCCATGTGGTTGCGCACGCCGGTCCATGGCTCCACGCGATTCGCGACCTGCTGGTCCCACGAAAATGCATCCGGCTCCGACTTCACCAACCAGTAACCCGGCATTCTCGCTCCCCAACGGTCCCTTGCGTCGCCGATCTTGTCATCTTTGGCGGGGCCAGTTCAATGCCGCGGGCCGCTGGAGGATGAATGACGCATGCTTTCGCTCCGGCGGCAAATCGGCTAGTAACACGCCGTGGATGTTCGATCGCCTGCTGTGCCGGCCCGTTCGGGACGGACGCTTCACCGCTTCGCCAATCCCGGCCAGTTTTTGCGACTGTCCGGTGTTGTGTTGCCGTGGCTATTTTGGGCCGGTGGGCTGCTGACCGCGGGCAGTCTGCTGTGGGGTGTGTTTATGGCTCCTGGCGACTGGCAGCAGGGCGACATGGTCAAAATCATGTATGTTCATGTGCCGTTCGCCTGGCTTGCCTCCGCCGGTTATTTTTCCCTGGCAATGGCCAGCTTTGTTTCGCTGGTCTGGCGGCATCCACTGGCCGATCTGGCGGCGGCGGAAATCGGCCCCGTCGGGGCGTGCTTTACCGCTGTCTGTCTGGCCACCGGCAGCCTGTGGGGCAAGCCGACCTGGGGCACCTGGTGGGTCTGGGATGCCAGGCTAACCTCGGTATTTATCCTGTTTCTTCTCTATCTCGGTCATATCGCGCTGATACGGGCGTTCGACGACCCGACACGCGGGTATCGTGCGGGTGCCATCCTGGCTCTGGTCGGTGTCATCAATCTCCCCATTATTAAATTCAGCGTCGATTGGTGGAACACGCTGCATCAGCCCGCTTCTATCGGACTGACAGGCGCACCGACAATTGCCGCCAGCCTGCTGTGGCCACTGCTGTTTTCCGCCATTGGCTTTACTCTGCTGTTTGCCGCGATTGTCGTCGCCCGCACCCGGGCGGCTGTGATGGAACGCCGCATACGCTCATTACTCATGGCCAGGGCAACCTCGGCCAGCGGCGAGGAGGTTGCGGCATGAACCATCTTCCCTACATCTTTGTTGCTTATATCGTCGCCGTGGGCGTGCCGCTTTTTCTGTCCGCCGAAGTGCTGTTTCGCACACGGTCGGCTCGCCGGCGGCTTCTGTCGATCGATACACGGCGTGGCCGGGGGCCGGCGTGACCCGGAAAAAGCGCCGAATGCTGGTTGTGCTGGTGTGCGGCATCGGGCTTGGTTCGGCTGCTGCGCTGACCTTGTCCGCGTTCAGCGACAATCTGGTCTTCTTTGTATCGCCGTCCGACCTGGTAAAATCGGCTTTCAACGGGCGCCAGGTACGCCTGGGCGGTCTGGTCGAAGCCGGGACGGTAGAAAAATCCTCCGGCGGTCAGGCCGGTGCCAGATTCAAGGTTACCGACGGCAGCGCCAGCGTACCGGTGACGTTCAAAGGCATTTTGCCAGACCTGTTCCGCGAAGGCCAAGGTGTGGTGGTGCTGGGTGTCGAGCAAAATGACGGCGTTTTCCGAGCGTCCGAGGTTCTGGCCAAGCACGATGAAGCGTACATGCCGAAGGAAGTCGCCGAGGCGTTGAAGAAATCCGGCCGCTGGAATCCGGCCTCCGGACCGCCGCCGCCGGCGTCCACCTGGAATCAGCCGGCGACGGAGAAGCCGCCCGGATGACGAACGCTTTATCGGTCCAGGTCTGCATCATGGGCGCCGGCCCCGTGGGCGGAACGCTCGCATGCCGTTTGGCCAGCGGCGGAGTAAGCGTGGCGCTGATCGATCGGGCCGAGTTGCCGCCGATGGAAAACCCCGCGTTCGACGGCCGCGCCTATGCGATCGCGGCGGGATCGCGGGCGCTGCTGGAAGATGCCGGGCTTTGGGACGTGCTGGATGTTCCGCCGTTTCCAATCCGCGATATCCGGGTCAGCGACGGACGTATCGGGCGGCCGGCGTCCCGCCTGCACCTCCATTTCGACCACCGGGAGGCCGGGGACGAACCCCGTCCGTTCGGCTGGATGGTGGAAGCGCGGTCGCTCCGGAAAGCCTTGAACGCTCGGCTTCCGGTGCAACCCGGCTTACATGTGTTTGCTCCGGCGACCGCCGTCACCGAACGATCGGATGACGGCGCTTTGGTGCGGCTTCAGGATGGAACAGATATCCGGTGCCAACTGATTATCGCGGCGGAGGGCCGGAATTCTTCGTTGCGAGAGCAAGCTGGCATTCCGCTGACCCGGATTCCCTATCACCAGACCGCAATCGTCTGCGCTGTCGCACATGAGCGCCCGCATAACGGTCTGGCTCTGGAGCATTTCCTGCCCGCCGGACCGTTTGCAACGCTTCCGATGGGCGCCAGTATCGATGCTGAGCCGAACGGTTCAGAGCATGTCTCGGCCATCGTCTGGACTGAACGGACGCGAGATGCCGCCCGCTTCATGGCGTTGGACGACACCCGTTTCGCCCGGGAAATCGGCCGGCGGCTGGGGCCGCATCTGGGCGGAATCCGAACGGTCGGGCGGCGTTGGAGCTATCCGCTGTCGGCGATGATCGCGCACCGCTATGTGGATCGGCGGCTGGCACTGGCGGGCGATGCGGCGCACGGTATTCATCCGATCGCCGGGCAAGGCCTGAACCTTGGATTTCGCGACGGAATTGCATTGACCGGCCTGATCGCCGATGCTGCCCAATCAGGCGCCGATGTTGGCGGCGAGGCGTTGCTGTCGGCGTACCAGCGGGTGCGGCGATCGGATAATCTGCTGATGTTCGCGATGACGGACAGTCTGGACCGGCTGTTCAGCACCGACCGCCGCATGATTCGGACGGCGCGCGACCTGGGGATCCATGCGGTTGATCGCCTGGCCCCTGTGAAGCGGATGTTCATGCGGCGGGCGATGGGTATCGCCGGCGAATAGGGATCGTCGGGCTGGTTACGACCTGTCGGCACACCAGGTCCGCCAAGTGTGACGTAGCGCTGCCCCGAGGTTTTTCGCGAACCGGGGCGCGTCGCATAACGGGCTTTGTGCGACCTTCGTCCTGAGACCCATCCGCAGCTGGGCCAGGCTGTCCAGGTCTCCGGCTTTTGCGATGGCCATGGCGACATAGTCGCCGGCCGACCCGGCGACCCAGTCCGGCAGCCCGGCATTGATCATATGGCTGGCGGAATGGCGCGATGCGAAAATCTCCCCGGGCAGTGTGATGGTGGGCACACCCATCCATAATGCCTCGCAGGTTGTCAGGCCGCCCGAATAAGGGAACGGGTCCAGCACGATATCCACATCGCCGTATTCGCCCATGAAGGCTCGGTGCCCGGATGATCCCCGGGTTTCGATCCGTTCGCCGGAAACACCGAGCGCTGCGAAGTGGGCGAGGAAGCCGTCGGCGGTGGGGCGGTCGGAGAGTTGGTGGGTTTTCAGGATCATCCTGGCGTTTGGCAGGCGGCGCAGGATTTCGGCCCAGGTCTCGATCGTGCGGGGTGTGATTTTCGCGAGGTTGTTGAAGCAGCCGAAGGTGACGAAGCCGTTTTTCAAGGCGGGTAGGGCACCGACATCGGGGGCGTGCGACGGAGGGCTGTAACAGACATAGCCGTCGGGCATGCGCAGCAGTTTTTCGCTGTAGAGATCATCGAATCCGTCCGGCGTTTCCCAACGGTCGGTCAGGAACCAGTCCATTTCCGCCAGACCGGAACTGTGCGCCTGCATGCCAACCCATTTAATCTGCACCGGCGCCAAGCGATTCGCACAGGCGGCCATACGGGCGGCATCGCCGTAGCCGCCCAGGTCGATGAGAATATCGATGCCCTTCTCGCGCGCGCAGGTGGCCACGGCGACGTCGCTGAGATTGTCGATCTCGATCCAGTCCCGCGCGGCTGTGCGGTAGCGACGAGCGATCGGGTCGGCCCGCGCATCGTTTTGGGCCAGGCAGACGATGCGAAACTGGCTTGGGTCGAGCAACTCGATACCGGCGACCGTCAGCCACCCGACCGGATGTGTCCGTAGCGTGCCCGACAGCAATCCGACGACAAGGGGGCGATCCGGCTCCGGCGAATTCGTCAGGGGGGGCTGTGGAACGCGCGGTATAACGGCAGAGCATTCGCGCATCGCCGCCAGCAATTCCGCCCCGGTCGTGGCGTCGTGGTAAGGCAGCGTGTTACACATGGCGCGGCGGGACAGCACGGTATCGGGAAACAGGCGGACAGCGCGCCGGGCGATGTTAACCGCCTCATCCTGTAATCCAAGACAGACCGTGGCATTACCCAGATTGCACAGAACCGACGGAGCGGAACCGATCCTGGCCAGGATGTCGAGCAGGATCGCCCGCGCCTCGGCATGACGATGCAGTCGCATCAAAACCACGGCGTGGTCATTGAGCACTTGTGGATTGGCGGGGTCGAGTTCCCCAAGGCGACGCAACACCCGTTCGGCCTCGCCGGCACGGTTGGAACGCGCCAGGACACCGCCGAGCAATCGCAACGGCACCAACGAATCGGGTGTCAGTTCGGTGGCCGCTTCCAGGGCGTCGATCGCCTCGTCCCGCCTGCCCAACCGTTCGAGCAGCATGCCACGGCCGATCCGTAGGGCAGGGCCGAGGGGGTTTTCGTCGGCAGCGCTGGTCAGCCGCGCAAGTTCGGCCTGTGCTTCGTCCGCCTGTACAGCGACATCGACACCGTTCAGGACATAGTCCAAACGGTTCGGGGCCAAATCCTGCGCTTTGATGAATGCGGTCAGCGCCAAACTAGCCGCATCCGTGGCCTTCAGCGCCAGGCCCAGCGCGTTCCACGCTTCGGCGTTTTCCGGGGCCATGCCGCAGCATTGGATCAGCATTTCCCGCGCCGGCTCCGTTCGGCCCCGCATCAGCAGCAGGCCGGACAGAGCAATGAGTGCTTCCAACCGGCCGGGATTCAGTGCCAAAGCGGCGTGGTAGGCCTCTTCGGCAGCCGCGGTTTCACCGGCGGCGCGCAGGCTTTCGGCCAAGCGCAACACCGGTTCGTCCCAGTTGGGCAGTTGGACGGCGACCTGGCGCATCAATCGCCGGGCGCGGTCGCGGTCGCCGGCACGGTCTTCGGCGATCGCCAGATTGAGCAGGTCCGCGGGTGCGGTGTCGCCGAGCGACAAAGCGAGCCTTAAGGGGACAAGCGCATCCTGGAAACGGCCCGCGGCGAGCAGATCGACACCGGATAGGGCGGGACGGACGTCAACTGTCATGACAGAGGCGTTCAATCGCGAATAGCAGGCCGGGCACCGGGGCACCCGCTTCCTGCCGGATGATCGGGCGATCTATCCGCAGCACCCGGAATCCGGCGGCGCACACTGCTTCGTAAACATAATCTTCGGCGTGGGCGTAGCGTCCCTGGCGGTGCAGAGCCCAGCTTCCGTTGCCCGGCACCACTCCATCGTGGTCGGGAAGTATTTTTTCGACCGAGAAGACAAACCAGCCGTAAGGTTCCAGGCGCTGGCGAACAAGATCCAGCAGTTCTTCAAGCGCACCGAAATAGCACAGCACGTCGGCCGCGACGATCAATGGCCAGCGTCGCGGGTGTGTAGCGAGGTCTGCGATAATATCGCCTTCCCGCAGTTCGGCGTACAGGTGCTTGGCCCGCGCATGGGCCAGCATCCCTGGCGACAGGTCGACACCGGTGAACGGGCCGACCGGCAGGTCGCTTATCGCCAGCGTTGCCAGGCCGGTGCCGCAGCCAAGATCGAGGACGGGACCGGCCGCCAGGCCGGATGCGATCTTGGGATGGGTTTTCAGGATGGTTCGGATAGCGCCTGGAATCGCGTATCCCAGCGAGATAAGGTGCGACTCGAAACGATCCGCATAGCCGTCGAAGACGGTACGGACATAGCCATCCGGCGCCCGCCCTGAATCCGGCATGGTGTTGGAAGAAACGACGAGGTGCCGGACGTAAGGGTCTTCCGGACCTAGTTTCAGGGCTTCCCGATAGGCGATGGCAGCATCGTCATGGCGTCCCAGACTGGACAGCGCATGACCCTTCAGGCCGAATGTGCAGGCATCGGCGATGCCCAGCGATCTCGCGGTTTCGGCCAGACGCGCCGCCTGGACGAAGTCGCGCCGGCGCACGCACAGTAGAATCGCGGCGTTGCGCATGGCAACACTTGCGGGGCAAATCTCGATCCCGTCCGTCAAGACCAGCAAGGCGCTTTCGCTGTCGCCGGCTTTTTCGAGGATGGCGGACAGAGCTTCTCGGTAGTCGATATCTTCGGGGGATCCGGCGACGGCTTCCGCGAAGCACGCCGCGGCCTCGGCCGGACATCCCAAATCGAGCATTGCCGCGCCGAGAATGGCCTTGGCCCGCGGATCGGCGGGGTCTAGGAACACGGCTTCGGCCGCATCGCGCGCCGCCCCTTCGCGGTCCCCCATCCTTTGTCGGGCGTCTGCTCGGCATTTGCGTAGGCCGGCGTGGGAGGGGAACGCGGCGATGCCGCTGTCCAGTTCGATCATGGCATCTTCCACCGCGCCGCGGTCCAGGGCGAGGCGCGCGCCGATCAGACTGATTTCAGCCGACGGCGGGACGAGCAACCGAATAGCGTTCAATAGCGGTTGCGCGGCCTCTTGCCGGCCCGCCGCGATCAGTTCCGCCGCCCGCGATTGCAACGCGGCGGGATCGGCGGTGACGTGAATCATGTCCATGGACGGACTCCTTTTGAGCCGTTGAAGAAACAATCAGGCCAGGTAGCCGCCGGCCTGAATTGCCAGGGCGGTCAGGCTGGGGGTGGACGACGTTGAGGACGCGGCATTCTGTGCGTTGGCGATCAGGTATTGTTGGATGAAGGTCTCGACGAATTTCGGATTTTTGAAGTTCGCGATATCGACGCGGGTGGCGATCGCCTGCTGCTGGGCATTAAGGCTCTGAAAGGCGATCTGCTGTGGGATACCGAGCGCTGTTGTGACGACGCTGCGCATGGTGGGATTGCCGAGGATTTGATCGACCGACGTGATGGTAGATGCCTGGGTTTTGAACGCCAGCGCGTTCGCAAGGCCGGGCGTGACCGTATCCTGACCGGTCTGCCATGTTACGGTCGCGTATAAATTGGCCATCGCGGCGATGGCCGCCGGATTTTGAAACGAGGCCAGGCTTGCAGAAGCAAAATTATAGTTTTTGGCCACGGTTTTCCAACGCGTGTCGGACAGCGTGTTGGCCAGCGACGTGGGATCGCTCAAGTTCGATGTAAGTGCTTTTGTAGCCAAGGCGGTATAACCGATCTGGTCGGCCATGCCGTTTGCGGTCAGCAGGACATTCATGAAGGCCGGGTTGGCGAGCAACTGCGTCACGCTTTTGGCGGAATTCACCGCCGCGGTGTAAGCGCCGATCGCGGCTGTCACCATTGGCTTGGCGGCGGTAATCTTGACGTCTTGCGTCTGGTTTCGTTCGGCCGATTGCAGCGCCTGCACCGGGTTTCCCGATCCGCCGGGCGCGGTACCGATGCCATACAGCGTATCGAGAAGAGTTAATCCGCCGCCGGACGCATTGTTGAAGAGCGATGGAAGATAACTTTGTAATCCGCTCATAGTGGCCACCCTTGGCGAGCGATCGGCATTTGCATAGTTTAGGGCTGGCCTGCCAAACCGGCGGCGATATCTTCGTTGATGGAGATCAGGAAGTCGAAATCGGGCGATTCCTGGTCCATTTCCCGCTGAACGGTCATGCCGATCGACAGGATTCCTGCCCTTAGCGGTTCGGGCAGCGCATTAGCTGGATCGCGCATCAGATCTCCGACGGTGGTCCACAGCCGCCGGTTATCGGTCAGGGCCCGAATCTGCTGAATGGCCCCGGCGTCCTTGGCGCCCTTCAACGCGGACGTTGTCTGGCGAAACACATCGGCTTCCCGGTCGCGCTGAGACCGGTAGCGGAAAGCCGCCTTATAAGCATGAATGGCGTGGCTCGCGTTCGGCATGACGATCGGTGTTCCCTGTTGCGATTGAAATATTTGGAGTTTTCCCAAGCACGGCGTCTTCGTGCTGAATGATGCGGCGGACCAGCTTAAGGGCCAGATAACAGTCGTCTTCCTCGGCTGCCACCAATGCCCGGTCAAGCACCGCCCGCACTTGATCGGATGTTGTTGCCTGTTGGAAGTCGGCGATGAAATGACGGGCGGATTCCAGCCCGCCCTCCCGTTCGGCGTCGCTGCCGATATAGGCCGATTGCAATGCGAAGTAGATTCTGCGAGCGGGGCTGTCCACCTGATCTGGGGGCATGATTTGTTTGCCGAACAAAAAGCGAGCCTTGGCGGTCAATTCGATTCGCGACCGGGTGCGAAAGCGAATCGGAGCACCGTTCACGATCATCACTTCGCCCTGGCGCAACTCGAGAACGAGATTAGACATTAAAGTCCTTCCGCGGAACGAATCCGGGTTCGGGCGCCTGGCCCGCGGACCCGCCGATAGGGTTCGCGGGCTACCGGAAAGCGATTATTTGAACAGGCTGAGAAGTGTTTGCGGCGCCTGGTTCGCCATCGACAGGGCCTGGGTACCCAACTGCTGACGAATCTGCAACGCGGTCAACCGGGCCGATTCCTTGGCCAGATCGGCGTCTATAAGCGATCCGAGTCCGCTGTTTAACGCATTGATCTTAGTGCTGTTATAGGTGGACTGGTTGTTTATGTAGTTGATGGAACTGCCGATCGTATTGAGTTCGGTACCGACCGAGTTCTGCTGCGTAATAAATGTGCCCCCGGCAGTGATCAGCGCCGCGACGGTGCTGGAACCGGCAAGCTGAGTGCCAGTGAAACTGATCGCGGTGTACATCGCGGATCCGCCGAACGTCCCGATACCGTAGCTTGCCCCGTTTTCGTTGCGCACCACTGAGACACGTCCAAAACTTCCCGAACTGCCGGTCAGATTGCCGATCAGCGTTTTTCCATTATAAGATGCGTCCTGAATGTCGGTCTTCACATTCGCCAACATCGATTTATACTGCTGAATATAGTTTGCGCGTTCGGTACCCGTTACGCTGCTGCCGGACAGATTGACCAGAACGTCGCGCATACTGGCCATCATGTTCGACACGTTGTTCAGGCCAGACTGCGTCGTGGAAAGCAATCCCTGCACGGAACCGAGCTGCTGGTTCGCGGTCGTTAACGCCCCAACGGTGGACCGGATGTTCTGGGCGATGGCATACGCCGCTCCGTTATCGGTAGAGTCGGCGACCCGGTATCCGGTGGATATTTGCTTTTGCGCGACCGAGAGCTGGCTTTGAGTAGCTTGAAGAGACTGGAGCGCGACCATCGCACCCATATTGGTATTCACCGATTCCATTGACATGACGTATTACCCTTTGGGCTGGAATGTATGTACCCGCTTTTTGCAGGCTCGGACGTAACGATGATGGAAGAAGGTTAACACTTTATGAATAAGGAAGGATTTATTTTCAGCCAACGCTGGCCGGCAGGTAATTCACCAGGGACAGACTTGTTTCGGACCCGATCAGGCGATAAGATGCCTGGAGTTGCGTTTGTATTGCGGTCAGATTCGATAGTGTCTGGGCCATATTCACATTCTGGATAGACGACAATTGCCCGGTCAGCGCGAGTGCGGTGTTCGACAATTGAGTTTTCGTCGCCGTCAGGCCGGCTTGGGTGTTGCCAAGATCGCCGACATCGGATGCCATCGCGCTGACCACGCCGTTCAGGCTGGTGCCTGTATCCCGTACCAGCGCGCCGAAGCCTGAGGCGCTGGCTTGCGAACTGGACAGCGACCCCAGCGTGGCGAGAGACCGCAACAAATCGCGCATATACGACCCGGTGGTCGATGAACCGGTGGATACGGAAACGGAATTGCCGCTGGCGAGCAGTCCGGTTTGTACGGAGCTGTCCGGCCCGGTCTGGACGATCCGAACCCCGATGGCGGAGACCGGCCGCGACAGATAGGTTGAAAACGGCGAGGTGCCGGACGCGTTGGAACGCGCGATTGTAAGTGTTGCAGCCGCCGTCGCGCTGGCCCCGTTGGTCGCTAGGCCGGACACGGCGGCGCCGATCTGGGTGTAGAAGCCGGAAGACAGGATATTGGCGGCGTTCGGTATCGGCGGATTGGCGGTATCCTGGCCGCCAAATACGTAATTGCCGGCATCCTGCGTGTTCAGCAGCCCTGCGACTTGTTGCAACGCGGCCCTCGCCTGGGCCGCGACACTGTCGATTTCGGTAGCACTAAGACCGTTAAGATTCGGCATAGCGGCAACGAACTGTGCCGCGACCGCCTGAATTTGCGTCATCGCCGCCTGGGTGACCTGCATGGCCCCGGTGGCCTGGCCGATATTGGTCTGGTAGGTTTGCAATCCGTTTAGCTGCGCGTTCAAATCCAGCGACACGCTGGCCTGACCACCAAGCCCGGCGTAGGTCTGGGAGACCAGTCCTGTGCTCGCCTGTGCGGTGAGCGTATCGAGTTGACGATGGATGTTGGTGCTGTTGGCGATCAAACTAGGCAGGATGCCGTAGCCGCTGCCTATGGTGGAACTCATTGCACGGCCTGCAACAGTTGGGTGAACATCGACTGCACGCCGGCGATCACGCGGGCATTCGCTCCGTACGCCTGCTGCAAGGCGAGCATCTGCGATACCTCGGTATCCATGTTCACGCCGCTGACCGCCGTGACCTTCCCGTTCAGGCTGGTCTGCAAGGCCTGTTCGGTGGCCACATTGGCGGTAACCGTCGCACTCTGCTGCGCTTGGGAGGCTATCAGGTTCGTCGCGAAATCCGAGAGTGCGCCGCCCGTGGCGTTGAATGGGGCGTTGAGGTTGCCGGCGGCGCCCAGGCCGCCGGTGTTCATGACGGGCTGCGAGACGCCGCCCTGTAACTGGGCGCCGAAAGTGAAATCGGCGATGTTGGCGATCAGGCCCGTAAAGCCGGCGGGGCCGCCGGGAGGATTGGGGACGAAGCCAGTTCCGGCGACTGCGTTGGTGCCATCGCGCACCAGCGAAGGGTTGGCCGAGACCGCCGGATTGACCTGAATCACACCGGCATAACCCACATAACCTGCCTGGACCGGCGGGCCGCCCCCGGCGGGAACTACTCCGGCCGGATTGGTGAACAGTGTCAGGCCCTGACCGGCAAACCGGGTGGAAAGACCATGGGCAAATTCATCCAGGACGGCCTGACCGGCCGGCAAGGTAGTATCGCGCAACGCGATGTTGGCACCGATTTGCCCGCCGGTCATCTGCTTGGTGACGTCGGCTCCGCCTATCAGAATGCCGGGTATGCCGCCGCCGGGGTAATACGATCCGGCTGGGACCGACGCCCCGGCGATGGAAAACGGAGTTGCGCCGCCGCGCGTCGGTAATGTCAGGCCGCCGCTAGTGAAAATCGACAGATCGCCGTTGGTCTGCGGGACAGTTTTTATATCGAGCAGTCGCGACAGGGTCTGCACCGCCGCATTCCGCTGGTTTTCCAGATCGGCGGTGCCCTGATTGGTCGGCTTCAGGGCGACGATCTGATTGCTGAGCTGTCCGATCGTCGCAAGGGTGGCGTTAAGCGTACCGATTTCCGATTGAATGCCGTTCTGTGCTGCCTGACGTTGCGCCGCATACGTCCCGGCCAGCGAACCGATGCCTTGCGCGAGTGTGGTTGCCGCCGATACCACCGCGCTTTGCTGGGTTTGGTTGGCCGGATCGGTCAGCAACGTCCCGAAGCTGCCTTGCAGGTTTCCCAGCAGGCTGCCGATATCGGTTCCGGCGCCCGGTGTGCCGAGCACGCTGTCGATGGCCTGCAAGGCGGTCTGAGTGGTTTGCAGCCCGGCGACCGAGGCGTTCTGCTGAGCCACCGATGCCTGCAACGCCTGATCGATCAACGGCCTCGCTGGATTGGTTTGTACGCCCATACCTAGGCCATCGACCGTCAGGGCCTGTTGGGAACCGATTTCCACGGCGTATCCGGGCGTTGCGGCGTTCGCGACGTTCTGCGAGATAAGCGCGAACTGCGCGTTGATATTGGCCAGCCCCCCGCTGGCGATCGAGAGTGCGGAATTGAGGCTCATCGGTCAGGGTTTCAGGCCACCATCTGGAGCGTGGACTGAAGCATTTGGCTGGCTGTGCTCACGACTTTGGCGTTCGACGAATAGGCTTGCTGCGCGACGATAAGGGCGGAGAACTCGGTGGCGATATCGACGTTCGACCCCTCGATCGACCCGATCACCAGATTGCCGGCGCCGTTCGTGCCCGCTGCTTCGGCCAGCGGGGTGCCGCTGTTTTGGGTTGCCGTGAAAGACTGGCCATTTTGATTTTGTAACGCGTTCGGAGCGTTGAACGTGACGATCGGGATTTGCGCGATCGTCCGGGTCTGACCGTTATTGTAATTGACGACGACGTTGCCGTTGGCCTGTGCGGTCACTCCGGAGAAGCTGCCCGGCGGGACGCCATTCTGCGTTAGCCCGAGAAGACTGTAGGCGCTGCCCGCGTACTGGGTCACGCCGGTAGTGCCGCCATAGTTCCCGACGTTGACCTGGATCGTCTGGTTGCCGGAACCGAAATTGGTGGTGAACTGTAGCGTCGCCGGCTGTCCGGCGGCATACCCCGTGGTCGAGACGGTGCCCGGATCCGTGGTGGATACAGAAACCTGACCGATCGTACCCTGCGGTACCGGATTACCGCTGACCGTGCCGAACTGCACGTTGGCCGACCCGGCATCGGTGGTGCCGGTGGTGGAGTCCGGTACCGCGACCTTCACGGTCCAGTTGTTCGCGGCGTTTTGCGTCCAGTTCAACGTAACACTGTGGGCTGTACCAAGGGCGTCGTACACGGTGATCTGCGACGACAGCGGCGATGCGGCGGTCGCGGTTCCGGTGGCCGGTGTCGCTGGAAGGTTAGCCGACAGAGTAACGTTCGTGGTCGCGACAGGGTTATAGGTGGATTGACTGACCTGGATCGGCGCTAAAGCGTTCTGATTTGCCACGCCTGTCGCCGGATTGACCGACCATCCATTCAGGTATTGGCCAGTGCCATTCACAAGGTATCCGTTCGCGTTCATCGTAAAATTGCCCGCCCGTGTATAGAACTGCTGCGGATTGAACGTTGGCGCGCTGTTAACTTGCCCGGTTGCCTGGGACACGGCGAAGAAGCCCTGCCCGGCGATCGCCATGCCCAGCGGGTTGCTGGTTTGTGTAATGGCACCCTGAACATTGTTGACATAGCTTGGAGTCGCGACCACCGACCCTGGTTCGTTTACTGTTTGCGTGCTGGTTGTCAGGTAATCCGTAAAGTTGGTATTGACGCGTTTGAACCCTGTCGTCTGGCTGTTGGCCACGTTTTCGCTGATATTGCCAAACGCGGCGGACTGCGACGTTAAGCCGCTGATTGCCGTATCGATCGCACCGAACAGAGACATTCTTTTAACGCTCCTAAGCTGTCGGAACGTTGTGTCAGCATAAACCGTGCCAATACGAATTACCGGGGTTTGCCGTCGTTTCGCGTTGGTCGTGCCCGGCAAAATCTGCCGGTCGCGACACGGAACAGGTCGTTTTTTGCCGGGTCCATGGCGCTGCACTGGCGAACCTCCGCCGATTTCGTGTTGGCCCGGACATTGCTTTACCGGAACCGCAATATTGTTCCGCGGCAGGAGAACGCATTTTGACAGCCGCCCCAGCGGTCGCGCCGCCATCCGGTTTGGCGTCCATCAAGCCGCCGATTACGCTCCCGGCACCGGGGGGGGGCGACGGCTTCGGTCAGGTATTGCAATCGGCGCGCGATGCGGCGAACGGTTCCGCATCGGTGGCCGGCGCCCCCGTCAAAGACGCGCAGACGCTTACTGCGTCCGCCAAGGCGCGTACTGTCGAGACCATCGCCGTGGGTCCGCCTCGGTCAACGGCGAAGACGGTTCCGACCGGTTCACCCAAGCCAGAACAGACGGTGCTTCCAGCGCAAGAGACCACCGGACCCAGGCTAACGAACGGTCAGGTTGCGGTGCCGGAGCAGCAAAACCCAGATACCGGGGTGTCGCGGCCGGCCACCGGCCCGTTACCGTATATTCCGGCGATTGTTACGATGGCGAAGGTGCCGGAGTCGCCAAAAGCGGTGCCGCCCAAGGCGCGAAAATACAACGCAACCATCGGCAATTCTGCTCGGCCCGCGATCGCCGAGAGTATGTCCGCGAACGCCGCTCAACAAGCCGTGGCGTCCGTTGCGATGGCTATTCCGCCCGTGGCAAGTCGGGAATCCGGCGGACAGCCGCCGCCGGCGGATGTCGTTTTGCAATCCAACGCTTCGCGGGCATCGCCCGTGGCTTCGCACGCGCCAACCGGATCGGCGAAATCGGTGCCCGGCGCGGCAGTACCGGTTGCCAAACCCGGCACTATACCCGCGGACGCGCCTCCGCCGTCCGCCACCGCCGGTTCGCCGATGTCGCCGACGCAAGACCGGCTTATGCCGCTACCTGGGGGCGCCGCCTTCGCGATAAAACCGGATACGGCGTCACGTCCCTCACAGCCGGTGTCTGAGTCAGCCAGTCCCGCGGTGCCGATACCGTCCCAGTCTCATACAACCCAAACCGTCGTCCCGGCGCCTGCGGCGCATGATCGTGGTATCGCGTTGCAACCCGTCGGCGATTCCTCCGGTTTGGCCCAACCAGCCGCGATTTCTGTTGCGTTACTACAACAGAATGGCCCGGTCGCGGCGGCCTCCACCACGCCGCAAGCCACGGCGCCGGTCATGGCGGCCGCGCCCGCCCTTCCGGCCGCTCAGTTGGCGCCGGCCCTGCTGACACTGGCAAAAGCCCCTGGCGGCAGCCACCAGATGACGGTGCTTCTCCATCCGGCCGATCTTGGCGCCGTACAGATCACCATCGCGCGTTCGGGTTCCGGCATCACGCAGGTCGCCATAACGGCGGATAACAGCGCGACGTTGCTGGCATTGCAGCACGATCGCCCGCAACTCCTTCGTACGTTGGACGATGCGGGGATCGCCGCCGCGGGACGAACGGTCACTTTCCATGCCGCGCAGCCGGCGCAGGCATCCGCCAACAGCACCGGATCGTCTCCAGGTGGCCAGCAAGGCCTGCCGGATCGGCCGCAAGGCGGCGGAGGCGATTCCGCCGGATCTCCGGGCGGCGGCCGGCCGGCCCGGCAACCAAATTCGTATGCCAGCAGCCGAGGACAGACCGGAACCGCCGGTATCGCCGCGGCGAAAACCGGCAAAACGTACCGCATCGGCCTGGACATAACCGCCTGAACACCAAAAAAGGAGCTTTCATCGTGAGCGGCAGCATTTTTCCAACAGCATCCGGAACGTCATCTTCCACGTCTAGCGCCATATCCCAGACCGGAACCTCGGCACTGGGAAGCCTTGCCAGCAACTTCACCAGCTTTCTGTCGTTGCTGATGACGCAGTTGCAGCATCAGGATCCATCGTCGCCGATGGATTCCAGCCAGTTCACCAGCGAACTTGTCCAGTTCACCTCCGTACAGCAGCAGCTCGATACCAACAGCAATCTGACGCAACTCATTCAACTGAGCCAGGCCAGCCAGATCGAGCAATCCGCATCGATTGTCGGCAAGGCGGTGACGGTTAACAGCAGCCAGCTTTCCTTGCAGAATGGTACTGCCGAAATCAATTTCAATACCGCAACCGCACAGCCGGTCGGCATCGCTGTTTACAACAATGCCGGTGCACAGGTGCAGACGGCGACGCTGACGAGCGCGGCCGGTGCCAATCGCTGGACCTGGAACGGTAAGGCCGCCAACGGCGCAACGATGCCCGACGGTGCTTATACCGTTACCGTCAATGCGATCGGTGCGAACGGGGCCGCCGCCGCGGTTCCTTTCACCGTCACCGGAACCGCGACGGCCGTGCAGAACAACAGCGGCACCGTCGAGATTCAGATGGGCGGACTGACGCTGCCGTTTAAGGCCCTCGATTCGCTTGGTCCCTAATTTGAGAAAATCACATTCCCGCCTCGTGGCCTGAATTTTTCGACTTGACATGGCGATCGTTCGTCGAATCGATGGGACTCCACCGAATCGAGCGAGTGGGAAGGCGAAATGACAGAGCCAGTTCGTCACGTAACCGTATGTCCGGATGATGGCTGACCGGATCGTTGG
>JAJZFA010000018.1 GCA_021805565.1 Pseudomonadota bacterium
TGACGATTTTTCGCGACGTGCTCTGCCTCGTCGCAACCCGCGCGCGCCGGAAAAGCGGCAACGGGACGGCGGCGAACGATGCAGGACCGGCCTGGCTGGCGTGTTGTGTGTCCAGCATCGCCACGGCTTGTCTGCTGGGTTTCACCCATACCGCGATGGCGGCCGGGCCGCTGCTTGTCATTGCCGGATCGATCTGTCTTCTGATTGGAATCCACTGGCTTTATACCCGGCGGAGGCCCGAACCGGTTCTTGCCGCCGCCGCTGGCGGGCTGGCGGTTCTGATGTGGGCGGGGGCGATCGCCGGCACGACGGCACTGGCGGCTTTACGAACCGATGCACCGTTGATCGACACCGTTCTGGCCAACGCCGATGCTGTGTTGGGCCTGCGGACACCGCCGCTGGTGGCGTGGGTGGCATCGCACCCCGCCGTCGGCGTCTTCCTGGCCTTCGCCTACGGCAGCACGGTTCCGCTGGTGTTTTTAGCCGCGATGCTGCTGGCCTGCATGCGCCGCGAGGCAGCCATGTGGGAGCTGTGTTTCGTTTTTTCTGTTTGCGGGGCGTTCTGCGCCTTTGTTTCAGCGCTTATCCCTGCCTACGGAGCGTTTTCTTATTATCGCCCAGGTCCAGACATCGTACGCGCCTTACCAGCCGGCGCAGGCCAATATTATATGTCCACCTTCGATGCCTATCGGTCGGGCGCCCTGGCATCGGTCAATCTCTTTCGCCTGTCGGGAGTCGTGGCGTTTCCGTCGTTCCATGCGGCCATGGCGTGGATGATGGCTTTCGCGCTTCGCGGCCTGGGCCGTATATCGTGGCTCGTTTGGTTCTGGAGCGGCGCGATCGTCGTTTCGGCGGTGCCCATGGGCGGTCACTATGGGGTCGATATCCTGGCGGGCACCATTCTATGGATGGTCGCTACGCCGTCTCTCTGGCGCAAAATGGCCGGCAGTTTCTCGAACGCCGATGTCGCATTCCAGGCGACGGGCGCGGGCCGTTTCGGGTTGCACGACCTGTCGCTGTGGCGGAAGCGTTAGCACCCCGGTTTTTCGTGGGTCCAGCGGGTCCGGCCGAACCGGAGTTAACGCCGGCCCGCACCGGCGGGTACGACGCCCTGGCGCAACGGCAGGTTGGTCCGATAAACCAGACGCTTCAACGCCAGCGCCGATTCGAAGGACTGGACACCGGGAATATGCGTCAGTCGGCCCCGGAGGAACGCCTCATAAGACGCCACATCGGATGCCACCACACGCAGCAGATAGTCGGTGGCGCCGGTCATCTCATACATCTCCATGACTTCCGGGCAGGCTTCGATGGCGTGTTCGAACGTCCGCAGTGTTTCGTCGGTGTGGTTCGCCAGCTTTACCGTCACGAACACGTTGACCGGCAGGCCCACCTTGTCCTGATCCAGCAGCGCGACGTAGCGCGCGATGACGCCGGCCTCCTCCAGCAGCTTTTGCCGCCGGTGCGACGGAGACGGCGACAGATGCGCCGCCTCGCTGAGTTCCTGCGCCGTGGCGCGGCCGTTGGCCTGCAACAGATCCAGTATCGCCAGGTCCAGCCGGTCCAACTCCATCGATCGATCCCTGATTCGCGCCCGGCAATTGGCGGTTCCTGCCAAAAATGGCGCCGCGTCGGTAGCAGTATGGCAAGCTTTCCTCCCGCGCCAAACCTACTATGTAGTAGTCAGAACCCTGAAGGGACGAACGGCCATGGACATCGGTCTGCCGCCAGCCGGCATTACCCTCGACTCCCGTTTCACGGATCTCGATCGTCCGGTCTTGCTGACCGGTATCCAGGCGCTGCTGCGCCTGCTGCTGGAGCAGCGCCGGCTGGACCAACAGGCGGGGCTGAAGACCGCCGCGCTGGTGTCCGGGTATCGCGGCTCGCCGCTGGGTGGGTTGGATCGCGAGTTGTGGATCAAGAAAAAGCTGATGGCGGCGAACGACATACGGTTCGAGCCGGGGATCAACGAGGATCTCGCGGCGACCATGCTGTTCGGAACGCAGGAAATCGACGCATTCCCCGGCAAGCGGGTCGATGGCGTCTATGGCATGTGGTATGGCAAGGGGCCGGGTGTCGATCGCACGGGCGATGCGTTCCACTGCGCCAACATGGCGGGCACGCATAAGCACGGCGGCATCCTGGCGATTGCGGGCGACGACCACGGCGCGCATTCCTCCACCTATCCGCATCAAACCGAATACGTGTTCCAGAACTGTTTCATGCCGGTGCTGAACCCGGCATCGGTGCAGGATGTGCTGGACCTTGGTCTGGCGGGCTGGGCGATGTCGCGTTATGCCGGCGTCTGGGTGGCGATGAAGACGACGGCGGAGACGATGGAGCAGGCCTCCACCGCCATTGTCCCGTCCGCCGTGCGGTTCGTCACCCCCGATCTCGCGCTGCCGCCGCATGGGCTGAACTTCGATCACACCATGCATTTTCCGGCCGACCGAGCGGAGCTGGAGCGAAGGATGCTGGAGGAGCGGATGCCGGCGGTGCTGGCATGGGCGCGGGCGAACCGGATCGACCGGCTGATCGGCGGGTCGGCCGACGCGACGATTGGCATCGTGACGGTTGGCAAGGCGCACGAGGACACGCTGCATGCGCTGCGCCGGCTGGGGCTGGATACGCATCCTCGGTTGGCGCTGTACAAGGTCGGTATGACCTGGCCGCTGGAGACCGAAGGCATGCGGGAATTCGCACGCGGTAAGCGGTCGATCCTGGTGATCGAGGAAAAGCGGGGCTTCGTCGAAAGCCAGATACGCGACGCATTGTACAATCTGCCGGCAGACGAGCGGCCGGAGGTTGCGGGCAAGACGATGGCGAACGGCATGCCGCTGCTGTCGCCGCTGATGGAGTTGTCGCCGGAAAGCGTGGCCGGCGGTTTGGCGACGTTCTTGGGGCAGGCGGGGCTGAATTTGCCGGCGCCCCCCGCGCCGATGGCGGTGGATCGGCCGGATGGGCTGCTCAGGCGCATTCCGGCGTTCTGCGCGGGCTGCCCGCATGCGACTTCGACCAAGCTGCCCGACGGCAGTTTCGCCAGCGCGGGGATCGGCTGTCACTTCATGGCGCTGGATGACGGGCCGAACACGCGAACCTTTACGCATATGGGCGGCGAGGGTGCGCCGTTCGTCGGGCTGTCCAGCTTCACCGAGGTGAAGCACATGTTCGCCAATCTGGGCGACGGGACCTATCAGCACTCTGGCAGCATGGCGATCCGGCAGGCGGTCGCGGCGAAGACGCGGATTACCTACAAGCTGCTGTTCAACGATGCGGTGGCAATGACCGGCGGGCAGCCGACCGAGGGCCAGCCGACGGTGCCGATGATCGCCGCGCAGTTGGCGGCGGAGGGTGTCAAGCGCATCGCCATCGTCGTCGACGAGGCGGAACGGTTGCCGGCCGCGTCGGCCCTGCCGCCGGGTGTCACCCGCCACACGCGGGCGGAACTGGACGCGGTGCAGAAATCCCTTCGCGATTTCGAGGGGCCGTCGGTGCTGATCTACGATCAGGTCTGCGCGACGGAAAAGCGGCGGCGGCGCAAGCGCGGGTCGATGGCGCAGCCGACCCGGCATGTCGTGATCAACGAGGCGGTGTGCGAGAATTGCGGCGATTGCTCCACCCAGTCGGGCTGCATCGCGATCGAGCCGGTGGAGACCGATCTGGGCCGCAAGCGGCGGATCAACCCGACAAGCTGCAACGTCGATCTGTCGTGCCTGAAGGGGTTCTGCCCGAGTTTCGTGACTCAGGCCGGACCGCCGGCGGCGCCGGATGCCGATACGCACTGGGCGGACCGGGAAAATGAGTTTGCTGCCGGGCTGCCGGTGCCGCGGGTGCCCTCGCCGGCGGTGTGGCGCGGGTTGTTCGCCGGGATCGGCGGCGGCGGGATCGTGACCGCCGGAGCGATCCTGGCGATGGCGGCGCATCTGGAAGGCAAGGCGGTGAAGACGCTGGACTTCACCGGGCTGGCGCAAAAGAACGGCGCGGTGGTGGCGCATGTACAGATCGCCAACCGGGAGGAAGACCTGGATGTGGTCCGGATTCCGCTGGGGACCGCCGACCTGATGCTGGCGGCCGATCTTGCCGTGGGCTGTCAGGCTGGCGTGCTGGAACGGAATGCCCGGACGTCGGTGGTGATCGGCAACCTGGATCTGGCGGCGACGGCGGAGTTCAAGCGCAACGCCACGCTGTCGATCGACGCCATGCTGCATCGGCGGACGATCGAGAAAGCCACCGATAGCCAGCGTTCCTTATGGCTGCACGGGGTGCGGCTGGCGGAGCGGCTGTTCGGCAACGCCCAGGCGATGAACACGATGCTGCTGGGGATGGCCTGGCAGCGCGGGCTGGTGCCGGTGAATGAGGCGGCGATCCTGCGGGCCGTGGAGCTGAACGGGGCCTCGGTGAAGCTGAACCGCCGAGCGTTTCTGTGGGGTCGGATTTTGGCGGAGAAGCCGGAGCTGATGAAGCAGATCCTGGATGGGCTGGAGGAGGGGCCTCCGGCCGATTTGGAGGCGCTGATCGCGCACCGGGTGGCCGGGCTGACGGCGTATCAGTCGAAAGGTTATGCCGCGCGGTATGAGCGGCTGGTGCGCGAGGTCGTTGCAAAAGAAACCGCGGTGGCCGGGGCGCCCGGCAAGCTGTCGCGCGCGGCGGCCGAGGGCCTGTTCCGCATCATGGCCTACAAGGACGAATACGAGGTTGCTCGGTTGCACGCCTCGGCCACGTATGGGGACAAGCCGGCGTTCCATATGTCCCCGCCGCTGACGCGGGGGATCGACAAGGCGACCGGACGGCGGCGGAAAATCGAAATCCCCGGTTCGGTGGCGCTGCCGCTGTTCCGCGTGCTGCGGCATGGCAAGGCACTGCGCGGGTCGGTGCTGGACGTGTTCGGCTATCAGGCGGAACGGCGGCAGGAGCGTGCGCTGA
Organism: Pseudomonadota bacterium; assembly: GCA_021805565.1. Classification (GTDB taxonomy): domain Bacteria; phylum Pseudomonadota; class Alphaproteobacteria; order Acetobacterales; family Acetobacteraceae; genus Rhodopila. Next base: position 4,924 of record JAJZFA010000018.1, read on the forward strand.
TCGATCGGTATATGGCCGATCTGCGAACCGTGATGGCCGGGCTGACGCGGGACAACCTGCCGACGGCGGTGGCGATCGCCGATCTGCCGGATATGATCCGCGGGTTTGGACCGGTGAAGGATGCGAACCGCGAGAAAGCGATGGTGCGGCGCGGGGAACTGCTGGCGGCGCTGTCACGGCCGGTGACGGTTGCGATGGCGGCTGAGTAGGGGGAGGAATCCGTTGATCGGCGGCCGGTTGTCGTGGCTTTGTCGCCCGTTTGTCGTATATCTGACGGGGCGCTGACGTTGTCATTCCGGGCGGTCGCGGGGCATTGCGGGGCACGGAACGAAGGACCCTGAATGCCGATCCAGAAACTCAGGCTGCAACGCGGTTGGTCGCAGGAACAGCTTGCTTTGCTCAGCGGTGTTAGCGCGCGCACCATTCAACGTATCGAACGCGGGCAAAGTGCCAGCGTGGACTCGTTGAAGGCGATTGCGGCGGCGTTTGGGGTGGACTTCTCCGAATTCAAGGAGGATGGAATGACCCCTACTGCCGATCCCGCTATCGATCGCGTGACAACTCAGGCGGCTACCGCCCGAACCGAGGAGGCGCTGGCCTTTTCCCATGTCCGGCGCGTGAAAGGCCTCTATATTCACCTCGCACAGTATATCTTAGTGTTGTGTGTTTTAGCCGTTGTCAATTTTTTGACCTCGCCGCGGTATTGGTGGGTCGGTTGGGTCGCGCTTGGCTGGGGAACCGGCGTCGCATTTCATGGTTTGCGCGTGTTCGACAAAATTCCATTCCTGAACGGCGAGTGGGAGCGCAGGCAGGTGGAGAAGCAACTTGGGCGCCGGCTGTGACCCCGGAGACGGGCCTTCCGGCGATCGTCATGGTGCATATGACCGCCGCGATTGCCGCAACGGCGCTTGGCCCCTTTGTCATGTGGGCACGGCTCGGGGCGCGACTGCGGCCGAACCTGCACCGGTCGGCCGGCTATGTGTGGGTGGCACTCATGGTCGCGACGGCGATCTCCGCTATTTTCGTCCGGAGCACATTGGCAATCAGTTGGGCGGGTTTCTCGCCGATCCATCTGTTTGTGCCGTTCGTGTTTTTCAATCTGGCGGTGGCGTTCCGGGCGTTGTTCAAGGGCAGGATAGCGACGCATCGGCGGCATATGGTTTATACCTATGTGGGTGCCTGCCTAGTTGCTGGATTGTTCACGCTGGTTCCGGGACGGTATCTGGGCGACCTGCTTTGGGGGGCGTTGTCGATGCGGGGCGTGGCGAATTAAGATCGTGTACAGAACGTTGCGAACCTAGCGGCATCCGCTGTTTTTGCGATCGTGTCATACCAGCCCGCTTAGTGTCCGTCTGAGAACTTTTCGACTCATTAGTGTCGCTTAGCGATGGGGGCTTGAACTCACTGAATCTTCTATGATTCCCTCGCTGTTATCGATTCGCCGGGTGGCTCATGTGGACCGACGAGAACAGGCAACGGTACAATCGGGACAAGCTACGCTATCCGAGCGACCTGACCGACGATGAATGGTCCGAAGTGAAGTTGCCGATCCGGCCTGCCAAGCGCGGCGGCCGGCGACGAGAGGTCGATGTAAGAGAGGTTCTCAACGGTATCATGTACGTGCTGAGTACCGGCTGTCAGTGGCGCTACATACCTGGAGACCTTCCGCCAAAGAGTACGGTGTACGGCTATCTCCAGCGCTGGGATTACGACGGGACATTGGAAAAAATTCATTATACGCTTTATCGAAAGTGCCGCGAACAAGCGAACCGCAAGCCGGGTCCCACGGCCTGCGTGATCGATAGCCAGAGCGTGAAGAGCGCGGAAAAAGGGGGGCCGCATCGATCCCAAAGGGTATGATGCGGGAAAGAAAATCAGTGGCAAGAAGCGACACATTCTGGTCGATACCACGGGGTTGCTAATGCATGCGGTGGTTCACCCCGCCGATATCCAGGATCGCGATGGCGGGGTGCTGGCGATGACGTCGTTGCACGGCCTGTTTCCATTCGTAACGAAGCTTTTCGCGGATGGCGGGTATCAGGGACCGCGGTTCCGGCAGGCATTGGCGAAGGCTTTGCCACAGCTTTCTGTTCAGATCGTTAAACGTTCGGACACGGCGCAAGGCTTCGAGGTCGTACCCTGGCGCTGGGGTGTCGAACGGACCCTCGCCTGGATCAACCGTTGCCGCCGGCTTTCCAAGGATTTCGAAAACCTGACCCGTAACGCTCTCGCATTTATCAGCTGGCCTCGATCCGGCTGATGCTGAGAAAACTAAGCAATTCCAATTAAGTGCTTTCGGATGGACTCCTAGCCCAGCGCACATTCGGCATCGTGGCCAGAAGACCTGACGGAACGCTCGCGGCGAGCAGGATTTCGGTGTCCGCGCGCTGGCTTTCGGATGGGTATTACGAACGGCCAAGCGTGTCGGTCACGACACGGCTGGAGAGGCCAGCCTGGGCGTGTGTTGCATAACAATGCCAATCCTGATTCAGCGGTGCTGTCATACCGCATCGCCGCCGGCCTAAAGCGCATGGCAACCTGTCACCGCGTGCGGTACGACTGCCTGCAAACGCAGTGCCATGCCCGCCGGACGTTTTAGTCGCCCGGCGCCGCCAGATAGTCCATCGCCGCCTGTACGCCGCCGGGCTTATGCGGAATACCGGCTGCGCGCAGCCCCATCTCCACCCCCGTCAGCGTGCCGGTGAACGACAGCACGCCCAGGTCGCCCATGTGGCCGATGCGGAACACACGGTCGTCGAGACGGCCCAGGCCGTTGCCCAGGCTCATGTCGAATTTATCCAGAATGATGGCGCGGAGAGCGTCGGCGCTGTGTCCGTCGGGCGTGCGAATGGCGGTAACGCCGGGCGCATAGGCCCGCGGGTCCTGGCACTGCAAGTCCAGACCCCAGGCGGCCGCGGCAAGGCGGGTGGCGCCGGCGTAGCGTTCATGGCGGGCGAAAACGGCGGGAAGAGTTTCCTCGGTCAGCATGTCCAGCGCCTCATTCAGCGCAAACAGCAGGTTGACGGCAGGCGTGTATGGGAAGAACCCGGTCTTGTTGGATGCCACGAGCGGTTCCCAGTCCCAGTAGCCGCGGCGCGACCCGCCGGATCGGGATGCGGCCAACGCCTTGTCGCCGATCGCGGTGAAGGACAGGCCGGGGGGGACCATCAGGCCCTTTTGCGAGCCGGCGATGGTGACATCGACCTGCCATGTGTCGTGCCGGTAATCGGCGCAACCAAGGGACGAAATCGCATCGACCATCAGCAGGGCAGGGTGGCCGGCGTCGTCGATGGCCTGCCGGACAGCGGCGATGTCGGTCATGCAACTGGTGGACGTTTCGCTGTGGACCGCGCACACCGCCTTGATCTTGTGTTCGCGGTCGTCGCGCAAAACCTGGCCGATGGCGGCCGGATCGGCGCCGCGGCGCCAATCGGTTTCCAGGCTGACCACGTCAAGTCCGAGGCGGACGGCCATCTGCTCCCATAAATGGGAAAACTGGCCGGTGCGGCTTATCAGAATGCGATCGCCGGGGGCCAGCGTGTTGACCAGGGCCGCTTCCCACGCGCCGGTGCCGGACGCGGGGAATATACCGATGGTCGCCGTCTGGGTTTGGAATACGCCGCGCAGCTTGGCGATAACGTCGATCCCCAGGGCGCCAAAATCCGGTCCGCGGTGGTTGACCGGGTTGCGATTCATGGCACGCAGCACCCGTTCGGGCACGTTGGTCGGGCCAGGGGTTTGCAGGAAATGGCGACCGGATTTGAATTTCGACATTGGCAACGTGCCCTCCAAGGCGGGAGTAAGAACCATGCCGCGCGCGGGTTTGCAATATCGTTCGCGCATGGCTTGTCCGCCCCAGGGGGCGGCACGTCCAGTTTCGGCGAATTCGCAACAATCTGACGATTGGGCCAGATCGGAGACGGTTTGACGTGGATGCGGAAGAAAGATTTGAGCGGACAAATAGGGTTGGCATGTCCGGCAGGACATACGAGGCCATTATGATCCGCGACGTCGTCCGACCTGTTGTCTGCCGGTTATGCCGTGGGGAAACCGGATCATCGAGCAGGGCCGTCCGCTGATGCGCCCGATCGTCCGGTCGCCACGAGTTCGGGGGGCAGCCGAAGAACTGTCGTGGTTTTACGCGGACCTCCATGGGTGAAAGGGCTGTTATCCGCTTCCAATATGGACCAATATGACCAATCAAAATGAGAATTTCCGGGCGATGTGGACGACTACGCTCGTTTTGTGCTGGATCGCGCCAAGGGCGGCAGCGCACCCGGCCAGTTGCGCGGCAACAAGGCCAAACGTTCGAAGAAGGCGGCACAGATCATGCTCGACGAAACCCACGCGGCGGGCCGGACCAGTTGGGTCGTGTCGGCCAACGGCCACGCGGCTTTCCCCATTCAGAACCTGCCGTTCGGCATTTTCAGCACGCAAGGCGGTCCGGCTCGGGGCGGTGTCGCCATCGGCGATTCCATCCTGGACATCGGTGCGGCGCTGGACGCCGGCCTGTTTTCGGGCCTGTCCCGCGATGCGGCGGAAGCGGCCAGCGGCCGGACCCTGAACCCACTGCTTGAAGCGGGAGCGGCCGCGCGCGTGGCGTTGCGGCGTCGTATCGGGGAGATTCTGGATGCGAACGGCGACGGCGCTTCCGCTATCCGGACGTTGGCCCGCCGCCTGATCCATGACGCCGCGCATTGCACGCTGCATCTTCCCGCGCGGATCGGCGACTTTACCGATTTCTTCGCGGGCATTCATCACGCCCGCACCGCCGGGACCATCAACAGGCCCGATAACCCGCTGATGCCGAACTATAAATACGTTCCGGTGGCCTATCACAGCCGGGCGTCGTCGGTGCTTGTATCGGGCGGGACGGTGCGGCGCCCGAACGGGCAGCGTAAGCCACCGGAACAGGCCGGTCCGGATTTCGGACCGAGCCGCAATTTGGATTATGAGCTGGAACTGGGGGCCTGGATCGGGCCGGGGAACGCGCTTGGCTCACCCATTCCGATTAGCGAGGCGTCGCGCCATATCGCCGGGTTTTGCCTGCTGAACGACTGGTCGGCGCGCGATATCCAGGCGTGGGAATCGCAGCCTTTAGGTCCGTTTTTGTCGAAAAGCCTGTCCACCTTCGTTTCGCCCTGGATTGTTACGCCGGAGGCGCTGGAGCCGTTCCGGATGGCTCAGCCGCCCCGCCCGGACGGCGATCCGGCACCGTTGCCGCATTTGAACGACGGCGCCGATCAGGCGAACGGATGCTTCGATATCGCGATGGACGTGTTGTTGCAGACTCCGAAAATGCGGGAAGCGGGTGCGGCGCCGCATGTGTTGTCGCGGGCGAACGCGTCTATGCTGTACTGGACGGTGGCGCAGATGGTCGCGCATCACACGTCGAACGGCTGTAATCTGCAGCCCGGCGATCTGTTCGGCAGCGGCACGGTTTCGGGCACCGAACCGGGGTCGGAAGGCTGCCTGCTGGAGATGACGCGGGGCGGCCGCGATCCGGTTGTGTTGCCGGGCGGGGAAACCCGCACTTATTTGATGGACGGCGATACGGTGATCTTTCGCGGCACCGCTCGGCGCGATGGGTTTGCCATGATCGGTTTCGGCGAATGCCGTGGGTCGGTGACCGGGGCCATCGCGTTGGCGGGCTGACCGGACAGCGCGATTACGCCGCCGGGGCGAACAGTTCGTCCACGTCGGCTTCCGTCATCGTCAGGGCGCCGCCATGTTCGGCGTCCATCACGCTGGCGACGATGGCGCGTTTTTTGTCCTTTAGGACCTCCATCTTTTCCTCGATCGTTCCCAGCGTCACCAGCCGGTGAACGAACACCTTGCTGGTCTGGCCGATACGGTGGGCGCGGTCGGTCGCCTGATCCTCGACCGCCGGGTTCCACCAGGGATCGTAATGAATGACCGTATCGGCCGCCGTCAGGTTCAGCCCGACGCCGCCGGCTTTCAGGCTGATCAGGAACAGCGGCACCTCGCCGGCCTGGAATCGTTTCACCGGCGTTGACCGGTCCTTGGTGTCGCCCGTCAGTTTGACGAAATCGATTCCATCCTCTTCCAGGCGGGCCTGGATCAAGGCCAGCATTTCGGTGAACTGGGAGAACAGCAGGACGCGGCGGCCCTCGGCGAACATAATACCGAGCATTTCCATGAGCCGGTCGAGCTTGGCGGAACCGGCTTTGGTTCTGGCGACGGTTTTAAGTTTTAGCAGGCGCGGATCGCAGCAGGCCTGGCGCATTTTCAGTAACGCATCCAGGATGATGATGCCGGACCGGGCCAGGCCTTTCGCGGCGATGGCGGCCTGGACCTTGGCGTGCATGGACAGGCGGATTGCCTCGTAAATGGCCCGCTGGTTGGTTTCCATTTCTACCGGCTCGACGATTTCCGTCTTGGGCGGCAGTTCGGAGATCACCTCCTGCTTGGTCCGGCGCAGCATGAACGGGCGGATACGGCGCGTCAGGAGGTTTTGCCGTTCCAGGTCGCCATTTTTCTCGATCGGCGTCCGGTAGCGGGTTTTGAACGATTTCTGGCCGCCGAGGAAACCGGGGGCCAGGAAGTCGAACAGCGACCACAACTCCCCCAAATGGTTTTGCAACGGCGTGCCGGACAGGCACAGGCGCTGACGCGCCTTCAGGCGAAGCGCCTGACGGGTTGTTTCGGCGTTGGGGTTTTTGATCGACTGGGCTTCGTCCAGGATCACCACATGCCATTCCTGGGCGGCGAGTATTTCGTGGTCGCGGGTCAGCAACGGATAGGTGGACAAGACCAGATCGTGTTCCGGGATTGCGGCGAAGCCGGCCTTGCGGTTGGTTCCGTGCAACGCGAGCACCGACAATCCGGGCGCGAAACGGCGTGCCTCGGCTGTCCAGTTGGGGATGAGGCTGGTTGGGCAGACGATCAGGCATGGCCGGTCCAGCCGTCCGGCGGCTTTTTCGATCGCCAGATGGGCCAGGGTTTGCACGGTTTTGCCCAGGCCCATGTCGTCGGCGAGGATGCCGCCCAGCCCGGCCGCGGCCAGAAATTGCAACCAATCGACGCCCTGGCTCTGATACGGCCGCAGCGTCGCCAGGAAGTTCGCGGGCACCGCCGCGCTGGGTATACCGCCGGACTGGCGCAGCATGCGGCCCATATCCCGCAGGGACTCGCCGCCGCGCCAAACCAGGCCGCTGCGCTCCTCCAGCGCGGCCAGATCGGCGGCATCGAGGCGGCTGAACGCGATATGCTCCGAATCCGCGTCGATTCCGCCGCCGGCCCACAATTCCAGTAGCGCCAGCAGCGTCGGCCGGATACGCGCCATCGGCAGCGACAGCAAGCGCCCGTCGGGCAGCGTCAGAATGAACGGCTTATCGTCCGGTCCCTCGGCCAGGACAGCGGCTTCCGGCCGGGCGATCAGCCGGATCAGCGCCGGCACCAGATCGACACGCTCCCCATCGACCATTACGCCCAGGTGCAGTTCCAGCCAGTCGATGCCGGACCCTTCGACCAGTTCGGCGTCGATTTCCGCATCGGCCGACAGCACTTGTACAGGAAAATCCTCATCGATATCGACGACCCACCCGGCCTGGCGCAGGCGCGGGATTTCCTGCGCGACGATCCGCAGCCAGGCCGGACCGGTGCTGGATTCCCGCAACGCGAAATCGTCCGTGTGGGCATGCTGATAATAAACCGGTACGACTTCATGCACCGAGATGAAGCCAAGGTCGGACAGTTCCGCCAGAACCCGCGATTCGGCGACCCGGTCGCGATCGACCCGGTACAAGGTGCCGTCCAGCACGGTGATGGCGGGCAGCGGTTTCAGGCTGCGCGGCAGGGTGACCGGCCCATACCGATAGGACAGGCGCGTCAGCGGCACCGCATACAGCCCGCGACCGATCATCCTCGCGGACCCCCGCCCATAGCTCGGGTCGCTGGGGAGCGTGCCGGCGATCAACCGCACATGCGGGGTCATCGTTGCACTAACAGGCTCCGGCGGGCGCAGTTCGGCCGGCACGGGTACCTTGGCCGACGGCATCCGACGCGATAACTGGGCGCGGACCTCGGCTGCCGATTCGGGCGGAATGGACGGCGCGTTGAGCAGGCGGGTTACGACCCGCTGGGGCAGATCGAGGACGACCGGCCCGACCACGCCGGCCGCCGGATCGGCATACCACGGCGCCGGAATGCGCAGCGCGGTAAGCCCTTCGTCCAGCGCCAGAGTGGCCTGCTGAGATGCATCGGGCCGGGTGATCCAGGTGATCTGGCCCTGGCGTTCGGGGCCTTCCCGCAGCGCGGGGCCTTCCGCCGAACCCCAGCGGGCCCGCCCGGTTGCCAGGATGCGGCGCAGCGTATCGGCCGGATCGTCGTCGCCGTGCGGAACACCATGGGCAGTCCGGCGCGCCAGCCGCGACAGCACAATAAGATCGGACGGCCGGATGTATCTCGCCGGCGTCTGGATCTGATGCGGGGCATAGCGCTTGATCGTGCCGGGACTGTTGTCCTTGCGCAGCGTCACCGTCATGGGGTCGATTCGCAGTTGCGGCACCCCGGCGGCATTGGGCGCGGCATCCAGAACGTAGAAAACCCGGGTGCGCAGCAATGCGGGGTAATCTTCCGTCGGTTCGTCGTCCTCGCCGTCGAAATCGGCCAGCCACGTTTGGATTTGCGGCGGAAGTTCAACCGGGGCAGGGGCCTTGGTCTGGGGGAACAGCGTGTCCTGATGCCGCGGAACCAGCATTTCCTTGCGCTGGGCGGCGATCAGAACGGCGGCAAGATGCTTGCAGGCGCGTCCGACGGGGCAGGAGCAGGCACCGGAAATCTTCACGCCGTTGGTGGCGGACGCGGCGATTTTCAGGGTTTGGATGTATGGGTCCGGACGGGTGCCGTGGGTGGACGCGCTGATGACGGCACCGCGGGCGACGATTTGCAAATCCTGCACACGGCCCCGCTGCTCATAAGAGCGGCCGGCTGCGAGCGTCGCGGGCGGAAAAATCCGCCTTATGTCACCTTCCCGGATGGCCAGGGCTGGATCGATGTCAGGGGCGATGGGCACGATATGCATATACACAGGATGCAACCGACGTTCGAGTCGCGACCAGGGGCGATCCGATTTTTCCTGGAGATGGTGCTTTATGGCCAGCCGGCGGTTAGGCGGATGGGTTGCCGGGCTGGTTCGCGGTCATTTTCACGGCTTCAAGCCAGAACTCATCCGTTGGTTGCGGTGGGCCGATTCATGGCAGGGCATCATCGCCGGTCAGAGCTATTTTCCGGAACGGGCGGCCAGATTTTTGCAACCTTTGGACGCTGAGTCTTCCACACCAACTACCAAGCCAGTCCTAGTTGCTTGGAAACATGCCCGCGGTGCTGCGATCGTGGGTTGCTTTGGTGTCCCCGGCGCGATTCGAACGCACGGCCCCAAGATTAGGAATCTTGTGCTCTATCCTGCTGAGCTACGGGGACCCAATCCGGGTTATATCACAATCTCCGCGCGTACGAAGCCCCGATTGTCCGTCCGCCAAACGACGATCCGCCGTTTCACCGTGCCATCTGCATCGTCCGGTCGCCGGACATCATGTTGTGGTTCAGATTGCTCATGATCCACAGCGATCCGCCGATCAGCAGCATGACGATCAATACGCCGAATGCGAGCGCCATGACGTTGTTGATGCTGTCCGGACCGGACGTGATGTGCAGAAAGAAAACCAGATGCACCCCCATCTGCGCAATCGCCAGAACGATCAGCGCAACCGGAATGCTCGGTCCCCAGACCAGATTGGTGCCTTCGATGAAAAAGGCCACACCGGTCAGCAAGACGGCAAGGGCAAGCCCAACCAGATAGGCGCCGACGCCCTCGGTATCGCCCTCATCGAGGGGGCCGTCGCCCGGAGCCACGTCATTGCCGTGGCGTTTCATGTCGCTCATTGCGCGACTCCCAACAGATAGACGACGGTAAACAAAGCCACCCAAATAATATCCAGCGTATGCCAGAACAGGCCAAAGCACAGGATCCGCCGTTGAATGTCCGGCCGGTATCCCTTGGCCAGTACCTGCGCCATCATTGTCAGCAGCCACAGCAGCCCGGCGGTAACATGCAGGCCATGGCACCCGACCAGGGTGAAGAACGACGACAGAAACGCGCTGCGCGCCGGACCGGCGCCACGGGCGACAAGGCCGGCGAACTCCCTGATTTCCAGGCCCAGGAACGCGGCACCGAGGAAGAACGTGGCAGTCATCGCGCCGTAGAACCACAAGCTGTTTTTGGTGCGGGCGCCGATACTGGCCAGGCCGCAGGTGAAACTGGACAGCAGCAGGCAGGCCGTTTCGATCGCCACATTAGTGAGATTGAACAGGTCTTTGCCGCTGGGTCCGCCCGCCGTTTGCGCCGACAAAACAGCATATGCCGCGAAAAAGGCGGAGAACATAATAATGTCGCTCAGCAGGAAAATCCAAAATCCATAGCCCGCGATAATGCGTCTCGTCACCAGCACCGCGTCCGAGTGGGAGACGGCGGTCGCCGCTTGCGAGGCGCTCATGGTGCCGCCGTTATGCTAACCGGCGCCGCTTCGCGCGCGCGCCGGTTCGTCCGGTCCAGATACGCGACGGTTGCCGCCGGAATGGTGTATTCGTCGCGGTCTCGCCAGGCAAAGACGACGAAGGTGGCATAGGCCCCGGCCGCGGACAGAATGGCCAGCCACCAGATGTGCCAGATCAGCGCAAAGCCCATGAATGTCGCGAAGAACGCACAGATGAAGCCGGTTGGGCTGTTCACCGGCATTTCTATGTCCGCATAGGCCGGTTCCTTAGTATGTTCGCCCGGCTGCTTCATCGCCCAGTAGGCGTCCAACCCGCCGACCTGCGGTAAAACCGCGAAATTGAAGGCCGGCGGCGGGGAGGCGGTGGACCATTCCAGGGAGCGTCCGTTCCACGGGTCCCCGGTCACGTCGCGCAGTTCGTCCCGCCGGCGGAAGCTGACGACCAGTTGCACGATTTGCAGGACGATTCCCGCCAGGATGATAACCGCACCGGCGGCGGCGATCAGCAGCCATGGATGCCATTCCGGAACGTCATAGTGCTGCATGCGGCGAGTCATGCCCATCAGCCCGAGGACATAAAGCGGCATGAAGGCCACGTAAAAACCGATGAACCAGCACCAGAAAGCGGCCTTGCCCAGTCCTTCGTGCAGCCGGAACCCGAATGCCTTGGGGAACCAGAACGTATAGCCGGCGAAGGCGCCGAACAGCAGGCCGCCGATCAGCACATTATGAAAATGCGCGACCAGGAACAGGCTGTTGTGCAGCACGAAATCGGCGGGCGGGACCGCCAGCAACACGCCTGTCATGCCGCCGATGATGAACGTGACCAAAAAACCCATCGACCACAGCATGGGCGGCGCGAAGACGATCCGCCCTCCGAACAGCGTGAACATCCAGTTGAACAGCTTGACACCGGTTGGAACCGCGATGATCGACGAGGCGATGCCGAAGACCGCGTTGACGTCGGCCCCCGCGCCCATGGTGAAGAAATGATGCAGCCAGACGGTAAACGACAACAGGCAGATCGCCATCGTTGCCGCCACCATGGATCGGTAGCCAAATATCGGCTTGCGCGAAAAAGTGGAGATAACCTCGGAATAGATGCCGAAGGCGGGCAGGATCAGGATGTAGATTTCCGGATGTCCCCAGGCCCAGATCAGGTTCATGAACATCATCACGTTGCCGCCGCCTTCATTCGTGAAAAAATGAAAGCCCAGGTAACGATCCAGCAGCAGCATCGCCAGGGTCGCGGTCAGTAAGGGGAACGCGGCGACAATCAGCAGATTGGACGCAAGGGTCGTCCAACAAAAAATCGGCATGCGAAAGTAAGTCATGCCGGGGGCGTGCATTTTTAATATGGTCGTTACCAGATTGATCCCCGACACCAGGGTTCCGGCCCCCGATATCTCGATCGCCCACAGGTAATAATCCACGCCGACGCCGGGCGAATAGGCCAGTTCCGACAACGGCGGAAACGGTAGCCACGTCGCTCTTGAAAACTCGCCCACCACCAAAGAGATATTGGCCAGCAGCGCGCCCGTCGCGGTCAGCCAAAATCCCACCGAATTGAGCGTGGGAAAGGCCACATCGCGAATGCCGAGTTGCAACGGAACCACGAAATTCATCAGACCGATCATGAACGGCATGGCAACGAAGAAGATCATCATCGTTCCGTGGGCGGCGAAAATCTGGTCGTAGTGTTCGGGTGGCAGATAACCGGGCGCCCTGAACGCGAGCGCCTGTTGCGTCCGCATCATGATGGCGTCGGTGAAACCTCGCAGCAGCATCGTCATGGCCAGAAGGGTGTACATAACACCGATCCGCTTGTGATCGACGCTGGTGATCCATTCCCGCCATACATATGGAAACCAGCCCTTCAGGACGACAAGCGCAAGCAGGCAAAGAAGTCCGACGCCGACCAGCCCACCCGCGATCAGCGGGATGGGCTGGTCGAACGGGATAGCGCCCCAGGTGAGTTTGCCCAGCATGCTCAGTTCGCCGTTCGCGACGACACGGTCACGTCCGGCAGCCCGGCGTGGGGCCCCGGTCCTGGCGGTAGTTGCTGGGACACAATTTTCCCGAACAATCCGGCGTCGGCGGTGCGGTACGTAAACGGCGGCGTGGCGAAGCTTTGTTGCGCGAGCGCCATGTAACTGGACGGATCGAGCGCCGGACCGGATTTGCGCGCGGTATCGATCCAGTCCGCGAACTGGTCGCCGGGCAGCGACCGAACCTCGAAGTGCATGCCGGCGAAACCGTCGCCGCTATAATCGCTGGACAGGCCTTGAAACGTGCCGGGCGCATCGGCCCGCAGATTCAACTGCGTTGTCATCCGGTTCATAGTATAGATCATACTGCCGAGTCGGGGGATGAAGAAGGCGTTCATGACGCTTGCAGAAGTAAGGGTGAAGTGAACCGGGACGCCCGCCGGAATAACGAGCCGGTTAACGCTCGCGATTTGCTGATCCGGGTAAATGAACAGCCATTTCCAGTCCAGGGAGACGACTTGCACCTGAAGCGGCGGCGCATCCGATGCCAGCGGTTTGGCCGGATCGAGCTGATGGGCGCCGATCCAGATGACGCCACCGAGCAGGATGATGACCAGCAGGGGAATGGACCAGACGACGAGTTCGAGACGGCCTGAATAGACAAACGCCGGCCGGTATCTGGCTTTTGTGTTGGACGCCCGGTACCACCAGGCGAAGCCGAGTGTCGCGACGATCGTCGGGACGACGATGGCCAGCATGATCGCCAGCGAATCGATCAGTATGGTTTTCTCGGCTAATCCGATGACGCCCTTTGGGTCCAGCAGAGCGGACTGGCAGGCCGCGAGACAAAGCGGCGCGATCGCCGCGGCCGTTCTAATCGCGAGGCCACGCCCGGTTCGGCGATTGCCGCGGTCGCTGTTCAAGAACCCGTCCGGTTTGGCGATCATAAGGCAAGACTAACGGCGCGAATGGATCGCTGGCGACACACTTTGGCGCGACCGGCAGTGCGGGCGGCGGTGCCAGGCCGGCCGCTCCGTTTCATGAGCCATCGGCCTTGTATTCGCGGCCTTACTGGGCAGCCAGCCAGGCCGAGAGTACGCCGATCTGATGGGGCGTTAAATCCTTCGCTTCCTGATGCATCATGTCGTTGGCCCTCAGGTTGGCGGCGAAGTATCCAAGCTGGCGTTCCAGAACCGGCAGAAGCTGGCCCGCAAGGCGAGGCGTTGGACCCGCCCCCTCGGCGTTGGCAAGGTGACAGGCCATGCAAGGTGGAATTTTATCGGGAATGCCTTGCTCGAAAAGAACCCGTCCCGCCGCGATGTCGGCGGCGTTCCGGCCCGAACCCGGCAGCGGCGCCTGGGCGGCAAAATAGCTTGCCACACCCTCGATCGCGGCGTCGTCCAACCCGGCCGCGACACTCCACATATAGGCCCGGGCAAGCGGATCGGCTCGCGATTTGTCGCGGAATGCCTGTAACTGTGCGACCAGATAATCCTTCTGCTGCCCGGCCAGCCGCGGAAATACGAAATCGGCCGGCGCGTCCTTACCGCTGAATTCGTGGCATGCCGCACACATCCGGACCATCGCCGCGACCGGTTGTCCATCTTGCGCGGGCGTCCCAAACGACCGTCCGGCGACATAAGCCGCCACGTCGCGGCTTTCGGCCGCGGTCAGATGCGATGCCTCCCAGTGCATCGGCGCGTTCGGCCGCGCGTTCGCCGCGAAATATCCAAGCTGGCGATCGATTTCCAGCGCGGGTTGTCCCGCCAGACGCGGCACCGAACCGGCGCCTTGTGCGTCGGCGCCGTGACAGGCCATGCATGGCAGCACCTTATCCGCGATACCGGCTTCGTAAAGAACCTTGCCGGCCGCGGCGTGGGCAGGATCCTGGTCCGAACCTGGGACAGGGGCTTGCCTGGCATAATAGCTTGCGACGCGCTCGATCGCCGCGTTATCGAGGCCGGCGGCCACGGTCCACATATAGGCTTGGGCGCGCGGGTCGGCCCGCGATTTGTCGCGAAACGCCTTGAGTTGCGCCACAAGATAGTCCTTTTGCTGCCCGGCGAGACGCGGGAAAACAAAATCCGCGGGCGCGTTTTTGTCGCCGAATTCATGACAGGCGGAGCAGACTTTTACCATCGCCGCCGTCTGTTCCTCCGCTTCGGGCAATGCGGGGGATTGCGCGGCGAGATAGGCCGCGATGTCGCCGCGTTCCCGCTCGTTTGTCAGGTGCATCGATTCCTGGTGCATCGATGCGTTGACCCTTGTGTTCGACGCGAAATAGCCAAGCTGGCGTTCCAGAACCAGACGGTGCTGACCCGCGAGGCGTGGGATCGAACCGGCGCCTTGCGCGCCGGCGCCATGACAGGCCATGCAGGGCAGCGCCTTGTCCGGAATTCCGTTCTCGAAAATGACCTTTCCCGCCGCGACACGGGCGGGGTCCTGCCGCGAACCCGGCGGCGGCGGTTGTGCGGAATAATAGGTTGCGAAGCGCGCGATCGCGGCATCGTCCAAACCAGCCGCGACCGGCCACATATAAGTGCGGGCGCGCGGACCGGCGCGCGACTTGTCGCGAAATGCCTTGAGTTGCGCAACCAGATACTCTTTTTGCTGACCTGCCAGCCGCGGGAAGACGAATGCGTCCGGGGCGTCCTTGCCGCTGAAGTCATGACATCCGGAACAGGTTTCCACCGTTAGGCCGGAAGCTGGGCTTCCGGTGGCCGGCGCGTCAGCGACATACGCCGCTACGGCGTCGCTTTCCTGGCCGGTCAACCGCATGGTCTCCGCGTGCATCGAACCGTTGACACGGATATTCGTGGCGAAAAGGCCGATCTGGCGAAGCAAATAAGACCGGTCCAGTCCTGCCAGGCGCGGCACGACGCCGGCGCCTTCGGCCGAGGCGCCGTGGCAGGCGATGCAGGGTACGGCCTTGCCGGGAACTCCATGCTCATAAATCGCCCGTCCGGCGATCGTCTGGGCGGCATTCTGCTCCGTCCCCGGCACCGCCGTCTGCTCGGCAAAATAGGCCGACAAACGTTCGATGGTCGCGTCGCTCAGGCCCGCGGCCATGGGCGCCATGGCGGCACTGGCACCGGGCGAGTCCCGCCGCGTCTTGTCCCGGAACGCCGTCAGTTGCGTAATCAGATAGGCCTTTTGCTGACCCGCGAGCGCCGGGAACTCCGGCGACGTGACCCGCCCGCCCGGCCCATGGCAAAACAGGCAACTACGCAATTTCTCGTCGATCTGTGCGGTTGTCAGGGCCGGTGCAGCATTCGCCGCATCCGCCTGGGCGGCGTATGCGCGATAGCTACCGCACACCGACAGGGCGGTCAGCGCCGCTATGGCGACCAGCGCGAACCGCCGATGCACGATGCGAAACCAAGCTGAAATCGGGGATAGGGCGGGCATCCTGCGTGTCATTGGCCTCATGTTCCCACAGCTGAGATAATCCGCCGCATCGGGCCACGTGCCCGATAGAACGCCCACGGAACCGTCACGGGTTCTGTTTCAGGCTGGCCGCGGCCTGCACGCGCAAATTTGCCACCAGTGCCGGCGTGGCGTTCGCCGGCGTATTGTTTCCCCACCCGGTCCGCACATAGTTGGCGATATCCGAAATGTCCTGGTCGGTCAGTTTGCCGGCGAAACTGGGCATGGTTCCATAGGTGCCGGTGCCGTGAAGTCCGCTTAGCACCGCATCGATGATGTCGTCCGGCGTTGCCGAAGTGACCGATCCATTGGCGGACAAATTCGCCACGGCGCCCGCGAAACCGGTTCCGTCTTTCTGATGGCATTTGGCGCAGTTGGCCATGTACAGCGTCTGCCCCTGTGCCAGTGCCGCGGCGGTCGCAACCGCCCCGGTCGCCCCCTGGGTCCGTTCGGGAGCCGATTTCAGGAACACCGCGACCGCCCGCAGGTCGGCATCGGAGATGTAGCGCAAGCTGTCGTGGACAACCTCGGCCATCGGTCCAAAGGCAACGCCCTTGGTTTTCTCCACGCCGGTTTTCAGGAAGGTAGCGATCCGGCCGGCGGTCCAGTCGCCGATCCCCCAGCGCGGATCGGCCGATATATTCGGTGCCAGCCATCGCCCGACACTGCCGCCGCCCAGGCTTTGCGACGCGTCGGTCGATCCGAAGATGTTGCGGGGCGAATGGCAGGCGCCGCAATGACCAGGACCCTCCACGATATAGGCACCGCGATTCCACTCGGCCGACCGTGCCGGATCGGGCCGGTACACGCCGGGCGAGAAGAACAGCAGGCGCCAGCCGATCATCGACATGCGGATATTGAACGGAAATGCCAGTCCGCTGGGAACGCTCGGTGCGTGGACCGGCGCCAGCGAAAACAAATACGCCTTGATCGACAGGACATCGTCCCGCGTCATCTTGGTGTATGACGGGAAAGGCATCGCTGGATAAAGATACTTACCGTCATGGCCGATGCCGTCGGTTACCGCCCGGACGAAGGTATCGTCGCTCCAGCCGCCAATTCCGGTATCCTTGTCGGGCGTGATGTTAGTGGAGGTCAGGGTGCCGAAAGGGGTGTCGATGCCCAGTCCGCCGGCAAACGGCGTGCCGCCGACTTTGGTGTGACACGCGCCGCAATCGGCCAAACGCGCATTGTATTCGCCGGTTGCAAGCGCGTCCCCCGCCAACGCGGAACCGCCGGCAAACACCATGCCGAGGACAAACCATCCGGCGCGCCGCATCGCCGATCGGCGCCAGCGTATCCGATTTGGTGCCAACCCGCCATATCTCCGTTACTGTCTCACGTCGTACCACGACGCGGGCCCGTCGCGGTAGGTTCGGAAACTACCTATACGCCGCGACTTTTCCCGCGCATGTCACAACCGTGTTCGCCGATGGTTACCGGCTGGCTGATTTCGCGGTAAACCGGGCACATCGATATCGAGGGATTTATGACGCGCATTGCCGATCTGCCGGACGAAGACCTTCAGGCGCTACGCCGGACAATACGCGGCGAATACGACGCGTTCCGGGCACGCGGCCTGAAGCTGGACATGACGCGCGGCAAACCGGCGCCGGATCAGCTCGATCTGGCCAACGGCATGATGGCCTTCCCCGGCAACGGCGATTACGTCACCCAGGGCGGCGAAGACGCCCGCAATTACGGCGTCCTGCAAGGGCTGCCCGAGGTCCGAGCGCTGTTCGCGCCGCTGCTGGGCGCGCCGCCGGCCCAGATATTCGTTGCCGATAATTCCAGCCTGGCCGTCATGCACGACTGCATTGTCTGGGCACTGCTGAAAGGCGTTCCGGGGTCCACCGAACCGTGGGGCAACGCGGCGCCCGCTTTCATCTGTCCGGTGCCCGGCTATGACCGGCATTTCGCGCTGTGCGAGGAATTCGGTATCCGCATGCTGACCGTGCCGCTGACCGGGCATGGGCCGGACATGGACGCAGTGGAATCGCTGACGGCCGATCCTTCGGTCAAGGGCATGTGGTGCGTGCCGAAATACTCGAATCCGACCGGAGAGGTCTATTCGGATGAAACCGTCCGGCGGCTGGCGGCGATGCGAACCGGCGCGCCCGATTTCCGGCTGTTCTGGGATAGTGCATACGGCATCCACCACCTTACCGACCAGCAGCATCCGATCGCGAATATTCTGGATGCCTGTTCGGCGGCGGGTAACCCGGACAGGGCGTTTGTCTTTGCTTCGACATCGAAGGTTACCCTGGCCGGCGCGGGGCTGGCGTTTTTCGGGTCGTCGGCCGCCAATCTGGCATGGTTCATGACGCGCGCGTTCAAGCGCACGATCGGTTCGGACAAGCTCAATCAATTGCGGCATCTGCGGTTTCTGAAGGACGAAGCCGGGCTGATGCGCCACATGGACGGCCACCGGGCGCTGCTGGCGCCGAAATTCGCGGCGGTGAACGCGGCGCTGGACAAGCGGCTGACGGGCACCGGCGCGGCGATCTGGGCGCGGCCGGATGGCGGCTACTTCATCAGCCTCGACGCCACGCCGGGTACGGCGAAGCAGGTGGTGGCGCTGGCCAGGGACGCAGGTCTGGCGTTGACCGCCGCGGGTTCCACCTGGCCGAACGGCAACGATCCGCGGGACAGCAATTTGCGCATCGCCCCCACCTTTCCGTCGCTAGCGGACGTGACCGTCGCGTCGGAAGGGATCGCACTTTGCATCCTGCTCGCGGCGATCGACAGGCAGTGCGCGCTGCGGGTTGCCGGCTAGCCCCGCCGTCGTCCGATTGAGGAAATATGTCAGGAACGACAGCCAGAGCGGACGGTAAAATCTGGCGGACGGGCGCCGAGGCCGACGTAACCGGCGCCTGCCGCACTGGGCGGCAACGATGTGTCGCAGCTCCCGGTTCGGTGGATTTGGGCGTCGTCTGAGAGCAAGCGAATGTCGCGCGGCCTTCCCGGCGTGCCGACACATCGGGTGCGTGCGCCATGATCGTCCGGTCGTGCCATCCCGTCCGGCGGTCCGGCGAACAGGCCAGGTCGCCGCCCAGTGCGTTATTCCAGCGTCAGCAATCGAGCGGGCAGGGCGGCGATCGCATCGAGGCCGGCGTTGGCGAATGCCAGCCGTAAATGCCGGTCCTGGCCGGGACCGAAGAACGGTCCGGCCAGCGAGAACAGCCCGCATCCGGTCGCCAGGGCCTCGGCGGCGGCCATCGCGTCGGGCGCGCTGTCCGGCAGTCTCAGATACGCGAAGTAAGTGCCCAGTGCGTCGATCCGCCAGTCCGCCAGCGGTTCGACGGCCTGGCGGAATGCCTTCGCCCGTTCGGCGATGAGGGTCCGGTTGCCGGCCTTCCAGCCGGCCAGATGATCGATCGCCCAGGCCAGACCGGGCAGCGGGCCGCGCGGCGGGCAAATCTGCAGCGTATCGAGCACCTTGTTCAACTCGGTGCGCACACGCGGGCCGCACACCATGGCACCGATGCGGTGTCCCGCCACGCAATAGGCTTTGGAGAACGAGTAAAGATGCACAAGACCGTCCCGCCAATCCGGATCCTGGAACAGCGTATGGGGCGGCAAGGCGTCGCCGGGCAGAAAGTCGCGATACGATTCATCCAGGATCAGCCAGAGTCCGCGTGTGCGGCACAGGGCGGCGAACCGGGCGATGACCGCGGGCGGATAGATCGCGCCGGTTGGATTATTGGGACTGATCAGCACGATCGCCCGGGTGCGCGGTCCGATCAGGGCCGCTGCGCGATCCGGGTCCGGGATGAACCCATCTTCCGGCCGGCAGGGCAGCGGCAGGGCTTCCAGTCCTTGCATGGTCAGCGCCATGGCATTGTTGAAATACCACGGCACCGGCAGCATGACCTGATCGCCGGCATCGCACAGCACGGTGATCGCCATCGCGAAGGCCAGGTTGGCGCCCGCGGTGATGGCCACGTCGGCGGCATCCAGGCTGGCGCCATAGACCCGGCCGATATCGGCGGCCAGCGCGGTCCGCAGGGATTCATCCCCGTCGATCGTGCCATACCGGGCCTGAACCGGGGATGCAGCGCCCTCGGCCAGCCGTATCGCGAGCTCCGGATGCGTGGGGTAGCCAGGGACCGCCTGGGTCATGTCGATGGCCGGACCGGATCGGCCATCATACCCGGCGGCCCAGGCCTTGGCTGTCGGAATAGGGGCGGCGCCGGTGGCGAGAATGCGAGGAGAGAGGGGCGGGGGCGTCATGGGCCGAGTGTGCGGGTTTATTCCCGGATCGTGAAGACCGGATTATCCGCTGCAAATCAAGTAGCCGTTCGCCGGCGGCGGCTGTGCAGCAGGACGCATAGCGGCAGTCCCGTCGCCAGCAAGGCGAGCGAAGCAGGTTCCGCCACGGGCTGGTTGAACACATACACGCCATGGGCCTGGCTCAGGCCGAAGGCGGCTCCGGTATCGAAGCCCCACGGATCGCCGCCTTGCAGCACATAACTGTCCGAGGTCAGGGTATATTGGTCTGTGCGCGGGACACCGGAATGGATATTGGCATCGGCGACCAGCAAAGCGACCGTCTCGGTCGTCAGCCCGTTCGACATCGTGCCATTCAGGGTAATCTCGACGCCGGGCCGCTGGAAATAGGCGGGGCCGTTGAACCCGCCGACATTGGCCGAATTGTCCGGTATGGCGATCGATACCGCCGAACCCGGCAGCAGCGTCAAAAGCGGGGACGTGAAGGACAAATCGCCGGCGAAGGCCGACACCGCGATCGTGCCGGCGGTCCCGGAAAACACTGACCCGCCGGTGTTCGCGATTTGCAGATAGCCCGTGGCGGGTTCGGTGAACGCGCGATCCAGCCGGTTGGGGAATGGGTCCGATGTGGCATAGGCGGTGGTTATGGTAATGGCATAGCCGATTGCCGCGCTGTGGCCGGCAACGGGGCAAAGGACGAGGTAAACGGCAACTGAAAGACGTTTTCCTATCATAAAAGCAACTATAAGTTGCATATATTCGTATGTCAACAATCAAATGTAGGAGAATCGTATGGCGGCCGGCACCAAAATCGTTCTGTTCCATTCGCCCAACACCCGCTCCAGCGGCACTTTGACCCTGCTTGAGGAACTTGGCGCACCGTACGAATTGCGGGTGCTGAACATGCGCGCCGGGGAACAGCGGAAGCCGGAATTCCTGGCGATCAACCCCATGGGCAAAGTGCCGGCGATTCTGCACGGCGATGTCCTGGTGACCGAACAGGTGGCGGTTTATTTGTATCTGGCGGATCTGTTCCCAGGGGCGGGGCTGACGCCGAACCTGGATGACCCGCGCCGCGGGCCATACCTGCGGTGGATGGCATTTTACGCGGGTTGCTTCGAACCGGCCCTGGTGGATCGGGCGACGAAGCGGGATCCGGCACCGCTGGCGATGTCGCCGTATGGCACGTTCGACACCGTGATGGCCACGGTCAACGCCCAGCTTCGGGCTGCTCCGTATCTTCTGGGCGACACCTTCTCCGCCGCGGATGTGCTGTGGGGTTCGGCGCTGCACTGGACCACGGCGTTCGGCGTCGTGCCCGTCACGCCGGAGATCGAAGCCTACATCGAACGCACCACGACGCGACCGGCGGCTGTGCGGGTCCGGGAACAGGATGCCGTGCTTGCCGCGGGACACGCGGCGGCATGAGATTGGCGTATCGCCGGCCCTGACAATTGGTCCAATGGTTTTTGCCGGATCCAGGGGATAAGACCAGATCGATTGTCCTGGAGTTCAGCCTGTGACCGATTCCGCCGTCCCCAGCTTTCCCATCTCCGGTCGCAACCGGCTCCGGCGCAGCCATGAACGGGGCCGGTTCGACAAGGCGACCGTTTACGACATCCTCGACTCCGCGATGCTGGCGCATATCGCCTATTCGATCGATGGCCAGCCGTATTGCACCCCGACGGGATTCTGGCGGGAAGATGACACATTATACTGGCACGGCTCCTCCGCCAGCCGGATGATCCGCCGGCAATCCGCCGGCCTGCCGGTGTGCGTCACGGTCACCCATCTCGATGCCATCGTGCTCGCGCGCAGCGGCTTTCATCATGCGGTCAACTACCGTTCGGTCATGGCGTTCGGCACGGCTCGGCTGGTCGAGGACCCAGCCGAGGTCATCCGGCTGATGGACGGCTTCGTGGACCGGCTTTACCCCGGCCGTTCCAACGAAATTCGTGCGCCCAACAGCCAGGAGATCAAGGCGACCAGCTTCGTGGCGATGCCGATCGACGAAGCCTCCGGCAAGATCCGCGATACGCACGTGTCCGACGACGAGGAGGATTATGCCCTGCCGGTCTGGACGGCGCGCATTCCGGTGCGCCAGGTGCTGGGCGAGACGGAACCCTGCCCGCGCCAGTTGCCGGGGCTGGATCGTCCCGCCGGCATGAACGGCTACCGCGACGGACGGCGGCTGGACGAGACGCTGCTGGAAGCATACCGGGCATATCGCCAGCAATTCTCATTTTGATTTTCTGTTGGTCGGCACAGGCTTTGTCTCATCTCCGAAGGCATCGCGGTGAGCTTCGATGGATGGCGGCGGTCACGGTGGGATTGGCGGTGGCTTCGCAAAAGCGAGC
>JAJZFA010000025.1 GCA_021805565.1 Pseudomonadota bacterium
CATGAAGGGGGCCTGGTGCCTCGCGACCAGTTACAAGAACGCGACCGTCGGCTTTCTCAAGGGCCTGTATGGCCAGCGCTGGGGGATCGAGTGCGGCTTCCGCGACACCAAAGACCCGCGCTACGGCCACTTCGTGTCGTCGATGGGGGGCAAGCTGGTGCGCACAATCGGGATGGTCCGCGCGAAGGCGAAGATCGGGCTGCGCAACCTGACCTACAACATGCAGCGATTCACGTTTCTGGAGGGAGCGCGGGGACGGGCCGCATGAGGTGGTACAACCCACGCGGGCAATTGGCTGATTTACTTGGAATGAAACTACCATGACGGGCAATTTTCCCGGCCGCAGCCATGCCGCCTGTGCTGGGTGGCCTTGTCGTGACCCCATCCGCTGCCATTAAGCGCGAAAAATAGGATATTTCGAGGTTCCCTTAGCTAACTGTCCAGTTTTCCGGGTCCACCTCAGATCACGAGCTAGCCAGATGCTCCGATATGTTCTTGACGGTTCAAATACGCCGAACCACCCTCGCGCCTTCATAGAAATCTGAGGTTCGCCGTGCGCTCATTAATAGTCTGGACAATCGCGGCAGTTTTTCTGCCCGGCTGCTTTGCCGCGGGTGCCAAGGCGGCGACGGTAGAAGGTGTCACCCTGCCAGACACCTACAGCGCCGAGGGGCAAACCCTGGTCCTGAACGGAATCGGCGTCCGCACACTGACGGTCTTCAATTTCGACGTTTACGTGGCCGCGCTTTACCTGCCACGCCGCGACCAGGACGCGAACCGGATTTTGTCGTCGCCCGGACCCAAGGTCATCCTGCTGAAATTCATTCGCGGAGCCTCCAAGGAACGGGTGGAAAAACAATACCGGGAAGGGGAGGCGAACAACTGCGGCAATGGCCAGTGCCCCGCGTCCGACCTCGCCGATTTCGAGAAACTCGTGGCCGCCGCGCCGGCGGTCAGCGCGGGCGATACCTCGGCTTATATTTTTACCCCTCAGGGTGTGCGGGTTCTGGCGAACGACCGTCCGATCGGCGACTTCGCGGATCGCGATCTCTCATTTCAGCTTTTGAACGGCTTTATCGGCAGCCATCCCCCGTCGCCCGAACTCGGTCGCGCATTGTTAGGCCTTCCCGCCCAGTAACAGATCGCGGCCCACGGATCGCGCGCACGAAGCCGGCAGTCGGTGGCGCAACGTAGATACGTATGCCTCTGCCGCGCGGATACTCGCGGGATATAACCCATATGGCCAGCCAGGACTTCGACATCGCCGTGGTCGGTGTCGGAATGGCGAGCGCCGCCGCTGCTGCGTTTCTATCCAGCGACGAGTGTATTGTACCGATCGAGGCGGAGGGTATAGCCGGCTATCACACCACAGGCCGGTCCGTCGGGGTCGGATCCCGAATTACGGATCGCCGCACGTGCGTGCGCTGAGGCGGCTGTCGCAGCCGTTCTTCGAGAATCCGCCAGCCGAATTCTACGGAGCTATACTCCGTTCACGCCAGTATCCGAAAGTCCTTAGGCGAGATGACGCGGAAGTTGTCGGATACTTCGTCGCAATAGACGTGCCACTTTCTCGGCACCTCCTCGCGCGGGAACGTCAGGATTGCACCGCGGAAATCGGCGAACGTCGCATGACATCGGTTGTGAGTGATGTGCTTGTGCATCAACCCCCACAGCCGCTCGATCGGATCGAGGTGTGGGCAATTGGCCGGGATGAAGTGCAGCTTGATCCGACGGCCCGGCTGCGCCAGCCAGGCTTGCACCAGCTTCGCGTGATGGTACCTCGCATTATCCACAGACAGGTGGATCATCCGTTTGTCCGGATACATCGCCTCGATCGCCATCGACAGCATGATCGTGCTGGCCGCATCCACCGTTGCCGCCTCCAGCATACGGGTCCGGCCAGTCTCAAGATCAATCGCACCATGAATGTTCAGGCGTTGCCGCCCACTGGTCTGCGTCACCGCGACCTTGGTGTCCTTCGGCGCCCAGCATCCCACCGGCCGCACCGCATGCGTCGGATGCACCGCGTCGCCAAACAGCACCGCTTCATCGTCGGCAAGATGGTTCAGCAGATCCTCATACGCCTTGATAAACGTCGCCTGCTTGTCGGGATCGAGCTTACGCGACACCGCTTTCGGCTTGCGATGCTCCATGCCAAGACGGTGCAGCAGCGCGATCAGGCCAGACCGGCCCTGGTACTCGATGCCGCATTCCCGCTCGATCCAGGCGCCGACCTCGCGCGTTGTCCGCGGCAACGTTTCGGCGATCCAGGCTTTCAGCTTGTCTTGCCGCGCCTCGCTCAGGCGGCACGCGCCACCTTCATAGCCGAAGCTGGCCAGGCCCTCGATCCCGTCTTCCTTATACAGCCGATACCAAGTGCGGATGGTGTCGTCGTCGAGCAACAATACCTTGGCGATGGCTTTGCAGCTCATCCCGTCGTCCAGTAGCACCAGCGCGTTGGCCCGCCGCGCCAGCCGATGGGCGGCCGACCCGTCCCTGGCCAGTTCGGTCAAGTCCTTGCGCGATTCGCTGTCCAGGAAGCCGCTGCGGATCATCCACCCGGTAGAATCCGCCTCGTCGCACTTGGCAAGGGGAATTCTCGGGTTCTCCGGGAGTCAGGGTATAACCCCCAAACGAACCATCATATTAAATATTACGTTACCGTCATATTGTATAGAAATCGACGTGTTGATCGTTCGATAAACAACGTTAGACAGACACAGATAAGAAGCGTGGCATCTGTGAGGCTAACGAGGTTCTCAGGATCGCGCCACGGCTAAATTTGTGATAAACGGCTAAGCGGCTCGGGTTGACTTTGCGTGCTGCCTTGGTGGGTCACAGGCCTGCAGCAATCAATTTGAGAGGGCGGAGGAGCCAGATCGGCATGAATCCGCCATTGTTTTTGAAGCCGCAAACAGCTTTTTTTTCTGGGTGTCGGCTGAGATCATCAACGGTTTGCGCTCCAGGAATTTGGTCACGCGGTCGTTGCTATGAAGGAATTGGGCGCCACGATCCGGGCTTTAGCCGCCCTTCAGGGTGTTGCGGTTGCCCTGAAGGCTAACTTTTGGACATTAGCAAATCGCACACTATCAGGCCGGCGTACGATGTGCCGCCCCGAATTGGCTGAAATCCTTTTTGCCGGGCCGCACGTGGCAACCACCGATGGCCGATTCGATTACGGGAAAGTTCGGAGGATTGCGTTCGGCCTGATCCGGCGGCCGGCTTTTAGTGTGCAGGTCTGTTCGCCAGCCGATAGAGCGGCGGGTGATCTCGCTTCACGACGTTAACGATACTGGCATCGCGCGGTTCGGTCACAAGGAACGGCCGGTGGCACGTTAGCGCCACCGGCCCATGTTCGTTAAACGCGGAGAAGACTTACTCCGCCGCGGTGTCTTCGGTCAGCCGAGCATTCTCGTTCCACAGCGTCCGCTGATCGCGGCCGGCCGCAACCGCGCGCAGCCGGTTCATCACCGCACCCGTGCCCGCCGGGATCAGGCGACCCACGATGACATTTTCCTTCAGCCCCATCAGGCTGTCGGTCTTGCCCGCCGTCGCGGCCTCGGTCAGCACCCGCGTGGTTTCCTGGAACGACGCCGCGCTGATGAAGCTGTTGGTCTG
Source organism: Pseudomonadota bacterium (assembly GCA_021805565.1). Lineage (GTDB taxonomy): Bacteria > Pseudomonadota > Alphaproteobacteria > Acetobacterales > Acetobacteraceae > Rhodopila. The sequence goes on from JAJZFA010000025.1 coordinate 3,619, forward strand.
CAGCGACGCCTTTGTGATGCCCTGCAACACGGGCATCGCATGGGCGGGGCGCTCATCCTTCAACAGTTTCGAGTTGATCGAGTCGAACTCCGTCCGGTCCACCGTCTCCCCGGTCAGGAAGGTGGTATCGCCCGGATCCATGATCTCCACCTTCTGCAGCATCTGACGGACGATCACCTCGATATGCTTATCATTGATCTTCACGCCCTGCAGCCGGTAGACGTCCTGAATCTCGTTCACCAGATAGTCGGACAACGCCTCCACACCCAACACCTTCAGGATGTCGTGCGGCACGCGCGGTCCATCGACCAGCGGATCGCCCCGGCGCACGAAATCGCCTTCCTGCACCGAAACGTGCTTGCCCTTTTGGATCAGATACTCGGTTTCCTCTCCGGTCTCGTCATTCTTCACGATAACACGGCGCTTCGCCTTGTAATCCTTACCGAATTCCACCCGCCCATCGCACTCGGCGATAACCGCGTGGTCCTTGGGACGCCTCGCCTCGAACAGTTCGGCCACGCGCGGCAGACCGCCGGTGATGTCGCGCGTCTTGCTGCCCTCGCGCGGGATACGCGCGATGACATCGCCCGCCTGAACGGTGGCGCCGTTATCCACCGACAAGATCGAATCCGGTGCCAGGAAGTACCGAGCGTCGGTATTGTTTTCCAGGCGGATCACCTCGTTCTTGCTGTCCTTCAGTTGCAGGCGTGGACGCAGATCGATGCTTTTAGACCCCTGCTTGTAATCGACCACCACTTTGGAGGTCAGGCCCGTTACTTCGTCCATCCGTTCCATCAGCGTGATGCTTTCGATCAGGTCGATATATTCGACCTTACCGGCGCGCTCGGTGATGATGGGCAGTGTGAACGGATCCCATTCGGCCAGTTTCTGCCCGCGGGTGACGGCCTGATTTTCCTCGGCCAGCAAACGAGCACCGTAAGGCACGCGGAAACGAGCGCGTTCGCGGCCTTTGTCATCGACCAGCACAATTTCGCAATTCCGCGACATGACGATCAACGCGCCGGAGCTGTTGGGAATCACGTTACGGTTGTTGACCGTAACCGTGCCGTCGTGGCTCGCCTCGACGCTGGACGTTTCCGCACCGCGTTGCGCCGCGCCACCGATATGGAACGTGCGCATCGTTAACTGCGTGCCGGGTTCGCCGATCGACTGCGCCGCGATAACGCCGACAGCTTCCCCGATGTTCACGGGCGTTCCGCGCGCCAGATCGCGGCCGTAGCAATGGCCGCAGACGCCGATATCGGACTCGCAGGTCAGCACCGACCGGATTTTCACCGATTCGACACCGGCTGTTTCCAGCAATTCGGCTTCCGGTTCCTCGATCAGCGTGTTGTTCGGTACAAGCACCTTGCCGGTCGCCGGATCCAGAACGTCTTCGGCCGTGGTGCGGCCCAGGGTCCGTTCGGACAGCGACGACACGACCTCGCCGCCGTCCATGACCGGTTTAACGGTCAGGCCGCGTTCGGTGCCGCAATCTTCCTCGACGATGATGCAATCCTGCGCCACATCCACCAGACGGCGGGTCAGATAGCCGGAGTTCGCGGTCTTCAACGCCGTGTCCGCGAGACCCTTGCGGGCGCCGTGGGTGGAGTTGAAATACTCGAGAACAGTCAGGCCTTCCTTGAAGTTGGCGATGATCGGCTGCTCGATGATTTCGCCCGACGGTTTGGCCATCAGCCCGCGCATGCCGGCCAACTGGCGCATCTGAGCCGGCGACCCACGCGCGCCGGAATGCGACATCATCCACACGGAATTGGTGGGGACGCCTTTTTCCTGCTTGCTGATCTCTTTCATCATCGCGCCGGCGACTTCGTCGGTGCAGCGCGACCAGGCATCGACGACCTTGTTATAGCGTTCGCCGGCGGTGATCAGACCATCCTGATATTGCTGCTCGAACTCTTTCACTTCCGCCTGGGTGCTGGAGATCAGCCTGCCCTTGCTGTCCGGAATAATCATGTCATCCTTGCCGAACGAAATGCCCGCCTTCGCCGCGTTGGCAAACCCGAGGCCCATCAGCCGGTCGGCGAAGATCACGCATTCTTTCTGACCGCAATGGCGATAAACCATGTCGATCACGTCGGAGACGCTTTTCTTTGTCAACTGCCGGTTGATCAGGTCGAACGGCACATCGGGGTGCTTCGGCAGGATTTGCGCGATCATCATCCGGCCCGGTGTCGTAACGACAATGGGACGGATCGGGTTGCCGCCGGCATCCACGGTTTCGTAACGGGCGCGGATTTTATCGTGCAGCGTGATCGCCTTGGCGAACAGTGCGTGCTCGATCTCGCCGATCTTACCGAATGCCGGCGCCTCGTTATCCGGTGTTTCCTTGAACAGCACGGTCTCCAGCGACAGGTAGTAAATACCGAGGACGATATCCTGGCTGGGCACGATGATGGGCTTGCCGTTCGCCGGCGACAGGATGTTGTTCGTGGACATCATCAACACGCGGGCTTCAAGCTGGGCTTCCAACGACAGCGGCACATGCACCGCCATCTGGTCGCCGTCGAAGTCCGCGTTGAAGGCCGTGCAAACCAGCGGATGCAACTGGATCGCCTTGCCTTCGATCAGCACAGGCTCGAATGCCTGGATGCCCAGCCGATGCAACGTCGGCGCTCGGTTCAGCATCACCGGATGTTCGCGGATAACCTCTTCCAGAATGTCCCAAACCTCGGGACGCTCTTTTTCCACCATCCGCTTGGCGGCCTTGATTGTCGTCGCGTGGCCGTACTTTTCCAGCTTCGAGTAGATGAACGGCTTGAACAGTTCCAGCGCCATCTTCTTCGGCAGGCCGCACTGGTGAAGCTTCAGTTCCGGCCCCACCACGATGACCGAACGGCCGGAATAATCGACGCGCTTGCCCAGCAGGTTCTGCCGGAACCGGCCCTGCTTGCCTTTCAACATATCCGACAGCGACTTCAACGGACGCTTGTTGGCCCCCGTGATCGCCCGGCCGCGGCGCCCATTGTCGAACAGCGCATCGACGGATTCCTGCAGCATCCGCTTTTCGTTCCGCACAATGATGTCCGGCGCGCGCAGTTCGATCAGCCGCTTCAACCGGTTGTTACGATTGATGACGCGGCGATAAAGATCGTTCAAATCCGACGTGGCGAAACGGCCGCCATCCAGCGGCACCAACGGACGCAGTTCCGGTGGAATGACCGGTACCACGTCCAGAATCATCCAATCGGGGCGGCAGCCGGATTCGCCGAACGCTTCGATCAGCTTGAGGCGCTTGACCAGCTTCTTGCGCTTGGCTTCGGACGTGGTGTCCTTGAGATCGGCGCGCAGCTTCACCTTTTCCGCATCGGTGTCGATACGGTTCAGCACTTTCTTGATCGCCTCGGCGCCGATACCGACCTCGAACTGATCGTCGCCAAATTCGTCCTGTTTGGACATCAACTGATCTTCGGTCAGCAACTGTAGCATCTTCAGGTCGGTGGTGCCGGGTTCCAGCACGACATAGCTTTCGAAATATAGAATCTTCTCGAGCTCTTTCAGCGTCAGATCGACCATCAGGCCGATCCGGCTGGGCAGCGACTTCAAAAACCAGATATGTGCGACCGGCGATGCGAGCTCGATATGGCCCATCCGTTCGCGGCGCACTTTCGCCAGCGTGACCTCGACGCCGCACTTCTCGCAGATAATGCCGCGGAACTTCATCCGTTTGTACTTGCCGCACAGGCACTCGTAATCCTTGATCGGCCCGAAAATACGGGCGCAGAACAACCCGTCGCGCTCCGGCTTGAAAGTCCGGTAATTGATGGTTTCCGGCTTCTTGATTTCGCCGTACGACCACGACCGGATCTGCTCCGGGCTGGCGATCTGAATTTTGATCTGGTCGAAAGTCATGGCCTGGCCGGTCTGGCCGAGGATCTTCATCAGTTCGTTCATGCGTTCGATACCCTTCTGATCGGCGGGTTCATCAAATCGTGCGGTCCAAAGACGCGAGCGGCCGAACCGCCCGCGGTTCGGTTATGCGGCCCGGTTATCCAGATCGACGTTCAGGCCAAGGGATTTGAGTTCCTTCACCAGCACGTTGAAGCTTTCGGGAATCCCGGCCTCGAAGTTGTCCTGCTCGCGCACGATCGCCTCATAGACCTTGGTCCGCCCGGACACGTCGTCGGACTTCACCGTCAGCATTTCCTGCAATGTATAAGCGGCGCCGTATGCCTCCAGCGCCCAAACTTCCATTTCGCCGAAGCGCTGGCCGCCGAACTGTGCCTTGCCGCCCAGCGGCTGCTGAGTCACCAGCGAGTAAGGCCCGATCGACCGGGCATGGATTTTGTCGTCCACAAGGTGATGCAGCTTCAACATATAGATATATCCGACCGTCACCTTCCGCTCGAACGTCTCCCCGGTGCGTCCGTCGGTCAGCACTACCTGCCCCGAGGTGGCCAATCCGGCCCGCGTTAGCATGCCCTCGATATCGGCCATGCGGGCGCCGTCGAACACCGGGGTCGCGATCGGCACGCCCTTCTTCAGGTTGTCGCACATTTCCAGCAACTGGGCGGTGTCCAGCGTCGCGATTTGTTCGTCGTAAACCGCGTCGCCGTAGATTTCCTTCAGCATTTCCAGCAACGCGGCCCGCTTCTCGCCGGTGCGACGATAGTCTTCGACCAGTTCGCCGATCTGCTTGCCAAGGTTGGCGCAGGCCCAGCCAAGATGCGTTTCCAGAATCTGCCCCACGTTCATACGCGACGGCACACCCAACGGGTTCAGCACGATATCGACCGAACTGCCGTCTTCCAAGAACGGCATGTCCTCCACAGGAACGACACGCGACACAACGCCTTTGTTACCGTGACGGCCGGCCATCTTGTCCCCGGGCTGAAGCTTGCGCTTCACCGCGATGAAGACTTTCACCATTTTCATCACGCCGGGCGGCAGTTCGTCGCCGCGCTGCAACTTTTCGACCTTGCTGTCGAAACGCGCTTGCAGGCGTCCGACGGCACCATCGTATTCCCGTTTTAGGGTCTCGATATCGGCCATCACGGCGTCGTCCTGCACGCCGATATGGCGCCACGACCCACGCGGATGTTCTGCCAAAATTGCCTCGTCGATCTCAGTGCCCGACTTGATGCCTTTGAACCCGCCGGACGCCTTATGGCCCAGCAGTTTCTCCCGCAGCCGGTTCAGGAAAGACCGTTCCTGGATGGCTTTCTCGTCGTCGCGATCCTTGGCCAGGCGTTCGATCTCGGCGCGCTCGATCGCCATGGCGCGTTCGTCCTTATCGACGCCGCGGCGACTGAACACCCGAACATCGACGATCGTGCCGGTCACGCCGGGGGGAAGTTTCAGCGACGTGTCGCGCACGTCGGACGCCTTTTCCCCGAAGATGGCCCGCAGCAGTTTTTCTTCCGGCGTCATCGGGCTTTCGCCCTTGGGCGTGACCTTGCCGACCAGAATGTCGCCCGGATTCACCTCGGCGCCGATATAAACGATGCCAGCTTCGTCCAGGTTCTTCAGGGCTTCTTCACCGACGTTCGGAATGTCGCGGGTGATTTCCTCCTGGCCCAGCTTGGTGTCGCGCGCCATCACCTCGAATTCCTCGATGTGGATGGACGTGAACACGTCGTCGCGGGCAATCCGTTCGCTGATCAGGATGCTGTCTTCGAAATTGTAGCCATTCCAGGGCATGAACGCGACCAGCACATTGCGGCCCAGCGCCAGTTCTCCCAGTTCCGTGGACGGACCGTCGGCGATGATATCGCCATCGGCCACCCGGTCGCCGACCTTTACCAGCGGACGCTGATTGATGCAGGTGGACTGGTTGGACCGCATGAACTTCCGCAGGCGATAAATATCCACGCCCTTGGTCGTCGCGTCCTCATTCGTCGCGCGCACCACGATGCGGGCACCGTCGATCTGATCGACCACGCCTTCGCGGCGGGCCACGATCGTCGCACCCGAATCGCGAGCAACAGCGGCTTCCATGCCGGTGCCCACCAGCGGGGCGTCGGCGCGGATCAACGGCACCGCCTGCCGCTGCATGTTGGACCCCATCAGCGCCCGGTTCGCGTCATCGTTTTCCAGGAACGGGATCAGCGCCGCGGCGACGGAGACAAGCTGCTTCGGAGACACGTCGATCGCGGTGACATCTTCCGGCTTGACCAGCCGGAAATCGCCCTGCTTGCGGACAGACACCAAATCCTGGGTAAACCGGCCACCGCCATCCATCGGCGCATCGGCCTGTGCGACAACCAGGCGTTCTTCCTCCATCGCCGACAGATAGCGCGCGCCCGGCTGCACAACGCCGTCCTTGACCAGCATATACGGCGTCTCGATGAAGCCGTATTTGTTGACCTTGGCGTATGTGGCCAGCGAGTTGATCAGGCCGATATTCGGACCTTCCGGCGTTTCGATCGGGCAGATGCGGCCGTAGTGCGTCGGATGCACGTCGCGCACCTCGAACCCGGCACGCTCCCGCGTTAAACCACCCGGCCCAAGCGCCGACAAACGGCGCTTGTGGGTCACTTCCGACAGCGGGTTGGTCTGATCCATAAACTGGCTCAGCTGAGACGATCCGAAGAATTCGCGAACCGCCGCCGCCGCCGGCTTGGCGTTGATCAGATCGTGCGGCATCACTGTATCGATGTCCACGGAACCCATGCGTTCCCGGATCGCGCGTTCCATCCGCAGCAGGCCGATGCGGTATTGATTTTCCATCAACTCGCCGACCGAGCGTACCCGCCGATTGCCCAAATTGTCGATGTCGTCGATTTGGCCGCGGCCGTCCTTCAGGTCGCACAGCGTTTTGACGGTCTTCAGCAGATCGTCCTTCCGCAATACGCGCTGGGTATCCGGCGCATCGGTAATGTTCAGGCGCATGTTCATCTTCACCCGCCCGACGGCGGACAGATCGTAGCGATCTCCGTCAAAGAACAGGCCGCGAAACAGGGCTTCCGCCGTTTCCGGGGTCGGCGGTTCGCCCGGCCGCATAACGCGGTAGATGTCGATCAGCGCCTCATCCCGACCGGTGTTTTTGTCCACCGCCAGCGTATTGCGTATCCACGGGCCGTTGGACTGATCGACCGCAAGGGTCGGCAGGCTGGTAATCCCAGCCTCTTCCAACGCGGCCAGCCGAGCCTCGGCAAGTTCTTCCCCGGCTTCGGCAAAGATTTCGCCGGTTTCGGCATTCACCAAATCTTCCGCCATATAGCGGCCAAGAAGATCGGCACGGCCGACGAGCACTTCCTTGGTTTTCTCGGCGATTTTGCGCGCCTGACGGGCGGTCAGCTTCGCCTCGGCTTCAGCCACGATCTCGCCCGTCGCGGCATCGACCAACGGTTCCAGCAGCTTAACGCCACGGAACGCATCGGGATCGAACGGACGCGCCCAGCCTTTCGGGGTGTGATCGAACACGACCTTGGTATAGAAATGGCTCAGGATTTCTTCCTGGTCCATACCACGAATTTCAGCCGGATCGACGGTTTCGCCCTTCGCTTCGCGGGCATCGCGCAACTGTTCGGTTGCCGCACTTTCCAGCGCATACAACAGCGTGGTGACCGGCAGCTTCCGCTTGCGATCGATGCGGACGTAAACCAAATCCTTGCTGTCGTACTCGAAATCGAGCCACGAGCCGCGATACGGAATAACGCGCGCCGCGAACAGGTACTTGCCGGAAGAGTGCGTCTTACCCTTATCGTGGTCGAAAAACACGCCCGGGGAGCGGTGCATCTGCGACACGATCACCCGTTCGGTGCCATTGATGATGAACGTGCCGTTGTCGGTCATCAACGGCATGTCGCCCATATACACGGGCTGTTCCTTGATGTCGCGTATCGACCGGGCGCCGGTATCCTCATCGACGTCCCACACGATCAGACGCAGGATCACCTTCAACGGCGCAGCAAAATTCATGCCGCGCTGAATGCATTCTTCCACGTCGTATTTCGGATCTTCCAGTTCATAATGGACGAATTCCAGCCGGCCGCGGCCGGCGAAATCGTCGATCGGGAACACCGATTTGAACACTTCCTGCAAACCGGACTGCGTGCGGCTGTCGGGGCGCACGTTCATTTGCAGAAACGCCTCATAACTGGCGCGCTGCACATCGATCAGGTTGGGCATCGGAGCCACTTCGGGGATGCGTCCAAAGCTTTTGCGGATGCGCTTGCGCGAAGTGAAGGAGCGTGTGATCGCGTTCATCAATGACCCACCTTGCCGTTAACCCAATCGTCCCCGCCGCCGCCAAGACTGACGGGGCATGAGATGTATTTTCGCCGAAAACAGGAATGCGGGCGGAAATCGGCTGACTTCCACCCGCCCCCAAATCGAAAGCCACGATGTCCCGGCGGAGACACCATGACCGAGGCAAACCGCACGAATAAAGGCGTTACTTCACCTCCACGCTCGCACCGGCGTCTTCCAGCATCTTCTTGATCTTCGCGACTTCGTCCTTGCTGACGCCTTCCTTCACCGCTTTCGGCGCGGCTTCGACAAGGTCCTTGGCTTCCTTTAGCCCGAGCCCGGTAATCGTGCGGACTTCCTTGATCACGTTGATCTTCTTGTCGCCGGCCTTCGCCAGGATGACGGTAAATTCAGTCTGTTCCTCGACCGGTGCGGCGGCGGCAGCGGCCGGTGCGGCGGCAGCGGCAACCGGCGCGGCGGCGGACACGCCCCACTTCTCTTCCAGAAGCTTGGACAGTTCGGCGGCTTCGAGAACCGTCAGCTTGGACAGCTCTTCGACGAGGTTGTTGAGATCGGCCATGTCGTGTGTTCCTGTTATCTAGACTTTGGTTGGTTCCATGCAAGCCGTGCGATACGGCCGGCGGTCAGGTATGCGTTCGTCGCGGGCTGGCCCCTAAGCGGCCTCGGCCTCGGCTTCGACTTCATCCCTCTTGGCGTAGGCCCCGAAGACCCGAGCGAGTTGTCCAGCCGGTGCCTGCAGGATGCCGGCGATCCGCGTGGCGGGGGTCGAAATCATCCCCACCAAACGCGCGCGCAGCTCATTCAGGCTCGGCAGTTCGGCGAGCGCCTTAATCCCATCCGCACTAAGCGTCTGAGATCCGAGGGCGCCGCCGACAACGACGAACTTCTCATTGGTCTTGGCGAACTCGACAGCGGTCTTTGCCACGGCTACCGGATCCGTCGCCCATGCAAGCGCGATCGGTCCCTTCAGCAGTGACTTAAGGCTGTCGAACTGGGTCCCATCCAGAGCGAGATTGGTCAGCCGGTTCTTCGCGACTTTATAAGTTGCCCCCGCAGCTCCCATCTTGCGCCTAAGTTCGGTCACCTCGGCGACCGTCAGACCCGTATTGCGGGTCACGACAATCATCGACGTTGCGCTTAGTGCCTGATTAAGCTCGGTGACGAACTCGCGTTTCTCCGTACGATCCACGTTTCGTCTCCGTTCGGCCCAACCATCCCGCATGAAGCGGGCTGGCAGGACCAGGTTGCCCTTTGGATTATCTCGCGGAGTGTCCGCGATTTCATCCGGTTCGCCTGTCCTGGAACCACCAAAGACACACAGGGGATGCCCCCATGAAACCCTGGCATTCCTATCTCCCGCGCGCGGACCCGGAGGTCCATTAAATCTTGCCCAGGCGAACCAGGGCGAAAAGACGAGCGGTCTTGGACAGGATCGGGACGGCCGGAGCCATCCCTGCCCGCCAACCTTGCGGCCGGCGTATTACGCGGTCAGCGACCCGATATCGACCCGGATACCCGGCCCCATCGTGGAACTGACCGAAACTTTCTGCACATACGTGCCCTTAGCGCCCGCCGGCTTGGCCTTGACGATCGCGTCGGCCAGCGCCCTGGCATTTTCCAGCAGCTTGTCGGCCTCAAACGAGACCTTACCAATGCCGGCGTGCACGATACCTGCCTTTTCAGCGCGGAATTCGACCTGGCCGCCCTTTGCAGCGGATACCGCGCCCTTAACGTCCATGGTGACCGTACCGAGGCGCGGGTTCGGCATCAGGCCACGCGGCCCGAGGATTTTACCCAGGCGTCCGACAATACCCATCATGTCCGGGGTTGCGATGCAGCGATCGAAGTTGATCTCACCAGCCTGGATTTTTTCCATCAGATCCTCGGACCCAACGACATCGGCGCCGGCAGCCAGAGCCTCCTCTGCCTTCGCGCCGCGGGCGAACACGCCTACGCGCACGGTTTTGCCGGTGCCGTTCGGCAGGCTGGTCAGCCCTCGCACCATCTGGTCTGCGTGGCGCGGATCGATTCCGAGGTTCATCGACATTTCGATGGTTTCGTCGAATTTCGCCTTGGAGACCGACTTGAGCAACACGATGGCATCGGCCAGCGCGTAGGATTTGCTGCTATCGACGGCCTTGCTGGCCGCGGTCAGGCGCTTGTTCTTGGCCATGATCAGCCCTCCACCACGGTCAGGCCCATCGACCGGGCAGACCCGGCCAGCATGCTGACAGCCGCATCGACGCTGTTGGCGTTCATGTCTTTCATCTTGATCGCGGCAATCTCACGCAGTTGCGCTGTCGTCACACGGCCAGACGAGGCCCCCTTACCGACGGTCGGGCTACCTTTGGTGATACCGGCGGCCTTTTTCAGAAAATAGGTGTTCGGCGGCGTCTTTGTGACGAAGGTGAAGCTGCGGTCGCCATACGCGGTGATAACCACCGGAATGGGCATGCCGGGTTCCATCTGCTGGGTGAAGGCATTGAATTCCTTCACAAAGGCCATGATATTCAGGCCGCGCTGACCCAGTGCCGGGCCGACCGGGGGGGACGGATTAGCCTTTCCCGCCGGAATCTGCAGCTTGATATAGCCGACAATCTTCTTCGCCATATGATCCCTGGTCCTTATTCCAAGAGACCGCGGTACAAACGATGCGAGCCACCACAAGGCGGCCAGCGATCTCCCGCGTTCCAAAGAACGGCGCTATAAGCGCGGCCATGCACCCTGTCCAGCAAAATCTTGCGCCAGAAGCGGAACTAACGCATACGCCATGCGTATGATGCAGTACAGGATTGACGAACCAACTCTGTGGATGGTCACCTAGGCTTCGATGACACAATTGCCAAGGCATTGGGAAACAATGACGCAATCGCCGATGCGGATTTTTCTGGGCTGTATCGCGGGCGCGGTCGCGGTGCTGGTTTTCCACCAAACCACGTTGCAGGTGTTGTTCTGGCTGGGGCTGGCCCCCCGGGCCGCATTCCGCATCGCGGTCGTCCCGCCGTTCAATGCGCCCATGGTTCTCAGCATCACGTTCTGGGGCGCGGTCTATGGCGGGGTGTTCGGCTGGATTTTGCCGTGGCTGCCGCGGACGGTTCTCGCGCGGGGGCTGCTGGCCGCGCTGTTCGCGCTGGCCATGAGCTGGTTCGTGGTTCGCCCGCTCGCGGGGGATGCCGTGGCGTTTGGCTGGCGAATCGCGCCGATGCTGCGATCGGTTGCCGCATCGTGCATGTGGGGGATCGGCACGGCTCTGATTTTGCCGCTTTTGCTGCCCCGCGGATTGAACGGCGCGCGCCGTTCCTGGGGGCGTAGCCATCTGGCGATCTAACAGCCGGTGTGCGACATTCCTGCTGGCGCGACCTGCCGCCAGATTGAACACGGGACTGATCCAGCACATGATTTCGCGGCGCTTGTTTTTTGCGGGACTGCCGGCTGCCACCGTCCTGGCACCGGCCGCGCGCGCCGGAACAATACTGGCCGCGACTCCCATCGCCCGCACCGATCTGCAGTGGTGGCGCGAACGCCACGAGGCAAAGCTGCGCGAACTGGCCAGGGTCAAACCGGATCTCATCTTTTTGGGCGATTCGATCACCCAGGACTGGGAGCGCACCGGACCGCCTGAATGGCGGGATTTCGCGCCGGTCTGGCGTCGCTTCTATGATGGGCGGAATGCGGTCAATCTGGGGTTCAAGGGCGACACCACTGCCAGCCTGCTCTGGCGGATCCGAAATGGCGAAGTTGCCGGAATCGCCCCCAAGGCCGCCGTGGTGCTGATCGGGGCCAACAATATCGGCCGGGTGAACTGGTCAGCCGAGGACACCGTGACCGGCATCGACGCCATCGTCGGCGACCTGCGCCAGCGGTTGCCCATGACCGAAATCCTGCTTCTGGGTGTGCTGCCATCCGGCCGGTCTGCCAGGATCAGCGAAACAACCCTGCGCATCAACCATATACTTGCGGCACGCTATAAAGGCGGCGGCCCGATTGTATTTCTGGACCTGACGACGCTGTTCATGCGCGATGGCCTGCTGAATACGGCTATGTTCCTCGATCCGCATCTGACTCCGCCGGACCCTCCGCTGCATCCCACGGCGCAGGCTCAGGCTATGATGGCAGCGGCGATGGAGCCGATCCTGGCGACGATGCTGGGCGACCGTTCGCGTGCCTGAACCAGCGGAAGGAACGACGATGGCAAAGGGGTATTGGATCGCCCGGGTCGATGTCAGCGATCCAGTGGGATATCAGGAGTATGTGGCGGCCAATGCGGCGGCTTTTAGGGCCTATGGCGCGCGCTTCGTCGTTCGCGGCGGCCGTTTCGAGGCGCCGGAGGGCACAGCGCGGTCCCGCAATGTCGTGCTGGAATTCATGGACTACGATACCGCGGTGGCATGCTATCGTTCCGCTGAATACGCTGCGGCCAAGGCATTGCGCGACGGCCGATCCCAAGCGGATGTGCTGATTATCGAGGGGTACGACGGGCCGCAACCTGACTGACCGGTGGCGGTTGCTGGACAGCAGCACACAACGGCGGTATCAGACGAGCTTGGCCTCGAACGGCGGCAGCATGTCCGGGGCTTCGAACTCGATGACCCATAGGTCCGGATCGGATTGCACCTGCCGGGCGATATAGGCATCGGCGGTTGCCTCATCGACCGGAGCCGGGCCGGTGGCACGCATCCACGCCAGTTCGCCCGCGGCGGATCGCATTTGGGACAGGACGCACTGCCCGTCCCTGCCCCGCAACACGACCAGTACACCCCCGGCGTCCGGATCGCCCTTGCGGATCACCGCACCGAAGCGGCCATCGGCGTTGCCCATCCGTAATGCCATGCCGACCCAGATTTCCGCCTTGATGCGGGGTTCGGTCACTTGCCGATGATGCGCCGGGCGATAGCCATGCGATGGACTTCCGACGGGCCTTCGTACACCCGCATGGTACGGACCTTTTGCGCCATCAGTTGCAGCGGCAATTCCTTCGCGACACCCATCGCGCCGAACGCCTGCATGGCGTGATCGACCACCTCGGTCGCCATTTCGGTGGCGAACAGCTTGACCATGGATGCTTCCATGCGGACATCCTTGCCGGCGTCGGCCTTGGTGGCGGCATCGTACACCATCAGGCGGCAGGCGTGGATTTTGGTTGCAGCGTCGGCGATCCACCACTGGATGGCCTGGCGGTCAGCCAGCCGCTGGCCGAACGTCACCCGCTGCTTGGTATGGTCCACCATCATGTCCAGCGCCCGGCGGGACATGCCGATGCACCACGCACCCATTTGCAGGCGACGCACGGTCAGGCGCAACTGCATCGGGGCGTAGCCTTTTCCCTCCACGCCAAGCAGTTGGCTGGCGGGAATGCGACAGTCGTCGAACACCAGTTCGTAGGTGCGCTGCCCACCCAGCATCGGAATCTCGCGTTCGATGATGAAGCCCTTGGTGCCGCGCTCGACGATAAAGGCGGTGACGCCATCGGCGCGCTTGCCCTCACCCGTCCGGGCCATGACGATGACGAAATCCGCTTCCGGCACGCGACTGACCCAGATCTTGCGGCCGTTGATCACCCAGTCCGAACCGTCTTTCACCGCCCGTGTGGTCATGCCGGCCGGATCGCCGCCCGCACCGGGTTCGGAAATCGCGATGGCGGACTGCGCTTCGCCGCGGGCATAGGGTTCGAGGTATTGCTTTTTCTGGCTGTCGTTGGCGGCGGCGATCAGCATATGCAGGTTGGGGCTGTCGGGCGGAAAGGTGAAGGGCACACAGGTGCGGCCCTGTTCTTCATATACGCCCGCCAGGGCGGCATAGGGCAGGTTGGCGCCGCCGTATTCTTCCGGCACGTCGAGACCCCACAGGCCGAGTTCCTTGCAGATGGCGAGCAGTTTTTGTTCTTCTTCCGCCGTCAGGCTGGATTTTTGGCCGGACATTTCCCGCGCGAGGACATTTTTTTCGAGCGGGATCACGTCCCGGTCGATGAATTTCGCGACGAGGTCCTGAAGCATCCGGTGCTCTTCGGGGATTTCGAACATGCAGGCGTTTCCTGGGCGGTTGAGTGGCGTCTGCAAGACAAGCACGTCCGGCGGCCCGCGGCCAGGGCCGCGGCAAGGTGGAACGTCAGCCGGAAGCCATGTTCCATCGTCGTTCGCAGCGGCAATTTCGTGCACGCCGGAAAGCTGTCGGCGGTCAGAATTGCGGAACGATGCAGGCGGCGAGAAACGCCCCCACCGCGTTTCGCCACTCACGAACGCGATAGAGTTTGCGCACATCCGGAGGCGCCAAGATGCTCGGTCCAGATCGTCCTTTTACTCGGCATTGGCCGATCGATCCGGACGATTCCCGGTGACCGAAATACCGGACACCGAGGCGGCTAGCACCGCGCCCCGGAGACGCTTATCCTGACGTCATGTCCGACACCCCAGCCTTCCTAGATACCGGCCGGCCGCCGGTGCCCGACCTCGTCGTGCCCCGCGGCGTGGTGCCTTTCTTCCTCCCGCAACGCCCCGTCCGTGGCCGGCTTGTGCGGCTCGGTCCCCTGGCCGACGCACTGTTGTCCCGCCACGACAATCATCCGGTTGTCACCGCCCTGGTCGGCCAAGCCCTCGCGCTAGCCGCGGGCCTGGCCACCGCGTTGAAATTTCGCGGCTCCTTCAGCCTCCAAGCCAAGGGCGACGGACCGGTTTCCATGTTGCTCGCCGACTGCACCGATGCCGGCGAACTGCGCGGACACGCCATCGTAAACCGGGACAAGCTGGCCGCCCTGCTCGCCACTGTCCCTGCCCCGTCGGCCCAGACACTCCTCGGAACTGGTTTTCTGGCGTTCACTGTCGATCAGGGCGGCGACCAGAACCGCCATCAGGGCATCGTCGCCATCGAAGGCGACACCCTTGCCGACATGGCCCTGCACTATTTCGCCACCAGCGAGCAACTGCGCTGCCAGATGCACCTCGCCTGCGAAGAAACCCGGGCCGGCTGGCGAGCCGGGGCGCTGATCCTGGAACGCGTGGCCGGTGCCGGCGGCGTCGATCCGGCCCTG
The DNA here is from genome assembly GCA_021805565.1 of Pseudomonadota bacterium. Classification (GTDB taxonomy): domain Bacteria; phylum Pseudomonadota; class Alphaproteobacteria; order Acetobacterales; family Acetobacteraceae; genus Rhodopila. The sequence goes on from JAJZFA010000025.1 coordinate 18,818, forward strand.
GACGACGCCGCGCAGGAAGAAAGCTGGCGCACCGCGACCACACTGGCCGCCACGCTGACGAGCCGGGAATTGCTGAACGACGACCTGCCGGCCGACCGCCTGCTGTACCGGCTGTTCCATACCGAAGGCGCCGCCACGGATCGCGCCCGGGCCTTGTCGTTCGGGTGCCGCTGCTCCCGAGCGCGGCTCGCGAGCATATTGGAAGGCTTTCCGGACGCGGACCTCGACCATATGGCGATCGATGACGATATCGTCATGACGTGCGAATTCTGCAATTTTGACTTTCGTTTTCCCCGCAACGGCGTTCAAGGACAGGTTTCCCGCGAACCCGAGGCCGATTAACCCAGCAAGGGACGACCCGCCTTCATGCAAGCCAGCCACCCGACCCGCCGCTTTATGCTGTTGTTGCCGCTCGTTGTCGCCGCTTGCGGCGGAAGCGACGACGACGTGGCTTTCGCGCCGCTGCGCTTCAACGACCTTCCGCCCATCCAGCTAAAGGTCGCCTCGATCCAAACCGAACAGCGATTTATCCCCTCCGGCGTCGCGCCGGATGTCAGCTTCAGGGACCCGGTTGCGCCCATCGACGCGCTGAAAGCCATGGCGACCGATCGGCTGCAGGCGTTCGGCACTGCCAACAAGGCCGTTTTCGCTGTCCTGGATGCGTCCCTGACCCGGCGGGACAATGCGATAACCGGATCGTTCGCCGTCTCGCTCACCATCCTGGACGACAACGGCAGTCAACTGGGTTTCGCCGAGGCGCGTGTTCAAAGCCGGCACACCGGCGACATCGGTCGTCTTCGCCCCGTCCTGTACGACATGACACAGGCGATGATGAACGACATGAACATCGAGTTCGAATATCAGGTTCGCCACAATCTACAGGCGTGGCTGACAAACGGCACGGCGCCGGCCACAACCGTCGAACAGGCGCCGCTCGATGGCTCCGGCGGCCCCTCGGGTCAGCCCCCAGATCAGCTCCCGGATCAGCCCTTGGGCCAGCATCCGGCCGTGCTACCCGGACCTGCCTACACGCCGTCCAACGCTCCTCCCACCTATTTACAGCCGCCTCAAACCCAGATTCAGCCTCAACCGGTCCGGCCGCTGCCGATTCAACCTCAGCCGGTGCAACCGCTCGCGCCGCCACCGCTGCCGCCCGCGCCATCGCAAAACTATCAGTGAATCCGGACCGGCGGCTAAACCTCCAGCCATTCCCGCCGGATCGCGGCGCCGGCTTCCAGTTCGGCCGGCGTTCCCTCGAACACGATACGGCCGTGGCCCATCACGTACAGGCGCTGGGAAATCCGCAGGGCGATCGTCAGCTTCTGCTCCACCAGCAAGATGGAAACGCCGCGCCGGGCGATTTCGGCCAGCAGCACCCCGACCTGCTCCACAAGCCGCGGGGCCAGACCCTCGGTCGGTTCGTCGATCAGGATCAGGTCCGGATCGCCCATCAGGGTGCGGCACATTGTCAGCATCTGCTGCTCGCCGCCCGATAGCACGCCAGCCGGATTGTCCTGCCGGGCGGCCAGATTGGGGAACAGCGCAAACACATCGTCGAACGACCATCGGCCCAACTGGCCGGCGCGCTTCAACCCCAGCGCGAGGTTTTGCCGGACCGTCAGCATCGGAAACACCTGCCGGTCTTCCGGAACATAGCCGATTCCCTGGCGCGCGATCAGGTTCGGCCGCAACCCGGCGATGTTCTTGCCGCGCCACAGCACGGTGCCGGCCGGCGCGACCAGCCCCATGATCGCCTTGCAGGTGGTGGACCGACCCACGCCGTTGCGCCCCAGCAGGCTGACGATCTCGCCCTCGCCGACATGCAGGGTGACACCGTGCAAAATGTGACTCTTGCCGTAATAGGCGTGCAGATCGGCGACGTGCAGTGTCATGCCGCTTCCGCCCCCAGATATGCTTCCTGCACAGCCCGGTTGGCTCGTATCGCGGCCGGCGGCCCCGAAGCGATCACCTGCCCGTACACCAGCACCGTAATGGTATCCGCCAGATCGAACACCACCCGCATATCGTGTTCCACCATCAGCAGTGTCTTACCATCCGTCAGGCGGCGGATCATGGCGATCGCGGCCTCGGTTTCGGTATTGCTCATGCCGGCGGTCGGCTCATCCAGCAGGATCGCCGTGGCCCCGCCCGCGATCGTCATGCCGATTTCGAGCGCGCGCTGTTCCGCATAGGACAGCAGCCCCGCCTGAATATCCCGCCGGGCGGTCAGATCGATGTCTTCCAGCAACCGTTCCGCGGCTTCGTTCAACGCGGTTTGCCGGGTCAGCGTATGCCAGAAGGAATACCGATAGCCACGGCTCCACAGCAGAGCGCAGCGCAGGTTCTCGAACACGCTCAGGCGGTGAAAGATCGAGGTGATCTGAAAGCTGCGCGACAGGCCCAAACGGTTGATCCGGTGCGGCGGCATCGTGTCCAGCCGCGTATCATCGAGGGCGACCTGCCCGCTTGTTACCGGAAAACGCCCGCTGATCAGGTTGAACAGCGTGGTCTTACCTGCCCCGTTCGGGCCGATCAGCGCGTGGCGCTCCCCGGCGGCGATGTCCAGCGTGACGCCACGAATAACCTCGGTCGGACCGAACGATTTGCGGACATCCCGCAGATGCAGCGCGGGCGCGTTCATCGCGGCGCCGCGGCGGCCAGTCCGGTCATCAAATCGTCCCATACGGCGAAGAACCGCTGGCCCTCCAGCCGCAGCCAGACAATTCCGGCCGCGAATCCGGCAAGGGCGACGATCCAGGGCATCGGCGCATAGACGTTGGGTGCGAAGCCGAACAGGCTGAATGTCTTGCCCTCGGCCGCGCCGATCGTGGCGAAGGACAGCATTTCCACCAGAAACACCAGGCCGGTCAGCACGATCAGGCCGGGGACCGCCATGCGCAAATACGGGATCGCCAGCGTGCCCAGCCGCCCGGCCCGAACGATCGGCCCGTGGGCACGCAGGATGCCGGCAATACCGGTTGGCGCGACGGTCACCATGACGATGAACAGCAGGCCGACATACACCAGCCAGGAGTTGGACATCAGGCTGAGGCCGCTTTGCAGCGCGGTGATCAGGATGGCACCGATCACCGGCCCGCCGAAACTGCCGACTCCGCCGATGAAGGCCATCAGCAGGGCGTTGCCGGACAGCGGCGCATTGACCGCGTCGTAGGTCACGATTTCATACGCGATACTGTACAGCCCGCCGCCGATGCCGGCGAACAGCCCGGACAGCGCAAACTGGATGAAGCGTACCATGCGCGGGTCATAGCCCACGAACTGGGCGCGTTCGTAATTGTCGCGGCAGGCATTGGCCATGCGGCCCAGCGGCGTGCCGCGCAAATAAAACATGCCCAGCGCCGCGATCAGGGTCCAGGCGACGATCAGGTAATAGACCGCCAATCCGTGCGCATAGTTGACGCCGAACAGGCTGGCGGCGTTTTGCCGGTCGGTCGTGATACCGCTTTCGCCGCCGAAGAAATGCTGGAACATGATTGCAGCCGTCACCGCGAGTTCGCCGATGCCGAACGTGATCATCGCGAACGCCGTGGTGCGCTGCTTGGTCGCCATCCCGCCGAACACCGCCGACAGGCCAAGTCCGCACACGCCGCCGGCCAATGGCAGAAGTTCCAGCGGCACAACGACAGGTACAGCGTTCAGCAGATGCGCCACGCAATAGCCGCCAAAGCCGAAGAACACCGCATGACAGAAGGACAGCAGGCCCGCCTCGCCCATCAGCATGTTATAGGACAAGGCGAAGACGATCATCATTCCCATCTGGCCAAACATGGCGGTCATGAAGCCGTTGTCGCGCCCGGTCGTGTAATCGCGGAACAGCCACGGCAACACCAGGGCGATCAGCAGCATCGCGATCCATGGCGCGACGGCCCTTATCGGCCGGTTGCGCGTCGCCGCCCGCATCGCGGTGGGGCGGGGCCGGGGAACGGCGGCGGTCATGCGTCCCGAGCGCCCATCAGGCCGCGCGGACGGAAAAACAGGATCAGCACCATCAGTACATACGGCAGCAGCGGGCTGACACGGGCGAGCGGAATGGTAAGAATTTCACCCAGGAGGCTGTCGCCGCCAAGGGCGATGCCGAACGGCGCGAACAGGCTGGCGATCGATCCGTTCACCATCACCGCGGCGGTCTGCACCATCCCCATGAAGATAGAGGCGACAAAACAGCCCGCGAGCGAACCGAGGCCGCCGAACACCACGACCACGAACACGATCGGTCCCATCGCGTCGGCCATACCGGAGTCGGTGGAGAAATAATTGCCGCCGATTACGCCGGCCAGCCCGGCCAGCAGGCACCCACCGGCAAAGACAATGGTAAAGACTCGCGGCACGTCATGGCCGAGTGCGCTGACCATATCCGGATGGGTCAGCGCGGCCTGAATAATCAGGCCGATCCGGGTTTTCTTGAGCAACAGCCAGATGCTCAGCAGCATCAACGCCGTCACCAGCAGCATAAAGGCGCGATAGGCCGGAAAATTCTGCCCGTACAACTGGAACAACGGGAAATTCAGGCTGGCCGGCACCTGATAGGGCACCGCGAGCGTGCCCCACACCATCATCACCGCGCGCTGGAAGATAAACACCAGGCCGAACGTGAACAGCAGTTCCGCGATATGGCCGTTGGCGTGGCAGCGTCGCAGCCCCCAGACCTCGATTGCCGCGCCGATCAGGCCGCAGGCCAGCGGGGCCAGGACCAGCGCTGCCCAAAAGCCGATATAATGGCTGATGGTAAAGGCAAAGTAGGCGCCCAGCATATAGATACTGGCATGAGCGAAGTTCAGCACGCCCATCATGGAGAAAATCAGTGTCAGGCCGCTGGCCAGCATGAACAGCAGCATGCCATAGACCAGGCCGCTGAGCAGTGTATCCGTCAACAACTGCACGGCGGCGGACCGGCGCTAAGACGGACGCTTCATGGCGCAGGTGGTTGCCAGTTCCTCGTCTTCGGAGGGCACGGTGAAAATGGTCTTGAAGCCCAGTCCGGTGCCTTCGGTGTCGTATTTCACGTCCTTGGTCAGCAGCCCCTCATAATACGGCAGGATTAGTTGATGATCGGCCTTCCGCATGGTCTCGGTCTTCCCCAGCAAGTCCTGCTGCTGCATGCCTTCGAGGTTCTGGGCGATTTTCAGCACATCGACCGACCCAGCCTGGGTGATCGCGCGCGACAGCATCTCGAACATCACCACCCAGGGCTGCGCCACGAAATCGAATTTGTGATCCTTGCGGAACGCGAGATCCAGCTTTTCGGCGGCCGGAATATTCAGTTCGACCGGTAGATTTTCGTTGTATTCCATCACCACCGTCATCCGGTCGGCGCCCATCGGCCCGATCGCCGTCACGGCGCTGGTGAGGTAGGCGAGATACGTATCGAACCGGATCGGCAGCCCAGAATCCGATGCGGCCTTCATCAGCAGATTGAGATCGGGTCCATAATTGCCGGTGACGATGGATTGTGCGCCGGTATTCTTGATTTTGGTAATGTACGGCGAGAAGTCCTTGACCTGACCGAGCGGAACGTATTCGTCTCCGACGATTTCGATATCGGGCCGCAATTGTTGCAGGAATTTCTTGGTATCATGTTCGATCGAATGACCGAAAACATAATCCTGATTGATCAGATACACTTTCTTCACATCGGCCGGCAGCGATTTAATCCGCGCGTAGGCTCGCTGTTCCACCGAACCGGTAAAGCGGAACTGCCAGAAATTGCACAGCGGCGCGTTGGTCAATTCGGTCGCCAGGGCGCCGCAGTTCAGATAAATCACCCGGTGATCGGGGTTCCGTTCGTTGTTTTTGGAGACACCCTCGATCAATGCAGTTCCGACATTGGAACCGACACACTGCATCACGAATGGAATAGCCTGATCGGTGACCCGTTTCAGTGCGATCAGCGCCTCGGACGGTTGCAACTTGTCGTCGAATGTTACGATCTCAAACTTTTTACCCAGCGGCGGCATCCGGGTGTTGATGTCATCGACGATAAAGTGCAGCACCTGGAGGAACTGATCGCCGCTTTGGGCGAACGGCCCCGAGAACGGATCGATATAGCCGATCTTGATGGTGTCGCTGGCGGCCGGTGCGCGCTGTGCACTGGCAAAAAGCCCGACCAATGCGAAACACAGAGCCGCCGAAATCTTCCTGAAATGCATCGTTTCTTCCCCCCGGTCGTCCGCGCTTTCCGGCGGATTGTCCGTTACCCCAACCATAGGCAGCGACTTGCGGGGCGGTCAAGGCGACGCTGCCGCCGTTTGCACCGCACGATTAGCGGGGTCGGCAGCGGATGCCCTGTGCCATTGTTTGAGCGGGCAGCTTTATTGGCGGGCCGAAGCACCGATTGCCGATGCTGTGAGTGGACACCAAATGTTGGACTCGGTGATTCGATAATCCTTGCAGATTCCTTCAGAAATCCTTTCTCCTAACGCCTACGGAAATTCTGTTTTGAGTCGGATTTGGACTTTCGGGCACCAATAACTGGGATTTTAGGCAATCCGGACTCTATTATCTGGACTTTTTTTACCTCTCGCGCGTTGTCGTTCTTGCCAACACGTCTCTGCCCTTACGTTTAGCGTCCTGGGCACGGTAATCGATAATTGCAGCTTTTATGGCCGTCCCGCAACTACCCGGCTGAAGGCGGCTGAGCCAAAACTCAATCGCACCGGCGCACCTGAAAAGCGATTTCGCCCCATCGCCGCCCCACCGCTCCCGCATGTTGTCTATCTCCCGTTCAAGGCCGTCTGGCCAATCTTGGACCGCTTCCAAACCCAAACGCAGGGCGATATGTGCCTCCCACGCGAATTCCCCGACGTTTTCGGTGGAAAATACTTTTTTCCTGCGGCCTAGGCGTTCGAGACCAAGCCGGAATAGGAAGTCGGCAATGTCGCTGCCAGCCAAATTTCGGAATGGCGGCATGGCGCGCATTAGGTCGGCTTGGGGCTTGAAACTTCGCTCGCCGAGTAGCCCATAAACTGCGGCCGTTACCTCGGCCTCGGGGGCTGCGACCTCAGGGCTATGCAAGCTCCGAAGGTCCAATTTGCATCGACATCGTACGATCTCCCGCCCATGCCATTGAAGCGGCCTACCGCACTTGGCGCATTCGTCAATCAGTAGACAACGGTGGATCGGGCAGACGGCAATGTATTTGATGTCCCATATTTGCCGATGGTGCGCTGACTGGATGAGACACGCCGGGCATATGCGTCGGTCGGCGGTCCCTCGCCGGTCCAGCACGTTCTGGCTGAACCGCTGGCCGCGCCACCAGCCATATTGACTGTCCGGTTGACCTCTGGTGATGGCGGCCAACGCGTCAATATCTATCGAGGCTGTTTCAGCCAGCGCAGCCAGCCACTCCGGCCTAGGCTGATTTGTATAGTGATTGAAACCGCAGGCCACGGCCAGTTTCCTGGCGGTCCTAAGAGGCTGACCCGGAATGGAACCGGAACGGACTCCTCAGCTTACTCACTCCGTTGGGGGCGCCGGCCGGACGGCGCAGTTGGATAGCGAAAATTGTTGCGTGACTTCAGCGGCTACGATTCTCTCGT
>JAJZFA010000005.1 GCA_021805565.1 Pseudomonadota bacterium
GGTTGCGCGGATCAACCAACGCCACGAACGCAGACGCGGTGCCATTGACTCCCGCTTCCGCACTCAGCGACGGGAGGCGCCCTCATGATCGAGCAAAAAACATGCCAAGTAATTCGACTCTGTCAAATTAGGCGACGCCCAAAATCTAACGAACCGGGCGATTTGACCCATCCTGGATTTCCGGGGTGGGAAACGCCTGCGCGGGCGATTCCGTCCGAACAGCGCCGGACGGATCGAACATGTCTTTCCTCGATCCCCGCCCGTCACGGTTATTGACATATTTCCTAATATAGCTTAATTTTCCTTAAATGGAAACCTCGCCCCCGCCCCGTTCGGCCATCGACCTCATGCCGGCGCTGTACTACCAGTTGATCCATACCCTGACGGCCCTGCTGCCGCCGCCGCTGGACGACACCCCGGCCGCGCTGCGTGCGCGCGATCTGACCGCTATCGCCAAAGTCGCATCGCTGGCGCCTGTCAACGCCGATGAGGCCGATATCGCCGCCCACTGCATCGCGTCCCGCGCCCAGGCGGAGGATGTGCTGCGGCTGGTCCACAAGCACGACCATGACTCCGCATTGGTGGCAAAACTGAACCGGCAGTACGCATCGATGATGCGGCTGTGGCTGGCGGTGCATGCCCGGCTGCGGCGGGTGCAGTCCGAACGCCGCAAGCGCGATGCCAATCCCGAAACGGCGAATGAGGACGCCTGGGCGCGGTATATCGCCGAACGGTCGATGCTGGATGTGGTGCTGGCACAGCCCGGCGCCGAACCGGCCGAACCGGTGCGGCCACACCGGGCGCCGGTTGCCCGTCCGGCCGTGGCCCGTCCGGCGGCAGTGCCGGCGACAACCGTCCCGGAAATTGCGACAAAATCTCACAACGCGGCTTTTGAGACGCAGATGAACGCCCTCCGCTCCAAAGCGCGGAAACGCCCAACCCTGCACGCGACCCTGCTCGGCACCACGACTCTGACCCCGGCGGACTACCAGACCCGGCTTGCGGTCAACGGCCTGGTCGGCGCGGCGATGACGGCGGCGGCGGATCGAATGGCCAGACTGGCCGCGCCGGGGGAATACGTCTCGGAAAATAAGATAGATCCTCAGGGCGTGGCTTTTGAGACGTGGTTGAGCGCCGAAACCCCCAGCAGCCCAGGCGACGCCACCCTGCGCGAGATCATGCGCGAGATCATGGGCATGCCGCTGAAAGGTCCGAAACGCGGCCTGGGAATGCTCCGCGGGGCGCCCTGACCCGCGGCAACCGATGTTGCACAGGCCCGCTACGCGATCATACGAACCGGTTCGCAATCGTTGCGGCGCAGTGCCGGACAAAATGCGTTGTCCGGGGGATCGGGCGTCATACCGACCCGCTTCGGCAACGCTGGCAAATACGTGCGTCAGCACGCCAGCAAAGTAGCCGGGCAAAACATGAGCTTAGGCAACGCTGGCGAATAAGTGCGTCAGCACGCCAGCAAAGTTGCCGTGCAAAACATGAGCTTAGGCAACGCTGGCGAATAAGTGCGTCAGCACGCCAGCAAAGTTGCCGTGCAAAACTGAACTTAAGGATTGCCCGACGCTGCCGCTTGTAGCGATTATTGTCGGGCAATTCCTTAGGGCTTGCCCGGCGCTGCAATCCGAAGCGATAATTGTCGGGCATGCCCTTAGCGATGCTACACCCTGTCTTCGATCTGGCGGCCCGACCGTCCACTGGCCCTCGTTTTTGTCCACCGAGCCGGTTGCCGGCGGGAGCGTCCGAACCCCGATGCCCGATGTGATACACGCGGTCGAACCAGCCCCGACCAGCCGACTCGCCGCCGGACCGCGGTTAAGCGTGATTGTGCCCAGCTTCAACGAACGTCCGAACGTCGCGCCGATGATCGCCCGGCTGGACGCGGCCCTGGCCGGTATCGCCTGGGAAGCGATCTATGTGGACGACAACAGCCCGGATGGCACCGCGCAGGAGGTTCGGCGCATCGCCGCGGAAGACAGCCGCGTCCGCTGCATCCGCCGGATCGGGCGGCGCGGCCTGGCCTCGGCGGTGATCGAGGGGGCGTTGTCGTCGTCCGCCGATTACATCGCGGTGATCGACGGCGACCTTCAGCACGACGAAACCCGGATACCGGCGATGCTGGCCGCATTGCGCTCCGGCACCTACGATCTGGCCGTTGCCAGCCGCCATGTGGCGGGCGGCGACAATGCCGGACTGTCAAGCCGCTTCCGGCATGTGCTGTCGGATGGCGGAATCAGGCTGGCGCAGGCGTTTCTGCCCGTTCGCCTGACCGATCCCATGAGCGGTTTCTTTTTGCTGCCCAGGCCCCTGTTCGAGGACCTCGCGCGCGGCTTGAACGGCCAGGGCTTCAAAATTCTGCTCGATCTGGTGCTCAGCAGCCAGGCCCCTTTGCGGGTATTGGAAATACCTGCCCGGTTCAGCGAGCGGGTCGCGGGCGAAAGCAAGCTGGACGCCCTGGTCATGGTCCAGTTCGGCGGCCTGTTGCTGGACAAAGTGTTCGGCGGCCTGCTGCCGCTGCGCTTCTTCTCCTTCGCGCTCGTCGGTGCGCTCGGTATCCTGGTGCATCTTGGGATTTTGGGCACCCTGCGCCATGCCACCGGGCTGGGGTTCGAGATCGAGCAAGCCATGGCGACGGTGGTCGCGATGATATTTAATTTCCAGCTCAACAACGCGATTACCTATCGCGACCAGCGGCTGAAAGGGCCCCGGCTCTGGCGGGGATTGATCCTGTTCATGGTGGTGTGCGGCTTCGGTGCCATCGCCAATGTCGGCATCGCGCAAATCCTGTACGAACAGCATACGACCTGGACCGTGGCCGGCGGAATCGGCGCGATGATCGGCGTGGTGTGGAACTACGCGGTGTCCGCGACGCTGGTCTGGCGCTCCCGGTGAAATGCCTTGCCGCCGCGCTGGCGGCGGTCACGCTGGTCCGGCTGGTCGTTGCGGCCGCGGCGCCGCTGGCGCCGGATGAGACGTATTATTGGATTTGGTCGCACGCGCTGGCGTTCGGCTATCTGGATCACCCGCCGATGGTGGCGGTGTGGATCCGTGCGGGCATCATGCTGGCCGGGCAGACCGCGCTGGGGGTGCGCCTGCTGGGCCCGCTGGCGGCGTTCGTCGCGTCCTTCATGCTGTTCGACGCCGCGCGCGTGCTGTTCCCCGACACGCGCGCGGGCATCACCGCGGTGCTGCTGTTGAACGCTACTCTGTTGCTGGGCGCCGGCAGCATCGTCATGACTCCGGACTCGCCCTTGCTGTTTTTCTGGACGGCCACGCTTTGGGCGATGGCCCGGATTGCGGCGGGCGGTTCGGGCGGCTGGTGGCTCGCGGCCGGGGTGACCGGCGGCCTGGCGCTGGACAGCAAATACACCGCACTGCTGCTATGGATGGGGATCGGCCTTTGGGTCCTGCTGGTTCCCGCTATCCGGCCCTGGTTGCGCCGATGGCAGCCCTGGGCAGCGTGCGCAACCGGGTTTGTGCTGTTCGCGCCGGTCCTGGCATGGAATGCCGCGCATGGTTGGGCTGGGTTTCTGAAGCAGGGCGGGCGGGTCGGCGACTGGCACCCCGCGCGCGCGTTCGGTTTCATGGCGGAGCTGATCGGCGCCCAGATCGGGCTGGCGACCCCGCTTGTGTGGGCGCTGTTCATGGCAGGTCTGTGGGTAGCGATCCGCCAGGCGTGGCGGACACGCGACCCCGGCTGGTCGCTGCTGGCCGCGCTGTCGGCACCGCCGGTTGCGGTATTTTTGCAGCATGCCATGGGCGATCGTGTGCAAGGCAACTGGCCGGCCATCATTTATCCGGCGCTGGCCATCGCCGCCGCCGCCCCGACCGAGCGCACGCGGTTGCCATTCAGCCAGAATACGGCAGCCGCGTTGGGCTTTGCGATCGTCGCGCTGGCCTACGTTCAGGCAACAACAGGCGCGATCCCGCTGCCGCCGCGTTTCGATCCCATCGCCATGCGGCTGGCCGGATGGGACGGGCTAGCCCGGCAGGTGAAGGTCTTCGCCGGGTCCGGCGATCCCGCTTTCATCGCGGCCGACGGCTATGCGCTGGCCAGCGAACTGGCCTGGTGGATGCCGTCGGACTCCCGCGTGACCGGAACGGATTGGCGCTGGGCCCTGACCACACTGCCGGCGGCACATACCGCTGGACAGCACGGCCTGTTGATCCGCGACGCCGGCCGGTCAGGAGTGCCCGATCCGGCTTTATGGCCAGAGGCCGAACGCATCGGCACCGCGACCCGCGACGGCGCGTCCGGCAACGCATTCGCGGTGTACCGCGTGACCGCGGGCTTCGGCCTGACCCGGCTGCCGGCCCGCTGACGCCTGCCGCTGCGCCCCGAGTACCGATCCGGCCGGCCCACTTGCGGCGCCCGTTTCCGGGCGTCACTTTGACCATCGAATCGATTTTCGACCATCGCATCCATTTTCCCAGGGACCGTCATGCCAATCAAGATTCCCGATACGCTGCCTGCATTCGGCGCCCTGGCAAACGAGGGCGTCCGGGTGATGACCGAGACGGCCGCCATCCGCCAGGATATCCGGCCGCTCCAGATCGGCCTGCTCAATCTCATGCCGAACAAAATCGAGACCGAACTGCAAATGGCTCGGCTGCTGGGCGCCACGCCGTTGCAGGTCGATCTGTCGCTCATCCGGATCGGCCAGCACACGTCGAAGAACACGCCGGACGGTCATCTCCAGACCTTCTATCAGACCTGGGAGACGGCAATGCACCGGAAATTCGACGGCTTCATCATCACCGGCACGCCGGTCGAGACAATTCCTTTCGAGGAGGTGACCTATTGGCAGGAGATGCGGCAGATATTCGACTGGACGCAAACCAACGTCCATTCGCTCATGAATGTCTGCTGGGGCGCCATGGCCGCGCTGTATTATTTCCATGACATTCCGAAACATTTGTTGCCCAGGAAGGCGTTCGGGGTCTATCCGCAAACGATCCTGGAACCGGCATCGCCGTATCTTCATGGCTTTTCAGACGATTTTTCGGTTCCCGTATCGCGCTGGGCAGAGATCAGGCCCGCCGATATCGCGTGTCGTCCGGAATTGTCCCTGCTGACATGCTCCAGCGCTCCAGGGGCCAGCGGTGCGGGGGCCGGCGGTCCGGGGGCCGGGATTGCCGAGGACCGAGCGCACCGGCGGCTTTATGTGCTCGACCATCTCGAATACGATTCGGAGTCCCTTGCCAGCGAGTATCGCCGCGACAGCTCGGCCAATCCGGAGACCGAATTGCCATTCGATTATTTTCCCAACGACGATCCCGCGCGGCCGCCGAGAAACCGCTGGCGACCGCATGCCCATTTGCTGATTGCCAATTGGATCGCCGAAATCTACCGGACGACGCCGTTCGAGATCGATCTGATCGGACGCCGATAAACCTGCCCGCTCAAACATGGATTTAGGCCATGCTCGATGCCGCAAGCCAAAACGACGAGTGTCGAGCATCGCATAAGGGCCGAACGGGCCCTAAACCCGCGACACCGCCAGCACGTGGTCCGCGATCGCCAGCGACGCCGTCAGGCCCGGACTCTCGATTCCGAACAGATTGATCAACCCGGAAACCCCGTGCGCTTGCGGCCCCTGCACCACGAAATCTTGCCCAGGCGCGCCCTTGGGCACGATTTTCGGGCGGATCCCAGCATAACCCGGCTGCAAGGCGCCGTCCTTCAGCCCCGGCCAATAGGTCCGCACGGCTGCATAGAAGCCAGCGGAACGCGACGGATCGACCGTGTAATCGATGCCGTCGATCCATTCCACATCGGGTCCAAACCGGGCCTGTCCGCCGAGGTCGATCGTCAGGTGGACGCCCAGGCCGCCGGCCACCGGCACCGGATAGATCAGCCTGGAAAACGGCGACCGGCCGGCCAGGGTAAAGTAATTGCCCTTCGCATAGTACGCCTTGGGCACATGCTCGTCCGGCATTCCGCCGAACCGCCGGGCCAATCCAGGCGCATGCAGCCCGGCGGCGTTGATCAGCAACCGGCAGCGCAGCGTCATCGGATCGGCACCGCCGACATCGGCTTCGATGCCACGTCCCGTCACGCGGCCTCCGAGAACCGGGCTGAAAAAAACCGTTACCGAACCCGCGGCCTCGGCGTCGGCCTGTAGCGCCAGCATGTAAGCGTGACTGTCGATGATCCCGGTCGCCGGCGACAACAGGGCACTGGTGCAGGCAAGGTTGGGTTCCAAAGCCATCGCCCCGGCCGCCGTCAGCACGCGCATGCCTTCCACCCCGTTGGCTTCCGCACGCTGCTTGATGCCGGCCAGCATCGCGTCTTCCTGCCTGCTGGTCGCAACGATCAGCTTCCCGCAGTTGCGATGCGGCACGCCATTCTCGGCGCAATACGCATACAACTGCCGTCGGCCGGCGACGCAAAACCGGGCCATCAGGCTGTTGGCGGGGTAATAGATGCCGGCGTGGATGACTTCGCTGTTGCGCGACGATGTGCCGGTTCCGATGCCTTCCGCCGCCTCCAGGACAATCGCTTCGCGGCCGGCCGTCGCCATTGCCCGAGCCACGGCCAGGCCGACGACACCGGCGCCCACCACGATGCAATCGACTTCCTCCACGCCCCGGCCCCTCCATCTGCTGACACAGGTTGGGTTAGGCCGGAGACGGACCCGAGTCCATCCTGGCCCCGCACCGGTTGGCGTTAGGCACATTGACGTGCACCGGCAGGGCGCCGAAAAGCCGCTCGATGTCCGACCGTGCGGCGCCGTGGGTGATAAGCGAAGGATTGGCCGGGCTACGCGCCCAGGCGATGGGCCTGGCCGAATCGGCTGGCCTGACGGCGGAATTCCGGGAACTGAAGCCGTCCGCCCCTTGGAAATGGCTCCCCGCGAAACTCTGGCCGTCGCCGCTGACCGCCGTCGCCGGTTCGGTCAGGCCGCCGCTGCCGTCGCTGGCGATCGGTTGCGGCGGCATGGCGGGCGCGGTTCTGGCGGCGTTGCGCCGGACGCCGATGCAGGTGGTGCAGGTGCAGAACCCGCGCATCGATATTCGCCGTTTCGACCTGATCGTCGCCAACCCGCACGACGAACTGACCGGGCCGAACGTTTTCGTTGCCCGCACCGCGCTGCATCGGGTCACGCCCGCCCGCCTCGCCGCCGCGGCCGATAGCTGGCGCGACCGTCTGGCACCTTACCGCCGCCCGCTGGTCGCGGTGCTGCTGGGTGGCAGCAACGGCCGGTTTCGCCTGGACAAGGATACCGGAGCCCGGCTGGCCAGCGAACTGGCCACGATGGCACTGCGCGACAAAGTGGGAATCGTGGTCACCCCGTCGCGCCGCACCGATCCGGCGGTCACCGGCCTGATCCGGTCGGCCCTGGCGCCGTCCGGCGGCTGGGTCTGGGATTCCGAGGGCGACAATCCTTATTTCGGCATGCTGGCGCTGGCCGACCTGATCGTGGTGACCGGCGACAGCGTATCGATGATCTCCGAAGCCGTGGCCACCGCCGCGCCGGTCATGGTCGCGCCGCTGCCCGGCCATTGGCGGCGCCAGGGCCTGTTCCTGAAGCCGCTGCTGGACGAAGATCGGGTTCGCCCGTTCGCAGGACGTTTTGCCAGGTGGCCGGTGACGCCATTGAACGATACACCGGCCGCCGCGGCCGCGATGCGCCAGCGGCTGGGGCTGTAGAACCGGGGTAGCAGGAACAGACATGTTGCGGATTCAGACCTTCGATGCGCGTGCCGGAGGCAATGTTATCTATAAGGCACTGGCACATCCGCTGGCAGCGGAAGCGATCTCGCGCCTGTATGCGCGCTTCGAGCCGCCGGTCGCGCTGTATGACCCGGATGGCATCGCCGATACCCTTCTCGCGCTATATCCCGCCGCGGTGGACAGCCTGTACGTCCATGACGTGGGCGCCACCGGACAGATCCGCGGCGGCCTGACCGCCCTTCCGCTGACCGCCATCGGTGCCAGCGGCGCCCGCACGGTCCTGATCGCCGCGTTCGGCGCGGCCAGGATCGCCGCCCGCGTCGCCCCTATGCTGCCCAAGGACGCCACCGTGCTGACGCTGGACGACGTGCGCCTGCCGGACGCCATGCTGACGGTGGGGACGCATTATCTCGACAAACTGAATTTCGCCACGAACTTCGCGTTTTTCCGACAGGCCGACGGGCTATCGACACGCCTGGTCTCGGCCAATTACTGGGCCAATCATGGCGCGGGCGCCGTTCGCCTGTGGCTGCGGCTGTTCGGCGGCGACGGCCGGATCCTGGCGACGTGGGAGCAGCCGCTTCCCGCCGGGCCAGGCGGATTTTCCATCGACAGCGAACAGATCGGCAACCGGTTCGGGCTGGCCCCTTTCACCGGCCAGTTGTTCATCCATGCCATCGGCGCCGCCGGCCACGACGTGGTGAAATACGCGCTGGATACCTATGCGTCCGGCGATGGCGCGTCGCTGTCCTGCACCCACGACGCCAATGCCTGGCCGTCGGACCTGTACGCCGGCCTGCCGGCGCCGCGTCCGGACGAAAAAGTGGTGCTGTGGCTGCAAAACAGCCACGCCGAACCGATCCCGGCCGGCACCGTCGCGCTGGACCGCATGGGCGCCGGACAGGGGGTGACGCTGGACCGCGAGGTCGGGCCATTCGCCACTGTCGCGGTGGATGTCGCCGCGTTTCTGCCTGGCCTGCAGTGGCCGGCGCAGATTGAAGTCCGCACCGGACAGCACGTTGTGCGGCCGCGCTATGAGGTGACCCAAAACGATCGCGTGCGGATCGCGCATGTCAACGTCGAACGCGATACTCTCCGGCCCGACCCGGGCATTCCGCTGCTGCCGCCGCAGATGGGACGGGGTTATATCCTGCCATTCCCGATCCTGCCGATTGGGCGCTTCCGTTCGGTGGTGCTGCCGACGCCGATGTCCACGGCGCAAACCAATCTGCCGGTCCGGCTGGATGTGTTCGATGCGGACGGCACGAAGCGCGCGGAACACGTCCTTGGCTGCCTGCCGCGCGACCACGCCGTGGCGGTGGACCTGGACCAGTTCGGCGTCGATCGGGGCCACGCCGAACTGGTGTACGATTTCCGCGATGGCGGGCAGGCCGACGGGTGGCTCCACGCGCTGTTCCGCTATGAAGACCGTATATCCGGCCATGCCGCCGAATCCAGCTTCGGCGCACATATCTTCAACACCGCGATGACATACCGCGATGAACCGCAATCCTATGCCGGGCCGCCGCCCGGCCTGTCCACGCGGCTGTTTCTGAAGCTGGGCGATCGCGGGCGGAACAGCTTCGCGGTCCTGATCTATCCGGCGTCGGGGCCGTGGCATCCGGTATCGTCCACCGTGCTGCAATTGCACGATGGCGCCGGCGCACCGATCGCCGAATCCGCCGTCGCGATCGCCTGTTCCGGGTCCGCGATGGTCTGGCCGCATCTTGCGTTCGGCGTCGCGGCCATGAACGCGGCGGGACCGGACGGTTATGTCCTGGTGCGGGACACGACCTGCCGCCTGTTCGGCTATCATGGGCTGATGGACACGGCCGGAGGCTTTTCGCTGGACCATATGTTCGGGTTCTGACGGCGCAGGCCCGGCGTGCGAAAGGTCGCCGCATGTAATGGCGTCTCCAGAATCAAGGCGATAGCGGGGCATTGTCCATACAGCCACCCAGCCGGCAATTTTCCAGTTGCGGCGCGCACGGCGAATGCGGCAAAAGCATGGCGGCGATCACGAAGTCGCTACACACGCAAATATGAATAACGATTCATCTGCCAGGATACGCCGACCTTTCGGCCGCTGACGCACCCCGATCAGATACAGGGCAATTCGATGACGCACGCCGCACCCCTCGTGGTTGAAGAACACGTTCACGGAGAAACCGTTTGGGTAGCGCTTCGCGCTCGGGGCGCCGACTGGTCCTGGTTAACCCCGGAAGAGGCCGTGACGCTGGGGCGGACCTGGATCGAAAAATACGCCAGCCTACCCGCCGCCGCGGAATAACCGGTCACCCAAACCAAACACAGGCGCGGCTCGCAGCCCCCGGAGTTAGCTGCCACCCGTGCTCCGGTTTGGTCCACCGGTTACGGCTGGTATCCGTCGGTCAAAGTCCGCAGGAACGTCACCAAATCATCGACATCCGTGTCCGAAAGGACGCGCCTGTCCCCGAATGGCACCTCAATGGTTACGTTCCGATGATAAGCCGGCGGCAAATCGTCGAACCGGCGCCCCTGGTACCACCGCGCGGGATCGGTATCGCGAGTGGCATAAAACGCCACCGCGTCGCGCAGCGTATGAAAAACCCCATTGTGGTAGAAGCTTTGTTTCAACGCCACGTTACGCAGCGTTGGGGTCTTGAACATCCCGCAGTAATCCGTTCGGCGGACCAGGCCGGTTCGGAGCGCTCCGCATAACCCCAGATCGGCATACGCTGGATCGTTGTTCGCCGGGATGGCGCGGTTCCGTGGCACACCGAGCGCCGCATAGCCGAAATCGGTGAAAAGCGGCGGCGATCCGTCCGCCGCGATGGTACTGCGATGGCACGACGCGCAATTGCCGCGCCGGGGGTCGTTGAAGATCGCCAGACCGCGCGCTTGGGGCGGCGTCAATGCGGCCCGCGACGCCAGGAACGCGTCGTATTTGCTGCTGAACGGACTGAAAACGGCCTGGGTCTGCTGATAGAGTTC
Source organism: Pseudomonadota bacterium (assembly GCA_021805565.1). Taxonomy (GTDB): domain Bacteria; phylum Pseudomonadota; class Alphaproteobacteria; order Acetobacterales; family Acetobacteraceae; genus Rhodopila. The sequence continues at coordinate 10,661 of JAJZFA010000005.1, forward strand.
CAGCGCCCCGGTCAGCGCGGCGAAGGCCCGCGCCGGATCGGCGAAGATGTCCTGCCCAAACACCTGCCGGACGGTGCCGGCATAGCCGGCCGAAGCGACCGCCGCCACCACGGCGGCGGGGCTGGCGTTGGCCATTTCATTCTTATCCAACAACGGCAGTGCCGCCTGATCCCGCGCCCGGTCCACGCGGCCATCCCAGTCCAGGCCGCCGGTCGGTCCCTGATCGGCGCTGCCATCGCCCTCTTCGTCGGATTGAAAGAAATGCTCCGTAAACGGCGGCAAGGTCTGCAGGTACATCAGCCCCGGCACCGCCCTTACACCCGGCAGCCGCCCGTCCGGCCCCCCCAACCGTACCGGCTGGGCATCCGGCGCTGAAAACCCATGGGCCGGATCGTGACATGTGGCGCAGGCCATGTGCCCCGACGCCGACAACGCCGGATCGAAAAACAACGTCCGCCCCAGTCCGGCGATCGCCGCGGCTCGGTCGCGGGCGGCCGCCGCGGGGGGATCGGGGCCCCAGGGGAGCGGCGGCAAGCCGGAGGCAGTAACAGGTTTGGCCCCCGCCCACACGGCCAGCGAGGCCCAAATACCCACGACAGATACAAGCAACGGGCGCATCTTCATCCAATCGCAATCGTAAAAACGAAGCATTGCCCTATATCGAAGCGATATCCGTTTCCAACACCCCGGCGCGACGGTACGCACGCATGCCTGGGCGATCCTGAACTGGCCAAGGAGCCTTCATGTCCAAACCCTTCGCGCTGGGCCTTGCCGGCCTGCTGGTCAGCAACGTCGCCCTGGCAGATCCGCCGCGCTATGACGATATCCAAACCGTTGTTGTGATTTATGCTGAAAACCGCAGTTTCGACAATTTGTACGGGACGTTTCCGGGCGCCAACGGCCTGGCGGGCGCACCGCAGGATTCATTCGTGCAACGCGACCGCGACGGCAAGCCGATGCGCGGCCTGCCCGCGATCTGGGGTGGCATCGCCGGGCGGGTCATGCCAGGCGCGCCGGTCGCACCGGTCGCCCTGACGCAAGGCCAGACCGGGATATTTCTCAACAGCTTTAACCATCCTTACGACGTTGGCGCGCTTTACCGGACGGGCGGGGCGGCCAACAACGATCCGGCAGGCTATACCAACCGCGACCTGTATCACCGGTTCTATGAAAACCAGATGCAGATCCACGGCGGCGCCAACGACATGTTCGCCGCCTGGGCCAATTCCGGCGGCATGACCATGGGCTATTTCATGCCTGGGCCACCGGACGAACGGCCGCTTTGGGACTGGGCACGCCAGTACGTGCTGGCCGACAATTTCTTCCAGGGCGGTTTCGGCGGGTCATTCTTCAATCACTTCTTCCTGGTGTGCGCCTGCGCCCCGTATTACGGCCACGGCGGCATCAACCCGAACGGCGGCGCCAATCCCAGCGTATCGGCGGTCGATCCCGATGGCGTCACGCTGACGCTCGCCGCGAATTCCCCCGCGTCGGCATTGGACGGCCCGCCGGTGTTCGTCAAAAGCGGCAACCTGACGCCCGATTTCTACGCCGTGAACACAATGATGCCGCCCTATCCGCCCAGCGGCAACGCCGATTCTCAGCAGCAAACGGTCAACCTGCAATCGGCCACCACGCTGGTGCCGCAAATCCAGGCCACCATCGGCGATCTGCTGACCCAGGCCGGCGTCGGCTGGGCATATTACGCCGGCGCCTGGAATTTCGCGCTGTCGCATCCGCCCTTCGCGGCAGGCCTGTCCCAGGCGGTGCCGAATTTTCAATACCACCATCAGCCGTTCAACTATTTCGCCGCGTTCGACCCCGCCACCCCGCTTGGCAAGGCGAACCGGACCGAACACCTGCGCGATGCCGGCGTGGTGACCGACCCGGCGGCGGTGCCGGATTCGCGCTTCCTGTCCGATATCCGCGCCGGGACACTGCCGCCGGTGACGTTCTACAAACCCCAGGGTTCGGTCAACGAACACGCATCCTATGCCAACATCGCCGATGGCGACCGCCATATCGCCGCCGTGCTGACCGCTCTGACCGCCGGACCGCAATGGGATCGCATGCTGATCGTCATCACCCATGACGAGTTCGGCGGGTGGTGGGATCATGTCGCCCCACCCAGGGCCGACCGGTTCGGGCCGGGAACCCGCATCCCCGCGATCGTCGTCTCGCCCTATGCGCGCAAGGGGACAATCGATCATACGCAGGACGATACAACTTCCATCCTGCGCTTCATTACCAACCGCTGGAAACTGCCGGTCCTGCCCGGTATCGCCACACGCGACGTGGAACTGCACGCCCACGGGCTGCCGTCGATGGGCGATCTAACCGAGGCGCTGGACCTGCGATAACACCGTTTCACGGGGTGGCTCGCGACACAGCCGTCCATACGGCGTTCCAGCCGTCCACAGGCAGGGCTAAAGGTTAACAATAGTTTAACAGTGGTCCTTAAAGGGTTAGAGAAACTACTATAAAATCAATATGTTATGTTCATGCACAATCTTTCGGCAGGCGCTGGAATGCCAGACGCAGCGCGGTTCTGGGAAGACTAAAGTGAATTCGCCCACCGACTTATCCACACCTTACGGGGATAACCCCCAGGGACACCGGGCGCGGCTGAGCACAGGATAGGCGAACCGTCCGGTGCGGTTCGCTTTGCCGCTCCGCCCATGGCGGATCCCCCGTGAACCGCGATCGCCGTTCGGGCGGATGTCGATTAGGCCGCTTTTCTCTTGTGTTTTCAACCAAAAGTTGTATTATAATAATGCTTTAGCCCTATTGATCGCGTTGGCGCACGAGAGGGTTAATTTTCATTAAAAAGCTTTATCTGACTGAATATTACAACTTATGCGAGCCAAACATGACAGATATCGTATTTATTATGATATTTTTTGTGTTTTATATCTCATTCCATCTGTATGAGGCGACATCCACCGTCGATGCCGGCATATGGAAGGAAACGACATGCTTGTCCCTTGCACTCTCCCAGCCCAGGCCGCCGCCCCCGCCGTTCAGGTTGCCGCGCCAAACCATGCGCTTCGCGTCTTCCGGCATGGCAAACATCGGATCCATCATGCCATCCGCGCCGCGTCCCATCATACCGGGTCGCTGGTATCCACCGCATGCCACACCGTCCCCGGCGCACTGGCCATCGCAGCGCTCGGTGTTGTCGTGCCCTCCCCGACCACCAGCCGGCCATCCGCCGCTTACGTCCCCGCCATGGCGCAGCCATCGGCCCCATCCGGCCAGACCGACGGCGCGCCCGGCTGGATCCTGTCGCCCTTGCCTGGCACCGCCATGGGCTCCGCCGGTCTGACACTGCCTGCCGGCTCTGGGTCGGCGCTGATCGCGCTCACTCCGGCAGAGGTGCCGCCGTCGCCAACCGCGGTTGAAATCCTGGCACCCTTCATCGCCACCCCGTCCCATAACAGCCAGGCCCTGCCAACAATCGTTACGACGAACCAGGGACTGCCCGTGCCCGAACCCTCATCGCTGTCGGTGTTCGCCTGTGCTTTCGCCGCCATGGTCCTGGGCAGAAGGCCAGCCATCGTCCGGCCCCTGAAGTAAGGGATGCCCGATGACGAACGGTCCGGATTGCCGCGGTGATCGGGCACTATGCCGTTGATGCAATTACCGCCGTGACGCCCGGACACGGTGGATCGGAAACCTGCCGCACTATTTGCGAATCGGTGGCGGAGGTGGATATTTCCTTGGCGCGGACACGCCCGCGTTCTAGACGTTGTGTCGCGAGCAGCTTTATCGGGGTTATCAGGCGGTTGTTACGAATGCCGCCCCTGGCAAACCCGCCCGCCGGCCAGAACTAGCCGTCAACCGAACGTGGTGCCGGTCAATTGTTCCGACAGCGCCCACAGGCGGGCACCGGCATCCGGGGCGGCGGCTTGCGGAAATATCCGCGAAGGCGCGGGCGCACCCCGCGTTTCGTTCCAGCGCGACGGACCGTAATACGCCCCCCCTTTGGCCTCCGGCGCCATCGCCGCATACAGCAGCGGCAGAGCGCCATCCCGAACCGATTGGGCCACCAGGGCGAATGCCCCGCCGATCAACCGAGCGACCGGTCCCGGCGCACCCTGGCCCATACCGTTGCCAACGATGTCGGTACTGGCCCATCCCGGATGCGCGGCGATGCTACGCAGGTTCCACCCGTTTCGCTCCGAACGGCGTTGCAATTCCAGCGCGAAGACCAGCATCGCCAGTTTGCTGCGGCCATACGCACTCATCGGCCGGTACGATTGTATGGACTGAAAATCTTCCAGCCCAAGCCTGGCGCCGCGATGCGCTAGGCTGGCCACGCTGACCACCCGCCCGCCTTCGGGTGCCGCACACAACGCTGCCCGCAACCGGGCCGTCAGGGCGAAATGGCCCAGATAGTTGACGCCGATCTGTTGTTCGAACCCATCGCGCGTCAATTGGCGGCTGGGTAACGCCATCACCCCGGCATTGTTGACCAGGATATCGATCGCCCCGTTTTCCGCCGATGCAACCCGGTCAGCGAACGCGGCCACCGACACCAGACTGGCCAGGTCCAGCAACTCGAACCGGACCCGGGCCGCCGGCACCGCGGCCTGGATGCGCGCGACGGCAGCCGCGCCCTTGCCAGGATCGCGCCCGGCCAGGATCGCAGTCGCACCGCATCGGGCGAGGCCGAACGCCGTTTCATAACCGAGCCCGCCGGCGCCGCCGGTGACGATCGCCACCTTCCCGTCCATGGACGGCGCGTTGGTCAGGGTCCAGCCATGTGTCGCAGCGGTGCCGGTCATTGCGGTCCTTTGGGGTTATACGCCGTGGCACCTTATACCAATCCGGCGCAATCGGGTGAATTGCGCCGAACCTGATTCGGCTGCCGATGATTGGGGATAGGAGTGCAAGCCAGTCGAAGGGGGACCGAGCCAAGCTGGTCATGACACGGGCAAAAACCGCCGCGATCAGACCACCCCATCCGCCTTGAATGCCGCGATCGCGGCCTCGCCGTAGCCGATCTCGGTCAGCACCGCATCCGTGTCGGCGCCGGGTTCGGGCGCGATCGTATCCAGTGTCCCGCCTCCATGGGCCATTTGGAAGCCCGATCCCATCAGCCGGACTGGCCCGTACGGGCTGTCCACCGTCTGCATGACGTTACGCGCGGCGATTTGCGGGTGATCGATAATCTCCTCGACCTTCCAGATGCTGGCGCAAGGTGCCCCGGCATCGTTCAACCGGCGTTCCCAGGTCTTCGCATCCTCGGCCGCCAGCGCGGTTTCGACGATCGTGCGCAACGCCGCTTCGTTTTCCTTTCGCGCGAACCAGTCCGCGAAGCGCGGATCGTCCAGCACGCCAGCGCAGCCGATCGCGGCCATCAGCGCCCGGTATTGCTTTTCGTCGTTCACCGCCAGTAACAGAAAACTATCCTTGGCACGAAACAAATTGGCGGTGACCTTGCGACTGATCGCCTGATTGCCGGCCTGAAGCTGCCGATGGCCGGCGACGGTGTAATCGGCGACCTGCGTGGTCAGGAACGCCAGACTCGCTTCCAGCATCGAAACGTCCAGAAACTGTCCCTGGCCGGTGTGAGTGCGCTGAAACAGCGCCGATGCGATCGCGAATGCCCCGGTCGCACCAGTCAGCACGTCGCATACGGCGAACCCCGCTCGTGTTGGCCCGGTTTCCGGATGACCGGTGATCGCCATCACCCCCGACATCGCCTGAATTTTGCCGTCGTAGCCGGCCTCGTTGCTGGCGGGGCCGGTCTGGCCGAAGCCCGAAATGGCGCAATAAATCAGCTTCGGGTTGATCGCCGACAGCGCGGCATACCCCAGACCCAAACGATCCATCACGCCGGCCCGGAAGTTTTCCATCGTCACGTCGGCCTTGGCCGCCAGTTTCAGCACGATATCGCGCGCGGCCGGCTTTTGCAGGTCCAGCGTCAGACTTTTCTTGTTGCCGTTCACCGCCAGGAAAGACGGCGCCATGTTGCGATCCGCCCACACGCGCGACAGGGGCGTGCGGCGCATGTCCTCGCCGCCGCGCCGTTCGATCTTGATAACGTCCGCGCCTAGAAGTGCCAGTTGGTAACTGGCATAAGGCCCGGCCAGAACCTGCGTGAAGTCCAGAATCCGCACCCCGGCGAACGGCCGCGCGGTCATGCCGCCTTCACCGTCCGGTTGGGGCGGGCGAGTTCTTTTTGGCGGTCGAACTCCTCTCGCCGGCGTTTCAGTTCGGCCTCGCCGATCTGTTCCAGGTTCAGATAGTCCAGCTTCCATCGTCCGTCGTCGTTCCAGCGCTGCGGCGACTGCATGGTGGTTTGCGGACCGGGCGCCGATTCCAGCACACGCAGCGCCAGCGCCAGCGTTTGGTCCTGCGAGGCAACGTCGTGCGGCTTGCCCGCACTGTTGCCCAAGGGAAAATCGCTGAACAGAAAGCGCGGCGCGGCGGCGTGTTCGACGATATCCCTGGCGCAGCCCATCGCCACGGTGGGGATACCGTTTGCCTCCAGATGGCGGGCGACCAGCGTGCCGGTCTGATGGCACACCGGGCAGTTGGGCACGACGATTACGGCATCGGCACCGTCCTGCCGCACGCGGGCCAGTATTTCAGGCGCATCGGTTTCCACCGTAACGCGATGGCTGCGATTGGTCGGTGCACCGTGAAACCGGGCCGCGACTGCCCCGATCCGCCCCGCCGCCGCCGCGCGGCGCAGGGCCGGCAGCGGAAACCAGGTGTTGCTGTCGGTGGCCGCGGTGTGGGTGCGATCATAGCCGATGTGGGAGATCCGCAAGTCGTGGTCGTGCGCCGTATCGCCCGAATACACCGTATAGAACTTGGCGGACCCGTTATAGGCCGCGCCAGGGCCTTGATCGCCCTTGTCCGGCTGGTATGGCGCGGCGGTGGTGACGATGGCAATCCTGGATTGCCCGAGAGGCTTGCTCAGCGGCGTGAACGGAGCGGCCAGATAATGCGCCCAGCGATAGGGCGCGGTGTAGCCGATCGCGGCGTAGTAGTCCCGCGTGCGACGCATATAAGGGATGGCGGAATCATAATCCGGGGCAAAACCGAGCAGGGCATCGAGGGTTGGGTCCATGGGGTCCTCCTTGTGCTGGCGGCCAGCGTCGATGGAAGTCGTGGCACGGCCGGGGGGATCGCGGCAAGCGTCCGGGATGCAGGCGGGTCAGGCCACGCGCAGGCCAGGACTGGCCAGCAAGCCGGCGGCCTGATGTTCGGAGATGATAGCGCCCTTGAATCGGGTTGCGCCGACGTTAGCGCGAGCGAACGCGCATTGCTCCGGCCGTATCCTCGGCGTACTGGGTCGTGCCCGCCAGGGTCACCGCCACCTCCATCGCTCCGTTCGGAAAGCCCGCGAACAGTTCGTCCGGGATAACCGCCAGCCCGTCCGTCCAGCGCAGGTTATCGTCCGGTTCATAGCCGTGAAAACCCTTGTCCAACCGGTCGTCGTTCGCCTCGATCGACGCCAGCTTCGCACCCTGGCTGACCGCGATCCGCCGCAGCGCCACCCCCAGCGAGCGGCCGTCCCGCGCCAGCCCAAGCTCGGACGGCACCGCGTCGCGTGAGGCCAGCACCGCGCGATCCGGCCGGCGCGGCAGAACGAACACGGCCTCGGTCCCCTGGCGCCGCGCGGCATCGATCCGGCGCCCGTCGGCGATCAGGTGCAGGTCGGGATCGGCGGTCAGCGGCGGCAGCGCGCGCGGGCCAGCCAGATCCAGATACCGCCGCCATGCCGCGTCCACGACCGGCCCGCCGGTCACCACCGGAGCGTACGGCGTTTGCGGCGCGCCGTCCCAGCCGCTGTTGGCGTTGTGGAACAGCCAGCGGTTGCCGTCGTCGCGATAGGATTCGGCCGGCGCGCCGTTGGCGATCAGCACGTCGTGGGTGTCCATTTCGATATGATACAACTCCACCTCTTGCGCCCGGTCGTCCCAGACGATGCTGCGGTGATTGACCAGGAATTCCACCGGGATCAGCACGTCGCCGATATACAGCGCGTGCGCTTTCGTTACGTGCAAGTCTCGATAGGGCACATTGCCGCCGAGCGCGCCGCGTCGCACGATCACCGGCGTGGCCGCCGATCGCCGGTAGCGCGTCGCCAGCACCTTGCCATGCCCCACCCAGGTTACCCGCCGCACCCCGTTATGCGCCGTCAGGACCCGGTCGTTCGGCTTGACCGACTGCACCGGCACCGCGCCGTCGGGGGTCTCGATCAGGGTTCCGGCACAGAAGCACAGCGGCGTGGACGCGGCCTGCACCATCGCCGTCCCGTTCGCGCCCTTCGTCACAGTGTACGACGTGTTGGGCGGAATGACGGTGTCATTGAACTGCGCCAGGACCACGCCCCCGGCGGTGGCGACAGTCAGGTGCGAACCGCTGACGGACGCCGTATCGCCCGTCACGAAAGGAATACCGGTGAGGTCGATCGTGTCGCCAGCGCCGAAACCGGAGATTCCCGCCACAGTGTTTGCTGCCAGCCCGGCGGCGTCGCCCAGCGACAGGACCGCGCCGGGACCGCCGAACACGACCGTATCGGACGCCGCGAGCGAACCGGATGCGACCAGCGCTCCCCCGCCGCCGAGGGCGATGGTGCCGCTGCCGATGTCGGCGGCGGCGGCGACCTGAAGCGTCGCGCCGGCGGCGATCGTCGTGGCGGTAAAGGCGGCGGTTTGCTGGAGCAGTTCCGAGCCGCCGGCCAGCACCAGGGTGCCGGTGCCGCCGCCGATCGTCAGGGAACCGCCGGTCAGCGTGCCCGTGGTGCCGGCCGAACCGCCGGCGATGGTCAGCGTCGTTTGGCCGACGTGGACGTTGCCCAGGATGGTGCCGGCATTGACCAGCGTGCCAAGGATCGTGCCCGAACTGAAGATCGCATAGTTGCTGCCGCTAATCGTGCCGGTGTTGGTCAGTGTGCCGATCGTGCCGGAGTTGCCGATGCCAATATGGCCGGCGATCGTGCCGTTGTTAGTCAGTACGCCGATCGTGGCGGTGTTGCCGATGGCGGAGGAGCCGCTATAGATCGTGCCGCTGTTGCTCAGCGTGCCGATCGTGCCGGAGTTGCCGATGCCGTAACTCCCGGCGCCGCTAATCGTGCCGCTGTTGCTCAGCGTGCCGATCGTGCCGGAGTTGCCGATGCCGTAACTCCCGGCGCCGCTAATCGTGCCGCTGTTGCTCAGCGTGCCGATCGTCCCATGGTTAGAGATACCGGAGTTGCCGACAATCGTGCCGCTGTTGTTCAACGCGCCGATCGTACTGAAATTGTAGATGCCGGTGTGGCTACCGCCGATGGTGCCGTTATTGCTCAGCGTGCCGGTCGTGCCGGTGTTGTAAATACCGAAGCTGTCGCCGGCGATCGTGCCGCTGTTGCTCAGTGTGCCGATCGTGCCGCCGTTGTCGATGGCGTGAGCGTTGGCGCCGCCGATCCTGCCGCCGGCCGCGTTATTCAGGTCCAGCGTCGCGCCCGCCTGGACCGTCACACCGCCGATCGTCTCGGAGGTTTCGGCCACACGCAGGGCGCCGGCGGCGGCGATCAGGATGCCGGTGCCGGCCAGGGTGCCGACCGTCAGGGTGCCGCCGGTTAACACGCCGATGGTGCCGCCGGCCCCGCCGGCGATCGTCAGCGTCGTTTGGCTAACGTTTATGTTGCCCAGGATGGTGCCGGAATTGTCCAGCGTGCCGAGGATCGTGCCGGTGCTGAGGATTGCATCGACGCTGCCGCTAATCGTGCCGCTGTTGGTCAGCGTGCCGATCGTGCCGGAAGCCAGCGAGCCGGCCGTACGGCTGTTGTGGATGCCGTAGGCGCCGGCGATGGTGCCGCTGTTGCTCAGCGTGCCGATCGTGCCGGTGTTGTCGATGCCGGCACTGCGGCCGGCGATCGTGCCGCTGTTGGTTAGCGTGCCGATCGTGCCGGCGTTGCCGATGCCCGAGCCGCCGATCGTGCCGCCGTTGCTCAGCGTGCCGATCGTGCCGGCGTTGCCGATGCCGCCGGCAATCGTGCCGTTGTTAATCAGCATGCCGGTCGTGCCTGAGTTGTCGATGCCGAGGGAGCCACCGCCGATCGTGCCGCTGTTGCTCAGCGTACCGATCGTGCCGCTGTTGGCGATGCCCGAGCCGCCGCCGATCGTGCCGCTGTTGCTCAGCGTGCCGATCGTGCCGAGGTTGCCGATGCCTGCGGCGAAGCCCCCGCCACCCATCGTGCCGCTGTTGCTCAGCGTGCCGATCGTGCCGGAGTTGCCGATGCCGTCGTTGCTGCCGGCGATCGTGCCGCTGTTGGTTAGCGTGCCGATCATGCCGGCGTTGCCGATGCCGGTAATGCCGCCGGCGATCCTGCCGCCGGCCGCGTTACCGAGGTCCAGCGTCGCGCCGGCCTGGACCGTCACACCACCAATGGTTTCGGAGGTTTCCGCCACGCTTAACGCGCCGGAGGCAACGATCAGCCTGCCGGTGCCGCCGCCGATCGTCAGGGTGCCACCGGTTAGCGTGCCGATGGTGCCACCGGTCCCGCCCGCTACGGTCAGCGTTGCCTGGCTAACATTTATGTTGCCCGCGATTGTACCGGAATTGTCCAGCGTGCCGAGAATCGTGCCGGTGCTGAGGATCGCGTTCAGGCCGCCGCTGATCGTGCCGCTGTTGGTCAACGTACCGATTGTGCCTGAGTTGTCGATGCCCCTGGCGCCGGTGGCGATCGTGCCGAGGTTGGTCAGGGTGCCGATCGTGCCGTGGTTGAGGATGCCATTGGTGCCACCGCCGATTGTGCCGCTGTTGGTCAGCGTGCCGGTCGTGCCGCTGTTGCGGATGCCATTAATAACGCCACCGATCGTGCCGAGGTTGCTCAGCGTGCCGGTCGTGCCGAGATTGTAGATACCGTCAACTTTGCCGTGGATCGTGCCGCTGTTGGTCAGCGTGCCGGTCGTGCCGGTGTTGAAGAGGCCGTAGCTGACGCCGCCGATCGTGCCACTGTTGGTCAGCGTGCCGATCATGCCGGTGTTGTAGATGCCGGTGGCACCGCCGATCGTGCCGCTGTTGGTCAGCGTGCCGATCGTGCCGAGGTTGTCGATGCCGGTAAGGCCGCCGGCGATTGTGCCGCCGGCCGCGTTAATCAGGTCCAGCGTCGCGCCGGCCTGAACCGTTACCCCGCCGATGGTTTCGGAGGTCTCCGCCACGCTTAGGGCGCCGGAGGCGACGACCAGCGTGCCGCCGCCGCCGCCGATCGTCAGGGTGCCACCGGTTAGCGTGCCGATGGTGCCGCCCGTTCCGCCGGCGACGGTCAGCGTTGGCTGGCTAACGTTTATGTTGCCCACGATGGTGCCGGAATTGTCCAGCGTGCCGAGTATCGTGCCAGTGCTGAGGATCGCGTCCAGGCCGCCGCTGATCGTGCCGCTGTTGGTCAGCGTGCCGATCGTGCCAACATTGCTGACACCAACGTTTCCGCTGTCGATCGTGCCGCTGTTGCTTAACGTGCCGACCGTGCCGAAGTTGGAAATGGCTATGATCGCGCCGTCGATCGTGCCGCTGTTGTTCAGCGTGCCGGCCGTGCCGGTGTTAACGATGCCATAGGATGTGCCGGCAATGGTGCCGCTGTTGGTCAGCGCGCCGATCGTGCCGGTGCTAAGGATGGCGATGCGGGCGCGGTCAATCGTGCCACTGTTGGTCAGCGTGCCGATCGTGCGGGAGTTGGAGATGCCGTCGTTTTTGCCGTTAATCGTGCCGCTGCTGATCAGCGTGCCGATCGTGCCCCTGTTGACGATGCCGTTGTCGCCGCTAATCGTGCCGCTGTTGGTCAGCGTGCCGATCGTGCCGAAGTTGCCGATGCCGGAGGCGGCGATGCCGACCCTGGCGTTAATCGTGCCGCTGTTGGTCAGCGTGCCGATCGAGCCCCTGTTGACGATGCCGTTCTTGCCGCTAATCGTGCCGCTGTTGGTCAGCGTGCCGATCTTGCCGGAGTTGAGGATGGCGAAGGCGGCGATGCCGACCGTGGCGCTAATCGTGCCGCTGTTGGTCAGCGTGCCGATGGTGCCGATGTTGTCGATGCCGAAATGGCCGCCACCGATCGTGCCGGTGTTGATCAGCGTCCCGAGCGTGCCGGCGTTATCGACGCCGAAGCTGCCGCCGATGGTGCCGCTGTTTGCCAATGTGCCTATGGCGCCGGAGTTGTTATAAATCCCGACAAGGCTGCCGTCGATCGTGCCGCTGCTAATTAGCGTCCCAACCGTGCCCGTGTTGAAAATGCCGTAGGATGCGCCGGCGATCGTGCCACTGTTGGTCAGGGTGCCGATCGTGCCGGAGTTGCCGATGCCCGTGACGCCCCCAACGATCCGGCCGCCCGCCGCGTTATTCAGATTCAGCGTCGCGCCGGCCAGGACCTTCACGCCGCCGATGGTTTCGGAGGTCTCCGCCACGCTTAACGCGCCGGACGCGACGACCAAAGTGCCTGTGCCGCCGCCGATCGTCAGGGTGCCGCCGGTCAGCGTGCCGATGGTGCCGCCGGTTCCCCCGGCAACGGTCAGCGTTCCCTGGCCAACGTTGACGCTACCTAGAATGGTGCCGGAATCGACCAGCGTGCCGAGGATCGTGCCCGTGCTGAGGATGGCATAGCTGCTGCCGGCGATCGTGCCGCTGTTGGTCAGCGTGCCGATCGTGCCGGCATTAGCGACGCCTGTGGCGCCTCCGGCGATGCTGCCGCCCGCCGCGTTAGTCAGGTCCAGCGTCGCACCGGCCTGGACGGTCACGCCGCCGATGGTTTCGGAGGTCTCCGCCACGCTCAACGCGCCGGACGCGACGATCAGCCTGCCGGTGCCGCCGCCGATCCTCAGGGTGCCGCCGGTTAGCGTGCCGGTGGTGCCGCCGGTTCCGCCGGCGACAGTCAGCGCCGCCTGGCTGACGCTGACGCCGCCCAGGATGGTGCCGGAATTGACCAGCGTGCCAAGGATCGTGCCGGTGCTGAGGATTGCATCGACGCCGCCGCTAATCGTGCCGCGGTTGGTCAGCGTGCCGATCATGCCGGTGTTGTAGATGCCGTAGCCGTTGCCGTTGCCGACATTGCCGCCGATCGTGCCGCTGTTGGTCAGCGTGCCGATCGTGCCGGTGTTGTCGATGCCGACATTGCCGGCGATCGTGCCGCTGTTGGTCAGCGTACTTATCGTGCCGGAGTTGGCGATGACGACATAGCCGCCGATCGTGCCGCTGTTGGTCAGCGTTCCGGTTGTGCCGGAGTTGCCGATGCCCGTGACGCCCCCAACGATCCGGCCGCCCGCCGCGTTATTCAGGTTAAGCGTCGCGCCGGCCAGGACCTTCACGCCGCCGATGGTTTCGGAGGTCTCCGCCACGCTTAACGCGCCGGACGCGACGATCAACGTGCCGGTGCCGCCGCCGATCGTCAGGGTGCCGCCGGTCAATACGCCCGTCGTGCCGCCGGTCCCGCCGGCAACGGTCAGCGTTGCCTGGCTGATGGAGACGTTGCCCGCGACGGTGCCGGCATTGTCCAGCGTGCCGAGGATCTTGCCCGTGCTGTAGATCGCATACGCGCCGCCGCTAACCGTGCCGCTGTTGGTCAGCGTGCCGATTGTGCCGGAGTTGGCGATGCCGAAGCCGCCGGCGACCGTGCCGCTGTTGGTCAGCGTGCCGATCTTGCCGGTGTTGCCGATGCCGAAGCCGCCGGCGACCGTGCCGCTGTTGGTCAGCGTGCCGATCGTGCCGGTGTTCTCGATGCCGCTGCCGCCGACGCCAATTGTGCCACCATTGGTCAGCGTGCCGATCGTGCCGTGCCAGTTCTCGATGCCGATATAACCGCCGATCGTGCCGCTGCTGCTCAGCGTGCCGATCGTGCCGGTGTTAAAGATGCCGGGGCCCTTCCTGGCGCTGTCGATCGTGCCGCTGTTGGTCAGCCTACCGATCTTGCCGGTGTTGAAGAGGCCATAGGAAGGGCCGCCGATCATGCCGCTGTTACCCAGCGTACCGATTGTACCGGCGTTGACGATGCCGTAAGTGCCGCCGATGATCGTGCCGCTGTTGCTCAGCGTGCCGATCGTGCCGGAGTTCGCGATGCCGGCCGTGCCGCCAGTAACCGTCCCGCTGTTGGTCAGCGTGCCGACAAACGTGCCGCCAGAGATAATGAGGTGGCTCACCGAACCGGTATTGTCGATATTAGCCACAAATAACTCCGATCGGGCAAAGGACCAGCCTGGAGCATCGCGCGACCAGACAAAAGACTACCGCTCAGGCCCGGCGACCGGCCCCGCAATCGTCGCCCGGAATCGCAACCGACGCGGCAGCCACGTCGCCGTTACGCGGCCACACTGTCCGCGCTTTTTTCATCGCCGCGCCGAAATTCCGCTGAGCCATCGGCCGGAACAATCCGCCAGGTACCGAAACCAATCGGCACTCAACCGTCATTTCCACCGCCAAAAAGACCCAATAACTTTAATGTCAGAACGAAATGCGCTTGGCAATGCCCGATCGCGCAATTCCCGGCACGTCCGGACGACAAACGCCGGCATAGACGATCCGGCTTGACACCGGCCCCGCGCGCCAATCACACAAGCGTTTCCCAGCCTGTGGACCGCGCCATGAACACTCCCGCCGGCATACAACCGCCCGGCACCGACATCGCCGCGACGTTGCAACAAGCGTATGCGTTCTGGAACGCCGGCAACGCCCATCAGGCCGAAATCGCGTGCCGGCAGGTGCTCGGGGCGTGGCCCGGACAAAGCGACGCATCGCATTTGATGGGCCTGATGGCGCACGCCCAGGGCAATACCGGCCTCGCCATCGATTACTTGCGCACAGCCTGCCAGGCCCCCCAGGCACCCGCGATCTATTACAGCAACCTCGCCGAAATGTGCCGCCAGAACGGCCTGCTCGCCGAAGCCGAGGACATGGGCCACCGCGCCGTCGCGCTAGATCCGCTGATGGGCGGCGCCTGGAACAACCTCGGTATTATCTTGCAAGAAATGAACAAGCTGGAGGAAAGCCGCCAGTGTCTCGAACGGGCGCTGGCGCTGGAGCCGGAAAATCCCCAGGCGCACAACAACCTCGGCAACACCTGCAAGCGCCTCGGCCTGATGGAAGCGGCGGAACACCACTGGACCCAGGCCATCGCGCTGCGTCCGGATTACGCCGATGTTTACAGCAACCTTGCCAACCTGCTAACCGAACGCAACGAATTCGTTCGGGCACGCGCGGCGGCGGAACGCGCGATCGCGCTGAATCCGCGGCTGGCCGACGCCTATATCAATCTGGCCGGCGTGGAATCGGCCGCCCACGCTTACCATGCCGCCCTGCGCCCGCTGCGTACGCTGCTCGACTTTGCCCCCGGTCATGTCGGCGCCCTGGCCGCGCTCGCGCAGACGCTGAAGGAACTGAACGACCTCGGCGCGGCGGTGCAGGCCGCCGGCCGAGCGGTCGCGCTGGCTCCGCTGAACGCGGAGGCCCACAACGCGCTGGGCATCGTGTTGCAGGCCCAAGACGAACAGGAAGCGGCCGCCGCCGCCTTCGCGCGGGCCGCCGAATTGCCCGGCACGATGCGGGAACAGGCGCTGATCAACCAGGCCAATTTGCATGTGGAATTCGGCCGCATCGACACCGCCGAGGCCCTCTTCGCCCACATCCTCACCGAATTTCCCCGCTCGGTCCCCGCGTGCTTCGGGCTGGCGAACCTGCGCCGGCGGCCGCCGGACGATCCGGTGATCGATCGCATGCGCATCTTGCTGGAAACGGACCGCACCCTGTCCCCGAACAACCTGACCCGGTTGCATTTTGGCCTGGGCAAGGCCTTGCTCGACGCGGGCGACAGCGAACAGGCCTTCCGGCACCTGAACGAGGGCAACCGCCTGAAGCGCGCGACCATCGGCTACGACGCCGATGGCGTCACGCGGTGGATGCGCGAGATCGCCGCGGCCTATCCCGCCGCATCGTCCGGCGTTGTACCGCCGCCCGCCCGTACTGGCGTCCAGCCGGTCTTCGTCCTCGGCATGCCCCGATCCGGAACCACGCTGATCGAGCAGATTCTCGCGTCCCACCCGTCGGTTCACGGCGCCGGCGAGTTGGTCTATATGCAGCGTGCCGTCGATGAAGCCGAACCGTTTCCCGCCGCTGCCGCCGGCCTGTCCGCGGATCGCCTTGCCGCGGCCGGCGCGGCGTATCTGGACCAGGTTGGTTCGCTGGCGAACGGAAAGCCGTTCGTTATCGACAAGATGCCGTCGAATTTCCTGTATATTGGCCTGATCCGCCAAATCCTGCCGCACGCCCGGATTATTCATTGCCGCCGCGATCCGGTGGACACGTGCCTGTCGTGCTACAGCCAACTTTTCGGCGGCGAGCAGACCTTTACGTACGACCAGACCGAACTAGGTCGTTTCTATCGCGATTACGACGTGCTGATGCAGCACTGGCGATCGTTTTTGCCGGCCGAGGATTTCATCGAGGTCGAATACGAAGCCGTCGTGGACGATTACGAACGCGAGGCCCGCCGCCTGGTGGCCTTTCTGGGCCTGCCTTGGGACGATGCGTGCCTGAGTTTCCACCGCACCGAACGCGCCATCCGCACCGCGAGCGTCACGCAGGTCCGCCAGCCGATCTATCGCCATGCCGCCCGCCGCTGGCGCCGGCACGCCGCGCAGCTTCAACCGTTGCTGACCGCGCTCGGCCTGTAACGCAGGCTGGGCGGGTGATCGCGGAAATGAGCGAATCGCGAGCCAAGGCGGGATCCGCTATTCCGCTGCCTTCGCCAGATCGGTGGTGCGTGTGCGCGTCCGCAGCGTCACGAATTCCTCCGCCGCCGTCGGATGAATGCCGATGGTGCGGTCGAAATCCGCCTTGGTCGCCCCCATGACCACGGCGATGGCGATACCCTGGATGATTTCGGCCGCGTCCTCGCCCAGCATGTGCGCACCGACGACTTTTTGCGTGGCCTTGTCCACCACCAGCTTCATGGTTGTCTTGCGGCCGCGACCCGACAAATTGTGCCGCATCGGGGTGAACCGCGTCAGATAGATATCGACCGGCCCCAGCGCACTGGCCTGTTCCTCGGTCAGCCCCACCGAAGCGACGGGCGGGGTGGTGAACACCGCTGACGGAATGTTCCGCAGCGATACCGTTCGCGGGTTATCGCCGAACAGCGAGTCAGCCAGCGCATGGCCTTCGGCGGTGGCGACCGGCGTTAAATTCACCCGGTCGGTCACGTCGCCCATGGCGTAGATGTGCGGCTGGCTGGTTCGCAACTGGTCATCGACCTGGATCGCATTTTTCGCGTTCAGCGCAACGCCGGCCTTTTCCAGGCCAAGCCCCCCCACGTTGGCGCGCCGGCCGGTCGCGAAGAACACCAGATCGGTTGTCAGCGTGCGGCCGCCGCCGATCGACAGGACCCGGCGGTCGCCGGCGGCTTCCAGTTTCTCCGGTGTGGCGCCGGGATGCAGGATGATGCCCTGCGCCAATAACGCTTCGGCCATCGATTCGCGGATATCCTGGTCGAAACCGCGCAGCGGCAACGGCTGGCGATAGACCAGATGCACCTCGGCCCCCAGCGCGCGAAATATGCCGGCGAACTCGACGGCGATATAGCCCGACCCGACCATGACGATATGGCGCGGCATCGTCTTCAGAAAAAATGCGTCGTCCGAAACAATACCCAGGTCCGCTCCGGGAATATCCAGCCGTTCGGGGTAGCCGCCGGTGGCGATGACGATGTTTTCGGCGGTAATCCGCTTGCCTGCGATTTCAACGGTATGAGGATCGACGAACACCGCCCGGCCGTCGAACACCGTCGCGCCGGCGCCGGTGAGCAGCTTGCGATAGATGCCTTCCAGCCGCCCGATCTCGCGGTCCTTGGCGGCAATCAGCTTGCCCCAGTCGTGCGAGTCCTTTTGGATTGTCCAGCCGAAGCCGATGGCATCGTCCGCCCAGGCGCCGTATTCGCCGGCCTGGACCAGCAGCTTCTTCGGCACGCAGCCGATATTGACGCAGGTGCCGCCCCAGTGGCGTTCCTCGGCCACGCCCACGCGCGCGCCATGGCCGGCGGCGATACGCGCGCACCGCACGCCGGCCGAACCGCCGCCGATGACAAACAGGTCGAAATCCATGCGGGCAGTCCTCTTCTGTTGACGGTCAATGTGCGGCTTTGGGCGAAGTGGCGCAAGATTGACCGAGCGACAGAGCGGGTTAAGGGGCGCGCGTCGGATGCCGGATTCGGAGACAGTCTGTCCGTCCCGGCGCCGGATCGGGGCGATCCCGCGGCCATGCCCACCGCCGGACTTGAACCGGCACGTCGTTTCCAACCGCGGATTTTAAGTCCGCTGCGTCTACCATTCCGCCAGGCGGGCAAGGCCGGCACGTTCTACCGGCGTCAGGGCGGACAGACCAGACCTATCGTCCGCCAGCCAGGCCCAAACGTGTATGAAATCGCCGCGCCGCTTCCGCATGTCATCAGGCCGGCGACCTCGCGGGCGCATGTGTCAGATGACCGACATTGCGAAACACGCAAGCAAAGCTGGCAAAAATGACTTGCAACCACCGTGACCAGCGGCGAAGGCTGGCAAGGCTCTCGCGCCGACGCCCGGCATGGCCACCGACGGTAGAACATCGCTCTGAGCGACGCATTCATGCAGGTGCCAAACCACCAGGAACAGAGACATTGTCCGCTGGATTGCTTCCGATTATATCCAGTTGCGGACAACGCATTTCATCCAGTGTGGCGGGACGGCGTCCAATCGCTGGTCACGGGTGGAACGGCGAAGCCGCCGGGTCCTCTGGCGACGCTTCCCTAAACGCGATCCGCACGGCACGTCGCAGGGATTTGCCCAGCACCATGCCAGGGCGCTCGATCATCGTGTGCGCGCCCCAGGCGATCGCAAGCGAACCCAGGAAAAATACTGGCCCGGCGTGCCATCCGTGCAGGTAATGCGTCGCGACAGGAATCAGCGGATAATGAAGCAAATAAAGCGGAAAGGCGACCGCACCGATATATTGAAGCCATCGCGCGGACAATACGTCGCCGACGCGGCGATCCGTTACCGCGGCCATTACAATGACCGTCCAGGCGGCGCCATGGAGGGACAAAAGGACGCAAACCGTGGCCGCGGGCACGTTAAAGATCGAGACGCCAAAAATACCGGCGAAGACAGACGGCAACGTCAAGATCGTAAAAAGGGTGGCTACCGCCGCCCACCAGAGGCCGAACGGAGCACGGCCGCGATAAAGCGATAGAGCAGCGGCCGTTCCACACAGGAATGCGGGCAAGTAGGGAAAAAGTCCGATCGTGTTGCCGCCGTCGCTCTCCAGGGTGTCGGATCGAGACCAAAAAGTAATGAGCGATGCGGCGCCCAGGCAGACAAAGATACTGGCGTCCGGGTGCCGACGGAAGAGCCAGCTCACGATAACGATGCAGGGTAGAGCGAGGTAGAATTTCATCTCCACGGGAATTGTCCAGAAATGGCCGATTCCTTCCCGCAGCATCAGATGAGCCACCGCCCGATGCCAGGTAAAGGCGCCCAAATAGGCGTAGCCAGCAAGCACGGTGGCATAGAGCGGGAAGATGCGAAAAAGGCGGGCCAAACCATAGTCGGCCAGAAAAAGGCAGGTTAACCGGCGATCGATCGCCTGTTTGTACATCTGAGTGGTTAGAAGAAACGCACTCAGAACAAAAAAGAGCCATACACCGATCTGACCGGACGCGCTCGCGTCGATGCCAGGGATAATGGGCATTCCCGCACTGCTCGCATGCGAGAAGACGACGAATAGCGCGGCAATACCGCGCAACCCGTCCAGCGCCGGCTGGCGATCGTCGCGAAAATGCTTCGTCGTCATACCGTTCTGTCGCCCCACGTCGCGTTACGACTAATGAACTGCCCGATCGAACGCAAGTCGATCGGGCATCCCCAGACGCCCGGCATGGGATTGTTCAGGCCCTACCGGAGGCCTTCATGCACCCCGGTCTCGACATATTCGGAGGCTGGAGCCGAATCGTTTCGTTGTTGCCGCGATCGCGGCAACAAGGACCGCCCGAATCGGATGGCAAGGGACGAACGGGCCTACCCCTCCGCCACCGGGTGAACATCGACCATTAGTTCGTTCCCCAGCCGCTCCAGCCCCGCGCGCATCGCGTCCACCGCGGCCGGTCCCGGCGCGCGCACCGTCGCCGTCACCCGGAACAGCGCCTCGCCGCTGAACGATCCGCTGGCCACGCCGGTCGTCAGTTCCTCGATATTCACGCCATTTTCGGCCAGCACCTGGGTCACATCGCGCACGATACCCGGCCGGTCGTTGCCGACAACCTCCAGCGACAGGGCCGGCGCGGCAACCCCGACCGGCGGGCCGGCTTCGCCGCTTTGGACCACGATCCGCAGGCCCTGGCTTTCCAGCGCACGCAGGTCGTCCAGCAGCGAGTCCGGCGCATCGACCAGCACGATCCCGGCGAACTGCCCGGCCAACCGAGCCATGCGGCTTTCCAGCCAACTGCCGCCGGCCGCGGCCACGGCCCCGGACAATGCCCGCACCAACCCCGGACGATCCGGGCCGACGACAGTCAGGATCAGCGAAGCCATGGCAAGTCTGTCCTCGTTCCAGCGACAGGATCCAATACCGGCAACCGCGATAGCGGACCAGCCCAGTCTGCAGATCTCGATTTGGATTGACGGTTCCGCGCAGGCGGCTTTATCCGGATCGCAATAGCCGATGACGGGCCGTCCGACATCGGCTATGGGACGTTCGATGACCCAAGCAGTGTGTTCCCCACTCCGATGATCCGGCTTTCCACGGCCGATGCCGGCTTCGACTCCGCCTTTGCCGGGCTTTTGTCGCAGGCGCGCGAAACCACCGAAGCGGTGGATCGGACTGTCGCGGACATCGTCGCCGCGGTGCGTTCCGACGGGGACCAGGCCGTTATCGCCTATACCGCCCGCTTCGATCGCCAAACACTAACCGCCGCCCGACTGCGGATTTCGACGGATGAAATCGATGCGGCGGTGGCGTCCATCCCCGCCGGTCTGGCGGCCGCGCTCGATCTGGCCGCCACCCGGATCGAGGCGTTTCACCGGGCGCAACTGCCCACCGATCTGCGGATGACCGACGCCGCGGGTGTAACGATGGGCATGCGCTGGACGGCACTCGATGCGGTTGGGCTGTATGTGCCCGGCGGCAAGGCGGCGTATCCGTCGTCGGTGCTGATGAACGCAATTCCCGCACGCTCGGCGGGCGTGTCGCGGATCGCGATGTGCGTGCCAACGCCGGACGGCGTTCTGAATCCGCTGGTTCTGGCGGCGGCCCGGCGCGCGGGGGTTAGCGAAATCTACCGGATCGGCGGCGCGCAGGCCATCGCGGCGCTGGCCTATGGTACCGCCAGCATTCCAGCGGTGGACCGCATCGTCGGGCCGGGTAACGCCTATGTGGCCGAGGCCAAGCGCCAGGTGTTCGGACGGGTCGGGATCGACAACATCGCCGGACCGTCGGAAGTGGTGGTGCTGGCCGACGCCGATAACGACCCAAGGCGCATCGCGGTCGATCTGTTGGCCCAGGCGGAACACGATGAGGCCGCGCAATCCATCCTGATCACCGACGACGCGGCATTCGCGGACGCGGTGGCGGCAGCGGTGCTGGCCGAATTGCCCACGCTGCCCCGTTCGGCCATCGCCGGGGCAAGCTGGACCACGCACGGCGCGATCATTTTGGTCCAGGACTGGACCCAGGCCGTCGCACTGGTCGATCGGCTGGCACCGGAACATCTGCAACTGATGCTGCGCGATCCAGAAACGGTATTCGCCAAGGTGCGCCACGCCGGGGCGGTGTTCCTCGGGCCGTTCTGTCCGGAAGCGGTGGGCGATTATGTGGCAGGCCCCAATCACGTGCTGCCAACCGGACGAACCGCACGGTTTGCGTCCGGCCTGTCGGTGTTCGATTTCCTGAAACGCACAACATTCGTGTCGGCGACACAAGCGGCACTTAATCAGGTGGGACCCGCCGCGGTGGCGCTGGCGGAAGCCGAGGGACTGCAGGCGCACGCACGCAGTATCGCGTTGCGCCTAGGCTGACCCGGCGTCAGAAGGTTACTTCGGCGTCCATCGCCAGATGGCCGTCTGGGTTACGTGCCCACAGCGCGGCGCCGCCCTTGCCATCGGGGGCGCCATGCACCGAGAACGCGGCGATGTCGAACAACGGACTGACCGCGCGAAACCGGAACGATTTGACCGGTTCGACGGTGTTCCGCCGCAACAGATCGATCAACAGCGTTGCGATCAGCGGGCCATGCACAATCAGGCCAGGATAACCCTCGGTCTCCGTCACGTAACGCCGGTCGTAATGAATGCGGTGGCTGTTGAACGTCAGCGCGGAGTAACGAAACAGCAGCGCATCGCTGGGCTGGATGTCGCGGTGCCAGACTGCGTCAGTGCGCACCGGACGGGGCGCGGCCGGTGCCTCCCCTGCCCCAGGCGCGTCGCGATAGACGATGTCGTGTTCCTCTTGCAGCGCCAACCCGTTTGCGCCGGAGATTTCATGCCGCACCAGCACGAAGCACAACGCGCCGTTGCGGCCCTGTTTGATCGTAACGTCTTGCACGGTGGAAACGCGGGTAATCGGTTCATCGACGCGTAACGGCTGGTGGAAGGTGAACCGCCCGCCGGCCCACATGCGGCGGGGCAACGGAACCGGGGGCAGGAAGCCGCCGCGCGCCGGATGGCCGTCCGGCCCCAGGATGGATTGTCGGGCGGTGGGAAGGAAATACAGCCAGTGCCACAAGGGCGGTAACGGGTCGCCGGCGGCGGGCGGCTGGTCGTCGCGGTCCAGCGTCGCCGACAGCGCCGCAACCGGAAAACGCGTGACCCGGTCGTGCAGGGTTTCCTGCCTGCCGATCCAGGATCGCAGCAGATCGACGTTCAATTCGGTCATTTCGATAACTCCAGCGCGGTTATCCGGGCACGAACGGCGCCTTCGCGCGCCATATCGGCACATAGACCGGTATAGGCAACAGGGTCCAGCAGGGCGCGAATGCGATCCGGCGTCATGTGCGCGGTGACGCGCGGGTCGGCGGCCAGCAAATCCCCGAACGATTGGCCCCGCACGAAAGCGTCCTGCGCCGCGTCATACACCGCGTCATGCGCATGCTGGCGGCCGATCGCCGACCCGAGGCCGAGCATGACCGCTTCCGCCATGATGAGGCCGCCGCCAAGGTCTAGATTGGTCCGCATCCGAACCGGATCGAGACGCAGGCCGCGCATGATTTCGCCCAGGCGGCTCAACATGTCCCCAGTGGCGATGCAGGCTCGGGATTCCGCTGTATCCATCATCAGACTTGTAGTGCGGTCCGCCTCATGTTCGGTGGTCATGGCTTCCAGGGCGAGCGGCACCTGCGAGCGGATTTCGGCGGCGGCGGCGATCGTGTCCTGGCAGAGTTTCGGATTTCGTTTCTGCGGCATGGTGGAACTGCCGACGGTGCCGGGCGGCACGGGTTCTTCGACCTCGGCGAATTCGGTCTTCATCATCGTATAGATTTCCCGGCCGATTTTACCGCAGGTCGCGGCAAGCAGGCCCAGCAACACGACATTTTCGGCGAGATGATCGCCAATGGCTCGGGATGGAACAGTCATGGAACCAAAACCCAGAAGCCGGGCGATGCCCTGCTGCACCCGCGGGCCGTTCTGGCCGAGGGACGCATAGGTTCCGGCGGCACCGCCCAGCATGGCAACGAACAGGCGCGGCGCGGCCTGACGGAACCGGTCCGCATGGCGGATAAGCTCGTCGATCCAGGCCGCGACCTTGAAGCCGAAGGTGGCGGGAACGGCGTGCTGACCGTGGGTGCGACCGGCGATGGGCATGGTGGCGCCGCGTTCGGCGAGTGCCGCCATCGCGGACAGGATTTCGCCGATCTGACGCAGGAACACGGCATGCGCCTGACGCAGCACCAGCAGATCGCCGGTTTGGGTAATGTTTTGCGTGGTGGCGCCCCAGTGAACCCAGCCGCCATGCGGGTCGCCGACGACGCGGCCGAGTTCCCAGACCAGCGGCACCAGGGTGTGGCCGGTGCGGGCGAAGCCTTCGTCGATGCGGGTCCGGTCCAGGTTTTCCAGCCGGGCGGCGGAGGCGATCGCTTCGGCGGCGGCGGTAGGGATAATGCCCAGCGCAGCCTGCGCCCGGGCCAGCGCCACTTCCACGTCGAGCCAGGCCTGCCAGCGGTTTTCCAGCCGGTACAACGCCCGGATGCCTGGGTCGGCCACGCGCGTGGCGGTGGGTAACGTGTCGCTCATGGCGGTTTCCTCCGTGCGGAAGGATCGCAGCAGGGGGCGCGGGCGGCAAGGGCGAACCGCAACGATATTTCATCCGATGCACAAAAATCCCAGGTGGAAGCAACCCATCTCCGGCGTCGGCGCTTGCCCTATATTTCATGGCTTCGTGTTCAGCAGGGCCGAGACGCTTTCAACTCTGTCGAGCCAATCGATCGCACTGTTGCTTCTCCACCCAATCATATCCCGTAACATGAAGAATTCGGCCTGGAGATTGCGGTTGAATATAGGTTCATGATGGGCAATGCGATTCCGCAACTTTCTGACCGTGAAAAGATTTCGGTGGGCCGCAAGCCGCGCGGCCGGTATCGGGACGGCAGGGCCGATACAGGGAAACACAGACGAAAGATGAGGAATCCACAGACCGCCATCCTGACCAGAGGTGAATATCTGCTGCCAAAAAGCGAATTTAAGCTCCGCGATTACCTTTCCGGCTGTCTTTTGTACCTTGGCCAGATTGATTAGATCGATCCGGGGATTGTACTGGAATGGGCTTTTAGGGATCGGCAGGCTCTGAACGAACCCCTTCGACCAAGGCCAATTTTCACCGTGTACTCGTTCGAGAGCCTCAGCTACGCCATTCCGTATCGCGATTTCGCACATTTGCAGCGGAACAAAAAAGGCAGCCGATATCTGAAAATTCCATTGATATAAAGCAAGGGCGTTCGCCCTATCGTTAGAGGCAACCTTCAAATAGGTGGCAAAGCGCGGCGCCGATATGACGTCCGGCAGAGTCTGTAGCTCCGCTTCGGAGAAGCTGGCGGGCACGTTCCAATCGAATACCCTACTTGATTCCTAAGCCGGACAGCACTATCTAATCTCTCACAGAAGGCCCTGAGACATGCGGGCGAAAGCCCTCCCTCATCGCCGCTAGATATTGCGGAAAAACGCCTGCCAGCAATGGCAGGCGTTCTTTTTAGCTGCGGGAACGTGTTGCGGCATCATCGCCCTCATCCGCCACGAATTAGACCGTGGCCTGGTCGCAATAGTGGAAACTACGCCATCGCCATGCAGCCGAAGGTCGTTATTCCGCCCGGATCATCCCGCGATGGCTCGGAGCGTCGATAAACGCCAGCACTTCGGCGACCAGGGGATCGCTACCGAATTTTTCGCGCGTGGCTTCCAGCCGCTGGGCGAACACGCCTTCCTTGCTGTACAGCGTCTTGAACGCAATATGCAGACGATGAATCGCCGCCTTGTCGAAACCCCGGCGCCGCAGGCCGATAATATTTAAGGCCGCCAGACGAGCCCGATTGCCGATAACACTGCCGAACGGGATCACGTCGGCTTCCACCCCGGAAACCCCGCCGACCATCGCGGCCCGGCCGATGCGGACGAACTGATGAATCGCCGCCGCGCCGCCGATCACGGCATGGTCGCCGATGGTCACATGCCCCCCCATCACCGCATTGTTCGCGACGACCACGTGATCGCCTAGTTGGCAATCGTGCGCGACATGAACCACCGCCATCAGCATACAATCCGAACCGACGCGGGTGACGCCAAGCCCGGTCGCGGTGCCGCGATGGATGGAGCAATGTTCGCGCACCAGCGTCCGAGCGCCGATCTCGCACCGGGTTGGCTCATCGCGGTATTTCAGGTCTTGCGGCGCGAGGCCCACGGTGGAGAACGGGAACAGTTGAGCGCACTCCCCAATGCGGGTGTGGCCTTCGACAACGACGTGCGACATCAGCTTCGCACCGGCTTCGATGACGACATCCGGGCCTACCGAACAGAACGGACCGATCTCCACACCCGGCCCAAGTTCGGCGCCATGCGCCACGATCGCGGACGGATGGATGCTGGTGCGGCCGTTCGCGGCCAGTCTGATATTCGTCATAGAATCCATGGTTCACTATCCCTGGCAGCAAGATCGTTCACGATCGCGGCCAAATTATGGGCGCGAACACAAACGGCCAACACAATCATTGTTGCCCGATGTTTCCCAACCAGCGCTGTAACGCTCTGTTCCGGCTGATTTTTTGGCCGCGATCGCGGTTAGCCGGTTCAGGCGGGCAACGCGCGATCCCGGATCATGGCGGAATAGGTCGCCTCGGCGACCGCGACGCCATCGACGCGGGCCACGGCGTGGAACCGCCAAACATTGCCGCGGTTGCGTTGCTTGACGATATGAATGCGCAACTGGTCGCCGGGCACGACCGGGCGACGGAACTTGGCGCCCTCGATCGACATGAAATACACCAGTTTGCCGGCGGCATCCGGCCCCAGGGTCTCCACCACCAGAACGGCGGCGGTTTGCGCCATGCTTTCGACGATCAGCACGCCCGGCATGACCGGATGGTTGGGAAAGTGCCCAATGAAAAAGTTTTCATTGACCGAAACGTTCTTGATGCCGACCGCCGAGGTATCGAGCACGAGATCGACCACCCGGTCCAGCATCAGAAACGGGTAGCGATGCGGGATATCGTGCATGATGCGGTTGATGTCGATCAGTTCGATGGTCTTGCCCACCGTGGGCGCCGGGGTTACGGCCTTATCCATGATCTTCAATCCGGGTCCGGGTTTGAGTTCGTTTTCGGTTCGCCATGCGACGCGGGCCTTACGCCGGCCTTGACCCAGCGTCTGATCGTTGCGACTTCCCTGAAGAAAGCCTTAACGGGCTGGGCGGGCGAACCCAGCAATTCCGACCGAGCCGGTACGTCGGCGATCACGCCGGCCTGGGCGCCAATGCGCGCCCCGGTGCCGATCCGCAAATGCCCCGCTACGGCGGACTGGCCGGCGAAAACAACGTGGTCCTCCAGGATTGTAGAACCCGATATCCCCACCTGTGCCACAATCACACAGGATCGACCAACTTGCACATTATGGGCGATTTGCACCAGATTGTCGATGCGGGTGCCGGCACCGATGACGGTGTCGTGCAGGGTGCCGCGATCGACCGTGGTATTGGCCCCAACCTCCACATCGTCGCCGATCACCACGCGGCCGAGTTGCGGCACGGTATGAAAGCCTTGCGCGGTGACCGCGAACCCGAAGCCTTCCTGGCCAATCCGGGCGCCGGGATAGATATAGACCCGATCCCCGATCAGCGCATGCGACACGCTGGCCTGCGCACCGATGCGCACATCGCGACCGATCCGCACGCCGTCGCCGATCGCGGCCAGTGCGCCGATTCGGGACCGGGGCCCGATCGTCACGTTTTCCCCGATGACCGCAAGCGGTCCGACTTCGGCAGCGGGGTCAATCGTGGCAGAGGCCGCGACGACCGCCGACGGGTGAATGCCCGGTTTGGCCGGTGGCTGTGGATGAAACAGCGCCGCGACCTTAGAGAACGCGACCAGCGGATCCGCCGCGACGATCGCGACGGCGGTTGCGGGGACCAGGTCTTTCATGTCCGCATGCACGATCACCGCGGCGGCGGCGGTTTCCGCCAGTGCCGGACGATGTTTGCGGCCGTTCAGGCAGAAGGTGACATCGTGTTCGGCCGCCGCCGCCAGCGGAGCGATACCGTGAAGCATCAGCCGGCGCGGCGGGGCCTCGGCCCAGTCCGCATCCATCCCGGCCGACGCCGCATCGACGACCGTGGCCAGGGAATGCGGGCCGGTACGCTGGAAGAAGCGGGGATCGCCCGCCAATGGGGAACAATCCCCGGCCGGCGACGCTGGCGGCGACGCCACTGGATCAGTGCTTCTGCGGCGGCTTGGCGGCCGGTGCGGCGGCAGCCGGCGCAGCGCCTTCGGCGGCCGGCTTGACCGGGGTCATCGCCAACGCCGAAACGCCGTCCGGGGGCACCACGACGCTGGGCAGCGCCTTGTTCAACACCTCTGCCACCGCCGGTGTCAGATCGAAATCCGCCGTGGTGCCAAGGATTTGCGCTCGGTTGAGCACAAGATTCACGCCGCGCGACAAGGCGACCTGCTGGGCGACCTTTTCCATGGTTCGGTTGATCTGCATCATGACGTACTGGCCGGCTTCCTGGACGATGCGGTTACGCTCGCCGAATTTGCGCTGGGCCTCGGTCGCGCGATCCTGGATTTCTTTTTCCTTGGTGCGGATCTGTTCGGGCGACAGCTTCGCCCGTTCGGCGGCAAAAGTTTGGCCCAGATCGCGCAAGGCGTTCTGTTCCTTTTGCGCGTCTTCGTTCAGCTTCTGGCCGCGCGCATTGAGTTCCTTGTACGCCGTCTGATAAGCGGTCGAGATTTTCAGCACGTCGGGGACCGACAGGATGCCAACGATGGCGGCGGGCGTGGCTTGGCCCTTCGGAACCGGCGGAATTTCTGGCTCCGGCGGCAGTTGAAACTGCGGTGGCGCGACATTGGCCGCCTGCTCGTTGCCGCCGGGCATTGGCATCAATCCCGTTGCCGGTGCCCGCTGGGGCGGGCGGGCGGGTTGCGGCCCAGGCGCCGGATGGGCCTGGCCTGGCACAAACCAGTCGCCCGTCTGCGCCGGCTGCGCGAAGCCTGCAACGGGATTGACAATCAACGCCAGAGCGATCGCCGCGCCGGCATGTCCGATATTGGTTTTAATCACTAGAACCTCGTTCCGAAGCCAAATCTGAAGATTTCCGTCTGATCGCCGGGTTGTTTGTAAACGAACGGTGTCAGGTCGATGTTGATCAGGCCGAACGCAGTGCGCCAAGAAATACCGACGCCGGCACCGGCCCGCGGCAAGGGCGACGACTGGATCGCACAGTTCGCGAAGAAGGTCGGGACACAGGCGCCCGGCCGGAAAGACGAATCCAGCAACCCGCCGATATCGAGGAAGGTCCGGCCGTTCACGCCAAGGTCTGGGGAGACCGGCAGCGGAAACGCCATTTCCGTCGATTGGGTATAGATGAAGCGGCCACCGAGGGGATTATCGGTGGACAGATCGTGCGGACCGGCGCCGCCAGTGAAAAAGCCACGCAGATTGTCGCCACCCAGGTAGAACCGATCGATGATTTGTTCCTTGCCGCCGGGCAACAAGACCATGTCGCCAACGTATCCCGAGAATTTGAGCACCCAGGTCGGGTCGCCGAACACCTTCACCAACGGAATGTAATACGCCGCATTCAAACTGCCCCGGATAAAACGCGACGTGCCGCCAATCCCGGCATAATCGGCGCCCAACGCGAAGATGGACCCGCTGCTGGGCTGGATTTTGCTGTCGCGGAAGTCAAAGGTGGTCACGTTGCTGATTTCGGACATAACCGAACTGCCGGCCTCTTGCGCGATATAGGGGCTGGCATAGTACTGGACGGCATAAACCTGCCGATCGACCGCCGTATAACTCCAGTTTTGCGAAAGATAATCGTTGAACGCATAGCCCTGGCTCAGGGTGAAGCCCAGCCGGTTTTCGTTGTAAGGTTCGACACCGAAGTAATTCGATTGCGTAAAGAAAATATTGGCGGTCGCGACCAGATTACGGTCCAGAAAATATGGATCGGTCAGCGATGTGTTCAGCGAACTCATATACTGAGCCAACGTGCCGTTGATCGCAGCGTCCATGCCGCTGCCGACCAGGTTTTTCTCGGTCAGTCCGACGTTGAGCAATGCGCCGGCATCGGTGGAATAACCGCCGCCGAAGGATAATTCGCCGGTCGCCTTTTCATTGATCGTCGTCGTCAGGATTGCCTTGTCGGGCGTCGATCCAGGGTTGGTGGTGATATCGACACCCTGGAAATAGCCCATATCGGTCAATTTGGTTTTGGTGCGGCGCACGGCTTCCGAACTGTAGGCGTCGCCTTCGGCAAGCGAAAATTCCCGCCGGATGACATGGTCCTGGGTGCGGGAGTTGCCGACGATATCGATCCGTTCGACATAGACCCGCAGCCCCTCGCCCACATCGAAGGTCAGGTCGATGGTGTGTTTGTCAGTATCGCGCTTGACCCTTGGCTTTACCTCCACGAAGGCGAAGCCGAGGTTATGCACCTGAATATCCATCTTATCGGCGATGCGGGTCACGGCGTCGCCATCGTACCAGTCGCCGGCATGAAGTTCCAACGACGATTGCAGTTCGGACCCGTTCAGGTTGTGTATCTGGGAATTGATCGAGACCTTGCCGACCTTATAGCGGGCCCCTTCATTGACGGTGAAAGACAGAAAGAAGCTCTTGCGATCGGGGGCCAGTTCCGCCGCGCCGGACATAACCTGAATATCGGCATAGCCGTTCTTCAGGTAGAATCGCCGTAACAACTCCTTATCGTAGGAAAGCCGTTCGGAATCGTATTGATCCGACGACGACAAGAAGCGCCACCAGCGCGATTCGCGGCTATTGATCACTTCCAGCAACCGCTGTTCGGGAAACGCCTTGTTCCCGTTCACGACAATTTTGCCAATCAGGGCGGCGGCCCCTTCATTGACCTGAAAGACCACATCGACACGGTTCTGGTCGAGATGAATGACCTTCGATTCCACTTTCGCGTCGTAATAACCTTTTTTGGCATACAGGCTGAGAATTTTCTGCCGGTCCGCCTCGGCGAGTTCCGCGGTGAAGACGGATCGCGGGCGCAACTGCATTTCCGGCCGCAGCACATCGTCGCCCAGTTTGTGATTGTTTTCGAAGGCGACGCGATTGACAAGCGGGTTTTCAATCACTTTCACAACGAGCGTATCGCCCACGCGCGTCAGTTGGACATCCTGGAACAGACCGGTGGAGTACAATGTCTTCAGGCTGCGATCGATCCGGTCGGCATCGAACGCATCGCCCTTTCTGAGCAGGATATACGACCTGATCGTCCCTTCCTCGATCCGCTGCGCGCCTTCGATCTTGATCGACTGGATGATGCCGCCGGAAGACGTGGGTGCGGCATGCGGCGCACGCGCATGGGGCACAACGGACAAACCGGATTGAGCGGGGGCCTGGGCAGTGGCTGTCCCGGCCGCGAGCAGCGGAACCAGGCAAGCGACCAAAAACCGTACGGCACGGATCGACAACAAAAGGCGAATTCCCCCAAATGACCCGCATTCAATGCCGGCGGCCACGGACCACGCGGCCCGGCCCGAATGCGGGGCACCATAGCGATGGGTTGACGCCGATGCTAGTGGCGGCGTCGATCGCCAGGACATCGGTCAGATATTCGGTAATATTCTGAATTTATTGATAAAAATTGAAGGCTTTCATACCGCCGGGCACCTGTCCGCCGGATTGGCGGCGCGACTCGGGCCGGCCGGCCGACGAGACCGATCGGCCAAAGTGTCGAAGCCGCCAAACGCACGTTGTCCAACGATCGCCGGAACGGTTCGGCCGGCGCCTGCCGAATTGAGAGCGCTTGCGCCAGCGTGAGTGCCGCTTACGGCGGGTCCGGACGCAAGAGTTTTCGACCAGGCCGCCTTACCGGCGTTCGCCGCGAATAGCGCTGAAGCCGCGCTATCCGATCAGTCCGGCGACCCACCGGACCACGCCGAGATGGGTAAGATCGTTCCACGTCGCGAAGACAAACAGACAAGCGAGGAACGCCAGTCCGGCGCGAAATCCGTATTCCTGTGCCCGTTGCGGCAGTGGGCGTCCACGCAACGCCTCCGCCAGATAGAACATCAAATGACCGCCATCGAGCACCGGAATGGGGAACAGATTGATCAGCCCGAGATTCACCGACAGCAGGCCAATGAACGAGATCAGGCTGGCAATGCCGAGTTGGGCGACCTGACCGGACAACTGGGCGATGCGCAGCGGTCCGCCGAGGTCGTCGGTGCCGCGGTTGCCACGGATCATCTGGGCAAGCCCGCTAAACGTTTCCGCCGTAATGGCCCAGGTTTGCGCGACACCGTCGCCGATCGCATCCAGCACGCCGACATGACGATATTCGACCTCCCCGCCCCGCACACCCAGCAACCCGACCTGATGGCCGCCTGACTCACGCGATTGCGTTGTCACTGGCAGTGTCTGCCGCACGCCGTTGCGCTGGATGATCATTTCCACGGTTTCGGATGGGTGAGCGGCGATCGTGCGCTGCAAATCCTCGAAAGTGCCGATGGGCTGGCCGGCAATTTCGATCACGCGATCGTTGACGATAAGGCCTGCCTTGGACGCAGCCGAGTCCGGCACCACGACGCCGATGACCGGAAGGGCAACGGGCGTACCCAGGGCGACGAACAGTCCGGCGAACAATACCATCGCGAGCAGGAAATTGGCCGCCGGGCCAGCCACGATGATGATCGCGCGGGACAGCACGGACTTGTCATGGAAGGTCTGGCCGGGAATCCATTTCGCCCGCACCTCCGCCGACACGTCCTGCGGACGTTCCTGGCCGTGCAGCTTGACGTATCCGCCAAGGGGAATCCAGGCCAGCTTCCAGACCGTGCCGCGTTTGTCGGTCCAGGAGGTAATTGCCTGTCCAAAGCCGATCGAGAACGCTTCCACCCGGACGCCGCGCCAGCGCGCCGCCAAGTAATGGCCCATTTCATGGATGAACACCAACACACCCAGCACGACGACGAAAGCCGCGGCGCTACGAACGAATTCCGGAATGGCAGTCAGCACGGGCGTGGCTTTCAGGTCTGGATTGATCGAACGGCTTCGGCACGATTGGGGAGCAAATCCAAGGCGGCGCGGCGGGCGAGTTCATCGAGTGCGATCACATCGTCCAGCGTATCGGCGGCGGGGGTTCCCAGTTTTTGCAGAACTTGCTCCGAAATATGAGAAATAGACAAAAAACCGATACGTTTTTGAAGAAATGCCTCGACAGCGATCTCATTCGCCGCATTTAAGATGGTGGGCGTTCCGCCACCGATTTGCAACACTTCTCTTGCTAACCGCAGCGACGGAAAGCGAATCAGATCGGGGGCGGCGAATTCCAGCCGCGCAACGGCGGCCAGATCGAGCCTGGGGGAGTTTGTGGCCATCCGTTTCGGCCACGCCAGGGCATGGGCGATCGGGATTCGCATATCGGGGGAGCCGAGTTGAGCGAGCACCGATCCATCTTGGTAACAGACCATCCCGTGGATGACCGATTGCGGATGCACCAGTACTTCGATCTCGGTTTCGTCCAGGCCGAACAGGCGGGCAGCCTCGATCAGTTCCAGGCCCTTGTTCATCATGGTGGCCGAATCGATGCTGATTTTCGCGCCCATCGACCACACCGGATGCCGCAGCGCCATTTCCGGCGTAGCGCGAGCCATGTCTTCCAGGCTCGCGGTGCGGAACGGGCCGCCCGATGCGGTCAGCACGATTTTTTCCACGGCGCCGCGATTGCCATCGGCCAGCGACTGGAAGATGGCATTATGTTCGGAATCGACTGGCAGCAGGGTCGCGCCGGCCTGCCGCACCGCTTGCAGCATCACATCGCCGGCACACACCAGTGCTTCCTTGTTGGCCAGGGCGACAAACGCACCGCGCCGGATCGCCGCCAGGGTGGATGCCAGCCCGGCGGCGCCGGTGATCGCGGCCATGGTCCAATCCGCCTGCATGGATGCGGCCGCCACCACGGCGTCGGGTCCGGCGGCGGCCTCTATTCCGGTTCCGGTCAGCGCATCGCGCAAGGCTGAATAAGCGGACTCGTCGGACACCACGGCGATTTCGGCACGCAGGGCAATCGCCTGCCGGGCCAGCAGCCCGGCATTTCGGCCGGCGGCCAGCGCGCGCACCTGAAACCGGTCCGGATCGGCCATTAGCAGTTCGATCGTTTGGGTTCCGACGCTGCCGGTGCTACCGAGAACCGTAACGGATCGGGGGGCTGGAGCTGGCGAGGAAGCAGGCTGAACGGCTTTCATTCCCAAAGGACTACTCCACCTCCCAGTGCCAACGCCAGTAGTGCCGCCGCCGGGGCTGCTGTCAGCACCGCATCCAACCGATCGAGCAGACCCCCATGGCCGGGGATGATGGAACCGGAATCCTTGACCCCGAAATGGCGCTTGACCAGGCTCTCGAAAAGATCGCCCGCCTGACCGACGACGCCGATGACAATCGCCAGCAGTGCGGGGTGCCACAAGCTTGGCGCATGGCCCAGAATTGCCGGGGCCGCGGCCCCCACGGCGGCGGCGGCGGCCAGGCCGCCCACGGCGCCCGACCACGTTTTTCCAGGCGAAATGGCCGGGGCGAGGCGCGGACCGCCGATTGCTCGGCCCGCGATGTAGGCGCCGATGTCGCTGGCCCAGACCACCAGCAGCAGCACCATCACGTTGATGGCACCGCTTCCGGGCGGTTGCCGCAACCAGACCAGCGCCACCCCACCCAGACCGAGATACGGGATACCGAACGCGACCGGCCGAACCGGCGAAAACCCACCCGCGCCGATGGCCCCCGCGACGGTAGCAAGCGCCAGCAGCATGACGGCGTATCCTGCAAATCCCCATGCCGCGACCGCCACGGACAGCGGCACCGCGGCAAATAATAGCACGTCCAGGGGTGCGCCCCGGCGGCGGCACAGGCCAAGCCATTCGTATGCAAGGCCGATGGCGATCAGCCCCAACAGCACATCGAACGCAATTCCGCCGGCCCAAATACATCCCAGGGCGAGCGGGGCCAGCACCAACGCCGATACGAACCGGAGCCGGAGGTCGGCCCACCGGGCGGAATTCGGACGGACAGGTTCCCCGGATCGCAGGCGTTCAGTCCTTACGCCCGCCAAACCGGCGTTCCCTGCGGGCGAACTCCCGCAGTGCCGAACCGAAATGGTCCTGATCGAAGTCGGGCCACAGCACGTCGAGAAAAACCAGTTCGGCGTAGGCAGCCTGCCACAACAGGAAGTTGGACAGCCGCTGTTCCCCCGAGGTGCGGATCACCAGATCGGGATCGGGCATCCCCGCCGTGGCGAGAAAACGCGCAAAGACATCTTCGCCCAGGTCGGCCGCGGCCAGGGTTCCGGCGCGCACGGCTTCCAGCGCGGCGCGCGCGGCGGCGGCGATCTCGGCACGCGCGCCGTACGACAGGGCGATCGTCAGATTGAGCGTATTGTTCGCGGCGGTATCGTGTTCGGCGACCAGCAGATCGTTCTGGATATCGGAATCGAACCTGCTCCGGTCGCCGATAAAACGCAGACGGACGCCGGATTGCTTCAGTTCGGCGATTTCCGAACGGAGATAGCGCCGCAGCAATCCGGTTAGGTCGAGAACCTCGCCGGCGGGCCGGGCCCAGTTTTCGCTGCTGAACGCATAGATGGTCAGCCAGGATACGCCCGACCGGATAGCGGCCTCCACCGTGCGGCGAACCGCCCGCGAGCCTTCCCGGTGCCCTGCGATTCGCGGCAGACCCCGCGATTTCGCCCAGCGGCCATTACCGTCCATGATGATCGCAACATGGCTGGGCACGATGGTTTCGGCAGCGCGGACGCCAGCCGGTGCGATATCTGCGACGGCGTGGGACGTCGCGAAGGCTGGTGGCACGTCGTCCTCCGGCGCGAAGGCCCGGGCAGGCCGCTTGATGATAACCGGCATCGTGTATCCTGGCTCGCCCTACACCTGCCTAATATCTTTTTCCTTATCCGCGAGCGCTTCGTCCACCTTTTTAATGAACTGGTCGGTCAGTTTCTGCACCTCGTCGGACCAGTTCTTCGATAAATCCTCCCCGATTTCGTGCTTTTTCTCGTGGCCCTTGATCTGTTCCATACCGTCACGCCGCACGCCGCGCACCGAGATTTTCGCGCCCTCGGCGTATTTGTGGGCCATCTTGGCGAGTTCGGCCCGGCGTTCGGTGGTCAGCATCGGGATAGGGACTCGGACCAGCATGCCGTCGGCGGCGGGGTTCAGGCCCATCCCGGAGTCGCGAATGGCCTTTTCGACGGCGGAGACCATGGATTTGTCCCATACCTGCACCGTCAGCATGCGCGGTTCGGGCGTGCCGATGGTGCCGACCTGATTCAAGGGCATTTCCGAACCGTAGGCAACGACCTTCACCGGTTCAAGCAGGCCAGGATGGGCGCGGCCGGTGCGCAAGCCGGCAAATTCACGGCGCAGCGTTTCAAGGGCGCCGTCCATGCGGCGGGTCAGGTCTTGTTTGAGGGCGGTCAGATCCGCGGTCGCCATGGCGATGCCTCCTTACTGCGTTGATTCAGTCGCACGGGCGCTAGGTCTCGATAATCCGGGTAAATGCCCCTTCGCCCCGCATGACCTGTGCGAAAGCGCCGGGCGCGTGGATGTTGAAGACGATGATCGGCAAATGATTTTCGCGTGCCAAGCTGATCGCGGACGCGTCCATCACCCCAAGGTCGTTCGACAGCACGTCCAAATACGTAAGCTGCTCATAACGGGTGGCGTCCGGCACCTTGCGCGGATCGGCGGAATAGACGCCATCGACCTGCGTGCCCTTCAGCAGCGCGTCGCACTTCATCTCGGCCGCGCGCAATGCGGCGGCGGTGTCGGTGGTGAAGAACGGATTGCCGGTGCCCGCCCCGAACACCACCACCCTGCCCTTTTCCATGTGCCGTTCGGCTCGGCGGCGGATATACGGCTCGCAGACCGAGGCCATCGGAATGGCGGATTGCACCCGGGTCGGGACCTCGCGCTTTTCCAGCGCGGACTGCATCGCCAGCGCGTTCATCACCGTTGCCAGCATGCCCATATAGTCGGCCTGCGCGCGATCCATGCCCGACGCCGCGCCGGACACGCCGCGAAAAATGTTGCCGCCGCCGATCACGACGCACACCTCCACCCCCATGGCGACAACAGCCTTAATATCGTTGGCGATCGCGCCGACCGTGTCGTTGTCCAGGCCATACTCGCGGCGGCCCATCAACGCTTCCCCGGACAGTTTCAGCAGCACACGCTTATAGACGGCAGGCGGTGTCATGAGGCTCCCTTGGCACAATGAAGAGCGGGCGGCACCGTAATGGCACCGCCCGCCGTGGACAAGCCGCTGCCTGGCCGTCAAACGCCGGCGGTGGCGGCGACCTCGGCGGCGAAGTCGTCCTTCGGCTTTTCGATACCCTCGCCAAGCTGGAACCGGACGAAACCGTTCAGCACGACGCCGGCTTTCTTCACGACGGCGCGCACGCGGCTTTCGCCGTCATGCACCCAGACCTGCTCCAGCAACACCACTTCCTCGTAGTATTTGCGGATGCGGCCTTCCACCATCTTCTCGACGATGTTCTCCGCCTTGCCGGACGCGCGAGCCTGTTCGCTGAGCACCGCGCGTTCGCGTTCCAGGGCCGCGGGATCGACCGCATCGACATCCAGCGCCTCCGGCCGGGTGGCGGCAACGTGCATGCCGACCTGACGGCCCAGCGTTTCCAGCGTGGCGAACTCGCCGGGGCCTTCGATAGCGGCCAGGACGCCGATTTTGCCAAGGCCTGGCTTCAGCGCCTGATGCATATAGGACGCCACGACGCCCTGCTTCACCGACAGCACCCTGACGCGGCGGATGGACATATTCTCGCCGATGGTGGCGACAAGATGAGTCAGCTCGTCCCCGACCGAACGGCCGGTGCCGGGAAACGGTGCGGCCTTGATCGCGTCCAGATCCTCACCCACGGCGAGCGCGATTTTCGCCACCGCTTCGACAAAACCCTGGAAGGTTTCGTTGCGGGCGACGAAATCGGTTTCCGCGTTCACCTCGACGATTGCCGCCTTATCCGGGGCGGTGGCGACGCCGACCAGACCCTCGGCCGCGACGCGCCCGGATTTCTTGGCGGCGGCGGCGAGGCCCTTTTTGCGCAGCCAATCGATGGCGACCTCGATATCGCCATCGGTTTCGGTCAACGCCTTCTTGCAGTCCATCATACCGGCGCCAGTCTTCTCGCGCAGGTCTTTCACCAGGGCAGCGGTGATCGCGGCCATGTCTTTATCTCCCGGAATGCAAGGTTCAGGCGGCCGCGGGAGCGGATGCAGGCTCCACGTCCGCCAGGATTTCGGCCGGCAGGTCTTCGCGGGCACCGATATCGGCGCCGGAATGCGCCATCTCGGCGCTAATGCCGTCGAGCACCGCGCCCGAGATCAGGTCGCAATACAACGTAATCGCCCGGATCGCGTCATCGTTGCCGGGAATCGGGAAGGTCACGCCGGTCGGGTCGGAATTGCTGTCCAGGATCGCGACGACCGGAATGTGCAGCTTGTTGGCTTCCTCGACCGCCAGCTTTTCCTTGTTGGTGTCGATGATGAACAGGATGTCCGGCAGGCCGCCCATGTCCTTGATGCCGCCCAGGGCGCGATCCAGCTTGTCCTTGTCGCGGGTGATATTCAGGACTTCCTTCTTGGTCAGACCCTCGGTCTGGCCGCCAACGAGGTCTTCGATCTGGCGCAGGCGCTTGATCGAACCGGTGATGGTCTTCCAGTTGGTCAGCGTGCCACCGAGCCAGCGGTGGTTGATGTAGTACTGGCCGCACTTTTTGGCGGCGTCGGCGACATGTTCGGCCGCGGCGCGCTTGGTGCCGACGAACAGGACACGGCCGCCGGCGGCGGTGACGTCGCGGACGGCGCGCAGGGCGCGGTCCAGCATCGGCACGGTCTGCTGCAGATCTATGATGTGGACTTGGTTACGGGTGCCGTACAGGAACGGCGCCATGCGCGGATTCCAGCGGCGGGTGTGGTGACCAAAGTGAACACCGGCCTCGAGAAGCTGGCGCATCGTAAAATCGGGCATCGCCATAGGCGTGCTCCTTTCCTGTGTCCGGTTGAACCTCCGCAGGGGCTGCCGTCTGGCACCGGACCCATGGGAATGGGAAAGGGTCCCCGCGTGTGAATTACCGGCGCGCGGATGGATGACCGGCGCCGACGGGCGGGATATGGCGGAAGTTGGCGGGGAATGCAAGCGGGAGTCGCGGGGCTACCGGCCTCGTTCTCCGGTTGCGACAAGCGGCCATGTCATCCGCCCACCGCGCCGGTTGCCGCTCCCGCAACCCCGCATCCACCGCCGGTGGGCAACACCAATGCTATCAGTTCATAGACGGCTGGCGACAGGCCTTGCCGACGATGTAGGCGACCCCTTCCGATCCCACCTGCGTCGTGTGCTGGCATCCAGCCGCGATCTCGCAATGGTCGCCAGCACGGAACGTCTCGCCTTTGTTGTCACGGATGACGGTGATCTCGCCGCTCAGCACCATGATCCGCGCATCGAAATCGTGTGCGTGAAGGTCCTCGGACGAGCACGGCTTCTGGCCTCCGTTGACCACCTCGAAACCCTCCCGGCGCAAATCGCTCTCGAACGCCTCGCGGGTCAGCGGGCCGTTGCGGCGACGGCCCGAAAGCAGGGCGACACCCTCTGGCCCGACATGTTCGGCATGCATCCGGCCGGCCAGAACCTCGAAGCATTGCCCCGCACGAAAGGTGGTCGGGGTATTATCGCATGTGATGGTGATTTCGCCACCCAGGACCAAAGACCTGGCGTCGAAATCGTGGCAGTGATTGGGTGCGATCAGGTTTGGCTTTACGCTGCTGTTCACAACCCGGTAGCCGCTGCTACGCAGGTCCGCGTCGAATTCGGCCGTGTTCATTGTCTGCTACTCCTTGCCTGGACGACCCGAACGTGCGCTATGGAGAACATGCTGTCAACTTTAGAGAACGAAATCAGCCTGCGCACGGGGCGCGCGGTGAAGCAATATCGCGAGGCCGCCGGCTTTAGTTTGCGGATGTTGTCGGCGCGCAGCGGCGTTTCCTCGTCGATGATTTCGGACATCGAACGCGGAACGAAGTCGCCGACCGTCATCACCGTGGTGCGGCTCGCCCAGGCGCTGGGCGTTCGCGCCGCCGCTCTGCTGGACGGCGGGTCGGGTCCGGCCCCACGCATTTGCGTTCTACGCCGCGGCGAGGGCGATGGCGGCGAGCACCCCGCGCGCTGGAAACGCCTGGGATCCGCGGTCCCCGGCAGCCGCATCGACTTCCTGCACTATCAGATCCCTCCATCCACGGTCCTGGGTCCGGCCGCCGCCCACGCCGCCGGCACGGTCGAGCATATGCACGTGGCCGCCGGCACCGTGCGCGTCACCGTGGGCGACGAAACGGCGGAACTCACGGCGGGCGACAGTTGCAGTTGCCGCACCGACGCCCCGCATGCGATCGAGAACCCCGACCCATCGACCGAGGCGCTTATTTACCTGATCGCCGAACGGGGCTGAGCCCGCCGATCGGCGGACCCCCTCGATAATGCTCCGGGCAAGAACTCCTTGCGTAGTAGGCGCAAGGCCGCCGATTGGAATGACGACTGCCTCGCGGGGCGTGTCGCGGCGTGTACATTTCACCCAATTCCCGTGGACAGGGGCACGGGCCATGCGGCTTACGGTAAAAAATTTCGCTTGACTGTTTCGTGGAACATACCATATACCAAAAAGTAGTTTTTACCACAATGCAGTTTTTTCATGTTAAATTCGTTAACTATAGAAATACTATGACCATAAGCCATTGTAAGGACAAGGCTACAACACGCTTTCTGGCTGGCCAACGTGTAAGGGAATTTGAGGCCTTCGCCGATGCTGCGACAAGGGCGCTGACCAAACTGCAAGCCGCTGTTATTTTGAGCGACCTTCTGATGCCCCCATCAAACCACTTCAAGGCGCTGGCGGGGGATCGGCAAGGACAGTACAGCATTCGGATCAACATTCAATACCGGGTCTGCTTCAGATGGTTACCTCATCCTTCTGTCCTTCCCGGAGCAAACACGTTGTTAACCGCTGGAGACGCCTACGATGTTGAAATAACCGACTATCACTGACCCACTTCTAAGTTTCTCCATTTTTTGCGGGATCCCAGCCATCATGGCCTACCCTATCGACAATCTTCCCCCAATACATCCAGGCGTCTTCTTACGAGAGGAGATCGAAATGCTGGACATAAGCGCGCGCAAGTTCGCCGAACGAATCCGTACGCCGCATAACGCCGTTACCGAGATCATGAACGGCGAGCGCTCGATCACCGCCCAGATGGCGATCCGGCTCGCGCAGGCGTTCAGCACAACACCTCAGTATTGGCTGAACCTTCAAATACTCTACGACCTGAAGCGGGCTCGCGCGGAAATGACCGCTGAATCGCTACAGATCGAACCATACGCCACGGCCTGAAACCAACCCCGCCGAAAGCAGGCCCGGATGGCCGGACGGATCGGTCCAGACACACCCCCCGGCGATTGACCGGCCTCGCGGTTGCTGCAAGGAATGCGGCAACCGATCCAGCTCCGGAGCCGGATACAATATCGAGGGAGAGGCAATGGCCAGCGAAGCGATCCTGCCAGGGGCGGAACCGTTCCTGTTCGAGGGCAATGACACCGGCGTTTTGGTCATACACGGCTTTACCGGCAGTACGCAGAGCATGCGGCCGCTGGGCGAAGCGCTGAACCGGGCCGGCTTCACTGTCAGCGGCCCGCGCCTGGCCGGCCACGGCGTGTCGCCGCAAGCCATGGCCCGAACCGGCGCGCGCGACTGGGTTGCATCCGTCGAAGCCGCCTATGCCGACCTGCGGGCGCGCACCGCCCGGGTGTTCGTGACCGGGCTGTCGATGGGCGGCACGCTGACATTGTATCTGGCGGGGATGCACGGCGCGGAGATCGCCGGCGCGATCCCGATTAACGCATTGGTCCGGCTGGATTCGCCGGATATGGCCGCGATTACCTTCGCCGCCGGCATGCCGCCCACCGTGCCGGGCATCGGATCGGATATCAAAAAGCCGGGAGTGCATGAACTCGCCTATGCCGAAGTGCCGGTGCCCTGCTTCGCCGAAATCCATGCGCTGTCCAGCGTCACCCATGCGCTGCTGCCGCGCGCTGTCTGCCCAATGCTGATCGTCACCTCCCGCGAGGACCATGTCGTCCCCCCGGAAAATGGCGATTTCATTGCCGCCCGGCTGGGTTCCTCGCGGATCGAGCGGCTTGGGCTGGACAATTCCTATCACGTCGCGACCATCGACAACGACGCCGGGTTGATCGCCGAAAAGGCAATCCACTTCATCGAAAGCCTCGGTGGCTAAACCAAACAACGGGAGATGAACATGCAGGCAAGAACCGCGGCGAAAACAATCGCCGGGGCGGCCCTTGGGGTCGCCATGGCGACACTGCTGGCCGCACGGCCGGCGGCGGCACAGGACAAAACAGTGACAATGGGGGCGATTCTGCCTTTGTCCGGCCTGTTCTCAACGCTCGGTCCGCCGGAACGCGACGCGATGCAGATGGCGGTCACGAAAATCAATGGCGGTGGCGGATTCGAGGTCGGCGGCCAGAAATACAAGCTGGCGCTGAAGGTGCTGGACGACGAATCCACCGCGGCCACCGTGGGCATCGCGGCGTTCCGCCAACTGGTGCAGGTGGACAACGTGCCGGTGCTGGTGCTGGCCGACAACACCCGCAACTATGCCTCGCTGTTGCAGCGCTTTCCGTTGCCGTTGCTCAACATCCTGGACAGCACCTACCCCAGCATCCTGGACGTTGACAAACATGTGTTCCTGCTGCGGTCAGACACGCCGGCCTATGTACCGGGCGCGGTCTGGTATCTGGCGAACGTGCTGCACAAGAAGCGCATCGCCTGGATCGGTTCGGCCGCCGACCCGTATTCCACGGGGATCGAAACCTGGGTGAAGAAGGCCGCCGCCGAATACGGGGTGGAGGTTGTCGCCGACGTCAATTATCCGCCCGGCACGACGAATTTCTCGCCCTTCATCCAGACGGCGATGGCCGCGAAGCCAGACGCGATCTACCTGGGCGGGGTGACGCAGGAAGTGCTGCCGGTGGCCAAGCAGTTGTTCCAGGCCGGTATCCGCGACCTGCCGGTGTTTCACAATTCGGGGGCGACGCCGACTCAAGCGAAGCAGATCATCGGCGACGATCTGTATAACGACGTCATGGCAACGAATTACGACTTTGCCGGCACACTGCCCGAAACCTCCGATAATCCGGCGACCAAGACATTCTATAAGGACTTCCTGGCGCAGT
The DNA here is from genome assembly GCA_021805565.1 of Pseudomonadota bacterium. Taxonomy (GTDB): domain Bacteria; phylum Pseudomonadota; class Alphaproteobacteria; order Acetobacterales; family Acetobacteraceae; genus Rhodopila. Next base: position 53,647 of record JAJZFA010000005.1, read on the forward strand.
ACAAGGAATATCCCGACGATCTGACGATGTGGGCCTATGACGCGCCGTATGTGCTGATCGGGGCGATGCAGAAAGCCGGCAGCGTGACAGACCGGGAGAAAATCTATCAGGCGATGCTGACCCAGACCGTGCCGGCCGAAACGATCAGCGGCTGGATGCCGGCCGAGGGCGGCAAATTGTTCCACGGCCGCGACGCGCAGACCTTGTCCGAGGGCGTGCGGTGGTGCACCGCGACGAAAACCATCGCGCCGGCGTTCCTTTACTTCATGGACGGGCTGAAGGTGACCGACCAGAAGCTGATTGCGAACGGCTGCGGGGGGTAAAAGCGTTTGCTGCAACAGGCGTTGGTGAACGGCGTTGTCCTGGGTGCGCTGTTCGCCCTTCTGGGGGTGGGCCTGACGCTGGTGTACGGCGTCATGGAGGTGCCGAATTTCGCCCAGGCCGGGGTGGTGACGATCGGCGCCTATATCATGGTGACCCTGCATCAGTCCGCTCGCTGGCCGTTCTATCTGGCAGTGGCGGGCGGCGTGCTGGCCGCCGGTGCGATTTCCGTGGCAACCGAGCGATTTGCGTACCGGTATGTGCGGACACGGCCGCTGGCCGCTCCGGCGGTCGCCCTGGGCCTGCTGCTGATCCTGGATAACAGCGCACTGGAACTATGGGGCGGCGATCACGTGTCGTTGACGCCGCCCTATGGCGCGGGGCTGGTGCAACTGGGCGGAATGACGATACCGGCGGTCGGTGTGGCCCTGGTGCTGACAGCGGCGGTGTCGATGCTGCTGCTGTGGCTGCTGCTGACCCGCACGGGGATCGGCCGGGCCATCCGCGCGGTATCGCAGAACGCCGAAGCGGCGGCGACGCTGGGCATCGAACTGGAACGGCAATACGTAACCGCGTTTTTTATCTCTGGCGTGCTGGCCGGGCTTGCGGCGTTCGCCTATGCGCCAACCTATGCGGTCTTTCCGTATATGGCGGACGGGGTAATCTTCAACGGATTCGTCGTCGTGATCCTGGGCGGACTCGGCAATGTCTGGGGCGCGGCGGTCGGGGGTATCCTGCTCGGTCTCGTGGAGAGCCTCAGCGCGGTTTATGTCTCGGCCGCCTATCAGACCGTAATCGGATTCGTGGTGCTGCTGGCGGTGATCGTGTTGCGCCCGGCCGGCCTGTTCGCCGGAACGGCCCGGAGAGTCGCATGAGCCTGACAAGGGTCGCGGGACGGTGAAGGGCGCATGGCCGTATGTCGGCATCGCCGTGGTGACGCTGGCGATGTGGGCGCTGCTGGTCAGCGTCAACGCGTTCTATGCCGGGGTGCTCGCCAGCATCCTGATCTGGACGGTGGCAACCAGCGGCTTGAACGTGATCGCCGGCCTGGGCGGTTACCCCAGCCTGGTGCAGGGCGCGTTCTATGGCATCGGCGCCTATGCCTCGGCGCTCGCCCTGATCCATGGCCAGAACCTATGGGTGGCCACCCTCCTGGCGGTGGTGTCCGCCGGGTTGGCGGGCCTGCTGATCGGGCTGGTCTTCGCACGCACGCGCGGTCAGTATTTCGGCATGGGCACGCTGTTCTTCGGCGTGGTCGTCGCCCTTGTACTGACCAACTGGACAGGCCTGACGCAGGGGCCGCTCGGGCTGATGGTGCCGTTCGGCTTCGCCACCAACGACCAGCTCGACTGGATCGTTCCGCTGTCGGCGGGCGCCTCGCTGGCCCTGGTTCAGGCGCTGGGCACGTCGCGGCTGGGGCTGCGGCTGGTGACGGTGCGCGCCGATGAGGACCTGGCCGAACATATCGGCGTGCCGACCGCGCGGACCAAGCTGGCGGGCCTTGTCATCTCGGCGATGATCGGCGGTTTCGCCGGGATGCTGATCGCCCAGTACAACGGTACCATCTCCCCCGACCTGTTCGATCAGACGGTGGGCTTCGTGATGTTCGTCGCGGTCGCGGTGGGCGGCGCCGGCCGGGTGCTGGGGCCGCTTGTCGGCAGCGCGTTCATCGTCGGCGTGCCGGACGTGCTCAATCTGCCGTCGGGGATCGGGCTGCTGGTGGTGGGGGTGATCTTCGTCGTCATCGTTATCGTTGTGCCGGACGGCCTGATGGGCGGGGTGGACGCGATCCGGCGGCGGCTGCCAGGATTCCGCGCATGACCGTGCTGTTGCGGGTCGAGGGCGTCAGCAAGGTTTTCGGCGGCCTGCGGGCGGTCGATGAGATGGATCTGTCGGTGCCCGCGGGCACGGTGTTCGGGGTGATCGGCCCGAACGGATCGGGCAAAACGACGTTTCTCGGCCTGCTCAGCGGCACCCACAAGGCGGATGGCGGGCGCATTACGCTGGAGGGGCAGCGGATCGACGGCCTTGCCGCGCATCTTACCGTCCGGGCCGGCATTGCCCGGACCTTTCAGACCACCCGGCTGTTTGCCGGCTGGACGCTCGGCGCCAACTTGGCCGCCGCCGCTCGGCCCGGGTCGCCGCCGCCGGACGACGTGCTGGCGCTGACCGGCCTGACCGCGCGAACCGGGCAGGTTTGCGCCAGCCTGTCGAATGCCGAACAGCGGCTGGCGATGATCGCCGTGGCACTGGCAACGCGACCGAAGCTGCTGCTGCTGGACGAACCGGCGGTAGGCATGTCGCCGCCCGAAGCAGCATCGCTGTCGCGCACCATCGCGCGCATCCGCGACGAACTGGGCCTGAGCGTGCTGATCGTCGAGCACAACATGCACCTGATGATGAATCTGGCCGACCGGATCGTGGCGATGAACGCGGGCCGCAAGCTGGCCGAGGGCACGCCCGGCGAAATCCGGTCCAACCCGGACGTTATCGCGTCCTATCTGGGAACCTGAGAATGGCGCTGCTCGACATCGCCGGAGTCAGCGTCCGCTTCGGTAACGTGCCGGCGCTGCGCGGCGTGTCGCTGTCGGTCGATGCCGGGGAGGCCGTGGCCGTGCTGGGTGCCAACGGCGCGGGCAAGACCACGCTGCTGCGTGCGATCATGGGCCGGGTGCCGATCGATACCGGCACATTGACGCTGGATGGCGCGGCGATCGGCGGCATGCGCACCAGCGGGCTGGTGGACCGGGGACTGTCGCTATGCCCGGAAGGGCGGCAGTTGTTCCCAGCGATGTCGGTCGAGGACAACCTGCTGCTGGGGGCCAATCGCGCCGCGATCCGCGTCGCGCGCGCCAGGCTGGCGACGATCTACGAGCGCTTTCCCTGGCTGCGGGAACGGCGCCGCGTTCTGGCGGGCGCGTTTTCAGGCGGCGAACAGCAGATCGTGGCGATCGGCCGGGCGCTGATGGCCGCACCGCGGTTGCTGCTGCTCGATGAGCCGTCCAGCGGGCTGTCGCCCGTTGCCATCGGGCGCGTGCGCGAACTTCTGGGGCAGGTGCGCGAGACCGGGACCGCCATTTTGCTGGTGGAACAGAACGTGCAACTGGCCGCGGTCATGACCGGGCGCGGATACGTGCTGAACCGTGGCACCATCGCGGCGTCCGGGGAAACGGCCGCGCTGGTGGACAGCGAGGCGCTGGCGGATGCCTATCTGGGCGGGACGGCCTGACCTAAACCGCTTCACAACGGCCCAAGCATCCCCAGTTCCATCGCCTTGATCTGCAATGCCAAAAACTTCGAGTTGATCCGGCATTTCGCCAGCCCGCCGGCGATGAACCAAAGGCCCTGTTGCGGCGTGCGCTTGTACATATTGCAGAGTTCGCCATCCGGTCCGATGCCCCAGACCTGACCGATGCGCTCCGCCATCGCGTCGCCAAGCGTTCGGCGCACGAGCTCGACTTGCGGAAAGTAACCGGTCGCCAGCACAAGAAGATCGGCCGGGACGGTCGATCCGTCGTTCAGCAGCACGCCATCGGCGACGAAGCGCTCGATCCGGTCATACTGTAGCAGGCCCAACTCGCCCTTGATCATTAGCTTCGAACTACCGGCGTCGAGATTGTAACCGCCGCCGCGGCGGTAGTATTTCATCTGATGGCCGGTCTCGTCGTCGCCGATATCGTGCTTAAAGCCGATGCGCTTCAGGCCGGCGATCATATCTTTGTCCAGTTCCAGCATCCGCTGCACGACGGCCTTATAGGCTTTCAGCACCAGCGGCGGCGGCGCGGACGCGACGATCAGATCGCAATCCTCCAGCGCCCCGCCCTCATCCCAGATCGCTTCGTTCAGCTTTGCGCTGGGGTCGATCGATACCACGGTGGTGGACCCGCGCTGGATCAGCGTGGTGTTGACGCCGTGGCTGTGCAGGTCCAACGCGATGTCGTTGGCGCTGCTGCCGGTGCCCAGGATCAAGGCGTTCTTGCCCTGCCACCCCGCACCGCTGTCGAAACCTTCCGAGTGGATGACCTCGCCCGTGAAATCCTCCAGCCCCGGCAGGTCCGGAAGCATGGGATAGGAACTGACGCCGTTGGCGAACACCAAATGCCGGGGCCGCACCACGCGTTCAGTACCGTCACCGCGCTTCACCTGGGCGGTCCAGCATTGTTCGGTGTCGTCCCAGGTGGCGCCGGTGAATTCGGTATCGGTCCAGCAGTTGATCTCCATGGCTTCGGCGTAGAATTCGAACCACAGACCCAACATGTCCTTGGGGATGTATTTCGGCCAGGTCGGCGGGAATTCCATATACGGCAGGTGGTTCAGGTGGATGGAATTGTGCAGCGCCAGCGAGTGGTAGCGCTTGCGCCAACTGTCGCCGATGCGCGGCCATTTTTCCACGACCAGCGTATCGACGCCCTGTTGGTTGAGCCGAGCGGCGATGGACAGGCCGGCCTGGGCGGCGCCGATGACGAGGACGGTTGGTTCCCGGTCTTCATAGGCGCTGGCCTTGCGGCGCACATCGGCCCAGTTGTCGCCGCCGAAATTGCGGGAATAGGCGGATCCGGTGGGGCGGTTGGCGCCGGTTTTGTCCTCGTGTCCGTCCAGTGCTTCAAGCGTGGTGGACAGCAGCCAGGCTTTCATCGCGCCGCCATTGTCCGGGTCCGGCGACAGACGGACGATGCCGGCGCCGCGGCCGGTGTTGGTTTTGAATTCGAAGATTGCCTCGATGCTGTCGATGCCGAGGCGTTTGACCCGGCGGGGTTGCCGGCGGTTGGGGGGTAGATGAAAGCCATGCGCGCCGGTGCGGGGCTGTTCGCTGGCCAGGCGTGTCGCGATGGTGTCCCGGCCGGCGACGGGTGTCATGTGCCACGTGAAGGCCAGAACGTCCTGCCAATGGCTATCCTGGTGGAACAGGGGGCCGAGTTGAGCCGCATCGCCGGCGGCCAGCGCCGTTTCAAAGGCCGCGAGCCAGTCCTCGGCGGCGCGCTGGGTTTGCTGGGCGGCCTGAAATTCCAGGAAGGATTGGTCGAAATCGTTCATCTTCGGTCTGCTCCGGGCGGCAAGTTTGGGGCGCTGGACGGCACTTACCGGTGAGTATGCCGGCATTGCCGCCGGTGTCCAATCGGGTGACCCCAGCTCGCGGGTCAGTTTGCACGTGCTCCACCGACTCAAAGCAGTGGTCGCCGAGTCACCGGGCACCACATTCGGACTTGCGCTGTACTACATGAAGTCTACAAAATTGCGGTTTTGTTATTTGTAAAAATTAGTATATTCTTAATCAAATTTACCCGCATCAATCTATTCCTACCGCAATAATTCAGTCTGTGAGACTAAGAGGGGAATGCCGGGCAGCGAAATCCAGGGTAAGATCTGGATCGGGATAGGTGCCTGCACGCCGCTTCGGCGGCGGACTAACGGGTGTGAGGTGGCCGGTCCCCTCCATCTCCTTTAGCACCTTCTTGTAGTGTCCAGCGTGAAATGCCGTATCCTCGAGCACAAAAAGTTCAACATCGCGAACTGTGGCACGCGTACCGGAAAATTGCGCCTCAATCATTCGCCGTAATAGCCGCGTATCCGGCTTCGGTTCGAAAAGCACCTGTTGGTTGAAATTGGTTGCGTCGGAAAAACGCATGCCGCCGGCTGGGTCGATGCGCCACATGGCCTCCTTCATCTTTCGCAAACCAAGAAGGCTACGCGTTGCGAAAAACAAAAAATAATCGCTTGCGCCCCGATCATTAAGCATCTCAAATGATCGAACATATCGCGCGCCAGCGGCGCGTCTCAACTGATCCCGATAGAGATCATGCAGGAAGTTCTTGCGGGCATGGCCGGAAAGAGTATCGGCCTTGCGCCAATCCGGACAACCAAAAAGTGCGTCGAAATTCTCAGGCTGGTCCTTGTGACTCAAGAAACGGTTAATTTCCTCGAACATAAAATTCAGCAGTAGCTCGGTACTTGATCGATTCATTAGGCTGGCCATGATGCGCATCGGTATCCCCGTCCATCCGAAGGGATCGACAAGGGCAAATGCAGGCGCCCCCGGGGTCTGTGCAAGACGAGGGGCGATCGTTTGGTCGTAGGCTTCCTCGACGGATTGGCGAGGATGCACGGAGATCGATGTGCTCGGCACAACCAAGCCTTCGTCGCGCAATGCCGCTATATTAGCCGTGAGCGCATCGACCGTGCGCCGGTCACGCTCAACGAAATGGAATTCGAATACCGACTGTAGTTTACGCCCGTGGGCGGCAAGGGCCTTGAGCGCGATGATCGGCGAACCGTCCTCGCCGCCAGAATATCGCCCCGGCCCCGCGAACCCGTCAACGTAAACCACTCTGGGGAAGCCGCCGTGGCTCAGAATGGCGAACCATGGCTCAAGATATGCACCCAAGAGCCCAAGCTTCGCAGCTGTGTGCGGTACCAAAGGCCAGCTTACATCCGTACGAGGGTCTGACAAAGCGGCGACTGCCTACTCAGCCGCTGCAACTTGCGGCGCGAGGTATTGGGGAAACTCGTTCCACTCGCGGTCGTCCAGCGCCCGGCCGCCAGTTTTTGGCCGCGCACCGCCCCATTGCTTGAAAAAGAAGGCAACGCCTTGGCGCAGACACTGGTCACGTATCTGACGTACCCATTCAATCTGGATCGGTCTTGCTCCCGGTCCGCTTTCACCACCGACGATGACCCAGTCGATACCGGTTAGGTCGAGGGACCCAAGCGGGCCGAGCAGCGGCTCCAAAGACAAAAATCGCATCGATGCTGGCGCATTCTGGAGATGGGCAAGCCGTGACTTGGCCTGAGCGTCCTCGATGGAGACGCCGCACCAGATATGGCGGGGTCCCCGTGCTTTGCCGTAGCGCGTTATGAGATATTTACGCATGAGGGAACTGCGTTTGGTCAGTATCTGAAATATATGCCAGTCCGCGCGCTCCATAGCGTCAAATATTCTGTCTACGAATTGAAAAGGCACCCCCTTTTGAAAAAGGTCGCTCATTGAGTTAACAAAAATCATGCGCGGTCTACGCCATTTTAGCGGCTGCTCAATTCGCTCCGGCCGGAGCGTCAGATCGAAGCCAGACGAGAACGGGTGGTCGGGGACACCGCGAAACCGCTCCGAAAATCGTTCCGCGTAGCAGTTGTCACAGCCCTGACTGACTTTCGTGCAGCCAGTGACCGGATTCCAAGTGGCGTCTGTCCACTCGATTGCGCTGCCATCCGCCATTGTTTTCCCCCGAACATAAATAGAACGCTACCGGAGCTAAAGTTCCTTGGCAACTATGGAATGTATCTCGACTCCTCGCGGAATTTGCGGCGGCCACTAAAAGGACTTACTACCGCGCCAGCGTGAGCCAATGAAGACGCAAACGGTCGTGGAGGTCTCTCCAACAGGCGCTTGCTTAACCCTTGGCCATAGTCAAATCAGCACAATTTCTCAGGGTTCGAATAAGCGGCCCGGGATGTTGTCATCAAATATTAGATCGAAAACGCAACAATCTCCGAATCCAGACGCATCGCCTAAGCGAAATCGCGCTCGGCCACGCGAACCACTGCCTCCCTTCCGCCATCCTTCAGCACGTCAAGCGGCAATCGGTGCTGCAAAGCGCCGTGGGGTTGACGCAGCCAGAGCCACGCCGACCGAGCATCGGGGGCCACCTTCAGAACATCCGCGAGACCCGCGAGTGGACGGGCATCCACGAACTGCTCCAGCGGATAGGCCAATTTCCGCTCACCACGCAAAAGACCAATCACCGAACCCCGCTTGTGCCAACTGCTGAGCGTGGAACGAGGAATACCGAGGGCATGCTCGATTTCGCCTGCTCCAGCCACCGGGCCGGCCCAGCTTTCCAGCGGCCGCGCCTTGGCGTAGCGATCCAGCCGCTCCCGTCCCTCCGCCACGCCGATGCGTTCGCCCAGCCCAGTGCCTCGGCTATGCTCGACCGTGCCGGCGTCGGCGATCGGCTTCCGCCGACCGGGCCAAGCCTGGAGAATCGCTGCTCGAAGCCTGTCTTTGCCCCGCACGATCTCCCGGCGATCGGCTTCCGGTAGTGCGCCGACCAAGTCCCAGACGATCACGACGACCTGCGCCAGGCTGCGAACATCGCTCGACGCCGCACCGGGAATTTGCTTTTGAAGCGCCGCACGAACATCGCCTTCGCTCAGGTGGCTCAGAGCGGCTCGTGCCGGCAAGGCTGCATTGGTCATGATTGCCTCCATATCTCGGACAGATAGTCCCGATTGAACGAATTGTCCAGTTTGTCCACCATCGCTTCGTCCCAGCGGCACATCCCGCGATGGCCGCGGCGGTTGCATCGGGGCACAGATGTGGATGTTCCGCGCGGGCGCGCATGATGCCCCGGCGACGACACAGGGACCAAAGTTGCGGCATGCGAACAGACCGGCGGCATGGACCGTCGATGATTTGAACGCCAATCGGCGCTGGATCTGCGAACTCGACGACTGCGCGCGCCACGATAGGAAAATGACGACGGCAGCATAGGCTTCATCCAGCCGCATATCATCCCATCAGCTTCTTCAAGCTCGCCGCCATCTCCTGCCCCGTAGCGTCCGCCCGCAACGGCGCAACGAACGACCCGTCCGGGCCCATCAAATACAGCACCGAACTATGATCCATCGCGTAATCGCCTGGCCCCGGGCCGGTGCGGTGTTCGGCATAATAAACCCGGTATGCCTTCGCCACGGCGGCAATCTGCTCCGGCGTGCCGGTCAGCCCTTCGATCCGCGGCCCGAACGCGGCGACATAGGCCTTCATCGCCGCCGGCGTGTCCCGTTTCGGATCGACGGTGATGAACACCGGCTGAATCCGATCGGCGGCGGGCCCCAGCCTGTCCATCGCATCGGCGATCGCGTTCAGGGTGGTCGGGCAGACATCGGGGCAGAACGTGTACCCGAAATACACAAGCATGTACCGGCCCCGGAAATCCCGGTCCGTCACCGGTTTGGCGTTGCCGTCCTCCAGCGTGAACGGCCCACCGATGGACAGCGCATTGGTGCCGCCGCCGCCGGACCACAGCACCGCGGCCGCGCCGATCAGCAGCGCCGCCAGCAGCAGGCCCATCGTCGCATAGACGATCCGGGTGGGCGGTTTAGGGGGTGTGGACATGCGTGCCTCCTTCGTGCGGTTCAATCGGGTTTGCGATCATCCGCCGCAACGCGGCGGCGACTTGTCCGGCGAACCCAGATAGGGCGGCCGTGTCCGGTTGCCAGACCGCGCGCAGCCAGCCGTTTGGATCGATCAGGAATGCCGAACCGGACAACGTGGCCGGCGTTCGGCCCGCGATAATGGCATAGGCGGCCCAGGCCGCTGGGTCGGCCGCCACGCACGACCCGGCCGCCGGCGCGGTACCGCCCCGCAAATCCACCGTCACGAGCGCGGTTCCCGGCAGCCGCGGACGATCCGCCATCGCCGCCGCGAGACCTGAAAGCTGGTAGGGTAGGCCGCGACCGTCAGCAGCGTCAGCGACCGCCCGCACGGCGCCAACGCCAGAGCCAAAATGGCCCACCCGCCCACCGTCTTGGCGCCGTTCGGCTGGGTCAGCGTGTTATAGCCCTCGTCGATGGCAAAGCCGAAATCGTCGGTTATGCGTTTGTCGAGCTCGAACCCGGCCTGATACAGGACGGGCGACGGGCCGCTGAAGGCCGGCTGCGGCAGAAAGCCAATGGTCGCCACGCTCGCCTCGTCGGCGACGTTGGGATCGTCGGATAGCAGCGTGCTGACAAACATATGGTCGCCGGCGACGCCGTGCGCCATCGCCTGTCCGGCGGTCGCCAACGGGCAGACAGCCAGCAAAGCCGGTAGATACCATGTTCTCATTGCGGGATTCCTGATGACATAAAGAATCGAACCGGCCCGCACACGCGAACCGGTTAGCCTGGTCATCGGATAAGGGGCGGTGCCCTGGGCTGGCTGGGTGGCCGGTGCAGCGCCGGCGGTGCGGTGGACGGCGGCGGCAGTCCGGACCTGACACCTGTCCAGATGCCCAAAGGGGCGGCGATCGCATCCGCCGTCGCCACCATGACAGGTGGCACATGCATTGCGATGCAAAGCGGACAGACCGGGCAGTCCATGGGGTGTCCGGGCGGCGGCGGGGGCGCCCCATCGCCGCTGTTGCAAATGGTCGAAACACCGACCAACGAGTCCATCGCCGGCACACTGCCGCCGGCCACCGTCTGCGCCATCAGCGCGAGCAGCACCGCGATCAGTCCGGCCAGGTGGAAACGACGGTTCACCATTCCGCCCGCCATACAACAGGCTGACGCGGGCGGGAACCGGCTATCGCGCGACGGGTTTCAGATGCTCTTGCAGCCGCGGCATCAGCTCCACCAGGTTGCACGGCCGGTGCCGGTTATCCAACTGCGCCGCCAGGATCCCGTCCCAGCCGTCCTTCACCGCGCCGGTACTACCCGGTAACGCGAACAGATAGGTTCCGCCCGCCACACCGCCTATCGCACGCGACTGCATCGTGGAGGTGCCAATCGTCTGAAAGCTGAGCATGCGGAACAGTTCGCCGAATCCCTCGATGCGCTTCTCCATCACCCGTTCGAATGCTTCGGGCGTCACGTCGCGGCCGGTGATGCCGGTGCCACCCGTGGTAATCACCACGTCGATATCCGGTTCGGCGATCCAGCGGCGCAGCAGCGCCTCGATACGATCGGTTTCATCCTTTTCGATCGCCCGTTCGGCGACACGATGCCCCGCCGCGGCAATACGGGCGGCCAAGGTATCGCCCGAGGTATCGTTAGCGAGCGACCGGGTATCCGACACCGTCAGGACAGCGATGTTCACCGGGATGAAACGGCGGCTTTCGTCGATACGGACCATGCCTGTGCCTTCCGCGAACAAAACAGCCAGGGCGGTGTCAGTGAATACCGGCGGCCGTGACCGTCATCTTACGCTCCGCCGGGCGTTGCGTGAAGCGGGGGAATTCGCCGGCCGCCAAGGCCTCCAAACTGGATGCCGGCAGTCGCAGCCGAGCAGCGTAAATCCACGAATACACCAGCACATGCTCCACGAATGCTCGGGTTTCCGGCACCGGAATGGCCTCGATGAACAACAGCGGGTCGTCGCGGTCTTGCATGCCCGCGCCCCATTGGCCGAAATGGCCGGGACCGGCATTATAGCTGGCCAGAATCCGCAGCAGGTCGTTATCTATTCCATCCTGGCGGGCCAGATAGGCAACATAACGTTGCCCGATTTCAAGGTTGGATGCCGGTTCGTTCAACCGATCCGGTTCGGACATCGAATCGCCGGCGATATACCGCGCGGTGGACGGCATGATCTGCATCAGCCCGCGCGCACCGGATGGCGACAGCGCCCCGGTATCGAAGTTGGATTCCTGCCGAGCGAGGGCATAGACCAGAGGCGGGTCGATACTAAACCCGCCCGCCGGGCGCAACCGTGGCATGGGAAACCGCAGCTCGTCATGATGGCCGCCATCCCGCGATTGCAGCAAAGCGGCCATGCTCGCCTCGCAGTCGCTTAGTCCGGCGGCCGAAACCACCAGCAAAATGGAACGCTGAAACACCGCGTCGGCCCCGGCGGTTGCCCAAAGTCCGCGGAACTCCGCCTCGGCCCGGCCGGTCTGACCGATCTGAAGCAGCGCGAACGCCCGCAGCCCGCGCGGCGACGCGGCAACCGCATCGACATCCGCCTGACCGATCACTTCCCCGCTGTCGAGAATGCCGGTGTCCATCCGCAGAATGCGGCGCGCCAGCAAGCCATGGAACGTCAGCCTTTCCTCGGCCGCCGCAAGCAGCCATTTCACCGTGCCACCCGCATCGTGCAGCGCCCGGTTCGCCCGCGAAGCCCAGAACGCCGATGCCGCATGCAGCCGCGGCGATGTGCCGGTGGCTTGCGCCCCATCCTCGAACAGCGACCGGGCCAGACCGATGCGATCGAGCCGCCACGCGGCGAGACCGCCGATGTAGAATGCAAGGCCGGGCTTGTCCGGCCCCCCGGCGGTATCCAGCGCCTGTTGGGCAACAACCAGGGCATCCGCATCTTCGTTACGGATAAATAAGATTTGCGCCACCTCGGCGCGCAGTTGCGCGGCATAAGCCGGTGACAGGCCGCGCGTGGCCGCGATAAGCCGCAGTGCCGACGCGCTTCCGCCACGCCGCGAACGTTCGAGAACGGTTCGGTCAAGCACCGGGTTGCGCACCAGATCGTTACGCGGCGGATCGATATCCTCGGGTACCGGCAAAGTAACAGGGCCGGCATTCCACGCGATCGCATGGGATTCAGGCGGAGGCGGCGGCGACACGCCCCTGGGCAACCGCGTCAACAGCAAATCGTGGATCGCAGCGGCTTCTGGCTGATCGGCATAACGTTGCAGCCAATCGGTCAGTTCGCCCGCTCCGGAACGATAATACCGGCTTAGGAAACGATCGGCCAGCGCCGTACCCAGTAACAGCGAGTCTTCCAAACGTGAGGCGGAACGAACTGCCTCGGCAATGTTACCGCGCGTTTGATAGGAAAATATACGCTTCATCGTTACCGCATCGGCCGGACTCAGCGGACGCGGAAACGCCACCTCGGATGCGGCACCGGAAGCACCGTTATGTCGAACACGCGGAACCGCCCACGCAGCTTCGTCGCCCCGCGTGCTGTCAGGATTAAGCGCCCCCGAACCATTCCCAAATCCGGGCGTTTGCCCGTGCGCGGCGGACGAGAAAGCCCCCGCGAGGATCGCTGCCCCGGCAAATAATGCCCGGACAGTAGGATGGCGGGAGAGCGTGTGTTCGATCCCTCGCATACGTCTTGGCTAGCCGCAACACGAATAAGACGCAACCGGGTAGAAAAATACAATTCGTTATTTTTGATACAAACATCGGAAAATCAGGGCTTACCAACCGGTAACAACCCATCACTTTTTCGTTGGGCCGATATCCAGCGATCGCCGCAGCAAGCGCATGCCAACCCACGCCTCCCGCCGTAACGGCGGATTTTTGAGCATCTCCAGCAGGTTCGGTAGCACCAGCGTGGGTATCGCTTTTTGCATATCCGGTATGCTTAAATCGGCCCACCCTTGCACGATCCGCCGCCGGTTCGCGGTCCGTGGCATCAATGCCCGTGCTGGGGAGTTGCCGAACAAGACGATCCTGTGCGGCCCCAGCAGCACGATCAGCCGGTGCAAAAACGGCAGGCACATGGCGATTTCGGCTGGCGAGGGCGGCCTGCCGCCCGGCGGACGCCATGGCAAAAGCGGCGTCAGCATCAAGGCGGCCCGCACCAGGCCGATACTGCCCAGCATCTGGTCCAGCAATTGCCCCTCGGCCCCGGCAAACGGATGCCCGCCGCGGTCTTCGTCCCGCCCTGGCGGTTCGCCGATCAACAGCGTTGTACTGGCCGGATCGCCTTCGGCGAACACCAGAGTACCGGCGGTATCGCGCAGGGCGCAGCCATCGAAGCCCGCCAGGGCGGCACGAAGTTCGTCCAGCGTGGCAGCCCGGCCCGCCAGTTCCATTGCCCGATCCGCCGGCGTGACCACCGCTGTAGTTGCCGCGGGCGCGGCCAGTCGTGTGGGCGGGGTCTCGGGTTGCAACGGACGCAGGCGGTCGATGGGGTCGGGATCGATTGCCTCGTCGGCACCCCATTCGGCCTGTAAGCGCAGCAGGGCTAGCGCATCATCCAAGCAAAGCGGCCCGGAAACGATCCCGTTCTATATGTGGAACAAGATTCTTCTTGCCGTCGTGCGTCGCCGGCCCTTCGACGACCCGCAGTAGAATAAACGTCAGGCCGCCGCCTTCCCGCACCAGACGGCGCCCCTCGGCCATATCGGCTTGTGTATTGATTGTATGCACGACCGGAAATCCGCACCCAACAGCGATTGTATCCAGACGCACGCCCAGGCCGGTATGGCTCTCCTGGTTGCCGGTTTCGCCATAATGCCCGTTATCGACGCAGATAATCGTCAGATTAGGCGGGTTCTGCAGCGCGATCGTGGCCAGGGCGCCCACATTCATCAGCAGTTCGCCGTCGCCGGTCGCCACCAGCACCCGCCGCTTCGGCTGCGCCAGGGCGATGCCAAGGCCGATCATCGGTGCCGCGCCCATCGCCCCGGCCAGGCCGAACAGGCTGGGCGATTCGTGCGTCAGCGCAGACAGTTCCCACGCCGTTCCGGCCAACCCGGCCACCATCAGAAAATCGCCGGGATTTTCAATCAGTGCCGGTACGGCCTGCCGGCGATCGAGCACCGCATCGGGCAAAGTCGCGGTTTGCAGCTTGTTCAATTTGGCCATCGGTATGCCTCCGTCAGAACTTCTTGGCGCCGATCAGGCGTTGCGTCAGCAGAACCGCCACCTGCTGACCGGACTGGAACGCCATGACGATGCCGGCCGTCACCGCTTCGATTGCCTCGGCCGGATGGTCCGCCCGCAGCACGATCGCGCCCATCGCCTTCAGCACCGGTTCCACTGCCTGGCCCATCGCGAACTGCCAGGGATTGCCCTCGCCGTATTCGCCGCGCATCGAAACGAGCGTTAGCAGCGGGAAGCGTCCCCCCTGGGTCAGCGACAGCATATTGATGCAGTTGCCCACGCCGGACGACTGCATCAGCAGCACCGCCCGCTGCCCCCCGAGGTCGGCGCCGGCGACCATGGCCACGCCTTCCTCCTCGGTCGTCAGCGGCACCGAATGTACATCCGGATCGGCGAGCGAACGATCGATCAACACCCTGTGGCCGGCGTCCGGCACATAGCAGAACTGGGTCACGCCGTTCGCCCGCAGCAGGTCGTAAAGCGCATCCGGCCAAGTGTCTTTCGTTATCGCATCCGCCATCGTCTTGTTCCTATTTCATAACAAGTTTGCAGCCGCCCTGGTCCAGCGGCCGGAAGGCCTTATCGCCGGGCACACGAGCGAGCACAGTGTAAAGATCCCAGGGGGATTTCGATTCATCCGGGGCTTTGACACGGAACGTGTACATATCATGCACCGCTCGGCCATCTTTTCTAACCGTTACTGTTCCGAACAGCGCGTCCTCGATCGGCTGTTTGCCCATCTGCGCGACAACCGTTTCGCCAACGATCGACTGGGCCGCCTTCACCGCGTTGAGATAAGCCAGCACCGAGGAATAGACGCCCGCCTGATTGGCGGTTGGCATCTTGCCGTCGAAACGCTGGCCGAACCGGCGGGAAAACGCGCGGGTATTGTCGTTCAGATCCCAGTAGAACGCTTCGGTCACTGTCATGCCCTGCGCGGACTGTAGTCCAATCGACTTCACATCGACGATCTGGGTGAACAATCCCGCCAGGATCTGCTTCTTGGTGACGCCGAACTCGGCGGCCTGCTTAACCGCGTTGATCAGGTCGCTGCCAGTATCGGCGAGCGCCACCACCTTGGCGCCAGACGATTGCGCCTGCAGCAGATACGACGAAAAATCCGTGGTACCGAGGGGATGTTTGACGGATCCAAGAACCTTGCCGCCGAGGCTGGTGAGTACCGCGGTGGAATCTCGTTCCAGAGCAGCACCGAGCGCGTAGTCGAAGCTGATGTAATACCAGGTATCGGCGCCTTGGGCGAACATTGCCCTGGCCATGGTATTGCCCATGGCATAGGTATCCATGGTCCACTGCACCGTCGTCGGCTGGCAGAACTTGCCGGTCAGGTCGGATGTTCCGACATTGGACGCGACAAAGGTCCGGTGTTTTTCGGCCATGATCGTGTTAACCGCGAGGCCGACACCGGAATTGACTGAATCGGCAACGGCATCGACGCCATCCTGGTCCACCCATTGCCGCACGATTCCGGCCGCCACGTCGGGCTTATTGAGATGATCGGCCGACAGTATCTCGACCTTGAAGCCACCGCCCTGTCCGGCGAAGTCCTCCGCCGCCATTTGCGCGGCGACGACCGATCCGCGGCCGGACTGATCGGCGAACGGTCCGTTCATGTCGTTCAGGATGCCGACCTTCACCGTTTCCGGCATCTGCGCGTGCGCCAGCGCGACTGGCAGCAGCAAAGCCGCTGCCAGGGTAAGGTGATGAAACTTCATGTTCATACGTCTCCCGTTATGAGGCCTTTCCGGCCGTTAGGTTATCCGAAGCACGATCGCAGCATCTGGGCAAACGCCCGTGCCCGATGGCTGCCGCCGTGTTTGACCGCCGGGTCCATCTCTCCAAACGTTTGCTGGCCTCCGGCAGGGACAAACATCGGGTCATAGCCGAAGCCGTTGCCGCCGCGCGGCGGCCAAACGGCGACGCCGTCGATCCGTCCCAGGAATGTCTGGGTATAGCCATCGGGCCATGCCATGCACAGTGCGGCGACAAACCAGGCCCGACGATCCGCATGGTCGCCGATGCGCGCCTGCACGGCCTGCATCGCCGCCGCGAAGTCCTTACCGGGACCGGCCCAGCGCGCCGAATGCACACCCGGTTCGCCGCCCAGTGCGGCAACGCAAAAGCCGGAATCGTCCGACAGCGCCGGCAGGCCCGTCGCGGTTGCCGCCGCCAGCGCCTTGATCCGGGCGTTGCCGGCAAAGTCCGGTGCGTTTTCTTCCGGTTCCGCCAGGCCGAGGTCGCCGGCCGCCACCACCGCGACACCCAGCGGGGTTAACAGGGTGGCGATTTCGCGCAGCTTGCCCTTGTTGTGGCTGGCCAGCACGAGTTGCTGGCCAGTTGGGATACGCCGGCCCATCAGCCGTCCAGCGCCTGGCGTTGCAGCGCGAACAGCGCACCGGTGCCGTGGCGGGCCAGGGCCAGAAGCTGGTTGAACTGCGCTTCGCCGAACGCGGTCTTTTCTGCTGTGGCCTGAATTTCGACGATGCCGCCACCGTCGGTCAGCACGAAGTTGGAATCGGCATCGGCGTTGGAATCCTCATCGTAGTCCAGGTCCAGCACCGCCGCGCCGCCGACAATGCCGCAGGAAATGGCGGCAACCTGCCCGGTCAGCGGGATGGTTTTCAGCACGTTCATCTTCACCAGATGACGGAACGCCAGCGACAGCGCGACCCATGCACCGGTAATCGCCGCGCAGCGCGTGCCGCCATCGGCGTTCAACACGTCGCAATCCAGGGTGATCGACATTTCCCCCATCGCGGCGCGGTTGACCACTGCGCGCAGGCTTCGTCCGATCAGCCGTTGAATTTCCTGGGTACGGCCCGACTGCTTACCCCGCGCCGCCTCGCGATCCCCCCGCGTATGAGTCGCTCGGGGTAACATCCCGTATTCCGCGGTCACCCAGCCGAGGCCGGTGTTGCGCAGAAAGGGCGGCACGCGGCTTTCGACGCTGGCGGCGCACAGAACCTCGGTTTTCCCCATGCGGATCAGCGCGGAGCCTTCCGCGTGGCGGGAAAATCCAGTCGTAATGGAAACGTCGCGAAGGGCGTCGGCGGAGCGGCCGGATGGGCGCATAATAAACGGATCCTCAGATGGGTCAGCGCCGGACCATACAGCCTGCCGAACCAGCCGCAACCAATCCTTCGCCCCGGTCAGCCGTTCAGGGCGAAATCTCCGCCGCATCGCAGCCTTGCGGGACGACGCTGTCCAGTGTCGCCTTGCCGGTCGCCAGCGATTCAAGCCGCTCGCGCACGGCACGATAGTCCGGACTGTCCATCTGTTCGTGGCAGGTGCGAGTCATGCCCTCCAGGCGCATCGGCAAACCGCCATTATCCTCGATCATCCTGGCCAGCATTGCCCGCGATTGTTCGGCCTGGGCGGCCGCGCGCGCCTGAAAGCGTTTGCGGGCTTCAGGCGAGAACGGACATTGCTTCAACTTCGCTGTCAGGGCGTTGCGATACAGGCGACCAGCCACGTTATCGCCGCATCCGTCGAATTCATAAAACGATGCGGCATAGGCCTTATCGAACGCCGCGGTACGCTCCAGAGGCGCGCCCTGGGGGGTGTCAGCGGCATGCGCTGCCGGTATCGCCAGACTGGCGAGCGCCAGGAACCATAGTCCGCGCATTGTGATTGCCTTCATTTGCCCGGTGGGCCGAGCGTCGCGACATAATGGGCGACCTGGGGAATTTCGTCGTCGGTCAGCCCGCCCGCCGCTTCGGTCATGGCGGCCACACCGGTGCTGGGACGCGCGCCGGAGCGGTAGTCCTTCAGGGCCTGGACCAGATAGTCCTCGCGCTGATCGGCGATGGCCGCGGCTGCCTGCTGGCCGCGAAAATCTTCTTTATGGCAATTGGCGCAGCCGTGATGGGCGGCGACCTCCTTGCCCTTCGCGGTCAGGTCCGGGTCGGGCGTTCCAGCAGCGACGACGGTATTGTACGGCAGGCTGGCAAAGTAGGCGCCGAGGTTGCGGATATCCTCATCGCTGAGGTTCGCGACAAGTGGCGCCATGATTGGATTCGCCCGGCGTCCGTTCCGGAAGAACACCAGTTGCCATTGGATGAACTGATCCCGTTGGCCCGCCAGCGACGGGATGCCCGGTATCGAGGATACCCCGTTCTGGCCGTGACAGCCGAGACAGGGTTTGGCTTTCTCCTGACCCGCCGGGATATTGCCCTGGGCGGCCAGGGAAGCCGAAGCTGGCAGCGAAACAATCGCCGCCAGCGCCAGCATCCTAAGTGTTAACAAACGACAGTGGTCCTACTTTGCGTAGCTGATGCGGTAGATCGCGCCGGCCCAGTCATCGGAAACCAGCAACGATCCATCGGGCGCCTGGATAATATCGTCCGGGCGGCCGAAATAGTCGCGCTGGCCAGTGATCCAGCCAGATGCGAAGACTTCCTGCTTGGCGTTCTTGCCGTTCGCATCGACGATCACGCGTTCGATGCGTCCGCCCTGGTAGGTGTGGCGGTTCCACGACCCGTGTTCGGCGATGAAGATATTATCCTTATACTGCGCCGGGAACTGCGACCCAGTGTAGAATTTCATGCCAAGCGGAGCAACGTGCGCGCCCAGGTTGACCACCGGGGGCGTGAATTCGCTGCACTTGTGGCCCATCGCGAATTTCGGATCCGGGATGTTGCCTTGATGGCAATGCGGATAGCCGAAATCCTCGCCCAGTTTGGTAATGTGGTTCAGTTTATCGCTGGGTGTATCGTCGCTCATCCAATCGCGTGCGTTTTCGGTGAACCAGTAATCGCCGCTGCGCGGATCGATGTCGCCGCCGACGCTGTTACGTACGCCAAGGGCAACGATTTCGGCAAGCCCGGTCTTCATATCGACATGGCGGATTTGCGACGTGCTGGTCGGCGGAATACCGATGTTGAACGGAGGGCCGAAGGGAATATAAACCCCGCCGTTCTTGTCTGCGACGAGGTATTTCCAGCCATGCGCCACGTATGGAGGCATGTCGTCATAGACGACGACCGGGTCCGGCATCTTATCCAGGCTGGCCTCGGCGTTGTCGTATCGCAGCAGTTTGTTGATGGCGATCACGTAGAGGGAGCCGTCGCGGAAGGCGACGCCGGTCGGCATGGTCAGGCCCTTCAGGATGGTCTTGACCGTACGCTGGCCACCCTGATCGGTGACGGCATAGACATTTGTCGCACCGAACGATCCGACGAACAGGGTTCCATTGGCACCCCACGCCATTTGCCGGGCTTCGGGGATGCCGGTGGCATAGACTTCGATCTTGAAGCCGGGCGGCAGTTTGATTTTCTTGATATCGTTCTGAAGGTCGGCCAGCGGTGTCGGCGTGGCGGGACCGGCGATCGGCGACAGGCCTTTCTGCGCCTCGGTTTCATCGCCCAGGAACCAATCGGCGGGCGGATGGGCCCAAAATGACGGCTTGCTGGAATCATAGCTTTTCAGATCGCCGGCCGATGCCGGGTTCATAGGCAGGGCTGCTGCCAGCATCATGGGCAACCCCACGGCCAATGCGGCCCGCAGTGTCTTCTTTTTCACAACTGTTTCCCCCGACTGATAGCCTAAAGCAGTATGGCTTTTTGGACAGTTGAACTTGAAAGCATTTTCGTACTGAGATCAACCCCCCTTGTCCGGTCTTTTTTTTGCGGCCGTCGCTTTTGCGTGCCCAGCGCCGCACCGTCCTGGACAGGCGACGGCCCGCCGCGTAACCCTTCGGGACACCCGATTGCACGAGGCCGCCATGCTGTTCGATTTCGCCGAAACCAAAACCGAGAATATCTATAAGCTGCTAACATCGACAATCGGTCCCCGGCCGATCGCCTGGGTCACGACGCAAGACGTCGATGGAACCGTGAACGCCGCGCCTTTTTCGTTTTTCAATGCGATGTCCGGCAATCCGCCGGTGCTGGCGTTCGGGATCGGCGGCCGCGGCCCCGGCGACGTGAAGGATACCGGCGGCAACATTCGCCGCACCGGGCAGTTCGTGATCAATCTGGTCAGCTTTGCGCTGGCGGAGCCGATGAACGTGACAGCGATCGATTTCCCCAAGGGCGTCGATGAGCTGAAGGAAGCGGGGCTGACGACCGCGCCGTCGTTGCATGTCAAGCCGCCGCGGATCGCCGAGGCGCCGGTTTCGTTCGAGTGCGAGCGGCTGGTGATCGTCGATGTCGGGATCGACCGCGCGGTGGTTCTGGGCCGGGCGCTGGCGGTCCATGTGCGCGACGACTGCGTGCTGAACGCGGATCGCTGTTACATCGATACGCCGAAGCTGGATCTGATTGGCCGCCTGCATGGCGGGGGCTGGTATTCGCGGGTTACCGACCGGTTCGAACTGCCGCGCATTCCGGTGGACGAATGGCCCGCGCGCAAGGCCAGGGCAGCGGAATAGCCGGCCGGGCCGTCCGGACGCGACATGTCAGGACGGCTATTCTTTACGCAGATATTAATGTTTGGTTATCCGTCAGGCATAACTGACGCCAATCCGCCACGGTTCGTCTGGAAAGGCGGTAGTACCAAAAAATTGCCCGGATGCCGGCAATGTTAAAACACAATTCATTTCCATTGTGCGCTGTAGAGACCGCTATACTGCTGCTGCGTTCAACGGGAATGGTGACAGACGATGTGCACGACCACGATCAGCACACTGACCTTGACGTCATTGCTGCGCGACCCATTGGTGCTGATGATGATGCGCAGCGATAAAGTATCCCAGGAAGATCATTCCGATCTGTTGTATCGCGTCCAGAACGCGCTTCTGACACGCGCGCCCGAACCTTTGCGGGTTTCGCCGGGCGCCGGCTGAGGCGGGGTGCCCCTGCCCTGCCCGTGACTCGCCCCGCCCGCCGGCTCAGGCCGCCTGGATCGCCTCCCACACCCGCAGCGGCGTGGCCGGCATGTCGATGTGGCGGATGCCGTAGGCCGACAGGGCATCGACAAGCGCGTTCATCACCGATGGCAGCGCGCCGGCGCACCCTGCCTCGCCGCACCCCTTGGAACCGAGCAGGTTGGTCTTCGCCGGCACGGGATGGGACGCGAAATTGAACATCGGTGCATCGTTCGCCCGCGGCAGCGCGTAATCCATATAAGATCCGGTCATCGGCTGGCCGCTTTCGTCGTACACCACGTGTTCCATGAACGCCTGGCCGATCCCCTGCACAATGCCGCCATGCGCCTGACCTTCCACCAGCATCGGGTTCACGATGGTACCGAAATCGTTCATCATATGATAACGAACCACCTCGGACACGCCGGTTTCGGGATCGACCTCGACTTCCGCGATGTGGCATCCGTTGGGGAACGCAAACGGCGGTCCTTCCGCGACATGCGACACCGACAGGGTATGCGGCAAGCCGTCCGGCAGCGACAGGCTGCCCGATCGCAGGCGGTGCGCCAGATCCATCAGCCCAACCGAACGGTCGGTGCCCGCGATGCGGAACTGCCCGCCGGTGCGGACGATCTCGAATTCGATATCGGCCTCCGACGCTTCCAGCAGATGCGCGGCGATTTTTTGCCCGGCTTGCCGCACTTTCTCCGCCGCTTCCACGATCGCGGTGCCGCTGGCCATCAGCGACTTGGATCCGCCCGTGCCGCCACCGGCCAGAAGTTCGTCCGAATCGCCTTGCAGCAGGTTGATCGCATCGAACGGGATTCCCAGCCTGGATGCCAGAACCTGGGCGAAGGCCGAGGCGTGGCCCTGTCCATAATCCAGTGTGCCGGTGATCATGGTCACGGTGCCATCGGGTTCGAAGCGGATGCCGCCCATTTCCTTGGACGGCGGGCCGGTGACCTCCAGATACTGGCCGATACCGCGCCCGCGCAGCTTGCCGCGTTCGGCGCTGGCTTTTTTCCGCACCGAAAATCCGTCCCAGTCGGCCGCCGCCAGTGCCTTTTCTAAAATCGTGGGGAAATCGCCGCTGTCATAGGTTGTGCCGGCCGGTGTTTTATACGGAAAGGCATCCGGCTGGATGTGATTGCGGCGCCTGATTTCGGCGGGATCGATGCCCATTTCCCGCGCGGCGGTGTCGAGCAGACGCTCGATATAGTAATTGGCTTCGGGGCGGCCGGCGCCCCGGTATGGGCCGACCGGGCTGGTGTTGGTGAACATCGCCTTGACCGACACCTCCTGCAGCGGCGTTGCGTAAACACCGATGGAGTTGCGCACGATATTGCCGGTGGGCTGCAAGACGGTACCGTTGGACAAATAGGCACCGATATTGCCATAGCCGGTAATCCGCAGCGCCAGAATGCGTCCGTTCGCATCCAGGGCGATGGATTGTTCCATGTCGTGATCGCGACCATGGCTGTCGGACAGGAAACTTTCGCCGCGCTCATCTGTCCACTTCACCGGCCGGCCCAGCAGCTTCGCGGCATACAGGATCGCCGGATATTCGGGATAGCAGGAGGATTTCATACCGAACGAACCGCCGACGTTGCCGGTCAGCACGCGGATTTTGTCCACCGGCGCTTTCAGCGGGCCTGTCAGAAGCTGGCGCATATTGAACACGCCCTGGGAACCGACGCGCAACGTCCAGCGTCCGGTTGCCGCGTCGTACTCTCCGATCGCCGACCGCGGTTCCATCGGGCACACCACAACCCGGCTGTTGCGGATTTTGAGCCGCGTCACATGAGCGGCCGAGGCGAAGGCCACCGCCACCGCCGCGCCGTCGCCGTGATGGAAATCCAGGATCGCATTGCCCGGCGTCGCGTCGTGAACCAGCGACGCGCCCGGTTCGGCGGCGGAGGCCGCGTCGGTAACGGCGGGCAGCGTTTCGATATCGGCAAATACCGCCTCGGCCGCGTCCTTTGCCTGTTCGGCGGTCTCGGCGATCGCCACCGCCACCGGATCGCCGACGAACCGAACCTTGTCCACGGTCAGCACCGACTGGCGCGGCTTCGGCATATCCGACCCATCGCGCATTTTGAACGCCATCCCTGACGGCATGTCGCCAAGCCCGGCATCGATCAGGTCCTGGCCGGTCAGCACCGCGAGCACGCCCGGCAGTGACTTAGCGGCAGCGGTGTCGATTCCGCGGATAATGCCGTGGCCCGCGTTCGAGCGAACCATGACGGCATAGGCCTGGCCAGGCAGGTTCATGTCGCTGGAATAGCGCCCCTGACCGCGTAGCAGGGTCGGGTCTTCCTTACGCGGGACCGGCTGGCCGACGGCATATTTTTCGTCGGCGAACTGCGTCAGGTCCACGGGTCCAGTCATGCGTGCGTCCTTCTTGCGGCGTATTGTGCCGTGCAACATGGCGCCGGCATGCCCGGCCGGCAACCCGGACGCTGGCCCTGGGGGCATGGAAATGCTTGTATGGAGGTCACGGACGATGGAGAATCAGGATGCCGACTTACGATTATGAATGCGCCGATTGCGGCCCGTTCAGCGAGGTGCGCCCGATGGCGGAATACGACCGGGCGCAGCCTTGCCCGGATTGCACCTTGCTCGCGCCCCGTCTGCTGACCGCACCGGCGTTGGGCGGCGGCGCGCAAGAAGCCACCGCGGGACCGGCAACGCCGGTTCGGCCGCATATGGGCGGCTGTTCGTGCTGCATGCCGCGGCGGTTATCGGCGGAAGCGGTTTAGTCGGAGAGGCGCAAGGGGCGCTTTGGTCCACGATGCGGTTTATCGCTCTTGTGCGCGCAGCGTACGGCGGTGGGACTGGCAAACCCGGAATGAGCGACCTTCGGACAACCTGCGATGCGGCCGGCCCTTGTTCGACGTGGAGGCCGGCGACTGTCATCTCGGACCCTGCATCGGGACGGCGATGGCGCTTCCCGGTGACTGGCATTGTGGATAGATTTGGCGAATGAGACCCAGACTGACGCGCATCGCCCTCCGGGGCTTCAAGACGATTAAAGGCTTGACCGACTTCGAGCCCGGCAACCTGACCGTACTGATCGGTCCAAATGGCGCGGGCAAGACGAACTTCATTTCATTCTTTCGGATGCTCTCCTGGGCCGTAGCCCCACCGGGTCAGTTGCAGGTTTACGTGGCCCAACAGGGCGGTGCGAGCGCGTTGCTGCATGACGGCGCGGCGGTCACTCAGCGGATCGAGGCTGTACTGACGCTAAATACGAGCGTCGGCACAAACGACTATGGCTTTCGGTTATCACATGCAGCGGCGGATACGCTGCTTTTTACCGACGAGTGGTATTTATATGAACCCCAAGGACAATCTCGGAAGCCGAGCAATCTTGGAGCAGGACATCGCGAATCGCAGCTCATGGAAAGACCTGGCACGGCAAAAGTCATCTTGGGCATGCTACAGCGAATCATCGTGCATCAATTTCACAACACCTCACAGACCGCGCGTATCCGCAACAAGTGGGACGTCTCGGATAACCGGTGGCTCAAGGAGGACGGCGCCAATATCGCCTCGTTCCTCCATCGGCTAGCGACGGAGCACCCCCTATACTACAACCGGATTCAGGATACGCTGCGACTGATCCTACCGTTTTTCGCTGCGTTCGAACTGTATCCCGAATATGGCAGCGTCCTCCTGCGGTGGCGCGAAATCGGGTCGGACCAGATTTTCAACGTATCCCAGGCCTCGGATGGAATGCTGCGGGTGATGGCTCTGGTTGCGCTGCTACAGCAGCCCGAGCAAGACCTGCCCAACATGCTCATTCTGGATGAACCCGAACTCGGCTTGCACCCCTATGCGATCGAGGTCCTCGCCAGTTTGATCCGAAGTGCGTCCCAACACGTCCAGGTCATCGTCGCGACACAATCCGTCTCGCTGATCGATCGGTTCGATCCCAACGATATCGTCGTCACGGATCGCAAACACCGCGAAACGTCGTTCAAACGGCTCGACAACGCCGCCCTGATGGAATGGCTGGAAACCTACACGTTGTCCGAACTGTGGGAGAAGAACGTGGTCGGCGGGAGGCCATCACACTGATCCGGCTTCATATTCTCGCCGAAGGGCAGACCGAGGAAGGTTTCATCAACGAAATACTTGCCCCGATGTTTGCCGAGCGTGATATTGTTGTAGATGTACACTGCATCACAACCGGACGCCGTCGAGGCACTGTGTTTCGCGGCGGTCTGGTGAATTACGAACACTTGGCTCGGGATCTGACGTTGTGGATGAAGCAAGATCAGAACGAAGATTCGTGGTTCACGACGATGTTCGATTTCTATGCCCTGCCGGCCAATTTTCCCAGCCTCGAGACGCTTCACCCGGCGTTAGATGCACCGCGTCGGGTAGCGGCTCTTGAAGCCAGCCTACACCGGGATATCGAGGCGCGTTTGACTGGCCTGCCGGTGGCGCAACGGTTTATCCCATACATGCAGTCGCACGAGTTCGAGGCATTGCTGTTCGCCGATCCAGAGGCATTTCTGGAAGCCTTTCCGGACAGTCAGCAAGCGGTGAAGCGACTGAGTGCGATCCGAGCAAAATTCCCCAATCCCGAGGACATCAACGACAATCGACTTACCGCCCCGTCGAAGCGCATCCTCGGCCTCCTTCCGGACTACCAGAAACCTGTCGCCGGCTTGCTGATTGCCCAACGCATCGGCCTCACTGCGATCCAGGCGGTCTGTCCGCATTTCAACGCATGGATCACACGGCTACTCGCGCTGGCCGGCGACCGATGAACATTCTCTCCATTCAGTCCTGGGTGGCCTATGACCATGTCGGCAATGCCAATGCGGTGTTTCCGTTGCAGCGGCTGGGCGCCGGGGCATGGGCGATCCACACCGTCTAATTCTCCGAATCCCGGCGGCCAAGGAGGGCACGGCAGGCAACATCGATACAGTTGCGCGGTTAGTTGCCATATCACTCCGATCGAATGTCCGCTCCAAGTGCAAAACCGTCCTATCGGCGCCGTTCCACAAACGCATCCATCAGCCGCTTCGCTTCATCCGAACCATGCGCTGCCGCGACCGCGCGTATTCCTTGCTGAACCGCATCGGCAAGCGACATCTGCTCCCAATCCCGTATCAGTTCCTTTTGCGCGCGTATTGCATCGGGGCCGGCTTTCAAAATCGCCCCGGCCCAGTCTTCGACCGCCGCGTCCAGTCCCTCGGGCGGCGCCACGCGTTCCACCAGATGGCACGCCATGGCTTCCGCGCAATCGATGTGCCGGCCGGTAAACACCAGTTCCCGCGTTTTGCCCCAGCCGATCAGTTGCGGCAGCAGGCACGCCTCCATGCCGGACGGCAGGCCGAACAGGACTTCCGGCATGCCAAACCGAGCCGTGTCCGCCGCCGCGCGCATGTCGCAGGAGGCGGCAATTTCCAGCCCCGCGCCCAGACACCAGCCGTTGATCCTGGCAATCACCGGCACCGGCACGCGACGGATCGCTTCGCAAACCCGGTGAGTCAACGCGGGACCTTCGGACGCTTCGTGGCGCACGAATCCCGCCATTTCCTTCACATTGGCGCCGCCGATGAACGATTTGTCCCCTGCCCCGGTCAACACCACGACACGCAATCCTGGGCTGGCGGACACGCGCTCGATCGCCTCCGCCAGCTCGCGCTTGCCGGCGTTGCCCAGGGCATTGCGCTGCCCTGGGTTATTCACCGTTACGGTGGCAACACACCGCTCATCCAGTGTCGTTTCGATCATGACCGCCGGCGCAATACCGCGTCCTTGATCAGCGGCATGCGATCATTACCGAAATACATATCGTCGCCACCCACGAAAATGGCGGGCGAGCCGAAAGCGCCCCGGTCGATCGCTTCCTGTGTATTGGCGCGCAGCGTGTCCTTGACCGGCTGCTGGTCGATCGCGGCGAATAACGTCGCGGTGTCTATTTCGAGGTCGTTGCAAATCGCGGCAAGCACCGCGACCTGCGAAATGTCCTTGTCGTCCGTCCAATACGCCTTGAACGCCGCCCGGGCGAACGGCACCAGCTTGCCGTCCGCTTCCAGAACGATGCAACACCGCATCGCCTTGACGCTGTTCACCGGAAACACCGTAGGGCGATACTGGACGGCAAGACCAAGATAACGCGCCCAGTCCTGTTGATCTTTCTTACTATACGCGGCTTTCGCCGGAACCGGCGCGTCGCGGGAGTTATAGACGCTCTGATTGACCGCATTGAACACGCCGCCTACCAGAAACGGGCGCCAACGGATGACGACACCGATCTCGTCCTGCATGCGCAACAGCGATTCGAACGCGAAATAGGTCCACGGGCTGGAACAGTCGAAAAAACATTCAAGTTCGGCCATCGCCGGGTTCACTCCATAATAATCGATGACGATTACGCGACGACGGGACGCGCCCGCTGATTGTACATGATTTTCGCCCGGCGTTCCTGTTCCGCCGGCGGCAGTTTCGATACGTCTTCCGACAGGTCCGCCCCCACCGCCATGCCGCGTTGCACCGCCGGACGCGCGGAGATTGCTTCCTGCCAGCGCTTCACATAGGGAAATTCGGCGATATCCTGGCCCTGGCCTTGCCAATTCACCGTCCACGGATAACAGATCATATCGGCAATAGTGTAATCGCTTCCCGCCAGGTAGTCGCTTTCGTGCAGCCGGTTGTTCAACACGCCATACAATCTGTTCGCCCCATCCGTGAACCGCCGCACGGCATAGGCCTGATCGCCTTGTTTATCGCCCAGGCGCCGGAAATGGCCGCATTCGCCAAGCTTCGGCCCCTGATTGGCCATCTGCCAGATCAGCCATTCCGTAACCGCGTATTTGCCGCGCACTTCCAGCGGATAAAACCGCCCCGCCTTCTCCGCCAGATACAGCATGATCGCACCGGATTCGAAAATCGCGATCGGCTCGCCGCCGCCAACCGGCGCATGGTCCACCATGACCGGCATGCGGTGGTTGGGGTTCATCTTCAGAAACGCCGAAGTAAACTGGTCGCCCCGCCCGATATTCACCGGAACGATCGTGTAGGGAATAGCGGCCTCCTCCAGCAGGATGGTCACCTTCTTGCCGTTTGGCGTGGGCCAGTAATGCAGGTCGATCATCGCGCTTGGTTCCTCCCCCTTGCGGTTGCTCCGATACTACCCGAACCGCCGGCTTGGGCCAACGGCGGTTGACGGGTGCAACGCGCGCCGGTCTGATGGCCGGCCGCAACTGACTGGGTTCAAACCGTGACGGCTTCCGATATCGTGCTGGTGCATAGTTCCGATTTGCATGTCGATGACGACCCGCATCAGGGTCCGTACGGGCAGGATGGCACAACCGGCCTGCGTGTCGTGCTCAACGCGGCGAAAACCCACAACGCGGATTACGTCCTGCTGGTCGGCGATATTTTCGACAACAACCGCCAATCCCCCGGCATCGTCGCCCAGTGCGTCGCCCAGTTGAACCACATCGGCCGACCGGTGATCGTTTTGCCGGGCAACCACGATCCGGTGACGCCGGATTCGGTCTGGCTGCGCGGCGGACTGAACAAACTGCCGCATGTCCACATCATCGGGGTTACCCACGATCTTTCGGTGCGTTTCCCCAAACATGACCTGGAAGTCTGGGGTCACGCGCATGTCGATTACAGCAACATGGTACCGCTGCGCGACCCGCGGCCACGCACAGCGCGGTGGCATGTCACCCTGGCGCATGGTCATTATGAGGATGACGGCGTCCCCCCGCTGCGCCCATCGTGGCTGATCGGCAACGCCGAGATCGAGGCGACAAAGGCGGATTATCTGGCGCTGGGACACTGGAATCGTGCCGCCGCCGTGGGTTCGGGAACGACGGTGCCGGCCTATTATTCTGGCTCCCCCGACCTTGCGAAAACCGTGAACGTCGTGCGCTTGCGCGGCAACGGAACCGTGGACGTGACGCGCGAGCCCATTGCCTGGGATTGACCCTCGTTTTCCGCCCTCGCTCCTCCCGGTGCTCGGCCGTTAACCCTTCGGTAAGGTTTTCCCGCTAACCCTTTGGTTCGCGTTGGAATCCGGGTACCTGGCATGAAAGGTCTGATCGACAGTATCCGGAAGCTTGGCATGGTGCGCGTTGCCATGCTGGCGGGCGTCACCCTGGGCATTATCGGCGCCTTCATCTGGCTTGAATTGCAGGGTCCGAACCGAGCCCGGATGACAGTCGTGGCGTCGGATCTGGATGCACTGAACGCGCAGCAGATCGCGGCAGAACTAACCGGACGAAAAATTCCCTATCGCCTGGAGGGCGGCCAGATCTTCGTCTCGGACAGCGACCTGGCGGCGGCGCGGTCGCTGGTTTCGGTGACCGGACTGTCCGGCGGCAGTACCACCGGATATGAAATTTTCGATCGCGGCAACGATCTGGCCGTGACGGACTTCGATCAGCAGGTGAAACTGACGCGCGCGCTGGAAGGCGAACTCGCCCGCACGATCGTATCCGTGCACGGAATCCTGCACGCCCGGGTCCATCTGGTGCTGCCGCGGCGGGAACCTTTCGCGCACGATCGCCAGCATGCGCAAGCCAGCGTGATGCTAACGGTGCCGGGCCGGCAGGTCCTGTCGCCGGAAGCGGTGCAGTCGGTGGTAAATCTGGTGGCGGCCGGAGTACCAGGATTGCGGCCGCAGGATGTGACGGTGGTGGATTCCAATCTGCACCTGCTGGTGCAGGCCGGCGACGGCAATGACGTCCGGGCGAAATCGGCGACAGAAGAAGACATCCGGCAGAAAACCGAATCGCGGCTGGCCCAGGCTGTCGAATTGATGCTGGAACGCAGCCTTGGACCCGGCCATGTGCATGCCGAGGCGTCGATCCGCATGAATTTCGACAAAGTAAATGAAACACAGGAGAAATTCGATCCGGACGGGTCCGTGGTGCGCAGTACGCAAAACGTGACCTCGAACAGTAAAAGCACCGATAAAACCGGGCCGGTGTCGTTGCAGAACAATCTGCCCAATGCGGATGCGTCCGCTGCCGCGGCGACCGGCACCCAGGAAGGCCGCCAGGAAGAAACCACGAACTATGAAATCGGCAAGACAGTGCGAGCGATCGTGCACGACCAGCCGCAAATCGAACGAATCACCCTGGCGGTGATGGTCGATGGCGTGGAAACGCCGGGCGCGGATGGCAAACCGGTTTGGAAACCGCGCGATCAGGCAGCACTGGACCAGATCGGCCAACTGGTGAAAAGCGCGGCCGGCATCGATGAAAAGCGCGGCGACCGGCTCGATGTGGTCAGCATGCCGTTCACATCCGCGCCAGACCCCGCCGAAGCAGCCCAATCGGCTCGGCCGGTCAAGGCAAACGGCGACCTGTTGACCTTCATCCAGACGATCGCGTTCGGAGTCGTCGGATTTGGCATCGTCATCCTGACCGCCCGGTCGATCTTCGCCACGCTGAACAAGCCGCCGGTGGGGTTGGCACTCGCGGGCGATGCGGCGGCACTGCCCGGCGGCGGTGCGGTAACGGGAATCGGCGCACCGCCGGCAGCCGCGGCGCTGGGAATCGGCCAGGATGGCGGCTTCGGCGACGCGGCGGGAATCGAGGATGAAACCATGACAATGCAAAACGTTCAGGGACAGCTGCGCGCGTCCGCCATCCGCAAGGTGACACAACTGGTAGAGCGCCACCCCGACACGACGCTGGGGATTATCCGCGGCTGGATCGCCACCGATCAAGCCTAGGCAGGTGCCGTCTGCTGGACCAACGCGGCGGCGTGGATACGCTGAAGGCAGGCGTAACATCCGTGCCGCCGCCGATGAAAAGCGAAACAGCACCGCGTTTGGTCACGCCGTTGCTCGAAGACCCGGTGGCGGATCGACCCAACCGGGCGATCGACCGCCTGCGTGCCGGGACCGAGGTCGTCCGCGGAGCGCGGGATATTTCTGACATCCCCTGTCGCACTTTCAGTGCATCCGGAACCACAAGACAACTTCGCGGCGTCTTGAATTGTTGCCCATCCGAACCCGCGGAATGGTCCAGGTTTGTGGAACACTTCCCCACCGGAGCCTGCATGGGCGTCTAAATGATTGACATCGTTAATTTGGCTGGGGGACCTGGATTCGAACCAAGGATGCCCGGGTCAGAGCCGGGAGTTTTACCGCTAAACTATCCCCCAATCCAGCGCGGGTGGGCGCAATACCATGCCCGCCCGCGCTCCGCAACCGCGCGACGCAGACTTATCCCAGCGCACCCAGTTCCCGGCGCAGCGGCGTGGCCCGCGGACTGTCCACCGGACCGAACAGCACGTCGTGCGGGGTTAGCTGGCGGCCATAATATGCGGCATCCAGTTTGGGTTCCGACTTGATAACCGACCCATCCACCGTCAGGCCGCCATACAGCCCGGTGGATGAAGACCAGACGACCACGTCCGGCATCGACGCTCCGCCAATCGCACCCTCCACACCGGACCCGAGCGTTACCACGGAAATCCCGGCCTGAACGCCGACCTTGAAGTCGTCGTGCAACACCCCGTCCAGCCCCTTTTGCGTCAGGATCAGCATAATCATCTCGGACTGCTCGAGACCGGCCTGCAACCCGAACGATCCGGCGCCGATCGCGTAAAATCCGGGCGCGCTCCAGCCATCTTTCCTGTGCACCATCATCACCCCATCGCCGCCTTCGCCGCCGACGATGAAACCGCCCTTAAGCAGCTTGGGCACGATGAACACGGCCTTGGCCTGCCGCAGCAGCTTACCGGCGTTGCCAAATTCCTTGTCATGGCGCAGGTCGTTCAACACCTTGCGGGCACCATCGACCGTTACCTGCTCGCTGGTTTGCGCCCGCGCCCCAGGGGCGGCCAACATGCCAACAGCCACCAGGGCCGCGGCACCCAGGACTTTCGTTCGTGTGAGCATCGTATTTACCTCTCGTGCCGAACCGCAACAACGCGGAGCGGAACGATGGATATTTCATTCCGGGAGGCCGGGGGGAGTCTCCGCGCGATGACGACTGCGTGAGGATGGAACGCAAGCGGTCGGTATATGTTAACCAAACCAGATCTTACACCGCACCGGAGGCCGCGCCGAGTTCGGATGGCGACAGGCCCCAGGCGGCCAGGGCTTCCTCGACCGGTACCGATCCGGGTGCGCGCGGGGTGGCCAGGCGCGTGGTGCCGAAACGGGGCGCCGGCGCGGGTTGGCGCTGTCCGGCCACGTCGATGAACGCTCCGCGGGCCTGATTATGCGGATGGGCATGCGCTTCGGCCATCGACAGCACGGGCGCGAAACAGGCATCGGATCCTTCCAATAGATGACACCATTCGTCGCGTGTGCGGGTCAGGAATCGCTCGGACAACACCTCCTTCCACCGCGCCCAGCCGGCCCGGTCGCGCTGCGCCGGCATCGCCGATGGGTCGATCTCCAGCAGCCGCAACAATTCCGCGTGAAACTTGGCCTCGATCGGCGCGAGAGAGACAAACTGCCCGTCGGCACATTCGTACACCTCGTAATAATAGGCCCCCGAATCGAGTTGGTTTTCGCCGCGCGGCGCGGACAGCCGGCCGCCGGCCTGCATCGCGTAGATCGGCGTCATCAACGACAGCGCGCCATCGACCATGGCTGCATCCACCACCTGGCCGGTGCCGGTCGCGCGCGCCGACAGGATCGCCGCCAGCAGCCCAGTCACCAGATACATCGCGCCGCCGCCATAGTCGCCCACCAGATTAAGCGGCGGGGTCGGCTTCTGACCGGCGCGACCAATGGCGTGCAATGCCCCGGTCAGGGCGATGTAATTCAGGTCGTGGCCTGCGGCGTGCGCCATCGGACCCTCCTGCCCCCAACCGGTAATGCGCCCATAGGCCAACTTCGGATTACGGGCCAGACAGATAGCAGGGCCCAGCCCAAGCCGCTCCATGACACCCGGACGAAACCCCTCGATCAGCCCGTCGGCGCCGTCGATCAGCCGCAGCGCCACATCGATCCCCGCTTTGGCCTTCAAATCCAGATTCACCACCGCTCGGCTACGGTGAGTGAATTCGTGATGCCGAGCCATCGGAACGCCAAGATCGGCGGCAGCGGTGCGGTCGATACGCAGCACCGTCGCGCCCATGTCGGCCAGCAGCATCGCGGCCATCGGTCCCGGCCCGATCCCGGCGAATTCGACGATCTTTACCCCTGCCAAAGGTCCCATGGTGTGCTCCCGTCCCGATTACGCGTTTATGCGTCCTTTGTTATCGTCAAGGCCGGGACGCCACGCAACTGTACGGGCATGGTCGCCCTGACGGTCAGGCCCGCTGCACGAGTTCGATCTTGTAGCCGTCCGGGTCCTCGACGAAGGCGATAATGGTCTTGCCGAACTTCACCGGACCGGGTTCGCGGGTCACTTTGGCGCCGAACGACCGAAGCTTTTCAGTGGTGGCAGCGACATCCGGAACGCCGACGGCCAGATGACCGAACGCGGTCCCGATATCGTATTGTTCGGTCCCATAGTTATAGGTCAGTTCGATCACGGTGCTGCTTTCCTCGCTGCCGTACCCGACGAATGCCAGGGTATATTTCCCGTCCGGCACGTCGCTGCGGCGGATTTCGGTCATCCCGAAGCCCTTGGTGTAAAAATCGATGCTACGCTGTAGATTTCCGACACGCAGCATGGTGTGCAAAAAACGGCTCATTGGAAGTCCCCTTCAGGATAGAGTCTCGGGATCGAGGCCCAGCATGAACAGCCCCGCCGCGTCAGCCGCGGCCAGGCACGCCTCGCGCTCCGCCAGAATGGTGGCGTTGGCCTCGAACGCAAGCCCCCTCAACCCCGCCGCGACGGCGTTGCGGACGGTTTCGGGGCCGATGGCGGGCAAATCGACGCGCCTGTCCTGGTTCGCTTTTACCAATTTCACCAGCACGCCCCCCACGCCGTCGCGCCGCAACGTGGCGGCCCGGTTCAGCATGGCGTCGGTTCCCTCGATCGCCTCGATTGCCAGCACAAGACCCTGCTGCACGACGCATGCATGCCCGGCATCGGCGGCCCCCAGCAGCCGGGCGACGTCGATACCCCGGGCGATATCGGCCATCGCGCGTGCATCCGGCGCCGCCTTCGTCAGCAGGCCCTTCGGGGCGACGGCCTCGCGGACGATATCCTGCATGCCGACGACGTTGAACCCTTCCTCGGTCAGCACACGCACGATGGCTGCCAGCAAACCGTCGTCGCCGGCGAACGCCGCCCGTCCGATTTTGGCCAGCAACCTGGCGCCGCCGGCATCAGGCCGCAGGTCCAGCAACGACGGCCGGCGCACCGGCCCGATCATGACAAGATCCTGGCAGCCATTCTGCCGCAGTGCCTCGACGATGCGGCCGGCCGCGCCTGGACGACATATTTCGTGCGGCCAGGGTGCCAGCACCGCCGGATCGGCGAAACCTTCCAGGCCGACGATAAACACATCCCGGCCCGCCGCCCGAGCGGCCACCGCGACCGTACCCGGCAGCGGTCCGCCGCCGGCGATTATCCCCAATGTACGTGGCGCTAATGTACGTGGCATTTTTGCCCGGTATGTCATTGCACAATCCGTTGTATGTAGTCTTGCCTTGCTATCGGCGGCGGTTTTTCGCATGAACGTCCGCCTTCTATCCCACGCCCGGTGGGACATCCTACAGAGATTATGTCAGCCATGTTCGATGACGATCTACCCGAAGCAGTACGCCACGCATCGGCAGCGAACGTGCTCCAATGCCTGACGATGCTGGCGGATGAAGTAGCCGGCCTGCATTTGCCGCGCACCATGCTCGCCCTGCAAAAAGCGATCCGGGCCTGCCGGGCCGAACAAACCCGTTCGGTGACGATGCCCCGGCTACGGCGGTCCGCGGTCCTGCATTAAGGCTTACCCGGCACGTATCGCTCCGGACTGCCGGCGCCAGAGGTGCAATCAGGGCCTGCCCAGCGATAAACGTCTGGACAATCCAGTCATCGGCGTTGTTTCGGCTTGGCCAGTCCCAATCCGACGATTCGCGCGTTTCCCGGCGGGCACCCCGCTTTTGCGCGCGGCCAACGTCATCGCGGCGTAGCAGGGGCAAAATCGTGGGCATCGGTGTTCAGGCTGGCTGGGGATCGCGCCAGACGAGTTGCCGCGGCGGCGGGATAAGCAGGCGTTCGGGAACGCCGAGACGGCTGCCCAGATAATCCCAGAACGACACGCCATTCTTCGCGCAAGTCTTGGCAAGACCGAGAA
>JAJZFA010000030.1 GCA_021805565.1 Pseudomonadota bacterium
GGTTGCGCGGATCAACCAACGCCACGAACGCAGACGCGGTGCCATTGACTCCCGCTTCCGCACTCAGCGACGGGAGGCGCCCTCATGATCGAGCAAAAAACATGCCAAGTAATTCGACTCTGTCAAATTATGCAGCGCGACGAAAATCTCTCCCAGCGCGCCATCGTCGTATTCGCCCGTCCGCAGAAACAGCTTGTGCCCGCCGACCGACACTTTTTGCGTGTAGCCGCTGCGCCGCCCCGGCAAATCCCGGCGCCGAACGGGCGCGGATGCCACGGCCAGCGGCACCGGACGCGGCGGCATGGCCTGCATGAACGGCGCCACGGCATCGTGCATCGCCGCGTGCGCTGCCGCACCATACAGCGGGATCGGGCAGCCCCCGGCCAGCGCGGTGGCCAGCGCCTCCTCCGCTGTAATGCCGCTGATCCCCAGCCACGCCCGCGCCGCCCGGGTCAATCCGCCGGCATCGCCGATCGCGGAAAACGCCGGAGCGATCCCGCCGGTTTCGCAACCCAGTAAGGCTTCGGCCAATCCCGGCCGGCCGATGCCAGCGGTCGCCCGGTGACGCAGGCCTTCCACGGCCGACGCCGCCGCTCGGGCGGCCTGGGCCGCCTCGGAAAACCCGCGCACGGCCGCATGCGAAGGCGGAGACGGCCAGTCGAACGCGGCCGGACAAATCGAACCTATCACCCGCCCGATCCGGCCGGACGCCGCATCGGCGCGCCCCCGCAGGATCGCCGCCAGACAACGCGCGATGTCGCGCGCCGCCTCTGACGCATAATCGATCCCCAAGGCGGCCAGAAGACCGGCCAGATCGGCCATGCCGATCGCGATCTCCCGCGCGCCAGGGGCGGCGAAACTCAGCGCGATCGCCGCGGTTTCCGCCGCCTCCGCGATATCGGACACGTCGAAATGTCCGTCGCTATCCAGAAACGCCGGCAGGTTCAGCACGAACTCCGGAGCATCGTGGGCTTTCATTCGCCAGACTGCTTCGTGCGGCGCGCCCCGGCGCAATAGCAAAAGCCGGTGCAGCCGGCCGGCCAATGGCATGTCACAACCCGCGGCGACCGCGGCGGCGGCAATCGGAGCGATCCACGCATCGGCCGCCCCGGCCAGACTGACCGGCCCCTTTCCGGGCGCCAGAGCCGCGAGAGCCGATGCCGCCGGATCGTCCCAGGCCGCCGGCAGTGTCACCATCCGGATCGCCGCATCGGGATCGGCGGACGCCGCGATCCGGCGCATCCGCACGCCATGCCAAATCCGGTGGGGCACTGTTCTGGCTGTCTTCATAGCCAGGATGTTATGCGACACCGCGCAGGCCAGGTAGCCTATTGTGTGGCGAAACTGGGGACAGTCCGCAAAATGTTGTGGATAACCGATTCTCTCCGGAATGTTCGCACTGCGGCGGCGAGGCCCCGTCGCAGTGGCTGGACCAAACCGCGAGGCGTGCGTATATGACGGCATATGAATATCGGCACATGGCTGTTCACCAGATTTAAAGGTCTCCGGATCGGTAGCGATGCGGCGGGCAATATTTACTATGAGGAAAAGCGGCAGCGGCCGGGCAGCCTGCGCAACAGGCGTTGGGTCGCCTACGCCGGCGTTGCCGAAGCCAGCGCCATTCCCCCCGAATGGCATGCCTGGATGCACTACACCACCGATGCGCCATTGCCCGATACCGGCCGCAAGTTCTGGCAGAAGCCGCATCTGGCGAACGCCACGGGTTCGGCCACCAGTTACCGGCCGCCCGGCCACGATTACGAAGGGGGCCATCGCGCCCCGGCCACGGGCGATTACGAAGCCTGGACTCCGGGTTAGCATCGCGATGAGTCGTCATGGTGTCGCGGAAACACTGACCGGCGCGGTCGTGCTTGTCATAGCCGGCGGGTTCCTCGCCTTTACCGCCGCTCACTCCGGCCTTTCGGCCGCGACAGGCTACACGTTGCACGCCCGGTTCGACAGTGTCGCCGGCCTTCCGGTCGGTGGCGACGTCCGCATGGCCGGTGTCAAGGTCGGTTCGGTGACAGACGAGCAGATCGATCCAAAGACGTTTACCGCCGTCGTCTCCATGACGGTGCGGAACGACATTCAGTTGCCCAAAGACTCTTCGGCGTCGATTGTCAGCGAAAGCCTGTTGGGCGGCAATTATATCTCGCTGGCGCCAGGGGGCAGCGAGACGGACCTGAAACCCGGCCAGACGATCACCATCACCCAGTCGGCGGTCAACCTGGAACAACTGCTGGGTAAGTTCATTTTCAGCGTCACGACGCTGAACGGGCCCAAGGACGGGGCTGCGAAAGACGGGGCTGCGAAAGATGGGGCCGATAAAGCGGGCGCGGGCGGCGCACTGGCGCCGCTGCCAAAATGATCCCGGCGCCCCCCACCCATTGGGCCGGCCTCGATGGCAATGCGGTGGGTTGCCGGGAAAAACTCAGGATGCTGGCTGAAAACTACGCCGAGGTGTCGCAGGTGCTTCGCGATGCATTCGACGACGCCATCTTGATGGGCGTGAATGAGCAGGCGATGCGTCAGATCCTGGCCGATATCGTCACCGGGCTGGATTCGCCGAAGCGTCCCGCCGGATGAGGCCCGCATGGCTCGTCTTGGCGGGATCGCTGGCCGCCCTGTCCGCGCGGGGACAGAACGCACCCGTCCAGCCGCCGGATTTGCCGCCGCTGCAGCAACAGATGCAGCAACCTGGATCGCAAACCGTGCCGAGGGCAACCGTGCCCCAAACATCCTTGGTTCCCCTGGCACCCATTGTTCCCCTGGCACCCACGGTTCCCTTGGCACCCCGGGTTGCCCCGGCACCGGATACACCGGACCAGGCCGGTCGCGATCCGGCCGCACCCACCGAACCGCCGGCGACCTTCGACCGGCCCAATGTCTGGCTGCCCGCCGGCGTGGCAAAGCTGCAGGCCTTGGACAAGGTCAATGCCAAGGCCGCCGAACTGACGATCGATGTCGGTAAGACCGCCACATTCGGTTCGCTGACGATTGCCGTGAAAGCCTGCGCGATCCGCCCGCCGGATCAGCCCGCCGACGCCGCCGCGTATCTCGACGTGACCGACAGCCATGCCGGCACCCCCGGTTTCCAGGGCTGGATGCTGCAGGAGGAACCCTCGGTCTCGATGATGCAAAATCCCGTGTACGATATTCGTGTGGCCGGCTGTAGCTAGCGATGGACGCATTGCCGCTCTTCTCTCGCGCCGCCTTGCTGCTCGACATGGACGGCACCCTTCTCGATCTGGCGTCGGCACCCGATGCGGTGGTCGTGGCCGATGGATTGACCGGCGTGCTGGCCGCTTTGCGCGATGCCCTGGGCGGGGCATTGGCGATCGTCACCGGACGGCCGGTCGAAACCGTGGACCGATTATTGGGCGACGCACCCTGGGCCGTCGCGGGCGAGCACGGCGGCGCGATCCGCCACCGCCCCGGTGCCGCGACCGAACGCCCCGATCTGCCGGCGCCGCCGCCGTCCTGGCTCGACGAGGCGGAAACCCTGGTGCAGGCGTTCCCCGGTGCCCTGCTGGAACGCAAGGCGCGCGGGTTTGCACTGCATTACCGTCAGGCGCCCGAAGCGCGCGAACCGTTCCGCTCCGCCATGGCTTCCCTGGTGGCTTCGGCGAACGGGTTCGAACTTCATCCCGCGCATATGCTGTGGGAAATCCGGCCTGCCGGTGCCGACAAAGGGCATGCCGTCGCGGCCCTGATGGCTCGTTTGCCCTTCGCCGGACGCCTGCCGGTTTTTATCGGCGATGACGTCACCGACGAAGACGGCATGCGGGCATGCAGGACGTTTGGCGGTTCGGGATTCCGCGTCGATGAGACGTTCCGCGATCCGGCCGGTGTTCGGGCCTGGCTGCGGCGGTCGGCCGAACAGCGCGACTGGGGGACATTTCCCTGAAAATTGGCGACTTCGATGTGCTGTCATTCGACTGCTACGGCACCCTGATCGATTGGGAAAGTGGCTTGTACGATGCCCTGGCGCCGCTTCGGGTCCGAACCGGCACGGCCCTGTCGCGCGATGCGGTGCTGGAAGCCTTCGCTCGGCTGGAATCCCGCCAGCAGGCGACAACACCCGCCCTGCCTTACCCCGTCCTGCTGGCCGAGGTGCATGGCCAGCTCGCGACAGAATGGGGCGTGACGCGCGACACGGCCGAAGACGCCGCGTTCGGCGCATCGGTCGGCGACTGGCCGGCATTCGCCGATACCGTCGAGTCGCTGCGTTACTTGCAGCGCCATTTCCGGCTCGCGATCCTGTCGAACGTGGACCGAACCAGTTTCCGGGCCACGAACCGGCGCCTGGGCGTCGAATTCGGCACAATCCTAACCGCGCAGGATATCGGCGTCTATAAGCCCGATCCGCGCACCTTTGCCTGTCTGCTGGACCGGATGCGGCATCAGGGCACACCGAGCGGGAAAATTCTGCACGTCGCGCAGAGCCTGTTTCATGACCATGGTCCGGCGCAGGCGGCCGGTCTGGCCTCTGCCTGGATCGACCGGCGCCATGCCGTGGGCGGTTCGGGTGCGACGGCGCGGGTGCCTGTGGGTGTACGCTACGATTTCCGGTTCGTCAGCCTGGCCGCGCTGGCGGACGCCCATCGGGCGGAGGTTCGCCAAGGGGTTGCCCGACAATAATCGCTGCGAGCGACAGCGTCGGACAACCCCTAAGCTTATGTTTTGCAAAATAATTTTTCTGGCGGGCCGGCGCACTTATTGGCCAGATTTGCCTAAACCGGCACGGACGGCCGTACCGGTCCGGCGATCAATCGTCGTCGTCCTCGCCGCGTCCATAAACAACCGGTGGGGCATAATACGCCGGCGGCGGCGCCTGATAATACCCCGGCGATCCGTAGCCGTACGGGCTGTACGCGGCCGGCGGGGGCGCATATCCGTACCCTCCGTAGCCACCGCCCTCGCCTTCTCCGCCGCGCCAACCGCCGTCACCGCCGCCGTCTCCGCCACGCCAGCCGCCGCCGTCTCCGCCGCGCCAGCCGCCGCCGTCGCCGCCGCGCCAGCCATCCGCCATTGCACTACCCGCCGCCGTTGCAATTGCAAGCGCGAACAGACCCGCGATCAAACCAGGATAATGCCGCATTATGATCTCCCTCGATCCGGAAATTAGCAACCATCAGTGTGACTACTCTGCGACTTGGGCGCAATGATGGCCGCCCGGCGGCGATGGAGAGCCAGTCCGCCCGGGGCCGTACGATCGTGCCCGGCAATAGCCGCATGTGGCGATTATTATCGCGCAGTCCCTGAACGCGGTATCGGCGGCAACAACCCGGTTCGGCATGGATCGCCGAGCATTATAGCATGTGGCGGAGCGTTCCCAGGCCGCGTTTCGGACCTTTCAGCGGCATGCCCATGATTTCGCGCATGATCTCGCGCAGGGTCGCGTCGCCTGGGCTGCTGGGGGTTTCGGCGCTCAACCACGTCTCAAAAGCCACGCCCTGAGGATCTATCTTATTTTCCGAGACGTATTCCCCCGGCGCGGCCAGTCTGGCCATTCGATCCGCCGCCGCCGTCATCGCCGCGCCGACCAGGCCGTTGACCGCAAGCCGGGTCTGGTAGTCCGCCGGGGTCAGAGTCGTGGTGCCGAGCAGGGTCGCGTGCAGGGTTGGGCGTTTCCGCGCTTTGGGGCGGAGGGCGTTCATTTGCGTCTCAAAAGCCGTGTTGTGAGATTTTGTCGCAATTTCCGGGACGATTGTCGCCGGCACGGCCGCCGGACGGGCCACGGGGGCCACGGCCGGACGGGTAACCGGCGCCCGGTGTGGCCGCACCGGTTCGGCCGGTTCGGCGCCGGGCTGGGCCAGCACCACATCCAGCATCGATCGTTCGGCGATATACCGCGCCCAGGCGTCCTCATTCGCCGTCGCGGGATTGGCATCGCGCTTGCGGCGTTCGGACTGCGCCCGCCGCAGCCGGGCGTGCACCGACAGCCATAGCCGCATCATCGATGCGTATTGCCGGTTCAGTTTTGCCACCAATGCGGAGTCATGGTCGTGCTTGTGGACCAGCCGCAGCACATCCTCCGCCTGGGCGCGGGCGGCGATGCAGTGGGCGGCGATATCGGCCTCATCGGCGTTGACCGGTGCCAGCGATGCGACCTTGGCGATGGCGGTCAGATCCCTGGCGCGTCGTCCGGCGGGTGTGTCGTCCAGCGGCGGCGGCAACAGGGCCGTCAGGGTATAGGCGAGCTGGTAGTACAGCGTCGGCATGAGGTCGATGGCGGAACGGGGCGGGGGCGAGGTTTCCATTCCTGGAAAATTAGGCTACATTAGGAAATATGTCAATAACCGTGGAAAGTGGTGCTTGGGAAAGTCTGTTGGCGAGGCAAGGCGGTACGTTGCGGCGTTATCAATAATGTGTGATGCTTTTCCCCGTTGTCACAACTTGACCCGGCGCCGCGCGATTGTCTGCCGTTCCGCCCCCGAAGGTGCGGGTGGGCGGGCCAAGCCTGGCCATGACGCGGGACAAAAATCGCCGCCGGGCACAGGGTTGGAACAGGCAATCGTTCGACCGCCTTCGCCCGATTGCTGCCGGAGCCTGCCGGCGCCGCGGTCGCGAACACTGGGCTTGCTTATGACACGTGGGATATCGCTGCCGAACGTTCGGCCGAACCGGACCCCCACAGGCGTTCGCGGTCTTGTTCCTCGGCTGCCACGCGCTGTCTGACCCTCAACAGGTCCTTCCGCGCCAGAAGCCCCACCACGCGGCCATCCTGGCGGGAGACCACCGGCACCCGCCCCGTTCCGGCCCGTACCATCCGGTCGGCGACGACCGCGGCGGTTTCATCGGGATAGGCGATCGTCGGGTTCGCATCGCCGGCCGCGCCGCCGATCGTGTCTTCGGGCGGCGCGCGCATCCAATCCAGCACGTTGGCCCGCGACACCATGCCGGCAAGGCGACCGCTGGCATCGGTTACCGGATAGGATTTATGACGCGGTTCGGCGGCCGTGAAGAAGGCGATGGCCGCGGCGACCGTCATGCTGGCCGGCAGGGTATCGACCGGCGTTGCCATCACCTCCCGCACCGCGGTCAGCGCGAACGGATCCGCGTTGTATTCGCGCACGATATGGTGGCCGCGCCGGGCTATTTTCTCGGTCAGGATGGATCGCTTCAGCAGCAGCGCGGTGACCGCGTAACTGGTCACGCACGCGGCGAACAGCGGCAGTATGGCGCCGAAATCGCCGGTCAGTTCCACCGCGAACAGCGCGGCGGTCAGCGGCGCGCGCATCGTGCCGCCCATCATCGCCGCCATGCCCAGCAAGGCCCAGAAACCGGGACCGGCACCGGGCAAAACGGTGCCGGCCAGGGCGCCCAGCGCGCCGCCCATGATCAACAGCGGCGCCAGCACGCCGCCGGACGTGCCCGACCCGAGCGCCACCGCCCAGATGACGGATTTGACGACCAGCAGCAGCAGCACCGCCTGAACGGCGAGGTGCCCGTCCAGCAAGTGAGCGATATTGGCATAGCCCACGCCCAGCGCCGATGGGTCGATGACGCCGCCGATGCCGACAACCACGGCGCCAAGGGCGGGCCACCACATCCAGTGCAGGCGCACATGGCCGAACACATCCTCGGTGCCATACACCATCGCGGTCAGAATACCCGACCCCAGGCCGCACAGCAGGCCGATGGCGACCCAGCCGGCGACAAATTCGGGGAGCATCGGGGTAGTACCGGCATGCGGGAACAGCGGCACGTTTGGCAGGATGCCGCCGCGTTCAATCGCCGCGGTGACGCAAGCAACCACGACGGGGATGAAACTGCGCGGCTTCCACTCGAACAGCAGCAACTCGACCGCCAACAATACCGCGGCGACCGGGGTGCCGAACACCGCCGTCATACCCGCGGCGGCGCCGGCGACCAGCAGCACCTTGCGCTCCGATGCCGTCATGTGAAAAAGCTGTGCGAACAGCGACCCGATGGCGCCCCCGGTCATGATGATCGGGCCTTCCGCGCCAAACGGGCCGCCGGTGCCGATCGATATCGCCGAGGACAGCGGTTTCAGGATCGCCACCTTCAGGCCAATGCGGCTGCGGCCGATCAGGATTGCCTCCAGTGCTTCGGGGATGCCGTGGCC
This sequence comes from Pseudomonadota bacterium, assembly GCA_021805565.1. Classification (GTDB taxonomy): domain Bacteria; phylum Pseudomonadota; class Alphaproteobacteria; order Acetobacterales; family Acetobacteraceae; genus Rhodopila. Next base: position 8,093 of record JAJZFA010000030.1, read on the forward strand.
GCGGATTTTTTCCGACCCGTACCGAGCCATCAGGCCGATGATGAGCGCGCCGGCGACGGGTATCGGGATGGACGCGAGACCGAGACTGGCGCCGGTGAGCTCGCGGGGGACGAACGAGAATGCGTGGAAATAGGCGATGTTGGTGCACAGCGCGATCAGCCGCAGCAGAATCCAGGCCGAGGCGACACCGCCGGTGCCCACGATGACCGCCATGGCGGCCAGCAACAGGACGCGCGTGTCCACGGTAAAATCGCCCGGCGCAACGGTTTCCGCCCGTGCTGGGATATTCATAAGTCACTCCATATATGTCGTTATACGATATATACAGCGATAGCGGCGGAAGGGAAGGCGTGCAATGCCGGACGAGGCCATCGGCGACCGGGAGTACGAAGCGCTGGCGGCGTTTCGCTATGCCTTGCGGCGGTTCGTGGCGTTCAGCGAAGCCGAGGCCAAGGCTGCCGGCCTGACGCCGCGACAGCATCAGGCGTTGCTGGCGATCAAGGGCACGCCCGAAGCATCGCATGGCCTGGCAATCGGCCAGATCGCCGATCATTTGATGATCCGGCCTAATTCGGCGGTGGAACTGGTGGATCGTCTGGCGGAGGCAGGGCTGGTTCTGCGGCAACCCGACGCGACGGACGGGCGGCGCATGCTGGTGACGCTGACGGCGCGGGCGGAATCGCTGCTGCAAAGTCTGTCGAGGGCCCATCTGCGGGAATTGCGGGCGAACCGGTCCGGTTTGCTGGCGCTGTTGCGGCGGATGTGACCGGACGCGCCGGTTGTTCGAGCCAGGCCGATGGCTGACATGCCGAACCGCCTGCCGGCATTCGGCGGGCTGCTTCTGTCAACCGATACAATAGCCTGTCCGCGACAGGATTTCGCGCGTCGCGGACGGTTTTTATCCAGGCTGTAAGAGTTTCTTAACCAACATACGGCACACTCCGCCGCGAAGCGGATCCTATTCTGGTGCTCCGCCATTGTGGATAGAGTCGATGAGCGTGCCTGGCCGGGCAGCGGTGTGGATGACGCTTACAGCGGTGTGCCTGCCGCTATCTGCCCATGCCCAGGACAGCGGGCGCTTGCTGGGTACATCCGGCGTTACCCAGTTCGAAGGGGCGGGCGGCGGCGGCCTTGTCCCGTGGGCGCTGATCGCGGGGTATGGCACCAACGACGCAATCGGCGCCGACGCGCATTATACGGTGGATGCACTGCCGGATTTCACGCTGCAATCGGCCGGCGCCAGTATCGGATTTTACGACCGGCTGGAACTGTCTTACGCGCATGTTTGGTTTGGCACCGGCGCGACCGGGGGCAAACTTGGTCTCGGCGACGGTTACCAGTTCCAGATGGACGTGGTGGGGGCCAAGGTCCGGCTGCTGGGCGACGCGGTTTACGATCAGGATAGCTGGCTGCCGCAAATCGCGCTGGGGACGCAGTTCAAGGCCTCGGCGAATGCCGCGGTGGTTCATGCGATTGGCGCCACAAGCGCGGACGGAGAAGATTTTTACCTGTCGGCGACCAAGCTGTTTCTGGCGCAAAGTCTGTTGCTGGATGCGACGGTTCGGGCCACGAAGGCGAATCAGTTTGGCCTGCTGGGCTTCGGCGGCAATCGCGACAATGGATACAGCGCCGAATTCGAAGGCTCCGCCGCGGTGTTGGTGCGCCGGGATCTCGCGTTCGGTGCCGAGGTCCGCACGAAACCCGACAATTTGCGGTTCGCGCGCGAGGGCAATGCCTATGACGTTTTCACCACCTGGTTCGTCGGCAAGGCCCTGTCCGTTACCCTGGCTTTCACGTCTCTTGGACCGATCGCCAATCAGGGTAATCAGAACGGTTTCTATCTGTCCCTGGCGGGAGGCTTTTGATGAAGCGCGCGTTGGCGATCGTCATGGTTCTTGCCTTATGGCCGTTACCCCGGGCCCACGCCGACGAAACACTCTACCTGCGATTGGGGGGCAAGACAGGGGTCGCGCATATTGTCGCGGAATCGGTCTCGCTCTGGATGGCCGACCCCCGGGTCGCGTCCGATTTCGGCAATATCAATCCAGACCACCTGAAAATGCGGCTCGAGGAGCAGATCTGCCAGATAACCGGCGGACCCTGCGTCTATCGCGGCCGGCCGATGAAGGCCGCCCACGCGGCGCTGAACCTGACCCAGGCGAAGTTCAATGCGGTGGCCGAAGACGTCCAAACCGCGATGGACCATGCGGGTATTCCGTACCGGACCCAGAACCAGTTGATGGCGTTGCTCGCCCCGATGCAGCGCGACATCGCCGTGCGATAACCAGGAGCAATATCCTTGCAAATCCGGAAAATTTCGCGCGTTTTGGCCATGACGGCGGTGCTGCCGGCGGCGGCGGCGGTGGCAGCGGTGGGCGGTATCGTTACCGTATCCCAGCAGAACCGGGCGTTTGCCGTTTCGAATGAGCGGATAGCGCATGGGCAAACCATTCGCTTCGATAACGATGACCAGTTCCGCCACCAGATCTATGTCGAATCGCCATCCTTCAACTTCGAGTCCGATGAGGCGGACCCAGGAACGACTGTGGATATCCTGTTCGCGAAAGCCGGGGTCTTCCAGGTCCGCTGCCATATTCATCCCAAGATGCTGCTGACCGTGGACGTGAACTGATCCGGCCCGAAGCATAAGGAGCAGACAGATATGTCGATCCGCATCAAGATACTCGCCGGTTGTGCGGCCCTGACGCTGCTCGCCGGCATGCTCGGCGCCTATGCGCAAAGGGCGGAGCGCGATCTGGGTTCATTGGCCTTACGCATCTACGACGATGCCTTCATGGGCGTCAGCTATTTGCGGTCGGCCCAGGTCGAGTTCGCCGAACTCGTGCAGGCCACGGCACATGGCGTGCCCGACCCCAAGGTCGCCTCCGAGGTACTGGACGATCTGGCGGTCGCACGCGAACGCGCGATGTCGCCCGCCGGCCGCGACGCCGCGGACGCACTCGGACGATCGGTCGCGTCGGCGGTTACGCGGCCGGACTCCGCGCCCGCGGTCCAGGCCGAATTCGAACGAGCCGTCGAGACGTTCGCAGGAGACGGCTTCCGCTACCGGCGCGATGTCGGCGAACTGGTGGCCGAACAGAGCCACAAGACGTCGCTCGTAATCGGGTTGACGGTGCTGGTTTCGCTGCTTGTTACGGCTTTGCTCACGAAGTCGATATCGCCGCCGATCCGCCGGGCGGTTCGGATCGCGCAGTCGATCGCCGCCGGCCATACCGATAACGAAATTATCGTCCGCGGCCGGGGCGAAACCGCGGAACTGCTGCGCGCGCTGTCGGTCATGCAGGCGAGTATCGCCGCCGCGCTGGCGCGCATCAATGCCCTGATGCAGCAGCAGGCGGCCAGCCATGCCGGCGAACTCGCCCGTCAGCACGTCCGGCTGGAAGCGGCGCTCGATAATATGAACCAGGGCCTGTGCCTGTTCGCCGCCGACGGCAGTCTGGCGGTCAGCAACCGCCGGTTCGCCGAAATGTTCGGCACCCCCCGGCTGGGCGCGTCGGTGGAAACGGTCTTGCACGACGCGGGCCTGGATTTATTACAGGACAACGCGCGCGATGCCGGCATGGCAACCCTGACGTGCGAACTGACGGACGGCCGAGCAATCGCGGTGTCGCAGCAGACGGTCGCCAGCGGGGGATGGGTCGCAACATATGAGGATATCTCCGAGCGGCGGGCCACTGAAGAGCGCCTCGCCTATCTGGCGCGCCACGACGGACTGACCGGATTGCCGAACCGCCTGCTGTTCAGCGAACATCTCGCCGGCTGCCTGGCGCGGGCACGCCGCGGCGACGGAATGGCCCTTCTGTCCCTGGATCTGGATCGATTCAAAACCGTTAACGATACGCTCGGCCATGCGGCCGGCGACGATCTTTTGTGTGCGGTAACGAAACGCCTGCGGGATTGCATGCGGGAAACCGATATGGTCGTGCGGTTTGGCGGCGATGAATTCGTTATCGTTCAGGAAAAAACTCATCAGCCCACCGAGGCGACAGCCCTGGCGCAGCGACTTGTGGACATTATGGCGGTGCCGTTCGACATCGAAAATCAACCGGTCGAGATCGGTGTCAGCATCGGCATCGCGCTGTGCATGGACGGTATCGAGACAGGCGATTCCCTGCTGAAGCGTGCCGATCTCGCGCTGTACCGGGCAAAGAGCGAAGGCCGGGGGCGCTTCCGGTTTTTCGAACGGGAAATGGATGAGGCCATGCAAACCAGGCGGGCGCTGGAGCTCGACCTGCGCCGCGCCCTGGCCGAGAATCAGTTCGAGGTCTTCTATCAGCCGCTGATGCATACGGGCGGTATCGCCGGATTCGAGGCGCTGCTGCGCTGGCGGCATCCCGCGCGAGGCCTGGTCGGCCCGGCCGATTTCATTCCGCTGGCGGAGGAGATCGGGTTGATTGGTGCCATCGGTGCCTGGGTTCTCGACCGGGCCTGCGCCGACGCAAGGTCGTGGCCAGGCAGCCTGAAGGTCGCGGTCAATCTGTCGCCGGTGCAATTTCAGACGCGGTCCCTGGCCGAGGATGTAACGCACGCATTGTCCGCATCCGGGCTGGATCCATGCAGACTGGAACTGGAGATTACAGAATCGGTGCTGATTCAGGATGGCGACGCCGCCCTGAATACCCTGCATACCCTGCGCGCGCTGGGGATCAGGATCGCAATGGACGATTTCGGCACCGGGTATTCGTCGCTGAGTTACCTGCGCCGGTTTCCGTTCGATAAAATCAAGATCGATCAGTCGTTCGTCAAGGGCATTTGCGAACAGGACGATTGCCTGACGATCGTGCGCGCGGTGATCGGCCTCGGGCGTTCGCTTGGAATGTCGGTCAACGCGGAAGGGGTTGAAACGGCGGAGCAGCTCGGTCTTTTACGGTCGGAGGGTTGCGGCGAAATTCAGGGGTATTTGTTCAGCAAACCCATGCCGGGCAGCTGCGTGACCGCCATGCTGTCGATGCATGGCAACGCGACCCTTCAGTCCAGCGTCGTTGCCGTGCGGGAAGCCGTTCCGGTCGCCTGACATGCGATCCGGCCAATGGTCGGCTTTATCGGCGAGCCCACGCACTGATGGCCGATGCCGCCTTTAGGCCATGCCCGACGATTATCGCGTCGGCTTGCGGCGTCGAGCATGGCCTAAATCTTTGTTTGTGCGGGCAGCTTTATCGGCGTGCTAACGCACTTATGGCCGATGCCGCCTTTAGGCCATGCCCGACGATTATCGCGTCGGCTTGCGGCGTCGAGCATGGCCTAAATCTTTGTTTGTGCGGGCAGCTTTATCGGCGTGCTAACGCACTTATGGCCGATGCCGCCCCTGGGCCTATTCGATATCTTCCAGGCTGAACTGTTCCGCCTCTTCATCGTAACTGAACACCTCGGCATACCGGCCCCAGGCAATCACGGTTCGCAGGGTGTCTTCGGCATAGTCCGGCGACATGTGGTCTTCCAGTTCGTCGCGGAACCGCACCGCCGACGCCCGGTGGTTCCATCGTTCGTCCAGCACCTGCCGGATCATCGTCACCAGCGGCACGTGCAGGCGCAACGCCGCGGCGAAGATCGCCTTGCGCTCATCGGTGTCGGCGCCGACGAACCGGTGTCCCTGTTCGGTCAGCAGAATATCGCCTTCCTCCAGCAGCGCGAACCGCAGCAGTTGCAACGTCTCGCCCAACGGCAAAAGATCATCGACCTCATACTGCAAAGACCCCGCCAGAGCCGGCAAATCCGCGCGTCCATCGTATGGTTCGGCCGCCAGCGTCTCCATCAGCCCGGACATGATATTGGTTCCCACGCGGGGCAGCGGCGTAGCCAACGGCGAAACCGGAGCAGTCGCCGCGGTCTTTGGCCCCACCGGTGCCCGTCGCGTCATGATTCCGTAAATGTCGTCCACCAACTGGCGGAAATCCGGATCCAACCGGTTTCGCGGATGCGGAAACGGCACCGTCAGCTCGTTCGCCACCCGCCCTGGATTGGACTGGAACACCAGGATGCGGTCGCACATCAGCACCGCTTCCTCGATGTTATGGGTCACCATCAGCACCGATTTCACCGGCAGTTTGCCGTCCACCCACAGGTCGATCAGATCGGTGCGCAATGTTTCGGCGGTCAGCACGTCGAGCGCGCTGAACGGTTCGTCCATCAGCAGCAGATCGGGATACACCACCAGCGCCCGGGCCAGACCGACACGCTGGCGCATGCCACCGGATAGTTCCTTGGGGTAGGCGTTTTCGAATCCGCCAAGCCCGATCATGTCGATTGCCGCCTCCGACAGCGCCTCCCGTTTCGCACGTGGTACCCCGCGCGCTTCCAGGCCGATCTCGACATTCTCCTGCACTGTCAGCCAGGGGAACAGTGCGAAGCTTTGGAACACCATCGCAACGCCTTCGGTCGGCCCAGCGATTTGGTTGCCGCGCCACCTAACGCTGCCGGCGGTCGGTTTCAGCAGTCCGGAAACGATCCGCAGAAGCGTAGATTTTCCGGATCCGGAACGACCGAGCAGGGCGACGATTTCGCCTTCGCGGAGGGTGAGGTTGACGTCGTCCAGCACGACCAGATCGGCGCTGGCATCCTTGTGATAGGCCTGCCGGCAGGCTTTGACCTCGATCAGGCAGGGGCGAAGACCGGCCAGTGCATCCATGACGGTTCTCCTCAGCCCAGGGTCAGGCGCCGCTGCGCATAGGCGTACATGGGGCGCCACAGCAAGCGATTGAACAGCACGACGAACGCCGACATCGTCACTACGCCCAGAACCACGCGGGACATGTCGCCCTTGTCGGTCGCGTCGGCGATATAGGCGCCCAGCCCATGGGCCTGTAGTTTCGTGTCGCCCCAGGATGCCACTTCCGCCACGATCGCCGCGTTCCACGATCCGCCGGACGCGGTGATAGCGCCGGTGACGTAATAGGGGAAAATTCCTGGGATCATCACCTTGCGCCACCACAGCCAGCCGCCGATGCGGAAGTTACTGGCCACTTCCTTCAGATCGCCCGGAAATGCGGCGGCGCCGGCCACCACGTTGAACAGGATGTACCACTGCGTACCCAACACCATCAGCGGGGTCAGCCAGATATCCGGACTCAGACTGAAATGGACGATGAACAATACGAATGGCGGAAACAGCAGATTGGCCGGAAACGCGGCCAGAAACTGGGCGACCGGCTGCGCCCGCCGCGCCCATTCCGGGCGAAGTCCCAGCCAAACGCCGATCGGCACCCAGATCAGGCTGGCGACGATCATCAATACGACGACGCGCAACAGGGTTATCAGGCCCAGACCGGTGGCTGTTTCCACGTCGGCCCAGTCGAGGGACTGCGACGCGAACAGCACGACGCGCCAGACCGCGGCCGCCATCGTCAGCGCCAGCAGCGCGATCCAGGCGATATCCACCGTTCGGGATGGTTCTGGCGCGGTCGCGGATCGCGGGCGCCTGCCAAACGACAGGCGCAGGCCGCCGATGAACGACGTTGCGTCGCCAACCCGTTCGCCGGCGAATTTCAGCAGCCGTGTCCGCCGCATCAGCCGCAGCATCCAGGGATCGGACGCTGTCGCGCCGGCCGTTGTTTCGAACCGGAATTTCGCCGACCACGCGACCAGCGGCCGGAACAGCAACTGATCGTAGGCCAGGATGACCGCCAGCATGGCCAGGATCGCCCAGCCGACCGCGATAAGGTCTTTTTTCGCCAGCGCCAGTGCCACATACGATCCGATGCCAGGCAGCGTCCATGTGTTGTCGCCGACGGATACCGCTTCCGACGCCACCACGAAGAACCAGCCGCCGGACATGGACATCATCGTATTCCAGACCAGACCGGGCGTGGCGAACGGGACTTCCAGCTTCCAGAACCGCTGCCACGCTGTCAGGTGGAAACTGGCCGAGGCCTCGGCCAGGTCGGCCGGCACGGTTTTCAGGGACTGATACAGGCTGAACGCCATGTTCCACGCCTGGCTGGTGAAGATCGCGAAGATGGCGGCCAGTTCCAGTCCCAGCACCTGACCGGGAAACAGGCTCATGAAGAAGACGACGGTAAAGGTCAGAAACCCCAGGATCGGCACCGATTGCAACACATCCAGCACCGGCACCAGCACCAGGGCCGCCCGGCGGCTTTTGGCGGCGGCGGTGCCATAGGTGAAGGTAAACAGCAGCGACGCCGCCAGCGCCGCGAACATCCGTAACGTGGTACGAACCGCATAAGCGGGCAGGTTCAGCGGATCGAGCGTGATCTGTGTCGCCCCGGGCGCATCGATCCGGGTCAGCGTCCCCCGAGCGACGTGGCCGACGGCGACCAGGGCGCCGATGACGCACAGAAATGCCGCCGCATCCCACAGATTGGGCAGGCGCCAACCGGCGGCCATCGAGGGGTATCGGGTGGCTGACATGTCGCTGATGCGCAGAATTCCGGCGGGTGTGAACAGTGCGCCCTGTTAGCCCGCGATGCCTGCCCTGTCACGCATCAATGGCATTGCCGTTGTGTGACATCGCCAGGGCCGGCAAGCCCTTATCTCATGTGTTGCGCGGCAACTTTGCCAGCGTTGCCTCACGGCCCCTTGCGGCGCTTTGTCCCGCCGCGCCGTTTCGACGGATCGTAACCGCCGCCGCCCGGCCCCATCGGCTCTGGCGCCTGTCCCCGCTTCTGGCGCGATAGTGCGGTGGCGGCCGGGGGGGCGGGCAGGCCCAGATCCAGCGCTTCCAGCCGCTTGATTTCGTCGCGAAATCGGGCAGCCTGTTCGAATTCGAGGTTCGAGGCGGCGGCCCGCATGCGCTTTTCCATGTCGGCGATCGCCGCTTTCAGATCCTTGCCGACAAATTCCGCGGCATTTGTATCTTTAACCGGTGCAACGGTGACGTAATCCTGTTCATAGACGCTTTGCAGCACGTTGCCGATTTGCCGCCGGATCGACATCGGGGTGATGCCGTTCGCCTCGTTCCAGCTTCGCTGTTTGTTGCGGCGGCGGTCTGTCTCTTCGATCGCGGCGCGCAGCGATCGTGTCATGGTATCGGCGTACAGCACCACCCGCCCATCGACATTTCTCGCCGCCCGGCCGATCGTTTGTATCAGCGAGGTTTGCGATCGCAGGAATCCTTCCTTGTCGGCATCCAAAATCGCGACCAGCGCGCATTCCGGAATATCGAGACCTTCCCGTAACAGATTGATGCCGATCAACACGTCGAACACGCCCAGGCGCAGATCGCGGATGATTTCGATCCGTTCCAGCGTGTCGATATCGGAGTGGAGGTAGCGCACCTTCACCCCCTGTTCGGTCAGATAGTCGGTCAGTTCCTCCGCCATGCGCTTGGTCAGCGTGGTGACCAGCACGCGCCCGCCGGCGGCGGCCACCGCCTTGCACTCGTGCAGCAGATCGTCCACCTGGTGTTCCACCGAACGCACGTCGGTCACCGGATCGATCAGACCGGTCGGCCGGATCACCTGTTCGGCGAACACGCCGCCGGTGCGCTCCATCTCCCACGGCCCGGGGGTGGCCGAAACGAATACCGTCAGCGGGCGAAAACGCTCCCACTCCTCGAATTTCAGCGGCCGGTTATCGACGCAGGACGGCAGTCGGAAGCCGAATTCGGACAGGACGGACTTGCGATTGAAGTCGCCCTTGTACATGCCGCCAATCTGCGGCACCGTCACATGGCTTTCATCGACGATCAGCAGGGCGTTCTCCGGCAGATATTCGAACAAGGTCGGCGGCGGATCGCCGGGTTCGCGGCCGGTCAGATAGCGGGAGTAATTCTCGATCCCGGCGCAGGACCCGGTCGTCTCCATCATTTCGATGTCGAACATCGTCCGCTGTTCCAGGCGCTGGACTTCCAGCAACTTGCCCTGGGCGGTCAGTTCCGCCAGCCGGTCTTTCAGTTCTATCTTGATATCGCGCACCGCCTGGGCCAGCGTCGGACGGGGCGTCACATAGTGGCTGTTCGCATAGACCGTGACTTCGTTCAGCGCGGCGGTCTTTTCGCCGGTCAGCGGATCGAACTCGTGCACCGATTCGATCTCGTCGCCGAACAGCACGATCCGCCAGGCGCGATCTTCGTAGTGGCTGGGGAAGATATCGACGATATCGCCGCGCAACCGGAACGAACCGCGCGCGAACGCCATGTCGTTGCGGCGATACTGCAAATCGGCCAGTGCCTTCGCCAGCCTGTCGCGATCGATCTTGCCACCCACCTCCAGCTTCGCCACCATCTTGGAATAGGTTTCCACCGAACCGATACCGAAAATGCAGGAAACCGAGGCCACCACGATGACATCGTTGCGTTCCAGCAGGGCCTGAGTGGCCGCATGCCGCATCCGATCGATCTGCTCGTTGATCTGGGCGTCTTTTTCAATGTAGGTGTCGGTGCGCGGAACATAGGCTTCCGGCTGATAATAATCGTAATAGCTAACGAAATACTCCACCGCATTATCGGGAAAGAAGCTCTTCATCTCGCCGTAAAGCTGCGCCGCGAGGGTCTTGTTCGGCGCCAGCACCAGCGTTGGCTTCTGCACCGCCTCGATCACCCTGGCGATGGTGAAGGTCTTCCCGGATCCGGTTACCCCCAGCAGAACCTGATCGCGCTCCGCGGCCTGCACGCCGCGGACGAGTTCGGCAATCGCGGCCGGCTGATCGCCCGCTGGCTGGTATTCGGACACGCTTGTCAGCCGCCGCGTCATCGGCCGGGCGGCCTGTTTTTGCGGCATGAACAAAACAGGCGGCGGCCGGACAACGGTGTGGGACATAAGAAGAACTCCTGTATGCGAAGATGCCGTGTTCCGGCCCCCGCGTCGAGAGGGCGCCCCATCGACGCGGGGGCCGGCCGCTCGGTGGTCAATTCCCGGCGGCTGGGATTTTTGTTACAATTATTCCCGGCACCGGTTGTAAAATGGTAACCGGAACGGTACGAATGCTGCTTCAGGACCGGGATAAGAATGCTCAGATTCTCGAAGACGACCACGGGGACCGTCCTTTTCCTACTCGACGTCCTGCTGATTGCCATCATGTGGCCGTTGGTCCTTTGGATATCCAGACCCGATGCGCTGTCGTTGTTTGCGTTACCTTCGGATTCGCGCGGGATCGATTACCCTGTGTTCGACGTGCTGGCGCTGTTCTCGATGGGACTGTATCGCCGCGATGCGATCGTGGAGACCGGCCGGTCCCTGACCCGTGTGCCGTTGGTGGTCGGCATTGGAACGGCGCTCGCCGTCCTGGTGTCGCTGATGCAGCAGGCCGTGGTCCCCTGGGCCACGGTGCCGGGCGGCCGCGATCAGTCGATGCTGTTCGGTTTGGCGGCTGTTACGTTCGCATTTTGCGCGTTCGCCGCTCGGGTCGTTATCGGCAGCCTGATCCGCCGTCACATTCTGCGCCGCCGCCTGCTGGTGGTTGGCGCCGGCCAGCGCGCCTGGGATCTGCTGTTGATGCTGGGGCGGGAAGGCAGCAGCCTTCACGACGACGTGACCCTGGTCCACGGCGTGCATGAGCCCATCGATCCGCGCCTGATGATAGAGCGGCCCGGCCGGATCATCTGTCCGCCGGATTTCGACATCGCCGCGGTCGCGACCGAGGTCGATGCGGATCTGATCATCGTTGCGCCAGACGAGCGTCGAGGCATGAACCTGGAACGCCTGCTGGATTGCAAGAAGGCCGGCTTTCCGGTCATTCAGTATCTCAGTTTCGTGGAGCGGGAGATTCGCCGTATCGATCTCAAACGTATGGAACTCAGCTGGCTGGTCTATACCGACGGGTTCACGTTCGGACTGCTGGACCGGTTCCTTAAACGCGCGTTCGACCTGTCGGTCAGTTCGGTCGTGCTGCTGCTGACCGCGCCGCTGCTGCTGGCCGGCATGCTGGCCATCCGGTCGGAAGGGCCGGGTCCGCTGATTTACCGGCAGGAGCGGGTGACGCTGGATGGCAAGGTGTTTTCCATCATGAAGCTGCGTACCATGAAAGTGAACGCCGAGGCCCATGGCGCGGTGTGGGCGATGGAAAAAGACACCCGCATCACGCGCAGCGGCGCGTTCCTGCGGCGTGCCCGGATCGACGAGCTGCCGCAACTGGTCAACATCCTGCGCGGTGAGATGTCGTTCGTCGGCCCACGTCCGGAACGGCCGGTGTTCGTCCGCGAACTGGCGGAGAAAATCCCGCTGTACAACGAACGGCACATGGTGAAGTCGGGCCTGACCGGCTGGGCGCAGATCAACTATCCCTATGGCGCCTCGATCGACGACGCTCGGTCGAAGCTGAGTTACGATCTGTATTACGTGAAGAATTTCTCCATCCTGTTCGATTTCGTCATACTGCTGCAGACCTTGCGCGTCGTGCTGTGGCCAAGCGGGGTAAGATAAGCGGCGAGCGGAACAGCAAAAACAGCGCGATCAGAAAGTTCAGCCCGTTCCAGGCCACGCCGTTGGCGAACGCGGCCCGATAGGATCCGGTCAGGTCATAGATCGCGCCAGACATCCAGCCGCCCAGCGCCATGCCCAGAAGAGTCATCATCAGGATCAGACCGACCCGTTCTCCAGCCTGCTTCGCGGGAAAACTCTCCCGCACGATCATCGCATAACTGGGCACCAAACCACCCTGAAACAGGCCGAACAGGGCGGAAATGACATAAAGCGACGTAAGGCTGTCCATCGTCAGATACAGAACAAGGGCAACCATCTGCGCGAACGACCCGATCGCCAGCGTGGCAACGCCGCCCAGCCGGTCGGCCAGGAAGCCGGATCCGATCCGGCTGATAATGCCGAAACCCAGCATCAGCGATAGCATCTGGGCGCCGCGCGCCGATCCGTATCCCAGGTCGCCGCAATAGGCGACGATATGCACCTGCGGCATGGACATCGCCACACAGCAGGCAAGGCCCGCCACCAGCAGCAGGCCGAACAGCACATCCGGCCGCAAAGCAACCCGGTGCGGCGACGCCGCCGGCACCGGCGTCCCGGCGGCGCGCACCGGTGATCGGCCGCGCAACAGCAGCGCCAGCGGCGGGATCGTCAGCAGGCAGAACAGGCCGACCGCCAGATGCGCGGTGCGCCAGCCATGGGCGGCGATCAGCGACTGAATCACCGTCGGCCACAGCGCACCGGACACGTAATTGCCCGACGCACACAGCGCCACCGCGATACCGCGGCGCTTTTCGAACCAGAACGAAATATCGGCCATCAGCGGCGCGAAGGTCGCGGCCGACCCGAATGTTCCGCTCAGCATCGACGCGGCGGCAAACGACACCAGGCCGCCAGACAAGGAGGCCAGCACGTACCCGGCACCCAGGGACGCCGCGCCGATCAGCAGCGGCAGGACAATCCCCTTGCGATCCGCCAGTTTCCCCATGACCACGCCGCCAAGACCGAATCCGATCATGGTCAGGGTGAATGGCAGCGAAGCCGCGCCCCGGGCCGATCCGAATTCCGCCTGAACGGCGGGCAGCGCCACCACCACGGACCACATACCCACCCCGCCGATGGCCGACAGCAGCACCGAAACCGCGAGGCGGAACCAGGCATACGACGAGTCGATTTCCCGGCGTGGAAACATCGCTGTCGATCCGTCAGGTCTTCTCGAAATCGATGCGCTCCGTCACCGGAAGTCCTTGCAGGAACCGGCGCAGGCAATCCAGCGCGAGTTCCACCGCGCCCAGCCGGATCCACTCCCGCCCGGCCAGAATGCGGGACCGCCGGACGTCCATGCGGTTCGCCGTCGCGATGCCGATCCAGATCGTTCCGCCCAGGTCCATGCGATCGGCGCCTTCGTCCAGTTCGATCAGCACCGCCAGCGCATGGCTCGCGCCGGTCTGCTCCCGAGCGGCTCGCGCAACCGCCTCCGTGGTGTCCTCGCCCAGTCCGGGTGGCAACGCCACGCCGAACAGCCGGTCCAGGTGGCGCGACACCGAACCGTGCCGGAACACGGTCTCGGCGCCGGGAAGATGCGCGATGCGGGCGGCGATTTGGCCGCCGGTGAAGGTTTCCACCACGGTCAATGTCGCGGATTCAGCGGCCAGCGCGGCCAGCACGACGCCTTCCAGCGTCTGGTCGTCTTCGGCCATGATGAAATTGCCCAGGCGCGCCTTCACCTCGGCGACAACCGGGGCCAGCTTGCGATGCACATCGTCCATATCGGTTCCGCGCACCGTCAGCTTGGTTTCCAACTGCGGATAATGCGCCCGGAACCCCAGCTTGACGCCGCCATCCGGGTCCAGCGCCTCCACCCCCGCCAGCAACTGATCGACATGCGATTCGCCCAGGCCATAAGAATGGAACCGCTTGAGGTGGATCGACGCGGGCGCACCGGCGCGGGCCAGGATGCGCGGTATCACCTGTTCTTCCAGCATCCGCCGCAATTCCCGCGGCACGCCGGGGGTGAAGAAAAAGCGCGCCTTGCCGATGTCCATCGCGAAGCCGCAGGCGGTGCCGATCGGGTTGTCGATCATCTCCGCCGTCGCCGGCAGCATCGCCTGCTTGACGTTGTTCGGCGGCATCGTCCGCATGCGGCGGGTGAAGAAGCTTTCCATCTTCTCCAGCCAGGCCTGGTGCAGAACCAGCTCCACCCCGGCCGCATGGGCGGCGATTTCCTGCGATAAATCGTCCACGGTCGGTCCGAGGCCACCGTTGACGATCACCGCATCGGCGCGGACGGACGCCAGCCGGAAGGCCTCCAGCAGGGACTCGCGGTCATCGCCGACCGTGGTGCCCCAGTGGACAGACAGCCCGGCATCCTCCAGCTTTTGCGCCATGTAGGAAAAATTCGTGTTGGTAATCTTGCCGGTCAGCACCTCGTCGCCGGTGCAGATAATCTCGATGCGCATGGAGTCCCCCTCGGTGGGGTCAGATTAGGGGATGTACACCGGACGGCCAAGCGCCTGGCGCCGGTATGGAGACCGCTGCCCGGTCCGGCACCCGGCGGCGCGGGTTCTATATTGCAAAACCAAAACGTAAGGAAACGGGCTGTTGAGAGTTGGAATTGTTTCGGATATTCATTGCAACCTCCAGGGCCTGGACCTGGCGCTGGCGGCGATGGGCGACATCGATGAGCTGCTTTGCCTTGGCGACAGTATTTTCGAGTATCAGTTTTCCAACGAGGTCGTTGCCCGGCTGCGCGAACGCGGCGCGCACATCGTTCAGGGCAACCATGAGGAAGTCTATCTGTCCGCGGCCGGCGAACGCGCGCGCGCAAGGCCTGGAACAGATCCGGAGTTGTTGCGGTTTCTCGCGGAACAGCCGCCCCGCAGGTACGTCGAACTGGCCGGCAAGCGGCTGTTGCTGATCCATTCGACGCCGTGGGAACCGCGTGGCGACTATGTGCATCCGCACAGCGCGAAGCTGGATCGTTTCGCCGAGGCGGACGCCGATATCGTCTTATATGGGCATACCCATTGTCAGGTGGTGAAGCGCATTGGCCCCGTGCTGGTCATCAACCCAGGTTCGGCGGGGGACGCGCGCGACAGCCGCAACGGGCGGCAACTGAGTTGCGCGGTGCTGGACCTGACCCCGGAACGAGACGCGGTGCCCGAGCTTGTTCGCCTGATCGACTATCCGGACCCACGCTACCCGGCGCGACCAGTCGGGTAAAAAACCAAGCCGGGTACTACGAACTGGCGTAGCGACGGGCAGAGATGAATGTTTCGTCTTGTCAATCATATCGCATTGCGCGCGCCGCGTGGCGACTCAGGACCGCGCCGCCGCGGCCTTGGTTCGGCGTCCGTCCGGCCAGTTATTTGCGCTGACGGTCATATCGTGATCCGGTGTTCGCCGGAAGAAACGCACCAAGGGAGTCAGGCGATGAACGAAATGCCGATCAATGCACCGAACCTGTGGCGACTGGATACACCAGGCCACTCCGGATGGACTCGTACGGCTCGTGCCGGCGATCCGAAGAAATATTTCATGGTCTCCACCGACAGTCACGCCAACGAACCGCCCGACCTGTGGGAAACCCGGATCGACCCGAAATACAAGGAACGCGTACCACGCATCATCACCGACGACGACGGCGTGCAATGGCGCTACTGCGAGGGCTACCGCCCCGACCGGGTCAGGGTCATGAGCTTCGAGGGCGAGGACTGGGTGCGGTCCAAGGCCGGTGCCGATGTGCAGGACCGCATTCGCGACAACCGAGCCGACGGGGTCGATGTCGAGGTTATCTTCCCGAACAAGGGCCTGGCGATGTGGGCGACGCCGGACCCGGTGTTCGCCAATGCGCAATGCCGCGTGTGGAACGACTGGGCGTGGGAACAGTTCGGTCCCCATCCGGATGCCATGCTGCCGGTCGCATCGATCGCCACGGGCGATTTGGAAGGCTCCCTCCACGAGATCGAGCGCGTCGCGAAAATGGGGTTCCGGGCGTTGTCGCTGCCGTGCAAGCCCATCTGGGGCGGGCATGACGTGGATCATGTCAACTATAATCTGCCGCATTTCGATCCGATGTGGCGACTGATCGAGGAAACCGGTCTGCCGATGACATTCCACGTATCCACCGGACGCGATCCGCGGGCCTCACGCGGGAACGGCGGTGCGGTGGTCAACTACGTGACGCACTCGCTGGCACCGACGATCGAACCGGTCGCCAATCTGTGCGCGTCTGGCGTGCTGGAACGGTTCAAGGGGCTGCGCTTCGCCACGATCGAAGCAGGTATCGGCTGGGTGCCGTGGCTGTTGACCGCGATGGACGAGGCCTATCGCAAGCATCACATGTGGGTTCGTCCGAAATTGCAGGGGCTGCCAAGCGATTATTACAAGGCGCACGGGTTGGCGACGTTCCAGGAGGATCCGGTTGGCCTGGCATTGGCTGAACCGTTCGGCTTGATGGATAATTTCGCCTGGGCGAACGATTATCCTCATCACGAAGGGACATGGCCGCATTCGGCGGAAGCGATCGAGCGTACCATGCCAGGCCTGACCGAACCGCAGCGGGCGAAAATTCTTGGGCTGAACGCGGCCCGGTTTTTCAAACTGACGATTCCGCCGGATCGGGCGTGATCGCCAGGGACAGGTAAGGTCAACCGGGCAGACCCGCATTTCGTGCGGCATGCCCGGCCCTTCGGGCTTGTTTGGCGATTATCGCGACGGGTCGCCTCGCCTGCCCCCAACGGCAAGCCGCGAAGCCGATCCGCCGGCACCGGACCGCGCGCTATCCGCGTGCTTTCTTCCACGCCTCGAAGTCCCGTTTCGCCTCCTCCCCCACCACTGGAAACAGTCCGGTCAGCGATCGTCCGCGTGCCACTTCCTCTTCGGCGAAGGTATCGTAGAGTGTGGTGGCAACTGCCTCTTCGGCGATTTCGTCGGCCATGGACGCCGGGATCACCACCACGCCGTCGCAGTCGCCGACAATGACATCGCCCGGATAGACGGCGACACCGCCGCACCCGATCGGCAAATTCAGGTCGATCGGGTAATGCACGATCGGGCTGGGCGGCGAGGTCGGACGGCGCTGATAGGCGGGTAGGCCGGTCTTCAGAATACCTTCCGAATCGCGCAGTCCGCCATCCGTTACAATACCCGCACACCCGCGCGCGGCCAGCCGGCCGATATACAGATCGCCGGCCGAGGCGGCGCGCGCATCGCCACGCGAATCGATCATCAGCACATGGCCCGGCGGGCATCCTTCCATTGCCTGCACCTGCACGGACCGCCGTGTGCCCTTGGGTCCGTTTTCGTCCTCCCGGAACGGAATGAACCGCATCGTGTAGGCCAGCCCGACCATGCGCGGCTGGTCCACACGCAGCGGCGACACATCCTGTAGAAACATGTTGCGCAGTCCGCGCTTGTACAACGCACCGGTCAGCGTCGATGTCGCGACCTTCAGTAAGCCTTCCCTGGTGGCCGGAAGCAGTCCTGTCATGGCAATTTCCCCTGTCGTTTTATTGTTACGATCTTTAAGCGGTTGTTCGCCGTGCTGCCTGGATAGCTTGCCAGACGCGCTCGCCGGTGGCCGGCATGTCGAGTTCGCGGACGCCCAGCGGGGCCAGCGCATTCATGATGGCGATCATCGCGGCGGGCAGCGCGCCGACGCATCCGGCTTCGCCCGCGCCCTTCGCGCCCAGCAGATTCGTTGCGGTTGGAACGGGGTTGCCGCGGATCGCGACGTTGCACATCGTATCGGCGCGCGGCATCGCGTAGTCCATGAAACTCGCCGACATCAACTGGCCGGAGTCCTTTTCATACACCACCTGTTCCATTAGGATCTGGCCAATCCCCTGTGCGATGCCACCATGAATCTGGCCCGCCAGCGTCAGCGGGTTGATCACCGTGCCCACGTCATCGACCACCAGGTATTTCATCAGATCGACCGTGCCGGTTTCCGGATCGACCTCCACCTCGCAGACATGGCAACCGTTGGGATAGGTCGGCTGCTCCGGGGCGTACATCGCGCTTTCGATCAGACCCGGTTCCATGCCTTTCGGTAAACGAGCCGGCAGGAACGCGGCGATGGCGACCTGCTTCAGGGTCACGCTCCGATCGGTTCCCGTAACGGTAAATTTGGCGTCCGCGAACACGATATCGCCGGCTGCGGCTTCCATAAGATGCGCCGCGATTTTCTTGCCTTTTTCGATGATTTTGTCCGCCGCCATCGCCAGCGCGGAACCGCCGGCCACCATCGACCGCGATCCGTTGGATCCCATGCCGAACGCAACCCGGTCGGTGTCGCCGTCGATAAAGCGGACATCGGCCGGATCCATCCCGGTCTTCTCAAACAGAATTTGCTTGAACGCGGTCTCGTGCCCCTGCCCATGCGTCTTCGTGCCCAGCATCAATAGCGCACTGCCGCTGGGCTGAAACCGTATTTCGGCATATTCCGGAACCGGTCCGGCCGCCTGTTCGATCGCATTGGCCAGCGCGATGCCGCGCAGCTTGCCCGCCTTGCGCGATTCCGTCTGGCGCGCGGCAAAGCCGGCATAATCGGAGATATCCAGCGCCATATCCATATTCCGGGCGAATTCCCCGCAATCGTAAACCGGGCCAAGCGGGGCCTTGTACGGCATGGCACCCGGTTGAATAATGTTACGGCGTCGCAATTCGATCGGATCGATGCCCAGTTCCCGCGCCGCGGCCTCCAGTATCCGTTCCATCAGATAGATCGCTTCCGGTCGGCCGGCGCCGCGATAGGGGGCGGTTGGATTGGTGTTCGACAGCACGGCATCGATCGTTACATGCGCCGCCGGTATATCGTACACCCCGGACAGGGTGCCAATCATGCCGAACGGCGTCAGAAGCTGCCGGTCGGACGCGATATAGGCGCCGATGCTGGCCAGCATGCGCAGCCGCAGGCCCAGGAATTTGCCGTTACTGTCCAGCGCGAGTTCGATCTCGCCAATATTGTCGCGGCCATGTTCGTCGGCCATGATAACTTCGGAACGCTCGCATTTCCACTTGACCGGGCGGTCCAGCTTGCGCGCGGCCCATAACGTCAGCCGGTGATCGACGTATTGCCAGCCCTTGGCGCCGAAGCCGCCGCCGACATCGTTGCAGATGACCCGCACCCGGCTTTCCGGTACCCGGAAGATCGAGTTGGCCAGCATGTTACGGACCCGGTGCGGATAATTGACATCCGCGTGCAGGGTGTACCGTTCCTCGAATTTATCGTACACGCCGATGGCGCCGCGCGGTTCCATGTATTGGGCATGCACGCGGGTGATGACATACCTGCGCCGTACGACATGCGCCGCTCGGGCGAACGCGGCGTCGGTGGCGGCGCGGTCGCCGCGTTCGAACGTGTGCGAAATGTTATCGGAGTTTTCGTCCCAGACGCGCGGCGCGCCGGGTTCGGCGGCGTCGGCCAGCGATGTCACCGACGGCAGCGGTTCGTACTCCACCGCAACCAGTTCGGCGGCGTCCTTGGCCAGGTCGATCGTTTCGGCGACGACCATGGCGACCGGATCGCCGACATAGCGGGCCCGGTCTGTTACCAGGGCCGGGCGCTGCGGGGCGAACATCGGCGAACCGTCCGATTTTTTGCGCGGCATCGCGGCTTTCGGCATGCCGAGGCCATCGGCGTTGTAATCGGCGCCGGTGTACACCGCCAATACGCCCGGCGCGGCACGGGCGGCTCCGACGTCGATCCCAACGATCCGGGCGTGCGCATGCGGGGACCGCACGAACACCGTATAGGCCTGGCGGGGCAGGGTAATATCGTCCTGGTAACGGCCTCGCCCGGTCAGCAGCCGGCTATCCTCGAAGCGGCGAACCGGCTGGCCGACACCGAACTTCATCGTCGTTCCATCCATAGTATGTGCGTCTCCGGGTGGCCGGCGTTCAGACGAAGCGGGCGGACACCGATCCGAACGAACCGTAATCGACATGGAAAGTATCGCCCGCCCGAGCCTCCACCACGCTGGTGAACGATCCGCCGAGGACGAACTGTCCTGGTTCCAGCGCAATGCCGAACGGGGCGAGTTTGTTCGCTAGCCAGGCAACGCTGTTGGCTGGGTGATTGAGCACCGCCGCCGCCACGCCGGACTCCTCGATCACGTTGTTACGATAGCACAATGCGGCCACCCAGCGCAGGTCCAGGTCCATCGGGCGCATCGGGCGTCCGCCGACGATCAGCGCGGCGTTGGCGGCGTTGTCGGCGATGCTGTCGAGCACGTTGCGCGGCTTATCGGTCTCCGGATCGATCCGGTGCGCGCGTCCGTCCACGATTTCCAGCGCCGGCACGACGTAATCGGTGGCGTTGAGCACGTCGAAGATGGTGCAGTCCGGCCCTGTCAGGCGGCGTCCGATAACGAATCCGATCTCGCATTCCAGCCTGGGCTGGATGAAGCGCGACACTGGGATTTCCGCGCCATCGCCGTAGAACATGTCCTCCATCAAAGTGCCGTAGTCGGGTTCTGTAATGTTCGCCTGACGCTGCATCGCGCGCGATGTCAGGCCGATTTTGTGGCCTTTGATCCGGTTGCCCCCGGCCACTTTGATCTCGATCCAGCGGCGCTGCACCGCATAGGCGTCTTCGATGGTAAATCCAGGGTATTGCGCGGTGGGCGGACGGATCCGCTCCCGCGTTTGTTCGGCCTGGTGATAGGCGCGGGCGATCGTATCGATGGTGGCGGAATCGAGCATGGTGCGGTGCCTGTCAGGACAGAACGGCGGTGAAGTCGGCCTGGATCAGCGCCTTGCTGGCGGGCGGCAGTGTCAGGGTATGCCGAGCGGGCAACGCGGCGGGGTCGGGGAACATTCTGACCCATTCGGTGTTGATCGCGGCACGCTGGGTCACCGGATCCTTGACCCAGAAGGTGACCTTGACGATGTCATCCACAGATCCGCCCGCTGCCTCGATATCGCCGCGGATCGCCGCGAAGACGTTGGCGGTCTGCTGTTCCAGCGTTGGCGGCAGGTCGCGTGTGCCGGGGTTGGTTCCCCCGATCACGCTGGACATGACGATGTTGCCCACCCGGCTGGCGTTGGGAATCGGGTTTTCATGCCGGGCGATGGGCCCGTTGATGCTTTGGCGCTTTGTCATGTCGCTATCCCTGTGCCGCGGCGGTTTCGCTGGCCCCGAAAACCGGCACGTCTTCGACACGATCAGACAGGGCGCCGGCACCTTCGGTCGGCACCGCGACTGCGAAATTCAGCGCGGCGTCGATATCGCCTTCCCAGACTTCGCGCGGCAGTTCGTACAGCAGCTCGATGCCGTAACCGTTCGGATCGTTGATGTACAGGCTATGGGTCATGCCGTGTTCGACGCGACGGTTGAATTTCACGTTGCGGCTTTGCAGATACTCAAGCTGGCGCAACCACGAATCACGATCCGGCAGGGTAATAGCGATATGGGCGATCGCCATCGGCATATCGTTCATCGTCCATTCCGCCGGCGGCGCCGGCAAGGCGCGGTTTTCGACCAGCGCCACGTCGTGATGGTTCATGTTGCCGTCGTGATCGCCGCTGTAGAAGCGCATTTTCGCCGGGTTCGGACGTTGCGGTGTTACTTTCAATTCGCCGACCTGCTTGAACCCTAGCATCTCGGTCCAGAACCGGTGGGATTCCTCAAGGTCGCGCACATTCAGCACTAAGTGGTTCAGGCCGGTCGGCGTGACGGGTCCCGGCGCGGTCGATTGGCTTTCAGACATGTCTTCCTCCAGGTTTGGTTATGTTGGCGGCAGGCGATCGGACGATACCGCTTTTACTTATCTCATTTACCGAAGCGGCCGGCAAACCGGCCAAGGGCGGCGGTTCCAAAAAGCTGTCGCGTGGCCGGCATCGAGGCGTTGTTCCTTAGGCCATGCCCAACAATTATCGCTTCGGATTGCAGTGTCGGGCATGCCCTAAGCTTATGTTTTGCACGGCAACTTTGCTGGCGTGCTGACGCACTTATTTGCCAGCGTTGCCTTAGTCGCGCTTGTGAATTCGCACGGCGGTTTATCCATGACAAGCAAACATTGTGCCAATCCGTCGGCGATCGTTGACAACCGCCATGCCAACGGGTTGCGGTATCGCGCTGGAGTCTGCTCCGGTGGCCGGCGAATGGCCCAGGACATGCCTTCGTAATGCCGGACCCAGCCCGGACGGGTTCGCTCGCGGACATCGAACGCACAGTGTGCCAAACGGCGCTACTGGCGTGCGGGGGCAATGTCGCGCGGGCCGCGCGGCACCTTGGCATGACCCGGCCAACCCTGGAGTACCGGCTGAAATAAGCGGGGATGGTTCGCCGCGACGGGGGGCGAACCTGAAACGCGCCCGTTGGCCGCGGCCGGTTTCGCACGCTGCCCGTCTGCGCTAAGGGACCGCATGACACTATAAATGCGGGGCACGCCCATGAAACGCCTGTTCGGCGGAAACGATAGCGCACCGGAATCCTTTCCCGTTAGCCTGGGCGAAGACGAATGGCGCCGGCGTCTGGATTCAGCTCGGTTTCAGGTTTTGCGCCAGCATGGCACCGAACGGCCGAACACCAGCCCGCTGAACACCGAAAAGCGGCACGGGACCTACCGATGCGCCGGCTGCGATCGGGCGCTTTTTGCATCCGGTACGAAGTTCGAGAGCGGTACCGGCTGGCCGAGCTTCAGTGCGCCCTTGGATGGGGGGATTGGAACGGCGGCGGATCGCAGCCTGTTCATGACGCGAACCGAGGTGCATTGCGCGGGGTGCGGCGGGCATCTGGGCCATGTCTTTCCGGACGGCCCGCGCCCCACGGGGTTGCGCTATTGCATGAACGGCGTGGCGATGACCTTTCAGCCCGAACCGGCGGACGATCGATAGGCCACCGCGTGCCGGCGCTTCGGTGGCGGGCGCAGGCCGCGGCTGGATGCATGTAATCGGGCGTTGACGCCCGGACTTTTTGTAGCCTAACGTATCTCAAAATTCGGTGGGGTTAATGCAAATGAGGCGTATTCGTTCGCTCGCGGTTGCCGCCAGCGCGTTGTGGTTCGGTCTTCCGCCTGTCGCCGCGCATGCATACTCAACACTGTATGTCTTCGGAGACAGCTTGTCCGATGTCGGTAACATCTATGCCGCGACGCACGGCTTGGAGCCGGGGGCGCCTTATGCCAACGGACAGTTTTCTAATGGACCGGTCTGGGCGCAGGATCTGTCCCACAGCCTCGGCCTTGGTGCGTTATCGGCCTCGCTTCTCGGCGGCACCGATTATGCGTTCGGGGGTGCGACAACCGGCTATGCGGGAACCACGACCTCGGGTTCGTCGATTCCAACCGTATCGCAGCAGGTCGGTGGGTTTCTGGCCGCTCACGGTTCGGTGGCGCCGTCGTCCGCACTGTACTCGATCTGGATCGGATCGAACGATATTTTCAACATTATCACGGGCGGCGTGACGGGCACGGCCGCGGTAATTGACGCGCAAGGTGCAGCGCAGGCCGAGGCAACCGCGATTAAAAGTCTTGCCGCCGCCGGGGCGAAGGATTTCCTGGTGCCGCTGGTCACCAACCTTGGGAAAACACCCACGCTCACCTCGGTGAGCCTCGCCGCTTCCGCGGCGGGAACGGCACTTTCACAGGCTTACGACGCCGCGTTGGTGGCCGATCTGGCGGCGCTGGCATCGACGCCCGGCATCGCCTTGTCGTATCTGGATACGTTCAGCCTGCTGGATAGCGCGATCGCCACCCCGGCGGCCTACGGCCTGAAGAACGTTATCAATCCATGCTATACTGGTCCTTATACCGGCGTTGGTGGAACTGTGTGCGCCACGCCGAATAGTTATTTGTTCTGGGACCAGCTTCATCCCACGGCCACCGGGCAAGCGATTATCGCCACCGCCGCGTTCGATACGGTACCAGAACCGGCGGCGATCGCCATCCTTGCATCCGGCCTTGCCGGCATGGCCGCACTGCGCTTTCGCCCACGGGCGGCCAGACATAACGGGCCTCGATAAGTCCTGCCGCTGACATCCGAGCGCGCTTAGGGGGGGTCTAAACAAGGCCCGTCGGGCGCACGATACGTGAGCCTTTTCAATCGGCACACCCAGCGCCGCGATCCGCGCGATCCCGCAATAGATCCGGTCCTGACCGGCGCACAACGCGGCCAGTCAGGACCGGGACGATGCCCTATCGAAGGGCCGCCCAAACCACGGCCGGGGTCAGCGGCATCTGGATGCGGTCGGCCTCACCGGCGTGACCAGCCCGAGCGAGGGCATCGGCGACGGCGTTGACGACGGCCGGGGTGGCACCGATCGTCCCGAGTTCGCCCACGCCTTTCACACCCAGGGGATTGGTCAGGCACGGTACGGTCGTATCGAGAATATGCACGAACTCGCCGATGATATTGGCGCGCGGGATGAAGTAATCCATCATGCTCGCGGTGACCGGCTGGCCCGAACCGTGTTCATACATCATGTGTTCGCCCAGCGCCTGCCCGATTCCCTGCACCGCACCGCCATCCAACTGCCCGCGCACGATCATCGGATTGACCACCCGCCCGACATCGTTTGCCGACACGTAAGAAACGATCTCCACCGCGCCGGTATCCGGATCGACCTCGACTTCCGCGATGTGCGTTCCGTTCGGCCAGGTGGGGCCGTTCACCGAACTGGACATATCGACATAAATCCGGCGATCCGGCTGCCGCGCGGCCAGGTCGAACAGTCCGATCCCGCGATCGGTGCCGGCGATGCGGAATTCGCCTTCCGCGTATTCGATATCCGCCGCCGCCGCTTCCAGAACCTCGGCCGCCAGATCGCGCCCGTTCGCAACGGCCTTTTCCGACGCGACATGAACAGCCGACCCGGCGGTGAACAGCGACCGCGATCCGGCGCTGCCAAATCCGGCCCCCAAATCGGTGTCGCCGGTGACGATGCGAACGCGATCGAGTTCCACCCCGAACACATCGACAACCAACTGCGCATAGGACGTAGCGATCCCCTGCCCCATGCCCATGGTTGACGCATAGACCTCAATGGCCCCGTCGCCCGAAACCGACACGGTTACCCGTTCCTCGAACACATTGCCGCCGGTCCATTCCAGGAACGACGCCAGGCCACGCCCCCGCAGCATCCCGCGGGTCGCCGATTGCGCCGCCCGGCCGGCGAAATCGTCCCACTTCCCAAGCGCCAGCGCCTGCTCCAGGATCGAGCCGAATTTCCCGCTGTCGTACACTTGCCCCATCGCATTGGTGTAGGGCATCTGCTCCGGCTGGATCAGGTTGCGGCGGCGGATTTCCGCCGGGTCCAGCGAAAGCTGGCGCGCCGCGGCGTCGAACAGGCGTTCGATGATGTAGATCGCCTCGGGCCGTCCGGCCCCGCGATACGCGGCGGTGGGGGCGGTATGGGTCAGCACCGCCTGAAAATCGAAATCGATGGTGCGAATATCGTAGATGCTGGTCGAAACCCACGGTCCGATCAGCAACTGAATGATGATCCCGGTGGTGCTGCCATAGGCGCCGACATTGGCGAGCGATCGCACCCGGTAGGCCAGAACCTTACCGGCCGCATCCAGCGCCAGTTCGGCGTGGGATTCCACATCCCGGCCATGCGTCGCCGACAGAAATTCCTCGATCCGGGCGGGTACCCATTTGACCGGCCGACCGATCTGCCGGGCGGCGTATGCGACAACGATCTCCTCGGGGTAAATGCCGGTCTTCATGCCGAACCCGCCGCCGACATCGCCGACCACGACGCGCACGCTCCCGGCCGGCAAACTCAGTGCCTCGCACAGCGAATCGCGGGCCCCGGACGGCATCTGGGTGGACAAGCGAAATGTCAGGCGTTCGGTGGCCGCGTCGTAATCGGCCAGACAGCAGCGCGGTTCCATCGAGGCTGGGGACAGGCGCTGATTGACCAGATCGAGCGAAACCACATGCGCGGCCGAGGCGAACGCGGCATCCGACGCCGCCGCATCGCCGTGCTTCATCTGCGCGGCGATGTTGCCCGTCGCGGCCGGCCATACCAGCGGCGCGCCGGCTGCGGTCGCCTGTGCCAGTTCGGTCACCACCGGCAGTTCGTCATACTCCACCGCCACCGCTTCCAGCGCGTCCTTGGCCTGTTCGGCGGTCTCGGCGACCAGCGCGACTACGCCCTCACCCACGAAGCGCACGATTTCGTGTGCGAGTGCCGGACGCAGCGGCGACGCCCCCGGCGAACCGTCGGGGCGGGTGAACATCGGTGCCAGCGGCAACGGCTTTATCCCTGCCGCGGCCAGATCGGCACCGGTCAGCACCGCCACCACACCCGGCATGGCCGCCGCCGCCGAAACATCGATCGAGACGATCCGGGCATGCGCGTGCGGCGACCGCAAGAACACCATGCAGGTCTGTCCCGGCAGCGAGAAATCGTCGGTGTAATGTCCGGCACCCGCCAACAGGCCCGCATCCTCGATGCGCCGCACGTCGCGCCCGCTGCCGAAGCGCCCGATCGTTGTAACGTCGTTCATTCACTCTCTCTGCGACTAGGGTTTACGGCGATATGGGGACGCTCGCCAGGGTTGCCATGGCCTGGACGCTCAAACGATGGATAGCGGCTAAGCGATTGCCCGACAACAATCGCTTCGCGCGGCAGCGTCGGGCAATCCCTAAGCTGAATGTTTTGCACGGCAACTTTGCTGGCGGGCTGACGCACTTATTCGCCAGCGTTGCCTAAACCCGCTGGCCACCATCAATGTGAACTTCCGATCCGGTGATATACAGCGCCTGATTGGAACACAAAAAGAATAACAGATCCGCGACCTCGTTCGGCTTGCCCAGCCGCCGCATCGGAATTTCCCGCTGCACGATTTCTTCCGTGCCGGGCGACAGGATCGCGGTGTCGATCTCCCCCGGCGACACCGCGTTCACCCGCACGCCATGCCGCCCCAGGTCGTTGGCCATTTCCCGCGTCAGCGCCGCCAGCCCGGCCTTGGAGGTCGCATAGGCTGCGCTGGCGAACGGATGCACCCGCGATCCGACGATCGAGGTCATGTTGACGATGCTGCCCTTCGATTCGATCAGATAGTCGCTCAATCCCTGCGCCAGCAGGATGGCGGAGAAGAAATTGACGTTGAAAATCGCCAGCCAGTCCTTGTAGGCCATTTCCAGGCTGGTGATCTTGCTGCCATCGGCATGCTTGGGGGACACGGCGGCATTGTTGATCAGCGCATCCAGCCGTCCGCCGGCGATGCGCTTGATCTCTGGCAACGCGTCCCGCACGGTATCGACGTTCGCCAGATCGAGTTGAATGTGGTTGCGCTCCCCGCCCGGCCACGGGCAGCGCGGGTCGAACGCCTGGCGGGAGATCGTCAGAACCCGCCATCCCTCGCTGCTGAACCGCTTGACGGTCGCATGGCCGATGCCACGGCTGGCACCGGTCAGCAGCAGAACACGTTCCTGGGTGGCGGACATGATCCGGATCCTTCGCGGCGTTGAAGATTTATCCGCCTGTATGATCGCTCCGGCGGACAATGGCGAGCAAGACCTTCGCGACACGCATCCGCATTATCCTTGCCCTGTTTGTCAATCCTGGCAGACGATGGAACCCGACAGAATTGGATACGCCCGTATGACACTGCCGTTTCCCGTGCCGACCCTGGACCACGTTGTCGTGAATGCCCGCGACCGGATCGGCGATACCGCCGATATTTTCCGGCGCCTGGGCTTTACCCTGACGCCGCTCGGGTATCACACGCTGGGGTCCATCAACCATCTGGCCATGTTCGGCACCGACTACCTGGAACTGATCGCCGTGAAACCGAACGATACCGGCCGGCCGGAGATCATGGGCGCCCCGGCCGGCCTGAACGGGCTTGTGTTCGGCACCGAGGACGCCGACGCGACCTATGAGGCACTGCGCCAGAACGGGATACCGATCGATCCGCCGCAACAGTTTTCCCGGCCGGTGGAAGCGGCCGGCGCGATCCGCGACGCCGTATTCCGCACCACCCGCCTGCGGGCTGACGCCGTTTCGGCGGGGCGGCTCTATTTCTGCCAGCACCTGACGCGCGAAATCGTCTGGCGCGACGAGTGGCGGCACCACGCCAACGGCGCCGTCGGCATCGCCCGGGCGGTTATCGCGGCGGACAATCCGGATACCCTGGGGGCGTTGTTCGCCGCCATGTTCGGCGCTGCTTCGGTTCGTCCCGCCGACGACGGCTGCTCGTTGATCCTCGGCCTGTCGCGGTTCGACGTGGTGACGCCGGCGGCGGTGTGGGAGATGTTCGGCAGCGCCGCACCCGACAGCCGCGGCCGGCGGGATTACATGGCGGCCCTGACGATCCGCACCCGGTCCCTCGGTGCGGTGGAAACCGCCCTGGAAGAGGGCGGCATCCGCGGCTGGGACCGGATCGGCGCCAGCATCCTGGTTCCGGCATCGGAAGCAGGCGGCGCGACGATCGAATTCAGTGTATGAAAATGGCGGGGTGTGAAGATGGCGGGCGGGTCCTGATTACAGCACCGCCTCCGCCACCACCCGCAACACATCAAGCCCGGACCCTTTCAGCACCATCGTGCCGACATGTCCCGCCTTGGCCACGTCTTTCCAGGCCTCCAGCCGGCCCCTGATGCGATCGGCGGGACCGCACAACGAAATGGCATCGATCAGTGCATCCGGCACCGCCGCCGCCGCCTCATTTTTCTTCCCGTCCAGATAATAATCCTGGATCGTGCGGGCCTGGCCCTCGAACCCCATCTTGGACACCATATCGTTGTAAAAATTCTTCTTCCGGGCGCCCATGCCGCCGATATACAGGGCCAGTTCGGGGCGGATGGCGTCGCGGCAGGCGGCCGCATCGGGGCCCATCACCGCCCGCACATACGGAGCGGTATCGAATCCATCCATTGTCTTGCCTGCTTTCTTCCGGCCCTCCAGCGTCGGCCCCGTCACCACATCCGGCGCATCCGGCGAGAAGAAAATCGGCAGGTTGCCATCCGCCACTTCGCCCGACATCCGCAACCCGGCCGGTGTGATCGACGCCGTGTAAAACGGCACGTTCGTGTCGCCATGTGCGATACTGCGCAACGGCCGCCCCAGCCCGCTCGCATCCGGCCCGTTATACGGGATGGAATACTGCTCGCCCTGGAATTCCAACGGCTTCTCGCGGGCCAGTATCTGTTTAATGATCGCAATATATTCCCG
Organism: Pseudomonadota bacterium; assembly: GCA_021805565.1. Lineage (GTDB taxonomy): Bacteria > Pseudomonadota > Alphaproteobacteria > Acetobacterales > Acetobacteraceae > Rhodopila. The sequence goes on from JAJZFA010000030.1 coordinate 37,556, forward strand.
GGTCCGTTGCATCGGCTTGCCATAAGCCACGCCGTGCCAGCCTTCGATCACCTGAGGCCCGGACGGTCCGATGCCGCAAATAAAACGATTGCCCGACAGGGCCTGCAACGACAGCACCGTCATCGCCGCGCAGGCCGGGGTGCGCGCCGGCATTTGCATGATGCCGGTTCCGGCTTTCATCGTGGTCGTCCGCGCCAGGATCCATGCCGCCGGGGACACGGCATCGGTGCTATAGGATTCCCCTGTCCAGGCCTGGGAAAACCCCATCCGTTCGGCTTCCAGGATCATCGTCATATCGATTTTCGGATGCGGCCCGCCCATCCCAACCGTGAGTCCCAGCTTCATGTTCAACGCACCTTTGCCATAACGTCGTCGCGGAACCGCCGCAGATTGCCAACCGAGGCATCCGCGTCCGCGCCGAACAATCCAAAATCGAACGCCGTGACGCCCACGTCCCGCAGCGCCCGGATATCGCCGGCATAATCGGCCGCGCCGCCGGTGAACAGCTTGCGCTCGCCATCGACCGTCCCTTTCGGCTGCGCCTCGGGGTTGGACGACACCCGATAGGCCAGCCCTACCGCCGCCGGATCGCGGCCGGCCTTCTCGGTCAGAACCCGCAGTTTCGCCGCCCCGGCCTTGAACCGCGTCAGCGTGTCCATCGGAAACTGAGGATTGGTGCCGATCGGATACCATGCGTCGCCGTAGGCGGCGGTGCGCCGCATGGCGGGGCCGCTTTCGCCGCCGACCCAGATGGGGATTGTGCCCTGTGGCGGTTTCGGCGGGAACATCACGTCCTTGAACCGGACATATTTGCCGTCGAATGCCGGCGCATCGGCGGTCCAGAGTTCGCGGCAGACCGCCATGAATTCGTCGGTCACCGCGCCGCGTTCGGCGAACGGCAGCGCACCGATGGCGACGAATTCCTCCTCGCACCACCCGGCGCCGATGCCCAGAGTCAGCCGTCCTTTCGACAGAAAATCGATCGTCGCCAGGATTTTCGCCGTCAGAACCGCCGGGCGATGCGGCACCACCATCACCGACGTCACGATCCGCAGTGTTTTGGTCGCCGCCGCAATGAAGGTGGCCGCCGTCAACTGCTCCAGCCGCGGCGCGGCGGCACCGGACGGAAATTCGCCCGAGTCCGAATACGGATAGCGCGAGGCGATGCTGTTGGGGATCATCACATGATCGCTGACGGTGACGTAGTCGAAGCCCAGCGCCTCGGCTTCCGTGGCGATGCGCAGCAGACTGTCCGGCTCGATCAACGGGCCGCTGGTCGGGGCACTGCATCCTATCTGCATTCGTTCCTCCTGCCTGGATTGCGTTATGAAACCCGATAGCACACCATGCAGCCAAATCAGGCAACCTGCGTGCCTTCGGGCCTCGATCGCCGCACCCCCGGTCGTTCGGCCCTGAAAGCCGCATCTATGGAACCGATCATGACCGATCTCACCTGGCTTGAATCCGCCCCGCTGTCCGCCCTGATGGAACAGGCGGCCCGCAAGCGCGACGACGCATTCGGGCGCACTATCTCCTATTCCCGGAAAGTCTTCATCCCGCTGACCAAACTCTGCCGCGACGTGTGCCACTACTGCACCTTCGCCGAACGCCCGAAGCCCGGCCACGCCGCGTATTTATCCGCCGATGAGGTCCTGGCCATCGCCCGAGCGGGCGAGGCCGCGGGCTGCACCGAGGCCCTGTTCACACTCGGCGACAAGCCGGAACTGCGATACCGGGCGGCTCGCGAAGCCTTGGCGGCATTGGGGCACGAAACCACCATCGGCTATTTGCGCGACATGTGCGCGCTGGTGCTGAAGGAAACGACCCTGTTGCCGCACGTCAATCCCGGCGTCATGACGGGCGCGGAAATCGCCAGCCTGCGCGAGGTGTCGGCCAGCCAGGGCATCATGCTGGAATCCACCAGCGAGCGTCTGTGCCAACAAGGCGGCGTGCATTACGGATCGCCCGACAAAGACCCGGCGGTGCGCTTAGAGACGCTGCGCCTGGCGGGGGAACTGGGGGTGCCGTTCACCACCGGTATCCTGATCGGCATCGGCGAAACCCGGCGGGAACGAATCGACGCGCTGGTGGCGATTCGCGATGTTCACGAACGCTACGGGCATATCCAGGAAGCGATCGTGCAAAACTTCCGGGCGAAACCCGATACGAAGCTGGCGAATGCCGATGAACCGGACCTGCCCGACCTGTTGTGGACGATCGCCGCCGCCCGGTTGATCCTGCCGGCGGATGTGCATGTTCAGGCGCCGCCCAACCTGTCGCCCGGCGTTTACCAGAAGCTGATCGGCGCGGGCATCGACGACTGGGGCGGCGTATCCCCGGTGACGCCGGATCACGTCAATCCGGAGGCCCCCTGGCCGGAACTGGAGGCGCTGGGCCTGCGTTCGGCGGAAATGGACAAAATCCTGGTGCCGCGCCTGCCCGTCTATCCCGCCTGGGCGACGCAACCCGCGCGCTGGCTGCACCCCAAGGTCGCGACCCGCGCGATGCAACTGGCCGACGCGGAAGGCTGGGCGCGCGACGACGACTGGGCGCCGGGGCTGACCTTCGCACCCAGGCCGCGCGCCGTCCTGCTGGCCAAGACCGATCCGGTCCTGGAACGGATCATCGACCGCGCCGCCGCCGGCACACGCCTAAACGAGCCAGAGATCGTCCGCCTGTTCGCCGCGCGCGACGCCGACTACGAACGGGTTGTCGCGGTCGCCGACGACCTGCGCAAAGCGGTCAGCGGCAACGTGGTTCGTTACGTGGTCAACCGGAACATCAATTACACCAACATCTGCTATTATCGTTGCACGTTCTGCGCCTTTTCAAAGGGCAAGACGCATGAGGCACTGCGCGGCACGCCCTATGACCTGGAACTGGACGAAATCGTTCGCCGATCAAAAGAAGCCTGGGACCGCGGCGCCACCGAGGTCTGCCTGCAAGGCGGCATCCACCCGGATTATACCGGCGACACCTACATCAACGTCTGCAAGGCGATCAAAGCCGCGATCCCCGGCATGCACATCCACGCCTTCTCCCCGCTGGAAGTCACCCAGGGCGCCGCCACGCTCGGCCTGACGCTGACCGAATTCCTGATACGCCTGAAGGACGCCGGGCTAAGCACCCTGCCCGGAACCGCCGCCGAAATCCTGGACGACGAAATCCGCGCCATCATCTGCCCCGACAAGATAAACACCCAACAATGGGTCGATGTCGCCCGCGCCGCGCATGCGCTGGGGCTGCGAACCACCGCGACCATCATGTATGGGCACGTCGAAACGCCGCTGAACTGGGCGCGGCATTTGCTGGTGCTGCGCGATTTGCAAGCCGAAACCGGCGGATTTACCGAATTCGTTCCGCTTCCATTCGTCCACATGGAAGCCCCGATGTACCTGCGCGGCCTGGCCCGGAAAGGCCCGACGCTGCGGGAAGCGATCCTGATGCACGCCGTGTCCCGCCTTGTGCTGAACCCGTTGATTACCAATATCCAGACATCCTGGGTGAAAATGGGTCCGGACGGAGCGGCGATGTGCCTGAATGCGGGCGCCAACGATATGGGCGGCACCTTGATGAACGAAAGCATCTCGCGGGCCGCCGGCACCCAGCACGGCCAGGAATTCGCGCCAGCCGAGATGGAACGGCTGATCGGTTCGCTGATCCGCACACCGGCCCAGCGGGATACGCTGTACCGCCCGGTCGGTAACGAACGCCGCGTCGTTTCGTTCAACGCGGCGGACCTGGAACCGGTGGTGCAGACACCGCCGCGTAAAGCGATGGCGACCGGATAATACCAGTGCGTTGGCACAGGAGTTTTGCACGATGAAGTTTGGCATTCACAATCCGTCGTTCGTCTTCGGTCCGAATCCGGCCGATGCGTTCGATGGCCTCAAGAAAAAGGCGCAATGGGCCGAAAATAACGGTTTCGCCTGGTTTTCGGTGATGGATCACCTGATTCAGATCCCGCGGGTGGGCGAACCGGACGAACCGTTCATCGAAAGCTGGACCGCGCTGTCGGCGCTGGCGGCGGTGACCCAACGCATTCGCCTCGCCACGCTGGTGTCGTCGGTCGCCTATCGCAACCCGGCGCACCTGGCGAAAATCGCCGCCGGGGTCGATCTGATCAGCCGGGGCCGTTTGACGCTGGGTATCGGCGCGGGCTGGTTCGATGAGGAATACCGCCAGTATGGCTGGGATTTTCCGGAACGTCCGGCGGTGCGCATCCGGCAAATGGAAGAAGCGGTGCGGCTGATCCTGGCCATGTGGTCGGACAAGCGCACCACCTTCCACGGCAAGTATTTCCGCGCCGAAAATGCGATACTGGAGCCGAAACCGGCGGGCAAGATTCCGGTGATGATCGCCGGCGGCGGTGAGCAACTGACGCTGCGCGTGGTCGCCGAACTCGCCGACGCCTGCAACGTGTTTGGCGATCCAGCCGAGGCGAAGCGGAAATTCGCCATCCTGCGCGGCCATTGCGACGCGGCCGGCCGGCCGTACGATGCGATCGAGCGCACCGCGCTAACCGGGTTGTTGCTGGCGCGCGACGAAACGGCGCTTGCGGCGAAACGCGAGAGGCTGGGGGCGGCGGACCCGTTCCTCGGCTTTGCCGGCACGGTGTCGCGGATGACCGATGTGGCCGGCGCCTATCGCGATGCCGGGGTGCAGTTGCTGATCGCGGGTGCATTCAAGAACGATGCGGAAACGCTGGAACTGCTGGCGTCGGACGTCATGCCACGGTTCGCATAGAATGCGCGCGACCGGACGCGGTGGGCCGATCGGCCGCGGCTTTGTCGAAGAACAGGCCACGATCGAACCCGCGCCGCCGGAACCGGCACTGGACATGGCGGCTCGGACCGGCGTGCTGCTGTACGACGCCACCGTGGCCGTCGATACGATCATGGCCGAGGCCGTGCGCTCCATTCAGGCTGGCGGCATCCAGGTCGGCGGCTTGCTGCAACACGCCGGCCCACGCCACGCGAACGGACGACCCAGTCTTTGGCTGGGCGATATCGCCACCGGACAGAGCATCCGGCTGGACCAGCCCCGCGGAACCGGGGCCAGGGATTGTATTCTGGACCCCGATGCGTTGGCCCAGGGTGCCTGTCTGTTGCGCGCCGCCGCCGGGGCTGGGTTCGGCCTGATCGTGGTGAACCGGTTCGGGTATGCCGAGGCGGAAGGCGGCGGGTTGCGGGCGGAAATCGCGGAGGCGATGTGTTCCGGTGCGGCGCTGCTGATCGCGGTGCGGCTGTCCCGGCTGGCCAGCCTGGAGGCGTTTCTGGGCGGCCCGGCGACGGTGCTGCCCGCGGCCGCCACGGCCATCGCCGCCTGGGCCGCACAGGCGGTGGGCCAATCCGGAATTGCCCCAGGCTACGCCTGAAAATCGGCGTTAAGGGCAGCATTGGCAAATAGCGCTGCTGCCCTTAACGTCCGGCCCGAAACCGGCGATAAACGCGGCGCGCCAGTTCTTTGAATGAAGCGATCCGGTGAATGAAGCGATCCGGGCCTGCGAGCGGCCTGGACCAACGACGTCGCGACAAGGAAACCTTATGAACACCAAGACCTATCCTGTAACGCGGGGCGATGCCGAGTGGCGCCGCCTGCTGACGCCGGCACAGTATTACGTCATGCGATCGCACGGGACCGAAGCGCCCGGCAGTTGTGCGTTGCTGGCGGAAAAGCGGCCCGGACGGTTTACCTGCGCCGGATGCGATACGCCGCTGTTCGACTCGAAGCTGAAATTCGAAAGCGGCACGGGCTGGCCGAGCTTCAACGATCCGGTGGAGGGGAGCGTGGAAACGACGATCGATCACAGCCATGGCATGATCCGGACGGAGGTGCATTGCGCGACCTGCGGCAGTCATCTGGGCCATATTTTCGACGATGGACCGCCGCCTTCGTTTCAGCGCTACTGCATCAACGGCATCGCAATGAATTTCGTGCCGGACAAGTAATTTTCGATACCGCAACGGACGGACTCCGTTGCGGACGCCGGGCGAACACTATGCTTCCAGCGCCGCATCCCAGTACAGAAAATCCAGCCATGTCCTGTGCAGGTTTTCGCGCATCACATGCCACTTCGCCGCCTCATCGATCTGGTGCGGGGTCGGTTCCACCGGCATGCAGCGCAGGCGCAGCCCGCTTTGTTTCAGGGACCGGTTGCCCTTGAACAGATTATCGGCCTGACAGCATGTCACCACATTGGTCCAACTGGTGATCCCGCCTTTCGAGCGGGGCACGATATGATCGAACGTCAGGTCCTTGGCCGTCAGCGTGTCGCCGCAATACTGGCAACTGAATCGGTCGCGGAGGAATACGTGATACCGCGTAAACGCCACTTTCCGCCGCTTATGGAACCGTTTCAGCGCCACCACCGACGGAATAGCGAACGACTGGCGGCTTGAATGCACCTCCACATCGTAATTGATCACGGGATTGACCCGTTCCTGCAACACCGCCACCAGCGCGTCCTGCCAGGACCAGACCGACAGCGGCCCCCAACTCAGCGGCTGCATGTCCGCGTTCAGCACCAGGGTTTGCAGGCTGGGAATATGGCTCATTTGTGCCGATCCGGCGCCTGCGCCGTGTTCAGCACAATACTGGGAAAACTCGATCCGCCGTCAGGCAAAAGCGACTCCCTTTCTATGGAGACGCGACACCTGGGGGGTAGAATCGCCGAACCGCCAGATTGTGCGCCACCGGAAACCTCCCGGATTTATGGCAGACCGTTCCTCGCGCCGCAACCCGCCTCGCGGCGATGAACGGGGGAACTGGGTAACTGTCGCCGGGCTTGGTTCCCCTTCTGTCATGGTCTGACCGATCCGGGCGCTAGGAAGTCGTGGGTGGCCGGGACAAGCCCGGCCATGACACGAGACAAAAACCGCCGCCGAGACACAATTTTCGAACGGGTAACCATTCGACCGCCTCCACCCGATTGCCTTGCTGCCCGACCCGGCGCCGGGGAAGGCAGCGCGCGGATCCGGCATAAACCGCATGACACGTTCATGAAATTTATGCCCTGGCGATCCCTGTCGCCATTCCGTGTCGCCATTCCCCGTCTCCATCCAGCGACAGCGCCGCCATCGCACACTGGCCAACACGTTCACGACAGCGGCACAATAATGCGACGCGCGAGACTCGCTTACGCAAGTGCATCGTCCTATGCTAACCAGCAATCAGTTGCGCCCGGATTGCTCGGGAATCCCACCGCTATGCCAGACAACGAACCGGAAAAACCCAAACCCGCGTCGCCGGACGGTGCCAGCGTATCGCTGGCGCCCGCGCCGCCATCGGATGACACCGACTTCAAGATCGTTGCGATCGGCGCCTCGGCGGGCGGTTTGGAAGCCTGCCGGCAATTCCTGCGGGCACTGCCCGCCGATACCGCGATGGCCTTTATCCTGGTGCAGCACCTCGATCCAGACCATCGCAGCATGATGGTGGACCTTTTGTCCGCCTTCACGCCGATCCCCGTCGTGCAGGCCGCCGACGGAATGGCGGTGGAGCGCAATCATTTCTATGTCATTCCGCCCGGCACCTATCTGTCCGTGACCGGCACGACACTGCACCTGTCGCCGCCGCGGGAACGTCATGGCGCCCGGCTGCCATTCGACTTCCTGCTGCATTCCCTCGCCGCCGGCCACGGCGCCCGCACCATTTGCGTGGTCTTGTCCGGCACCGGGGCCGATGGCAGCCTGGGGCTGTGGGCCGTCAAGGACAAGGGCGGTCTCGTGTTCGTCCAGGATCCGGAAGAAGCCGAGTATGCCGGCATGCCGCAAAGCGCCATCGCCACCGGCCGGGTGGATCGCGTGCTGCCCGCCGACGCGATCCCCGAGGCGCTGACCATGCCCGCCCCATCCGGCGCATCCGTTCCGGACCCCCGCGATATACTGCCGCCGGAAGACGGACACGACTGGTTGCCGGAAGTGGTCGAACTGCTGCGTACCCGGACGCCGCACGATTTCAGGCTGTATAAGCCCGGCACGCTGCTGCGGCGGATCGAACGGCGCATGGCGATGGCCGGGATAGGGCCCGACAACCCCGGCCAATACGTTACAATCCTGCACAACGATCCAGCCGAACTCACGCTGCTGGCGAAAGATCTTCTCATCAACGTCACCGGCTTCTTTCGCGATGCGCCGGTGTTCGCCATGCTGGCGGCAAAAATCGTTCCCGGACTGATACGCCGGCACGCACCCGACAAAACCGTACGAATCTGGGTCGCCGGCTGCAGTACCGGCGAAGAGGCCTATTCCATCGCCATGCTGGTGCGCGAAGAAATAGCCGCCTCCAAACTCAGCGTAAAGCTCCAGATATTCGCGTCCGACGTGGACCCCGACGCCATCGAAATCGCCCGGGAAGGGGTTTATCCACTCACCATAGAAGCGGATGTCTCGCCGGAGCGCATCGCCCGGTTCTTCTCCAAGGAAGACAATACCTACCGGATTTCTCCCGAATTGCGGGCCTGCATCGTCTTCACCGTTCACGATATCCTGGGCGATCCGCCGTTCTCCCGTCTCGACCTGATATCGTGCCGGAATCTGATGATCTACCTGCGCCCGGAAGCGCAGGCGACACTCGTGGCAATGTTTCATTTCGCCCTCGGCGAAGGCAGCACCCTGCTGCTCGGAACATCGGAAACCGTCGGCGCGGAGGACGACAGGTTCGAGGTCATCTCCAAAATCAACCGTATCTACCGCCATGTCGGCCGCAGCCGCCCCGGCGAATTCGGCTTTATCCGGGCGGCGGCCGATCTCGCGCGACTGCCCGGCCGGCTCGATCGGATCGCACCGCCCTCGCGCCAAACCGTTCTGGCCGAATTGTGCCGGCGCATGGTGATGGAACTCTACGCGCCCGCCGCCGTGCTGATCGATCGCAAGCATGAATGTGTTTACTCGCTCGGTCCGTCGGACCGGTTTCTGCGCGTCGTCCCCGGGCACCCATCGAACGACATTCTCGCCATGGCGCGGCCATCTTTGCGCATCAAGCTGCGCACCGCGATCCAGCAGGCCAGCGAACACAAAATCAGGGTCGTGGCCGAAGGCTGCCGGATCGGCGACAGCGATCCCGGCACATTCAGCATCGCCGTGCACCCATGCCGCGGCGATGGCGAAGACCTTTTCCTGATCTGCTTCGTGGACGATGCGAAGCCAGCACTCGCACGCGACAAACCGAACCGTAGCCGCGACACACCAAGGGTCATCGACCTGGAACAGCAACTCCAGGCCACCCACACCGAACTTCAGGGCGCGATCCACGATCTGGAACTATCGGGCGAGGAACAGAAGGCCATCATTGAGGAAGCCCTGTCGGTACAGGAAGAATTCCAGTCCACCAATGAGGAGCTGCTGACATCGAAAGAAGAGCTCCAGTCGCTGAATGAGGAACTGACCGCGCTGAACAGCCAGTTGCAGGAAACCCTGGAACGCCAGCGTACCGTCGCCAACGATCTGCGAAACGTGCTGGACAGCACCGATGTCGCGACCCTGTTTCTCGACCGGGATATGAATATCCGCTTCTTCACCCCCGCCACGAAAGTTCTGTTCGGCATCCTGCCCGACGACATCGGACGCCCACTGTCGGATCTGAACACGCTGAACGCCGATTCCGCTCTGCTGGACGATGCCATTGCGGTGCTGCGGACCCTGGAACCGGTGGAGCGCGAAATCGCAGCCACGGGCGGCGCGTGGTATGTCCGCCGTGTGCTGCCTTACCGCACCCGCGAAGACGGCGTGGAAGGCATTGTCGTCACCTTTTCCAACATCACGGAACGTCGGCGCGTTTCGGACGAATTGTTGGCCGCCCGGCAGCGGGCGGATCAGGCCAACGCCGCCAAAACGCGCTTCCTGGGGGCGGCGAGCCACGATCTGCGCCAGCCGCTGCAAACCATGACGCTGCTGCAGGGACTTCTGGCCAGGGCCGCCGATAGCCCAAAAGCCAAAAATCTGGTCGCCCGCCTGGACGAAACCCTGGTCGCGATGTCGGGCATGCTGAATACGCTGCTCGACATCAATCAGATCGAATCCGGCACGGTCACCGCCGAACCGGTCGCTGTTCCCGTCGATGGCCTGCTGCGCATGCTGCACGGCGAATTCCATTTGCACGCGCAAGCCAAGGGCGTCGATCTGCGGCTTGTCCACAGCGGCCTGACCATCGTCAGCGACCCCAGGCTGCTGGAACAAATGCTCCGCAACCTGTTGTCCAACGCGCTGAAATACACGGCGCGCGGCAAGATTCTGATGGGTTGCCGCCGGCATGGCAGCACCCTGAGGATCGAAATCTGGGATACCGGCATCGGCATCCCGGATAGCGAACAGTAGTCGATCTTCGAGGAATACCGTCAACTCGGCAATGCGGCCCGCGAACGCAACCTCGGCCTTGGCCTGGGTCTGTCCATCGTACGACGGCTCAGCGGTCTGCTTGGTCATCCGGTTCGCGTGCGGTCGTGGCCGAACCGGGGATCGGTCTTTTCGGTCGAGGCCCGGCTGGCATCGGATGCCGGCGCCGGTCCATCCGATTCTGGCGCCAGTCCTGGTGCCGATGAACCCGCGCGTCAGACGGGCAGAATTCTGGTCATCGAGGATGACCCCGACGTGCGAGACCTGTTGGCGACCTTTCTGCGGGATGAAGGTCACACCGTCACGGCGGTCTATGACAGCATACGGGCGCAGGAACTGGTCGCGGGCGGGATGGTGCGCCCCGATCTGATCGTCGCGGACTATAATCTGCCCAACGGCGTAAGCGGCGTCGCGGCTATCGGCCTGCTGCGGGGTGTGCTGCAACGCGCGGTTCCCGCCATTATCCTGACGGGCGACATATCGGCCGAAACCGCGAGCACGGTTGCGGCGCACGGCTTTGTGCAGATCGACAAGCCGATGCAGCTGCCGGTGCTGATACGGACGATCCAGGCCCTGCTGCCGTCGGCGCCGGCGGCCGGTGCCACGCGCGCGCCGCCGGCGGCGGACGCAGGCACCATCTATGTGGTCGATGACGATGACGGCATTCGCGGCGCGATCCGGGCCGTGCTGGAAGATGAAGGCCGGCTGGTTCAGGATTTCGATACGTGCGAGGCGTTTCTGGCGGCTTTCCAGCCCGAGCACGACGCCTGCCTGATCGTCGATGCCTATCTCCCCGGCATGAACGGCATCGCCTTGCTGCGGCGGCTGCAGGATGCCGGCCATCGTTTGCCGGCCATCATGATAACGGGAACCAGCGACGTGGCGGTCGCCGTGCGGGCCATGAAAGCAGGGGCGTCGGACTTCATCGAAAAGCCGGTCAGCCGCACCGAACTGCTAGCCTGTGTCGATCGGGCGATCGAACAGTCGCGGGACGCCGGTAAACTGGCGGCCTGGCGGCAAGAAGCCGCGCGCCAGCTCGCCGGGCTGACCGCGCGTCAGCGTCAGGTGATGGAACTGGTGGTTGCCGGGCTTTCCAGCAAAACGATTGCCGCCGATCTGGGGCTGAGTCAGCGGACGGTGGAAAACCACCGCGCGTCCATCATGTCGAAAACCGGAATGACGTCGCTGGCCGCCCTTGCCCGCCTGGTGCTGGCCGCCAACGCGGAACAGGCTGACAACGGGGGGGTGTAAAAACCGGAGTTTATCCTGGGCCTCCGCCCCGCCGCACCAGCAGGCCCCTGGCCGGATCGTAGGCGACGATCGCCCCTGTCATAAACACCGCCGTCGCCGCGACGACCACCGCCAGCGCCAGCGGATCGAACCTGCCGTACAGCGAAAACCGGATCAGTTCGATCCCGTAGGTAAATGGGTTGAGCCGGCAGATGAAGTAAACCACCGGGCTGGACTGCTGCACCAGCCACAGCGGATATAGCGCGGACGATGCAAAAAACATCGGGAAAATAACGAAATTCATCACGCCCGCGAAATTTTCGAGCTGTTTGATCATCGACGACAGCAACATGCCGAGCGATCCGAGCATGAGGCCGCAGAGGATCAGGGCCGGCAGTACGGTGACGAATGCCCATGGTGGCAATTCGACCCCCCAAAGAACCGCGACGACAAGGAACGCGGCGACCTGAAGGATGGAAACCGCCGTGCTGGCGAGCAACTTCGCGACCAGCAGGAACCATCGCGGAAACGGGCTGACCAGCAGCATGCGCATGTTGCCCATTTCGCGGTCATAGACCATCGACAGCGACGACTGCATGCCGTTGAACAACTGGATCATCGCGATCAGGCCGGGCGTGACATAGACTTCGTACAAGACATAGGTTTCGTAGGGCGGAATGATGGAAACGCCCAGAATCTGGCGGAAGCCGGCCGCGAAGATGAACAGCCACACCAGCGGGCGGACCAGTGCCGAAACGAACCGCTCCCGCTGGTGAACGAAGCGCAGGGCTTCCCGCCAGGTGATACCGCGCAGGCAGATGAGGTATTGCGCCAGGGTGAATCCGGCCGGGGGTTCGGCGCGTGCGGGGCCGGTCATGCCGCCACGTCCCGCGCGCCGCCGGTCAGTGCGGCGAACGCACTGCCCAGGCTGGCGGTGCCAGTGCGCGCGACGACATCCGAGACCAGTCCGGCGGCCATGAGACGGCCCCGGTGCAGGATCGCGACATCGTCGGACGGCTCGATTTCATCCAGCAAGTGCGTTGTCCACAACACCGCCACCCCAAGGTCGCGCACCAGGGTCCGGACCTGGGCCACGATCGCCAGTTTCGATGCGACATCCAGTCCGACCGTCGGTTCGTCCAGCACCAGCAGCCTGGGCTGGTGCAGCAGCGCCCGCGCGATTTCGACGCGGCGCATCTGCCCACCGGACAGGTTGCGGGCTTTGTCGCGCGCGCGATCCGCCAGGTCCACACCCGCCAGCACGGCTGCGGTGCGGTCGCGGGCCGCGCGCCCGGCGATGCCATGCAGCGCGGCGTGGAACAGCAGGTTGTCGCGGACGGACAGATCGAGATCGAGCGTGCGTGCCTGGAACACCACCCCCAGTTGTCGCAAGGCCTGTCCGGGTGCCCGGTCGATCCGATGGCCGAGGACGGCGATGCTGCCCGATTTCGTATCGAACAGCCGGGTGATCAACGACAGCAATGTGGTTTTGCCGGCGCCGTTCAGACCCAGCAACGCGGCGAACCGGCCTTGTCCGACGGTCAACGAAACATCGTCCAGCGCCTTGCGGGTGCCATAGGCGTGGCTGACCCCGGCGACGGACAACGCTTGTATCGCGGCGGCCGTCATTGCGCCGCCACCGCCACGCCCCAGGGCAGCCGCCCGACCTGGATCGACCGGATCACCTTCAGGCTGCCGACATCGATCATCGAAATATCGTTCGATAATCCGTTCGTAACGATCAAGTATTTTTCATCCGGCGTGAAGGCCATTTGCCAGACACGCTGACCGACCAGCAGGTATTTCTCCACCTTCAGCGTTTTGGTATCGATGACAGCGACGCGGTTGGCGGGACCGAGCGCGACGAAGGCGGTTGAGTCGTTTTTGGTAAAGCGGATTCCGACCGGCTGAATCGCCTCCCCCCGCAGGCCCTGGATATCGAAATGAATCTTGCCCGTTACGACGTGCCGGACCGGATCGATCACGCTGACGGTGCCGCCAAGTTCCGACGACACCCATAGTTCGGACCCGTCATGCTTGAATTCGGCGATGCGCGGGCGGGCATCGACAAGCACGTTCGCCACGACGGCGCGCGTCCCGTAATCGATGAAGTGCGCCATGTTGGTGGTTTCCGAGGTATTGACGATGGTTTTGCCGTCGGGACTGACGGCCATACCTTCGGGTTCCACGCCGGTCGGGATCTGGGCGATGACGGTTCGTGTGGGCAGGTCGATGACGGTGACCATATTGTCGTTTTCGTTCGAGACATACAGCGGGTTACCGGAATCGTGCAGCGCGAATGTTTCGGGATCGGGACCGGACGGCAGTTCGCCGACGATTTGCAGCGTTGCCCGGTCGATGATCTGGATCGTGTCGTCGTCGCTGGCGCAGACCAGAATGAATTTTTCGTCTTTCGTCAGCACGATGCCGCGCGGCCGCTGGCCGACGTCGATCGTCTTCACGGTTTTGCCCGCGTCCAGATCGACGACGCTGATGGTATTGTCGCGTTCGTTTGTTACGTACGCGGTCAGGGCGTGCGCGGGCCCGCCGGCCAGCATCGCGGCGGCGGCCGCTGTTAGAATGCGCTTCATCGTTGCGTGCATTTCGTCTCCGGACGGTCGATGCCCAGCGTGTCCAGTTCGGTCACCTGATGCAGAAACCCAGGTTGGGGGGAAATCGAAACGACGGTGCGGCCGTCCGCCAGCAGGATGGGCTGGCGCAATTGCCCATCCCAGTCGCGCAGCGTCAGCCGCTGGCCCTTATAGGCGGCGACCCCGAAATCCGGGCCTTTCATGTACGCCATGATCGTGGCGGGATCGCTGCTGGCGGTGCGGCTGGCGGCCTCGCCGATCATCCGGACGCCGGTCCATGCCTGCATGTCGAGCGGCATCAACCGGCGATGAAACCGGCGGACGAAGCGATTTTGCAGTTGCGTACCGCCCCAGGATTCGCTGCTGGAATCCCAGGTCACCGGTTCCAGCCCGGCAGACCCTGCCACCGGACGCGGGTCCCAGGTGCGGTATGGCAAATAGCCGGCGAAGACCTCGTTTTCGTCGGCGGCCACCAGAACGTCGTACTCGGGCACGCCTTGCGTCAGCACCTGCATCTGCTGCTGGGTTTGCACCACGCCTGAATCGGTCTGTCGCGAGCCGCCGGTATCTTCGCTGACTTTCTCCGCCACGATCCTGGCGCCGAAGCGTTTGGCGGTGCGGCGCCAGGCATCCGCCAGCAGCCGGTCCTCCGGATGCGACCCGTACACCAGAAACCAGCGCGTCCATTTCTTCAGGACCAGGTACTGCCCGACCGCATCGGCCAGCATGGCGCGCGACGGTGCCACATCGATCAGATTGGACCTGCAGTCCTGCTGGCGCAGCGAATCATCGGGCGCGGCCAGGTTGAAAATCGTCATGCCATCCGCTCGGCCGGCGTCCGCCAGCGTGAGTACGTCGCCGGCGGGCAGATCGGTCATCGCCAGCCTGATTCCCTTCGCGGCCAGACCGCCGAGGGCGGCTGTCAGGTCGGCCCCGCCGCGCACCGGCACGTCCGCCAGGGCGAATGTCTGACCGTCCAATCGCCCGGTTGTGTTGGTGTCGTCCAACGCCAGCATCGCACCGGCCAGACCGGCATCGGGCGTTGGCTGGTCCAGCAGCGAAATCGTCGGGTGCCGCGCCAGCGATCGGATATAGCCGATTTGAATCGCCGGCGTGTCCGCCATGGCCCGCCGGACAAGCAGCGGCGCGGCCAGAATCAGGGCGACCGCGTGGCGCCGGCTTAAACCGTTGCGCGCATTTCGATTTGGACGTTTCATGCCGCGCAAGGTGGTATAATCGGCAATGCGCCGCAAGCCACCCTGAGCATACGGAGGCTACTCGTGCCGATGACGACGCCGCGTTTGGCGGCAGCTGTTTGCGAACACCCCAGGCGGTCAGGTACGAACCCCGGACGGGTGCCCAGCGGACCCGTGCCCAGCGGACCCGTGTCCAGAGGAATGTCGCGATGACCCGGCTGCTGGCCTCGGCCGGATCGCCGGAGGAAGCGGAGATCGCCATCGCGGGCGGTGCCGACCTCGTCGATCTGACCGTCCCCGGCGGCGGCACGCTGGCTGCCTTGTCCCCACGGGCGATCCGGGCCGCGGTGAACGCCATCGGCAAACGCCGCCCCGTCAGCGCGGCGGCGGGCAATCCAGGGATACAGCCGGCCGCGGTCGCGGCGGCCGTGCGCGCGATCGCGGCGGCGGGCGCGGATTACGTCAGGCTTGGCATCGTCGCGGACGGCGACGCCGAAGCCTGCATCGCCGCGCTGGCCGGGATCGCCGCGGGCATAAAGCCGATCGCGGTGTTCTTCGCCGATGCGTCCCCCGATTTCGCGCTGTTGCCGCTGTTGCGGCGCAACGGCTTCGTGGGCGCCATGATCGACACCCGGAACAAAACCGCGGCACGTCTTCTGGACTGCCTCGACATGCCCCGTCTGCTCGGTTTTGTCGAAGCGTGTCATGCCAGCGGATTGATCGCCGGGCTGGCCGGTTCCCTGGAAACACCGGACATCCCCCGGCTGCTGGTGCTGGCGCCCGATATACTGGGGTTTCGCGGTGCGTTGTGCGGATTGGGCGATCCCGCCGCGACTCTCGATCCTGGGCGCGTCCAGACTGTGCGCGGCCTGATACCGCCCCATGCGCCCGAACCCGGCCGCCGCGACGTGGATTACCGGCTGCTGACCCCCCGGGGTTACGCGCCCGCCGCCGTTGCCGACCACGGACCGGTCGATCTTGTCTTCGTGGACGATCTGGTGTTGCCCGTGTTCATCGGCGCCTATGCGCGGGAACGCGATGCGCCGCAAAACGTGCGGTTCGCCGTCACCGCATCCGTGATGCGCGGCGGGCGTTCGGCGGAAGACATGCGCGACGTGTTTTCCTATGATCTGATCACCGATGGCATCCGGCTGCTGATCGGATCGGGGCATGTCGCCCTGGTGGAAACCCTGGCCGAACGGATCGCCGCGATGGTACTGGGCCACCCGCGCGTCGCCAGGGTGGTGGTGCGGGTGCAAAAACTGGACACCGGTTCGGGGACGGTGGGGGTGGAGATCGAACGCACCCGCATGGCCGTCCGGGCGATCGATCGGCCGGTGGTACCGCTGCTGGCCGAGGCGTCCGGTCAATCGTAAGCAACCGTCGGCGTAAGCAACCGCCGGACCCGGTGGCTTCGTCGCGACAAGGGAAGACTCCGATGGCAGATCGATCCGCCGAACCCACCTACACCGATGCCGAAACAGTCGCCTGGCTGGCCGCCAACCTGCCGCGCTGGACCCTGGACCATGGCCGGATCGAACGGACATACCGCACCTCGGGCTGGAAAGGCACGATGATGGCGGTCAACGCGATCGGGCATCTTGCCGAGGCGGCCTGGCATCATCCCGACATCGCGCTGTCCTATGCGGCGGTGGAGGTGCGGCTTTGCACCCACTCGGCCAACGGCATAACCGACAAGGACTTCTCGCTGGCGCGGAAAATCGAGTCGGTGCTGCAATGGCAACCGGGTCGCGAAGACGGCGGTCTGGAGGGAACGCCGACCAACGATCCGCGCTTGGCGTATATCGTGTATGACTGATACCGCTGGGCACCGAGCCGGGGTTTGGGTGCGGTACCGCCCGCCTGCATCGCGGATCGTGCGGGCCGGATCATAGGGCGTCGCGCGAACGCCGGACATCCGCCCCCTGCCCTTCGGGTCGCCGGGATGAGGCGATGGCGACAGGCCGATGCTTCCTGTCCGCTGTGCGATAGGCTACGGATTCAGCATGGACAGAACCCTTCACGACAGGCTGACCGGATGGCGACGCCACCTTCACGCCAATCCCGAACTGACGTTGCATGAAACCCAGACCGCCGCGTTCGTTCAGGCGCGCCTGACCGAACTTGGCATCGCCTTCGCGGCTGGCATCGGCGGCAACGGAGTCGTCGCCACCATCCGCCGCGGCCAATCCAATCGATCCGTAGGCCTGCGCGCCGACATGGACGCGCTGCCGATTCACGAAACCAGCGGCGTGCCCCACGCGTCCACGAAACCCGGCATCATGCACGCCTGCGGCCACGATGGGCATACCGTATCGCTGCTGGGTGCCGCCGCCCTGCTGGTCGCCGACCAAAGCTGGTCCGGCACCGTGCAGTTGGTTTTCCAGCCGGCCGAAGAAGGCGGCGGCGGCGCCAAAAGCATGATCGCCGACGGCTTGTTCGGCCGCTTTCCGATGGAACGCATCTTCGGTTATCACAACTGGCCGGGACTGGACGCCGGCACCGTCGCCGTTCACGACGGACCGGTTATGGCCGGCGGCAACCGCGTGACCTTCACGATTACCGGCCAGGGTGGCCATGCCGCGCTGCCGCATCTGACGCGCGACCCCATGATCGCCGCCGCTCACCTGCTGCTCGCGCTACAATCCATCGTATCGCGATCGGTCGATCCGATGGATAGCGCGGTGATCTCCATGGCGATCATGCAAGCCGGGACGGCGGCCAACCAGATCCCGCATGAGGCGACGATGCGCGGCACCATGCGCTTTCTGCGTCTGGACGTGCGCGACGGGATGGAAACGGCGATCCATCGGATCGCTCAGGGTATCGCCAGCACGTTCGATGTGACGATCGATGTGAACATGCCGCGCGGCAACCCGGTGACGGTCAACACAGCGACGGAACGCGACCTGGCGGCCGAGGCCGCGCTGACCGCCGGTCTGGCGCTCCGCCGCGACATGACCCCGGCGATGACCGGCGAGGACTTTGCCTGGTATCTGGAACACCGGCCCGGCGCCTTCGTCTGGATCGGCAACGGATCGTCCGACGCAGGCCGGGACCTGCATAATGCCGGCTACGACTTCAACGACGCAATCCTGCCCGCTGCCGCCGGGTTCCTGGCGTCCGTCGCCAAACGGGCGCTGGCCCGATCCGCCGGAATGGCGCTTGCCGGAAGGGCGGGTCGTCCCAACGTATAAGCATTGAACACTTGAACAGGATAACCGCAATGACCGACATCCCCGCCGGCTTTCTCGATCTGTTGACGGAAAAGAAGCCGCTCGCGCACGTGGCCACGCTGCAACCTGATGGCTCGCCGCAGGTAACGCCCGTTTGGTTCGATTACACGGACGGGGTGGTTCGCATCAACACGGCGAAAGGCCGGATCAAGGCGCGCAATTTGTCGGCCGGTTCCAGGGTCGCACTGTCGATCGTCGATCCAGACAATGCGTATCGGTATATCCAGATCCGCGGCACTGTTACGAAAGAGACCACCGACGGCGCCGACGCGCATATCGATAGCCTGGCGAAGAAATATCTGGGGAAGGATGTCTATCCCTGGCATTCCGCCAAGGAAACGCGGGTGATTTACGAAATCACCCCGTCGGCCGCGCAAACGATGGGGTGAACCGGCGGCGTTCCGTCCGGTCTTTGCGCGCTGGCCCCGGCCGGCGTGCAGGGCCGGACAGGACTTCACGGAAAGTTGAATTCCACAATCCACCTTAACGGGCTGTAATCTTTCTCCGTGACCAAGCCGGTCCAAGAACCGGTTCCGGAGGGAGGGAATACCGCATGTTGCAATGCAATAGGCGATTCGGCGTTGTCGCCTGCGACGACCGGACCCCGAATTCCACGCACCATATGCGCGCGCGTTATTCGTGTCCCACCGCCAGGGTCGCGACCACGTCCGTTCGCGCCATGACCGCTCGGTCGGTCCCCTTCGCCCCGTCGGCTGCCGTAAAAAGGCAATGACGCATGGACAGTGCCCATAAAGTCGGTAACGGGTGCAACGCAATCCCGCAGGCGCGATCCGGAACCGGTCCGGCGCGACGTCACCTGCTGCAAGCCGGGGCGATTGCCATGGCCGGTCTTCAACCGGGCAACGCGCGCGCCGGATCCAGCGATCAGGACCGCATGATGCGCCCGCGACCCGGCGACCTGCTGGTTCATGCCGGCGACGACCGGCCATGCGTGGCGATCGATGCCGCTGAAATCCTGCCAGGCGACGCCCCGGTCATCGCCTGGGCAATGGATCCGGAAACGAAACTGGTGCGCGATGGCTCCAGGCTCAATCAGATCGTGCTGTTGCGGCTCGATCCGGCGACCATGGAACCGGATACAATGGCCCGTTCGGCCGGCGGTCTTGTTGCCTATTCGGCGATCTGCACCCACGCCCAATGCACGGTATCCGGCTGGATCCAGGACCGGCAGGTGCTGCATTGCCCGTGTCATCAGTCGGAATACGACCCGCGGAACGGCGCGGGCGTGGTGGCGGGGCCGGCACCGAGGCCCCTGGCGGCCCTGCCGCTGAAAATCGCCGGCGGCAGACCGGAAGTCGCGGAAGGTTTCATCGGAAAGGTCGGAATGAGCCAGCAAAATATGTGAAGTAAACTTTGTCGAAACAAAACAGGGGGGCAACAACACTATGGCCACACTCAATAAAATCATCGGCTCGGTTTTGGCAACAGCGCTGGCGAGCGGCGCTTGCGCAACAGCCACTTTCGCCGGAGAAGTAACGGACTATAGTCCGGTGACGCAACAACGGCTCGATAACCCGGAACCGGGCAACTGGCTTTTATACCGGCACGGCTATAACGGCCAGGGCTTCAGCCCGCTGAAGCAGATCGACGCCGGCAACGTAAAATCCCTCGTACCCGTCTGGACATTCTCCACCGGGGTCAACGAGGGGCACGAAGCACCCCCGATGGTGAACAACGGCACGATGTTCGTTGCCACTCCATACGGCCAGGTTCTGGCACTGAACGCCAAAACCGGCGACCTGATATGGCGCTATAAACACGCCTTGCCGGAAGACCTGTTCCAGCTTCACCCGACCAGCCGTGGGGTTGCGTTATGGGGCGATAAACTGTTCCTGGCCGCGACCGACGATCACCTGATCGCGATCGATGCGAAGACCGGCAAGGAAGTCTGGAACACCAAGGTTCAGGACTACCAGAAAGGCCAGTACATGACGCTGGAACCGCTGGTCGTGAACGGCAAGGTCATGATCGGCGGATCGGGCGGCGAATACGGCGTGCGCGGCTATGTCGCCGCATTCGATGCGGACTCCGGCAAGGAATTATGGCGCACCTATACCGTTCCGGCGCCAGGCGAACCCGGCAGCAATACGTGGTCGGGAGATGACTGGAAAAATGGCGGCGGATCGGTCTGGATCACCGGGACCTACGACCCGAAGCGTAACATCGCCTACTGGGGCGTCGGCAATGCCGCACCCTGGCCCGGCGACCAGCATCCCGGCGACAATCTCTACACAAGTTCGGTCATCGCCCTGAATCCGGACAACGGCAAAATCATCGGATTTCATCAGTATCACCCGAACGATTCGTGGGACTGGGACGAGATCGATTCCCCGATCCTGATCGACAACCTCAGCTATAAAGGACAGACCTTCGACGGCCTGGTCCATCCCGGACGCGACGGCTATCTGTGGGTGCTGAAACAAGATGCCGAAGGGATCGGCTTCGTCTATGGCGAACCGTTCGTCGGCCAGAATGCCTTCAAAAGCATCGATGCCAAAACCGGCCGCCCGGATGTCGATCCCGAACACAAGCCAACCACCGGAAAGCCCGTTTCGTTCTGCCCGTCGCTGTGGGGCGGCAAGGACTGGCCGTCCGCGTCGTACAACCCCGATACGAAGCTGCTCTACATTCCGGCCAATAACAACATGTGCGAAACGATCGAGGGACAGAAACAAAAACTCGTCGTCGGCCAGCTCTGGCTCGGTGCCGACGCCGAACACGCCAAACTGCTTCCGGGCAGCGACCATATCGGCGAACTACAGGCATGGAACGTCGAGACCGGCAAGCAAGTGTGGATGCATCCATTCGAGAAGTCGCAACTGTTTGCCTCGACCCTGACGACGGCCGGCGATCTTGTGTTCGTCGGCGGAACGAACGATCGGATGTTCCGAGCATTCGATGCCAAAACGGGCAAGCTGCTGTGGGAGCAGAAGACGAATTCCGGTATCATGGGAATGCCGGTCGCCTATGAGGTCGATGGCCAGGAATACATCGCGATCCAGTCCGGCTGGGGCGTCGATGCCCAGCGTATTCAAGGCATGCTGGCCGACACCGACCTGAAACTGAACGCCGACGTGCCGCAAGGCGGCGTGGTCTGGGTCTTCGCCGTCAAACGCTAGACCGCGACAAGCCGGCCGGAATAACGGAATGCGTGCCAGCGTAACGGATCGCCAGACAAGGAACGATTCGATACGCTGGCCGGCCGGAATTGGCGCGCGCCGCCGGAACTGCCGAAACCGTTACTTTTGGAGAATAGAATGCGCCGCCGCGACCCCCAGGCGCTAAAATGATTTTGACCCACACGCGAATGGGTTTATAAAGACTGAAAGATATCCGGATCGTAAACCGGAAGATAAGGTAGGCAAATATCGGCAGATGCCTGCCATTACGGACGGACGCCGGGAATGCTGCACCGCGAAAGGCTTGTTCCTGGATTTGACCGGAACGAACCTCTTGGTGCGCTTTCCGCGGAAGGCAGCGGCCGCCGGCGACAAGCAAACGCCTTAACATTGCGACAGAAGGGACGTCCAAGCCATGATCGAGGTAACAGTCAATGGACAAAAACATAGCTGGGATGGCGATCCAGCATTGCCGCTGCTTTGGTATCTGCGCGACGAAGCGGGGCTGACCGGGACAAAATTCGGCTGCGGCGCGGCATTGTGCGGCGCCTGCACCGTCCATGTCGATGGAGAGGCTGCGCGGTCGTGCATTACCGCCATGTCCGCCGTCGCCGGAACCAAAATCACCACGATCGAGGGACTCGATCCGCACGGCAACCATCCAGTTCAGAAAGCATGGCGGGAAGCCAATGTGCCGCAATGCGGATACTGTCAGGCCGGGCAGATCATGCAGGCCTCGGCGCTGTTGCAGCAGAATCCGCACCCGTCGCGCGAGGAAATCCGCGACACCATGGCCGGCAACATCTGCCGGTGCGGGTGCTACCAACGAATCGAAACGGCTGTGCATCTCGCCTCGACGGGAACCTGAGCCATGGAAAACCTTATTGCTCCACGAATTGAAATTGTCTCCCGCCGGGCGATTCTGCGCGGCCTGGGGATTACGGCCGGCCTCGTACTCGCCGCCCCTGTACTGTCCCGTAAGGGAATGGCCGCCTACGCGACCGGCGCGGATAAAATGCCGCATGGCACGGTCAACGATCCCCGCGTGTTCGTGGCGATCGCCCCCGACGGCACCGTCACCATCATCGCCGCGCGCTCGGAAATGGGAACCGGTATCCGCACCAGCCTGCCGATGGTCGTCGCCGATGAGATGGAGGCCGACTGGTCGCGTGTGCACGTGCGCCAGGCGCCCGGCGACGAAGCGAAATACGGCAACCAGGACACCGACGGATCGCGCAGCACGCGCCATTTCCTGATTCCGATGCGTCAGGTCGGCGCCGCGGCCCGCATGATGCTGGAAGCGGCCGCCGCCGCGCAGTGGAATGTTCCGGTGACCGAGGTCAAGGCGGTCAACCACGAAGTCGTCCACGCCAAGACCGGACGCAAACTTGGCTTCGGCGCACTGGCCACGGCCGCCGCCGCGCAACCGGTCATCGAGGTATCGCAGCTTCGGCTGAAGGATCCGAAAGACTTCCGGTACATCGGCAAAGGTACTGTCGGCATTGTCGATCTGCACGACATCACCACGGGTCAAGCGATGTACGGCAGCGACACGCGCCTGCCGAATATGAAGTATGCCGTTATCGCCCGACCGCCGGTCGTCGGCGGCAAGCTGGTGTCGTTCGACGCCGCGGACGCGATGAAAGTCTCCGGTGTGGAAAAGGTGATGGAGGTCAAAGCCTGGCCTTGGCCCTCCAAGTTTCAGCCGGTGGGCGGCGTCGCGGTCATCGCGCGCAATACCGGTGCGGCGATCATGGGGCGCGACGCCCTGAAAATCGTGTGGGACGACGGACCCAACGCCACTTATGATTCAGTCGCTTACCGCACCGAACTGGAAGAAGCCGCGCGCAAGCCGGGCGACGTGGTCCGAAACAACGGCGATGCCGATGCGGCGTTGAAATCCGCCGATAAAGTGGTGGTGGGCGAATACTACTTGCCGCATCTCGCGCATGCCAGCATGGAAACACCGGTCGCGACCGCGCACGTGGCCGACGGCAAGGCGGAAATCTGGGCGCCCGTGCAAAGCCCCGGCGGAACGCGGGAAGACGTGGCCAAAACCCTCGGTATTCCGGTGGAAAATGTCACCGTGAACGTCACCCTGCTGGGGGGCGGATTCGGCCGGAAGTCGAAATGCGATTTCGCGCTGGAAGCCGCATTGCTGTCGCAGGCCATCGGTGCGCCCGTCAAAGTGCAATGGACGCGGGAAGACGATATCCGGCACGACTTCTACCATACTGTCTCGGCCGAACGGATCGAAGCCGGCATCAAGGACGGCAAGGTGGTGGCATGGCGTCATCGCAGCGTCGCGCCGTCCATCCTGTCCACTTTCGTGCCAGGCGCCAAGCATGAAATGCCGATCGAACTGGGCATGGGCTTTGTCGATCTTCCGTTCGATATCGCCAACATCCGTTGCGAAAACCCCGAGGCCGCCGCACATACTCGCATCGGCTGGTTCCGCTCCGTCTCCAACATACCCCACGCCTTCGCGGTGCAGACGATGGTCGCCGAAATCGCGCATGAACTGGGGCGCGATCCGAAGGACATGCTGCTGGAATTGATCGGCCCGGCGCGCCTTGTCGATCTTGGTCCCTCGGTGAAGGATCTGTGGGACTACGGCGAACCGCTGGCCAGCTATCCGAACGACACCGGCCGCCTGCGCGGCGTGGTGGAACTGGTCGCCGAGAAAGGCGAGTGGAACCGGCCGGTGCCGAAGGGACACGGGCTCGGCATCGCGGTCCATCGCAGCTTCGTCAGCTATGTCGCGACGATCGTGGAGGTCGCGGTGGACGCCAAGGGCAATCTGACAATCCCGCGCGTCGATACCGCGATCGATTGCGGCACCTTCGTCAATCCGGAGCGTATTCGCTCGCAGATCGAGGGGGCGGCGATCATGGGCATAAGCCTGGCCAAATACGGCGAGGTGACGTTCAAGGACGGCCGCGCTGTGCAGGGGAACTTCGACGGTTTCCAGGTTGCCCGGATTGGGGATTCGCCGATGGTGACGAATGTCCATATCGCCCCATCCGGCCCCGATGTGCCGCCGAGTGGCGTCGGCGAACCAGGGCTTCCGCCGTTTGCTCCGGCACTGTGCAACGCCATCTTCGCGGCGACCGGCAAACGAGTCCGGAACCTGCCGATCGGCAAGCAGCTCGAAGGGGCCTGACGGGCCACCCGCGGAGTATAACCCTGTCGCGCTGTTGGGTATTTCCCCGGCGCGGCAGGCTCCTACCAGACCTGCAACGCACAAAACGGTGCGCTGCCGCGTTGTTCAGCCGGCGCGGCCAGACACGGCGTCGATCCGGGCGACCAGATCGGCCGGCAATGGCCCCGCCTTCGCCGCCGCGATGCACCCGGCCAGTTCGCTCCGGTTCTTCACGCCCAGCACCAGCGTATCGATCGGCAGCGCCAGCGCGTAGCGATGCGCGACAATCGCCGGGTCTTCGCCAAGTTCGGCGCACAGCGCCCGGAATCCGGCGGCCAGGCGGTAATCCCGCACCTCCGGATGATCCGCCGGCAGATCCCGGTCGATGGCGGCGGTCAGCGCGCCCGCCTGCACCGCCCTGATACCCATGATTCCGACGCCATTGGACCGAGCAGTTGCGATGATTGTGCGGGGCTTGGCCGGTCCATTGTAAAACTTCAGCCCGCCCGGCGAGTCCAGCAGGTTGGCGATGCATTGCACCGCCGCCGGTTTCGGGTCTTCCGCCAGAACCTCGATCATCGCATCCGGATGGCCAATTCCGGTCAGGCCCCAGGCGCCGATCAGCCCCTCGGCTTTCAGCTTCTCGAACGCAGGCCGGACATGCGACCGGAACAGCGGTAGCGGGGTCAGCCGGCTGACATCCGCCGCGTTCCACATCGGGTCCCCGTCCGGCACGAGGTTGGAGTGCAGGAAGAAAATATCCAACCTGTCCCGCTGCAACAGTCGCAGGCTTGTCTCGATCGACTGGCGCAACAGGCCATGAACCCGGTCAGGCGCGGGGTTGCCCAGATTGCATTTACTGGTAATCCGCAAACCGTCCGGCAACCGGCCGCCGAACGCCAGGCCGACGATATGTTCGGCCTTTCCGTCGCCATAGCGCGGCGCCAGGTCCAGCAGGTTGATACCGGCCGCCACGGCAGCGTGGACGGTGGCGACGCATTCATCTTCCGTTGTCTGGCCCCACAGCATACCAAGCCCGCCGCCGCCCAGCGTCAGCGTGGAAACCGGGAACAGGGAACCGAACGGGTGCAAATGCATGGATAGCCTCCTTTGACCGTTCCCGGTCAGTCGCAGGTCGCGGACCATCGGTCCAGAGGCGATGTATCGCGAACCATCGCACCAAATGGGGTTCGCCGGAATTCACGCGACAACGGACCGGCGCCGCGCCATTGTCGCGGCATGCGCCGTATTCTGCCGTTGGTCGTCCTGATCGCCCTTGCCGCCGCCGGGTTCATTCTGTTGCGCGGCGTCGGCTGGGACAGCCTGGCGCGCCATCAGGGACAGGTGACCGCCTGGGTATCCGGTCATCCCATCGGGTCCGCGGTTCTGTTCGTGATCGCCTATATCCTGACGGCCGCTTTGTCGCTGCCGCAGGCAACCGTGCTGACGGTGGCCGGCGGGTTGCTGTTCGGTTCGGTCACCGGTTGCGCCCTGACCGTGACCGGGGCGACGATCGGGGCATCCATCCTGCTGGTGGCCGTCCGTTCCGCCTTCGCGCAAACCCTGGACCGCCAGCGCCATCGCATCCCGGCGCGAGTTCAACACCGGCTCAAACGCGACGGATTCAGCTACCTGCTGGCGCTACGCCTGGTGCCGCTGTTTCCGTTCTGGGTGGTCAATCTCGCCGCCGCCGTGGCCGGCATCCGGCTGGCTGTATTCCTGCCCGCGACGCTGCTGGGCATCGCCCCGGCCAGTTTCGTGGTCAGTTCGATCGGCGCCGGCGTCGGCACCATCCTCGCGCAAGGCCGCACGCCCGACCTGTCCGTCATCTTCGCCCCCCGCATCCTGCTTCCGCTGCTCGGTTTGGCCGCGCTATCGCTGCTGCCCGTGCTGTTTCGCGGCCGATCCGGCGTCGATGCCTGATTTCGATCTGGCGGTCATCGGCGCCGGCGCCGCCGGACTATCGGTCGCGGCCGGGGCCGCCCAACTCGGCGTGTCCGTTGTCCTGATCGAACGCGGGCGCATGGGCGGCGACTGTCTCAACACCGGCTGTGTGCCCAGCAAGGCGCTGCTGGCCGCCGCGCACGCGGCGCGGAGCGTGCGCGCCGCTGCCCGGTTCGGGGTGATCGCGGCCGAACCGGCCATAGACTGGGATCGCCTTCGCGCCCATGTGCGGGGCGCGATCGCGAACATCGCGCCGATGGATTCGGAAGAGCGCTTTCGCGGTCTGGGGGCAACCGTGCTGCGCGGCGAGGCCCGGTTTACCGATCGGGGCACGCTGTCCGTCGATGGGCGCACGGTGACCGCCCGCCGCTTCGTCATCGCCGCCGGCAGCCGGGCGGCGGTTCCGCCGGTGCCGGGACTGAATGAAGTACCGTATTGGACGAACGATTCTCTGTTCGATCTGACAGAAAAGCCAGACCATTTGCTGATTCTGGGCGGTGGTCCGATTGGCCTGGAAATGGCCGACGCCTTCAGCGGGCTGGGGTGCCGCGTAACGGTCGTGGAGGCCGGCCGGATCGCCGCCAAAGACGACCCGGAACTGGTCGCCGGATTGCGCGACGCGCTGATCTCGCACGATGTGGTTATCCGTGAAGGCGTCAAAGTCGCCGCCGCCGAACCAGGTCCGGTACTCGTGCTGGCGGATGGTAGCCGGATCGAAGGCTCGCATCTGCTCGTTGCCACCGGACGAACGCCCAATTTGGCGGCGCTGAACCTGCCGGCCGGCAACATCCAGGCCGGTCCGGCCGGAATCGCCACCGATCGCGGCCTGCGCAGCCTGACCAACCCGCGAGTCTTCGCCGTGGGCGATATCGCCGATCCGGTTGGCATCGGCCCGCGCGCGTTCACCCATGTCGGGTCGTACCACGCTGGAATCGCGATCCGCCGGTTGCTGTTCCGGCTACCGGCCAAAATCGATTACGCCGCATTGCCGCGCGTCACCTATACCGATCCGGAACTCGCGCAGACCGGCCTGACCGAAGCGGAGGCCGCCGCTGCCGGACTGAACGTGAGGGTGCTGCGCTGGCCACTGGCCGAAAACGACCGAGCCATCGCCGAACGGGACACCGTTGGCATGGTCAAGCTGGTGGTGCGCGGCAACCGCGTGGTGGGCACCGGCATTCTGGCGCCCAATGCCGGCGAAATGATTGGCCAGTGGACGCTGGCCATCGCTCACCGCACGAAACTATCGGCGCTGGCCGGGCTGATCGTGCCGTATCCGACCCGGTCGGAAGCCGGCAAACGCGCGGTGGGCAGCCTGTTCGCCCCGCGGCTGTTTTCCCCGCGCACCAGAATGCTGGTTCGCCTTCTGTCCCGGTTGCCTTGACGGGGCGCTTCGCCCATTCATTCCGCCATGACAGTGAATCAAACGACGGGCCGAGTCGCGCTGGCCCTGCAAGGCGGCGGGTCGCATGGCGCCTTCGCCTGGGGTGTGGTGGACCGCCTGTTAGAGGACGGCCAGCGAATCGACGCCATCTGCGGCGTGTCTTCGGGTGCCATGATCGGCGTCATGCTGACGCAAGGACTGGTGCGCGGCGGTGCCGAAGGCGCGCGAGCCGAAATGCGGCGGCTTTGGACCCGTGTGGCGAATGCCCATGCGATGAGTCCTCTGCAAGCCGCGCCGTTGGAGCGATGGCTGTTCGGCGGCTGGGATCTGTCCAACTCGCTGTTATGGCAGGGCATGGAAATGGCGATGCGGCTGTTCAGCCCGGCGCAAATGAACCCGTTCGGCCACAACCCGATGCGATCGCTGCTGGAAGGCCTGATCGAACCGCGCCTGTTGACCGACCCCGCCGCGCCGCGGCTGACCGTCGCCGCCACGGATGTGGAAACCGGACGGGCGGTGTTTTTCGACAACGCCTCGATCGATGTGGATGTGCTGTGCGCGTCCTGTTGCCTGCCGTTCGTATTCCCGGCAGTCGAGATCGGCGGCCGGGCTTACTGGGACGGTGGCTATGCGGGCAACCCGCCGCTGGCGCCGTTGCTATCTCCGGATCCGCCGGCCGAACTGATCCTGGTGCGCGCCCAGGCTGTCCGGCGGCCGGGCATCCCGGCGACACCGAGCGAAATTACTAATCGGTTGAATGAGATAGCGTGCCAGAACGTGCTGATCGCCGAATTGGCGGCGTTGCCGCCCTCGGTGAAACTACGGACATACGATGCCGACGACGCGCTGCTGCACCTGCCGATTTCGTCGAAACTAAGCGGCGAGGCGGCGTTTCTGAAGGAGTTGTTCGAAAGCGGCAGGACGGCGGCCGCCCCGGCCTAGACGCCGTCGCCCGACGCGGTTTGCACCGTTACCCCAGCGCCGCCTGAACCCAGCGCGCCCAGGCGAGCACGGCCCGGTCGTCGCCGTATCGCCCAACAATCTGGATCCCCAGCGGCAGGCCGTTCGGGCCGGTCCCGGCGGGCACGGTCACGCATGGCACATGCAGCGACGTCCAGATAAAGTTGAACGCGGGGTCGCCGGTCCAGTCCAGGCCTTTCGGCGCCTCGCCGGGCGCGGACGGCGTAACCAGAATATCCAGCCCGTCCATCGCATCCGGAAACGCGCGTTGAGTGGACCGCAACACCGCATAGGCATTGTCCAGCGCGGCCGGCGTTTGGGTCAACCCGAAGGTCAGGCGTTCGCGCAGGCCGTCGCTGATCTGGTCCTGGCGGTGCGCCAGTTCCCAGCCCAGGGCGCGGGCGCTTTCGCTGTTCATCACGATGGGATGCGCCCCAGCCAGGGCGCCGAAGCCGCTGGGCAGTTCGCGGTCGCGAACCGATGCGCCGGCGCGCCCCAGGGCGCCGGCCGCGCGGTGCAGCAGCGCGCGCGTTTCCGGTGCGGCGGAATCCCAACTGGGTGAGCGGCAGATGCCGATGCGCGGCGCGGTGCTGGTCTGTGCGTCCGGGTCGCCCAGATCGCGACCGGACACCGCCCCGGCGAACAGCGCGCAATCGGCCACGGTGCGCGCCATGACGCCGACGGTGTCGAGCCTGGCGGACATGACTTTCATGCCGTTGCGATCGATCAGGCCATAGCTGGGCTTATAGCCCACCACGCCGCAATACGCCGCCGGGCGGATCACGCTGCCAGCGGTTTGCGTGCCATACGCCAGCGGGAACAGGCCCGCTCCCACCCCGGCGGCGGACCCCGACGACGATCCACCCGGCGTATGCGCGGCGTTCGCGGGGTTCATGGTCGGGCCGGGCTTGCGGGTTGCGAATTCGGTGGTGACGGTCTTGCCGATAACAACGCCGCCCGCCGCGCGCGCCCACGCCACGGGCGCCGAATCCGCCCTGGGTCGCCAGCCTTCCCAAATGGGCGAGCCATACTGGCTCGGCATATCGGCGGTATCCAGCACATCTTTCACGCCGATCGGCAGGCCTTGCAACGCTCCTGGTCTGGCGGACGCCGCGGCCGTCCGGGCCTGGTCCGGATCGAAGTATGCGAAAGCACGCACCGATGGATCGCGTTCGGCGATGTGGTCGAGGTAGGCGTCCATCAACGCCTCCGGCCAGAGTTTGCCGTCGTGGATCAGACGCACCGCCTGCACCGCGGTCAGGTCGAGAAGGTTGTTCGGCATCGTCCTGATTCCCCTCGAACGTGGTCCGGATGGCATTGGACATTCTAAAGCCAGCCCCGGCAATACATGCGGTGGAACGCTGCCGCGGCGGCATAGAGAGGGATAGCGGGGATCGACTGCTTCCGCGACCGTGGCGATGGTCATCCGCACGATCGCCATCGCCAGTGGCGTCCTGATGCAAACCGCCGCCGCGCAGGTTGGGAGGCACCCAATTTTGGCGCGGGATGCTGGCCGGCAGGCTAATCCGGGATCGGCGCAGCGCTGCGATGCAGTACAACGCTTCATTGATCGATCGGCTCGAACCGTATCGATTTTACCGACGACACCGGCAGTTCGCATCCTGCCGGACCGGCTTCGGAACAACCTGAATAGACAAATAATGTTGATGCATTCAGCGGGAACATCGCACGCCAAGCACGTGTTTTCTAACCGGGCGGGACTATACCCTCGTCCGTACGACGATCTAACAGGAGGAGCCATTTATGGCAGATCAAGGTACACGCGGCGGTTCGCACGAACAGCACGCCAAGGCGGGTGAACAGAGCCACAAAAACACCGGCAGCGGATCGCAGTCCGGTTCGCACGACCAGAAAGCGAAGGCCGACGAGAAAAAAGGTCATGAGGAGACCACTCAGGGCGGCACGCATGAACAGCACGTTAAGGCTGGT
This sequence comes from Pseudomonadota bacterium, assembly GCA_021805565.1. Classification (GTDB taxonomy): domain Bacteria; phylum Pseudomonadota; class Alphaproteobacteria; order Acetobacterales; family Acetobacteraceae; genus Rhodopila. Next base: position 68,663 of record JAJZFA010000030.1, read on the forward strand.
CAGCAGAGCCACAAGAACAGCTAGTTCGCGGTTCGGAATGGAGGGGCGCCGGGCAACCGGCGCTTCTCCATCGGTCCGGCAGTTCGATCATTAAGCATCGCGTCGCTGGTATAGTCCGTAGCAGCTTCCGGGGATTTTTTTCCTGTCAATGCGGTCGTGGACAAAGCGCGCGAACCGCATACCGCATTGATGGGTTAGCGTCTTACCGCACTGTCTAACGGGGTGGTGCATGGCCGAAGCTCGAACGGCGGGCCGTGACGGTTTGTTCTCGATTGTGCACGTGGCATCCCGGCCGCCCGGATGCCCGATCGTTTGCTCCGATGGCCGCTGGGTATTTTCCAGCCGAAACCTGGAACGACTACCGCACTACCCCCACATCCCAGCGCCGCTTCCCGAACCGCCAAAGGCGCCGTTCGTTCAGGCACTGGCGACGGCCCGCGAGATGGATGTCGAAGGTCGGCGCAGTGACGCGCCGCGACGCGGAAATCGGCGTTTTCCTATTTCATCGACCGGGACTATCATACCTGCCAGACAGCGGCATTGCAGCACGACCGGTGCCGCGACGTCCGCCGAAACCCGGCAACGACATGCCGCCACAGCAGGAAGAAGTTCCAGTCCCATGAGCGAGTCAGCGACCCTTGACCGGCCAGCCTTACAAAAAACCGAACACTTCGATGTTCTGATCGTCGGGGCGGGCATTTCGGGGGTGGGCGCGGCGTATCACCTGACAAAACAATGCCCGGACAAAAGTTTTGTCGTGCTGGAAACCCTGGACAGTTTCGGCGGCACCTGGTGGACCCATCGCTATCCGGGCATCCGGTCGGACAGCGACCTGCACACTTTCGGCTATCGCTTCAAACCCTGGACCAGCGCGCCCATCGCCTCGGCCGCGGAAATTCTGTCCTATATGGGCGAGGTCATCCAGGAAAACGGGCTGGCATCGCACATCCGGTACCAGCACAAGATCGCAACGGCAAGCTGGTCGAGCCAGGACAATGTGTGGACCATCGAGGCCACGCGAACCGATACCGGCGAAGCGGTGCGGATTACCGCCAACTTCCTGTGGATGTGCCAGGGGTATTACCGGCACTCGGTCGGCTACACGCCGGAATGGGACGGCATGGCGTCGTTCAAGGGCCAGATCGTTCACCCGCAGACCTGGCCGGAGGATATCGACCTGCATGGCAAACAGGTTGTCGTTATCGGCTCCGGCGCCACCGCCGCGACACTGGTGCCGGCGATCGCAGCCGATGTGGCGCATGTGACGATGCTGCAGCGGTCCCCGACCTATTTCCGGACCGGCCGCAATGCCATCGCGCTGGCGGAGGAATTGCGGGCGCTGCATATCCAGGAAGAGTGGATCCATGAAATCGTACGGAAGAAAATTCTGTATGAGCAAGACGTGTTCACCCGCCGGTCGTTCGAGGAGCCGGAGAAGGTAAAGAATGAGCTTCTGGGCGCGGTGCGGGCCGAACTAGGACCGGATTACGACGTGGACACGCATTTCACGCCGAGCTATCGCCCGTGGCGGCAGAGGATCGCATTTGTTCCGGATGCCGACTTGTTTCAGGGAATAAAGTCCGGCAAGGCGTCGGTCGTAACCGATGAGATCGAGCATTTCACCGAAACCGGCATTCAACTGAAATCCGGCAAGGCGCTGGAAGCCGATATCGTCATTACCGCGACGGGCTTTCATTTGAATGTCCTGGGGGACATCGCCTTTACCATCGACGGGAAACCGCTGGTGTTCTCCGATACCGTGACCTATCGGGGGATGATGTTCACCGGGGTTCCCAACATGGCCTGGGTGTTCGGTTATTTCCGCGCGAGCTGGACGCTGCGGGCCGATCTGGTCGGCGACTTCGTGTGCCGTTTGCTGAACCACATGACGGCGAAGGGCACACACAAGGTCGTACCGGCATTGCGGCCGGAAGACCGCGACATGAAGCTGCTGCCTTGGATCGATCCGGAAAACTTCAACCCTGGATACATCATGCGCGGGATGCACCTGCTGCCCAAGCGTGGTGACAAGCCGGAATGGCAGCATACGCAGGATTACTGGACCGAACAGGATGAATGGCCGTCGATCGATCTGGACAACGGGACCTTTGTTTACAACTAGCACAACCGGCGCGTGACCGCGGCGCCCGACCGGGCACCGCGACGCACACCGAATCGTGTTCCTTTCCTGATTCATCGGCACCGGCCGTTCTCGGGACTTGCCGCGGCCCCCTGCCGCGACTCACTCAGATGTGAGTTCTGGCACTCTCGCCGAGCGCGGGTTTCAAGCGCTTCTGGTGTCGTCCGGAAGATCCGTCGGCGCTCAGGCGGGCGGCACCCCCGGGCGCTTGTCAGCGGGAGGACTGCAAGATGGAAACCATTGCCGTTACGCCGGGTCGCGAAATCCGCGCATGTCTCTGCCAGATTGAACGTGGCCTGTTCCATATCAGCTATCGGGCCGGAACCCCGGACCGGCAGCCTCATCATCTGCCGCATTATCAGCTTGGCACCTGCGCATCCGACGCGATGCAACGCATTGAAGAATGTGCCCGGGTTGGCGGGTACGCGTCTGTCGTTTGGGACACGGCGTCCGCCGAGTTCGACCTAGCGGCTTCGCCCAGCGCCTGACGGCGTGCGGCCGACGCAAACGATGCGTTGATCCGGAGCCATCCGGCAACCGCCGATGGTATGTGCGAACCGCCGCTGGCCTTGTCGGCCTGGGCGCCGTATATGCTGCGGCCGGTTCCATTTCCGGGTTTGTTGCGTTCCATGATCTCCCAGTTCCGCCGCTATTCCGAGTCCTGGATCGCCCGAGGATTTTTCGTCCTCATGGCGGTGTCATTCGTGGGCTGGGGCATCAGCGGCGACCTGTTCCGCCTGATGGGGCCACCGACATGGATTGCCAAGGTGGGCGGCCAAACGATCGAAATCCCCGCCTTCCAGACTGAATACCAGCGCGACATGGCCCGCGAAACACGCGGTCTGGCGCCCGGCCAGGACGTGACCGCGGATATGCGCCGCCGGGTCGGCCAGCAGGCGCTGGCACAATTGATCGACCGGACAGCCATCGCCGGGGAATTGAAAGCCCTGCGGATCGTAACCCCCGACGATGCCCTGGCGGCGGCGGTGCGCACAATGCCGGCGTTCCGCGACTCGCAAGGGGCGTTCAGCCACGCCGTGTTCACCGCGGCCCTGCAAAATGCCGGCTATTCCGAGGACCGGTTCCTGGCGCGATTGCGCGGCGATATCGCCGAACAGCAGTTGCTTTCGGCCGTCGGCGGATCGGCCGCCACACCGGTGGCCGAAATCGCGCCGGTCTATGCCATGGAATTCGAAAAGCGTTCGGTCGATATGGCGACCTTCGTTCTGTCCACGGCCCCCGAACCCGCCGCACCGGACGATGCGGACCTTCAAAGATGGTACGAGAACCATCCCGACAGTTACGTCACGCCGGAATACCGCCGGATCAAGGCCGTCGAGTTATCCGCGCAATCGGTCGCACCGGATGTCGCGATCGGCGACGCGGACCTGCAGGCCGCATACCAGGAACATAAATCCGACTACGAAAAACAGGCAACGCGGTCGGCCGAGGTGATCTCGGCGGCCGACGAGGCAACAGCCACGGCGCTGGCGACGACATGGCGCGGCGGCGCGGACTGGGTGGCGATCCAGGCGGCGGCAAAGGTGGCCGGAGCGTCCGGCATTGCCCAGAACGACGCAACCCAGGTGCAATTTCCCGATCCCGACCTTGCAGCAGCGGTGTTTTCGGCCCCCGTCGATACGGTGTCCGATCCGGTGAAGGGAAAATTGGGCTGGTTCGTGGTGAAGGTGACGAAAGCATCGGCCGGCGGAGTGACCACATTCGATCAGGCCAGGGACGCGCTGCGGGCCAGGGTGCTGGCCAGCAAGGCGGCGGACCTGATCTATGACCGGGCGAACAAGCTGGACCAGTTGCTGGGCAATGGCACAAGCCTGGATGACATGCCGAGCGATTTGGGATTGGCCGGGGTGGCGGGGACGATGGATGCGAAGGGTGACACCCAGGCGGGCGTGCCCGCGCCGATCCCCGGACCGGTGGAATTGAAGACGGCGATCGTTGCGGCGGCGTTCAAAATGCGCCAGGGCGACCCTCCGCAACTGACGGAGGTGCAAACGCCGTCAACCGGCGGATCGGCGTATTTCGCGTTGGCCGTCGAAAGTGTCATCCCGCCAGGCGAACAGCCGTTCGATTCGGTGAAGGACCGCGTCGCCGAAGACTGGAAACAGGACCAGCGGCACCGGTTCGTGGATCAGGCCGCGACGGATATGATGACAGCGGTGCAGGACGGCAAATCGTTTTCAGACGCTGCGACCGCGGCCGGCGTAACCCCGAAACTCAGTCCGCTGACGGTTCGGGATCAGGGCAACCCCGATATTCCGCCGATGTTGCAGCGGGTTATGTTCGGTCTGAAGCCGAACGAGGCGACCATGGTTGAAACACCGCTGGGTTTTGTCGTCGCCCAGCTCGCCGAAATCGTGAAGCCGGATGCGGCGGCCGACAAGGACGGGTATGACCGTGTGCGGGCGGCGCTCGACAAGTCGTTCAACGACGACCTGACGGCGGTTTTCGTGAACGGATTGCGTGAACGCGCCAAGCCGCAAATCAATCGCCAGGGCTTCGATAGTATCGTTCAAGCGCAATAAGAGAGATCGATGAACGGATCGGTAAACCAGGGTTTCGCCGCCTTCCGGCTGGCTTACGACGCAGGGCGCGGCACCCTGGTATGGCGCAAGACCGTGGCCGATCTGGAAACGCCGGTCGCGGCGTTTCTCAAGCTGGCGCACGGTCAGCCCAATTCCTTTCTGCTGGAGAGCGTGGAGGGCGGGGCGGCGCGCGGGCGCTACTCGGTGATCGGGTTGCGGCCCGATCTGATCTGGCGTTGCCAGGACGGGGTTGCGTCGGTTAACCGCCACGCGCTGTCGGCCCCGCATGCGTTCGTGCGGGAGGCGAAAGCGCCGCTAGACAGTTTGCGGGCGCTGATCGCGGAAACGCAACTGGAGGTGCCGGCGCATCTGCCGCCGATGGCCGGGGGACTGGTCGGATATCTGGGGTATGACATGGTACGGCAGATGGAAGTGCTGCCGTCCAAGAACCGCGATACGATCGGGGTGCCGGAAGGCATTATGGTACGCCCGACGCTGTTCGCGATCTTCGACAACGTGAACGACGAACTGACGGTGGTGACGCCGGTCTATCCGGCCGGCGACGTTTCGGCCGAAACTGCCTGGCAGCGAGCCCAGGTTCGGCTGGATGCGGCGGAAACGGAACTGGAACGGCCGCTGCCGCACCAGCCGCCGCCGGTGATGTTGCCCGATCCTCCGGCGCCGGAGTCGAATTTCTCCAAACAGGCATTTGTCGCCGGAGTGGCGCGCTGCAAGGACTACATCGCGGCCGGCGATGCGTTCCAGATCGTGCTGTCGCAGCGGTTTTCCGTACCGTTCGCCTTGCCGCCGTTTGCGCTGTACCGGGCGCTGCGGCGGATCAATCCGGCACCGTTTCTGTTTTTCCTCGATTTTGGCGGGTTTTCGATTGTTGGGTCTTCGCCGGAAGTGCTGGTGCGGTTGCGCGACGGCGTGGTGACGGTGCGGCCCCTGGCCGGGACGCGGCGGCGGGGCGCGACGTATGAGGAAGACCAGGCACTAGAGGCGGAACTGCTGGCCGATCCCAAGGAACGCGCGGAGCATCTGATGCTGCTCGATCTGGGCCGCAACGACGTGGGCAGGGTTTCGGCGATCGGGTCGGTGAAGGTAACCGAGAGCTTCACGGTCGAACGGTTCAGCCACGTGATGCATATTTCGTCGAACGTCGAGGGCCGCATCCGGGACGGGCTGGATGCGCTGGACGCCCTGGTGGGCGGGTTTCCAGCCGGGACGCTGTCCGGTGCGCCCAAGGTGCGGGCAATGGAAATCATCGAGGAGATCGAGCCGGACCGGCGGAATATCTATGCGGGCTGCATCGGATATTTCGCGGCGAACGGCGCGATGGATACGTGCATCGGGCTGCGCACGGCGCTGGTGAAGGACGGGACGATGTATGTTCAGGCCGGTGCCGGCGTCGTCGCCGACTCGGTCGCCGAGACCGAGTATGAGGAAACCCACCAGAAGGCTCGGGCGCTGGTGCGGGCGGCGGAGGAAGCGGTGCGGTTCGCCGCCGGCAAGGCCGGCGGGAACGCGGGCTTTTAGCGATAGGCGACGCACCTCATTTAGTTACAGGTGCGGAACCGGAACCATTATCCCGGCGGCAACGGCGGTGGCGGCGGCGGCGGGCGGCCGTAGTCGAGCGATGGCGGCGGCGGCGGGCGATTCCGTGGATAGAGCATGCTGCATCCGCCCACCGCGACGACCAAGATAAAAATCAAGCCGGAACGAACACAGCGCATAAACCACCCTTCAAGCGATATCGGGCCAACTGGCCAGGACCACGGTTTCAAGCCGCCGCGCTTTATACACATGTTCGCCTAAGCGCGGCATCGGCAATATGTGCGTCAGCACACCGATAAAGCCGCGCGCTCAGACAAAAGCCAACCGCGGCATCGGCAATATGTGCGTCAGCACACCGATAAAGCCGCGCGCTCAGACAAAAGCCAACCGCGGCATCGGCAATATGTCCGTCAGCACACCGATACAGCCGCGCGCTCAGACAACGGCCAACCGCGGCATCCAGACTGCACACGGCAGTTCTTGCCGCATGAGGCGGCGACCCCGTCGGGAATGCGACATCACGCCAGGCTTTCATATAATAACATGGTATGACCGGCCTGTTGAAACACGCCGGCTTCGCGCATACCGATCGCACCTAGCACCATCCGCGACCCAAAGTTCGTATCCCGGGCGACAGCAATCACGCTCGGCAGATTTGCCCGCTCGTGACCGAAGCGCAATGCCGCGAACGCCGCTTCCCGCGCCAGTCCGCGTCCCTGAGCCTCGGGCCAAAGTGCAAAACGCAGGGCTACGCCGCGCCCGTCGGTTCGATGTTCCAGTCCGGTCAGGCCCACGAAGCGGCCGGATTCCCGGATCGTCCAGATGCCGAAACCGAACCGGCCCCACGCCACGACGTCGTGCGCCAGGTCCTCGGCGGTTCGCACGGGATCGCGCACGCCGCCCAGCATCATGGCGAAGACCGATGGATCGGCCTTGATCGCCCGCAAATCGGCCAGATCTCCGCCGCCAACAGGGCATAAGACAAGGCGCGCGGTCCGGACGACCCAGGCAGGATTCATCGCCGCGAGGATCAGGCGCGGCCGTCGGGGACGCGGCCGGAGCGATCCGGCCCGCCGGCGTTTTGGGTAATCCCGGTTTCCGTGTCCATCGAGGTGCCTCCCGCGGCGCGATCGCCAGATCGCATACCGCCCGGACGCCCGCGGGGCAAATGCCCGCAGGGGGAAATGCCCGAGGGGGGAAATACTTGTGCGGGCGGCGGTCCGGATCGTAGAATCGGCCAGCGGCGGCGCCGTCAAACCATGCTTCGGCGCGCCGGTAAAACTGCCCGCTGAAACAATGATCTGGGCGCGTCCGGTGTTGCGATCCGAAGCGATTGCTGTCGAACATGCCCGAAGTAAAAAGGAACGCGACCGGATGAATATCAAGAAGGGCTATAAGCAGCTTGTCGCCGAAGCGAACGCCGAAATCGAGACAATATCGGTCGAGACGGCGATCGGCCTGACCGGCAAGGCGGATGTGCTGTTCGTCGATTTGCGCGACCCGCGAGAGATCGCTCGGGAAGGCAAAATGCCTGGGGCGTTCGCCTGCACCCGTGGCATGCTGGAATTCTGGATCGATCCGGACAGCCCTTATGCCAAGACGGTTTTCGCCGAACCAAAGCGGTTCGTGTTCTTTTGCGCCGGCGGCTTGCGTTCGGCGCTGGCCGCGAAGACGGCACAAGATATGGGACTGGAGAACGTTGCCCATATCGAAGGCGGTTTTGCTGCCTGGAAGCGGGCCGGCGGGGCGGTCGCCGCCGAACCGGAGCGGTAATCCGTTTGTTGGCCCAGCGGCGCCCCGTCGTCAGGCCATCCCGGCACCGATCGACTTGGATCGCGGTATCGGCGATATCCAAAGCCGCAATCCAAAGCGATAATGGCCGGATAAGCCCTCAGCTTCCGGACCCGGCTGACAGCAGATCGGGTGGCAACCAGACGCGCGTTACCTGCCAGACGCCGTGCCGGAGTTCCATTTCCAGGTCGATCGTTTCTGCCGGATGGGACGGCTGGAGCCGGATCGAGAATGCACGCGGGCTGTCGAAAAACGCCCAGGCGACATGAAGTCCGGCGCCGTCCGGCCCATGTCCCGATGGACCGGCGGGCATGGCCGTGGCAACGGCCAGAAATGCCCGCGGCGTCACAGCCCGGTCTATGGCATGCAGTTCAAGTCCCCGCATGAACGACGTCCCGAACGGAGCCAGGGCCTTGTCGCCGGCGGGACTGGAATCGCCGGCACCGAGGTCGCACACATCCTCCTTGATTCCTTCCCGCACCGCTGGCCAATCGACAAGCGCTTCAAGCGTAGCGGCATCGGCGTTATGGATCGCCTTATCCAGACGATAGAGAGTCAGGTATGGATAGGCGGCATAAGCGGCCCCGGCGCCGATCGCCATAGCCAGCAGTGGCCATTTCGCAAGCATCCGCATGCTCCGTCTTGCCGTTCGGGCGCCGCCGTCATCGGTTCGGTCCGCCGGTGGCTAATCTTACGCCTGGATCGCCGCATGAAAAGTTAACGCTTCGGTGAAATGCAGGTCACGGGTCAGACGCGAACCGACATCGTTCGGTCGGTGGCTGGCACCGCGTCCGTTGTTTTGACAGGCCGACTTTCCGGCCACATGGGCCGGGTTCTCGGGTCGATGCCTTCAGTGCAACAGACCGCGAGCCGCCAGATTGCGCATCAGCGCGCCGGTGCCGAAGGTCCAGGGTTCGCACCGGTCGGTGCGCACCATACGGTTGACCAGCCGTCCCAGGCCGGGCGCGGCGATGGTCACGATATCGTTTGGCTTGTGGGTGAAGCCCTGGCCTGGCGCGTCGCGATCCTCGACGGGCGCGAACATGGTGCCAAGGAACAGCACGGCGCCGTCGGGATACTGGTGATGCGCGTTCAGCATCTGCGCGACCAGATCGGCCGGATCGCGGCTGATCCGCGCGATCGAGGACGCACCGTCCAACCGGAAGCCGTCCTCCCCCTGCACCGTGAGCCGCACCGTGGTGCGGCGGATGTCGTCGAGACCGAAGCCGGCGTCGAACAGTCGCAGCAGCGGGCCGATCGCACACGAACCGGTGTTATCCTTCGCCTTGCCGAGCAGCAGCGCCGAGCGTCCTTCCACGTCGCGCAGGTTCACGTCGTTTCCCAGCATGGCGCCGACAATCCGCCCGGTAGAGGCCACCGCCAGCACCACCTCGGGTTCGGGATTGTTCCACACCGAGTCCGGATGCAGCCCCGCATCCATGCCGGTGCCGACCGCGGCCATCGGCTGCGACTTGGTGAAAATCTCGGCATCGGGGCCGATGCCCACTTCCAGGTACTGGCTCCAGACCCCTTGCGCGATCAGCACCTGTTTGAGATGCGCCGCCTCCGCCGAACCCGGCCGCAGCCTGGCCAGATCGTCCCCGACGAGGCGCGTGACTTCGGCGCGGATCGCCCCGGCGGCGGCGAGGTCGCCGCGGGCGCGTTCCTCGATCACCCGTTCCAGCATCGACACGGCGAACGTGACGCCGGCGGCCTTGATCGCCTGCAGGTCGAGTGGCGCCAGCAGCCAGGGTCGCGACGGATCGCGCGCTTCCGGCGGGGTGTTGGCAAGCACCGCGGCGAACGGTCCGATCGGCGTGCCGGAAGCGGCGCGTAGCGCGGCGGCAGGGTCTTGCGCCTCGCACAGGTCGCGCAGGGTGGGAAAAGCGGCGGTGATGTCCACCAGCGCGTCGCCGCGTAGCGCGGCCACCGAAGGCCCGCCCGCGTGCGGCAGCCAGACCCGCGCGACGAGCGCGGCGGTCGCGGCATCGTCCGGCAGGGCCGGGGCAAGCGCTTCGGTCAGTGAGATCATGGCGGTCTCCGAGGTTCGGGGCGCGGACGGCGGCCGATCATTCCTCCCCGGCGGCCTGACCGCAACAGGGCAAACCGGATTTCCTCGATCCGCGCCCGTCACGGTTCTTGACATATTTCCTACAACTCTCTACAAATCAAGGAATGGAAACCTCATCCCCGCCGAACCCTTCCATCCACCTCCTCACCGCGCTGTATCACCAGCTCGTCCATACCCTCATCGAGGTGCTGCCGCCGCCGCGCGGCGACACGCCCGTCGGGCTACAGGCCCGGAAACTATCGGCCATCGGCAAGATCGCCGCGCTGGCGCCGCTCAACGCCGATGAGGCCGATCTCGCCGCCCACTGCATCGCCGCCCGAGCGCAGGCGGACGAAATGTTGCGGCTGGCCCGTCTGAACGAGCATGACCCCGCGTTGGCCGCGCGGCTGAGCGCGGAGTACCGATCGACAATGCGGCTATGGCTGGCGGTGTACACAAGGCTGAAGCGAGTGCAGGCGGAGCGCCGCAAGCGCGATGCGAATCCCGAGACCGCGAACGAGGACGCATGGGCACGCCATATCGCCGAACGATCCATGCTGGCGGTGCTGGAGGCGCAACTAGACGCCGGACTGGCAGACGCCGGACTGGCAGACGCCGCACCGGCCGAACCGGTGCAGCCGCGCCAGGCGCCGGTTTCCGATCCGGCATCGGCACGCGCGGCGGCTCCGATCGAGGCCAAGGCCGGCGCTCCGGCTGCAGTACGGGTCGCCGCCGCCAACGAAGCAGTGCCGGAAAATAAGACAAATTCTCACATCGTGGCTTTTGAGACGCCGTTGAGCGATCAAAACCCCAACCCAGGGTCCACGGCATCGAAGGTCGCGCCTTTTCGCGAGGCCTTGCTCGGCACGACACGCCCATTCCCGCAAGAGGCCGATCCGATCGGGGCCGCCGTAACCAGGCAAATCAAATCGCAAAACGAGATGATTCTCGCAGCACGGCTTTTGGGACGCGAGTGAGCGCTTAAACCCGAAATCCCGGGTCCGCGGGATCGAGGGTTGAGAACGTCAGCGGAATGTTGCTCGAGACGATGCGTCCGTTCCAGCAGGCGGCCGAAGCAGGACAGGGGCCAAACCGGACGCAGGAATAACGGCATTCCCGGCATCGCACCCCGGAGCGATCGTCGCCATCCAGGCCACCGGTCGGCCGGCGACCCACATCGATACAAAGCAGATGCAACCAGCCGCCATCGGGGCGGACGACGATAACCCAGACAGTTACCGGCGACAGGGTCCTTCCCGGACGGAATAATCCGACCTGGCCCAGGGCATCATACCGGGGCGCTCGGGTTACGCCGGCACCGATGGCAGGTCAGGTGCCGCGATGCGGTGCGCCGAACCGAACGTCCCGTAAACGGCGTATCATCGTCCCGGCGCCCAGCCGGTCATCGCAGCCATCCGCAGCGTAACCGCGAATCGCCCCGCCTCGACCGGCAGTTTCGCCAGCGCGGCGGGAAACACCGACCGAGCCGGAACCATCCGGGACCGCTGACGGATCGCGTTGGCCTCGCCCGCCGCCCGCAAGTCGGCCAGCAGCGCCAACGGATCGGCATACAACACCCGAATCTCCTCCACATCGGCGACCGGCACGACAAACCCCGCCCGTTGCAGCAGATGCGCGCAATCCCGCAGTTCCGGAAACGGAGAAACCCTTGGCGACGCACCGCCGGATACCTCCGATTCCGCCTCGGTCAGCGCCGACCGGAGTTCCGCCAGCGTGCCAAGCGCCGGCAGGCTGGCAAGCAGCAGCCCATCCGGACGCAGCGACCGGCGCAGTTGCAGCAGCGCGCCCGGCAGGTCGTTGACCCAGTGCAGCGACAGGCTGGCAACGATCAGATCGAAGCTGCCGGCGGCGAATGGCAGGCATTCCTCGTCCGCCGCCACGCAGGGGCCACCGTTCAGCCCGGCCATTGCGGGCGACAGATCGCAACTCACCACGCGCAGGCCGCGCGCACGCAACAGCGGCGCCACGACGCCCCGGCCGCCAACATCCAGGGCGTCGGTGAACCGGCGGCTGGTATCGTCCAGCCGATCCAGCAGCCGTCCGGCCGCATCGCCCAGCACATCGGACACGCGATCCACCGTCCGCACCGCCCGGTCGCGATGGCGGCGAACGGCTTGTCGATCGAATACCAGCATCGGGTCCATCCGGCGGCATGTGCGCCAACGCGACGGCGTTGCCAAGATATCGCGACGGCGTTGCCAAGGCATCCGGCCTGGGCCTACCGTCCGGTTCGGATAGATCAGGATACGGACCCATGAAGCGCATCGGTGCCCCGGCATTGCTCGATTGGATCGGCGATGGCCAGGAACTCGCCCTGCTCGACGCGCGGGAGGACGGAGAATTCGGCGCCTCGCATCTGTTCTGGGCCGTCCCGTGCGGCCTGGCACGCAAGGAAGTGCGGGCACGGGCACTGCTGCCTCGGCTTAACACCCGGATATGCTGCGTCGATGACGGACGCGGACTCGCCGAAACACTGGCCGCGTGGCTTGAATCCATCGGTGCCGCCGATGTGTCGGTTCTCGATGGGGGCACCAAGGCGTGGGAAGCGGCCGGTAACGTGTTGTTCAGCGGCGTCAACGTCCCGTCCAAGGCGTTCGGGGAATGGGTGGAACACCGCTATGGCACCGAAAGCGTCGATGCCCCCGTCCTAAAGGCGTGGATCGAGTCCGGCCGCGACATGATCGTGCTGGACAGCCGCACGCTGGAGGAGTTTTCCCGCATGTCGATCCCCACCGGGATCAGCGTGCCGGGCGGCGAGCTGGCCTATCGCATCGGCGATCTGGTGCCAGATCCGAAGACGCTGGTGGTGGTCAACTGCGCCGGCCGCACCAGAAGCATCATGGGTGCGGAAAGCCTGCGCCGGGCCGGTATTCCGAACAAGGTGGTGGCGCTGCACAATGGCACGATGGGATGGGAACTGGCCGGGCTGCGCTGCGAGCGCGGCCGTACTGAAGGTTTTGTGCCCGGAACACCGAAAACAGCGGACATGGCGTTGCGGCGGGCGCGGACGTTCGCGGAGCAATCCGGTGTCAGGACGATCGGACCGGACACCCTGGCCCGCTTCGCGAGCGATCCGGATCGCACGCTGTACATCCTGGACGTGCGCGATCCGGCGGAATTTCGCGCCGGCCATCGTGCGGGCAGCGTGAACGCGCCGGGCGGCCAATTGGTGCAGGCAACAGATACCTGGGTGGGAGTCAGGAACGCCCGGATCGTGCTGGCCGACGACACGGGCGCACGGGCGCTGATGTCGGCGGCCTGGCTGCGCCAGATGGGACACCGGGACGTGTTTATCGTCGAAGGCGGACTGGCCGCGATCGGCATGGAAGGCAAGGTCGCCGATGCGGTGCCGGAATTGCAGGCGCCGGTGGATACGATCGATGTAACAGGCCTGGCGCATTTGCTGGATAGCGGCGCCGGCACGGTGGTGCTGGACTTGGCGCGCAGCGTCGATTTCCGCGACGGCCATATTCCGGGCGCGATCTGGGGCGTCCGGTCCCGCCTTTCCGTCCTTGGCGCGCAGTTAAAGACTGCTCGGCATGTGGCGATCGCGTCCCCGGACGGCACGCTCGCCCGGCTTGCGGTGCCGGAGGCCATGGGCCTGACACGCGGTGCGGTCCATGTCCTGGAAGGCGGCACCAATGCCTGGCACGCCTTCGGCCGGCCGCTGATGAAGGACCGGACCACGCCGCCGGACGACGCCTGTATCGACTTTTATTTACGGCCTTACGATCGCAATTCCGGCGTTCAGGAGGCCATGCAAGCCTATCTGTCCTGGGAAATCGACCTGGTGCATGAGATCGAGCGCGACGGAACGGCGATGTTCGGTGTCCTGGGAGAAAGCCACGCAGCGGCCTGACACCCGGATCGGGGTTTGGGTGCGGGAAGCGGGAAAGCGAACGCTCGACCTGCTGCTGCCGCCCCGGTGCGCGGCCTGCGACAATCCGGTGGCCGAACAGGGCCAGCTTTGCGCCGCCTGTTTCGCCGGAACGAACTTCGTGACCGATCCGCTATGCGTGCTGTGCGGGGTGCCGTTCTCCTCGTTGGAGCAGGGCGGTGCCGAGGGAACCTGTCCGGGATGCCGGGACCGGCCGCCGCTGTTTCGTCAGGCGCGTGCGGCGCTGCGGTACGATGCGCAGGGGCGCCGGCTGATCCTGCCGCTGAAGCACGGCGACCGGATCGAACTATCGCGTATCCTGGCGCCGATGATGGTCCGAGCCGGGATGGCGTTGCTGGCGCGGGCGGATTTGTTGGTGCCCGTGCCGCTGCACCGGCAGCGATTGTTCCAGCGGAAATACAATCAGGCGGCCTTGCTGGCGTATGCCGTCGGCCGGCTGGCCGGACGGCCGGTATCGCCGGATGCGCTGATTCGGATCCGGCGCACGGCGCCGCTGGAGGAAAAATCGCCAGAGGAACGGGCGCGCGAAGTGGCCGGATCGATCGCGGTGCGGCCGGCGCGGCGGTCGCGAATAGACGGCAGGACCATTTTGCTGATCGACGACGTGATGACATCCGGGGCCACCGCGAATGCCTGCGCGGCCGCGCTTATGGAAGCCGGTGCCCTGGCCGTCGATGTACTGGCCGCGGCGAGGGTGCCCGATCCGCGATTGCGGTAGGGGGGCGCCATCGTTTTGTGCCCAGCTTTTCAGGAATCAACCGTTTCCAAGGCAAAAGTTGCCATGCCGCAAGGAATGTTGCGTTTGGGAGGCCCGCTGGCAGCGCGCGCGACCGTCCGTCGCGATACCGAACCGCCCTGTTCGCCGCACAGCGCCGATGACGAACCCTCGTTATGAGTCGCTGACAGATTCCGGATGGTTCAGGGCCTGCCAGACTGCTAGCATCGGTTTGTCGCTTTCCGCTGAATTCCGTCCGGCGGCGCTCAGACCAAAAAATGAATGGAAGGACACCGCCCATGGCCGAATCACCCGCAGCCGGCTCCGATATCGTCCCGGTTCGCCCGGAAATCGCGGCGCTTGCCCATGTGAACGCCGAACGGTATCGCGCGATGTACGAACGCGCCCAACGCGATCCGGACGGATTTTGGGCGGAGGAGGCAAAACGCATCGCCTGGATGAAGGCCCCGACGAAAATCAAGAATACCAGTTTCACCGGCGATGTCTCGATCAAATGGTTCGAGGACGGCACGCTGAATGCGTCCGTTTCCTGTCTCGACCGACATTTGGCCACGCGGGGCGATCGAACCGCCATTATCTGGGAAAGCGACGATCCGTTAGTCAGCAGTCATATCACCTACCGGGAGTTGCACGCCCGGGTTTGCAAACTGGCCAATGCGATGAAAGGCCTTGGCGTCGCGAAGGGCGACCGCGTCACGATTTATTTGCCGATGGTGCCCGAAGCCGCCGTTGCCATGCTCGCCTGCGTTCGGATTGGCGCGGTTCATTCGGTGGTATTCGGTGGTTTCTCACCCGACAGCCTGGCGAACCGCCTGCAGGACTGCGAATCGGCTCTGCTGATCACCGCCAACGAAGGCCGTCGCGGCGGCCGCAAGGTGGCGCTGAAGGCCAACGTCGATGAGGCGTTGAAGTCTTGTCCCGCCGTGAGGAACGTCATCGTCGTGAAGGTGACGGACAGTCCGGTTTCGATGCAGCCAGGCCGCGATCACGACTATGCGACACTGACGGCCGATGCGTCGGCAGACTGTCCGCCCGCGGAAATGAGCGCGGAAGACCCGCTGTTCATCCTTTATACCTCGGGCAGCACCGGCAAGCCGAAAGGCGTGCTGCACACAACGGGCGGTTATCTCGTCTGGGCCAGTTTCACCCACCAGAACGTTTTCGATTACCGCGATGGCGAGGTCTATTGGTGTACCGCCGATGTCGGCTGGGTCACCGGTCACACCTACATTCTGTATGGCCCGCTGGCCAACGGCGCGACCACGTTGATGTTCGAGGGCATACCGAACTACCCGGACAGCAGCCGGTTCTGGCAGGTCGTGGATAAGCACAAAGTCAACATTTTCTACACCGCGCCGACCGCGATCCGGGCGCTGATGCGCGACGGGGAGGAACCGGTTCGCAAGACCAGCCGCAAAAGCCTGCGGATCCTGGGTTCCGTCGGCGAGCCGATCAATCCCGAGGCCTGGCTGTGGTATGACCGCGTGGTGGGGGAACATCGCTGCCCGATCGTGGATACCTGGTGGCAAACCGAGACCGGCGGCATTTTAATCAGCCCGCTGCCTGGTGCCACCGCCCTGAAGCCGGGATCGGCGACGTTGCCGCTGCCGGGAGTTCAGCCGATACTGGTGGACGCCGACGGCAAGGAACTGACCGGCGCGGCCGAGGGCAATTTGTGCATTGCCGATGCGTGGCCGGGCATGATGCGAACGGTCTTCGGCGACCATGAGCGGTTTATCCAGACTTATTTTTCCACCTTCAAAGGCCTGTATTTCACCGGCGACGGCGCCCGCCGCGATTCCGATGGCTATTACTGGATCACCGGCCGGGTCGATGACGTGATCAATGTTTCCGGCCATCGCATGGGCACCGCCGAAGTAGAAAGCGCGCTGGTTGCGCACCCAAAAGTCGCCGAAGCAGCGGTCGTCGGTTTTCCGCACGATATTAAAGGTCAGGGCATATACGCCTACGTTACCCTAAACGCCGATGAGGAGCCGACCGAGGCGTTGCGAAAGGAACTCGTCGCCTGGGTCCGCAAGGAAATCGGCCCGATCGCATCCCCGGACGTCATCCAGTGGGCGCCCGGCCTGCCGAAGACCCGCAGCGGCAAGATCATGCGTCGTATCCTGCGCAAGATCGCCGCCAACGAGACGGACAGCCTGGGCGACATTTCGACGCTCGCCGATCCGGGTGTCGTGACCGAATTGGTGGATAATCGCGGCAAATAAGATCGCCAGACACCGCATCGGGTTCCGGCGCCGGCCTGGTACGTTACCCGCTGAAAACCGGAGTACCGTACAGGGCCGTTCCTATCGTGCGAGTGGCCGGTATTTGATCCTGTGCGGCTCGGTGGCGTCGGCTCCGAGCCGGCGGCGCTTGTCCTCCTCGTAGGCCTGGAAATTGCCTTCGAACCATTCCACGTGGCTATCGCCCTCGAAAGCCAGAATATGGGTCGCCAGTCGATCCAGAAACCATCGGTCATGGCTGATGATCACCGCACAACCGGCAAATTCGCTCAGTGCTTCTTCCAGTGCGCGTAGCGTATCGACGTCCAGATCGTTGGTCGGTTCGTCGAGCAGTAAGACATTGTGTTCGATCTTAAGCATCTTCGCCAAATGCACGCGGTTCCGTTCGCCGCCGGACAGGATGCCGACCTTCTTTTGCTGGTCCGATCCCTTAAAGTTGAAAGCCGCGACATAAGCGCGGGACTGCACCGCGCGCTTGCCGAGGTAAATGACTTCCTCGCCGCCGCTGACTTCCTGCCAGACGGTTTTTTCCGGATCGAGGGTATCGCGGGACTGGTCCACATAGCCGAGTTTTACCGTGTCGCCGATGCGCAGCGATCCAGAGTCGGGGACTTCCTGACCGGTGATCATGCGGAACAACGTTGTCTTGCCCGCCCCGTTCGGGCCGATCACGCCGACAATACCGCCGGGGGGAAGCTTGAAGTTCAGACCGTCGATCAGGACATTGTTACCATAGCCCTTTCGCAGGTCTTCGGCCTCGATCACGATGTTGCCCAGACGCGGGCCCGGCGGAATGGCAATTTCGGCAACACCGGTCACCAATTCCTGCGACTTTTGCAGCATCTCCTCATATTTCGCGATACGCGCTCGGCTTTTCGTCTGGCGGGCACGCGGGGAGGCCGCGATCCATTCGGATTCGGCGGCAAGGGCACGCTGGCGGGCGGATTCTTCCTTTTCCTCCTGCTGTAGCCGTTTGCGCTTCTGCTGCAGCCACGATGAATAATTGCCCTCGAACGGATAGCCGCGGCCGCGTTCGAGTTCCAGCATCCAGCCGGTGACATTGTCCAGGAAGTAGCGGTCGTGGGTGACCACCATGACGGTACCCGCATAGTCATGCAGGGTGTGTTCCAGCCAGGCGACGCTTTCGGCGTCCAAATGGTTGGTGGGTTCGTCCAACAGCAGCAAGTCGGGCTTTTCGAGCAGCAGCCTGCACAGCGCCACGCGGCGGCGTTCCCCGCCGGACAGCATCGTAACCGGGGACTCGGCCGGCGGACAGCGCAGCGCATCCAGGGCGATATCGACCTTGCGGTCGAGTTCCCAGCCATCCTTGGAATCGATCTTCTCCTGAAGATCGCCCTGTTCGATAAGCAGCGTGTTCATCGCTTCATCGCTCATGGGTTCGGCGAAAGCAGCGGAGATTTCGTTGAAGCGGTTGAGTGCGGCTTTCAGGTCGGCGAACGCTTCCTCGACATTTTCGCCCACGGTCTTCGCGGGGTTCAGGGCCGGTTCCTGCGCTAGATAACCCACGGTAGCACCCGGTGCGGCCCAGGCCTCGCCGCCGAATTCGGTTTCGATGCCGGCCATGATCTTCATCAGCGTCGATTTACCGGCGCCGTTGACACCCAGGATGCCAATCTTCACGCCGGGCAGGAACGAAAGGGTGATGCCCTTGAACACCTCGCGACCGCCGGGGAAATTCTTCGTCAAGTCCTTCAGGACATAGACGTATTGATAACTGGCCATAATCCATCGCTTCGCTGTTTGGCACAGGTTCTACCGCGCATCGTGCGCGGTGGGTAGCGAGTTTGTCGTGGATCGCCGAACCGGCGTCGGCCGCATGACCCACTGCTGGCCGAGCGCTGGGCGTAGCCACCGCCGGCCGAAGAAGATGGCGCCTCCGACGCTTTGGTCGTTTAAGCGCCGCTTAGTTTGACAGAGTCGAATTACTTGGCATGTTTTTTGCTCGATCATGAGGGCGCCTCCCGTCGCTGAGTGCGGAAGCGGGAGTCAATGGCACCGCGTCTGCGTTCGTGGCGTTGGTTGATCCGCGCAACC
>JAJZFA010000041.1 GCA_021805565.1 Pseudomonadota bacterium
TAACCACGGCGACCTTGCCAGTTAGCATACCCATTGGTTTCCTCCTTCGCAATGAACGCCGGCATTGTGCGACGAACCGCAATCCGTGTCACCTTCGGGGCCAGGAGGAACAGGTGATGGAACTAGGATTTTTGGGTCTGGGACAGATGGGATCGGCCATCGCCGAACGCTTGCAGGGCGCGGGCGCGACGCTGCACCTGTTCGATCCGAACGAGGCGGTAGTTGCACCTTTCGCCGCTAAGGGTGCGCTTGTGCATGCTTCGCCAACCGGTGTCGCGGACGCCGCGCGCATCGTTTTCGCCTGTCTGCCGAACGGTGCGGTGTGCGAATCGGTGGCTGCGAAGGTGGCGGCAGGGAGCGCGGTGCGGATCTACGTGGAGATGTCCACGATCGGCGGGCCGGCGCAGGCCAGGGTGCAGGCGATCGTCGCGGCGCGCGGCATTACGCTGGTGGACTGCCCAATCAGCGGCGGCCCGAAAGGTGCGCGCGCCGGAACCCTGACCGTGATCGCCGCGGGGTCCCCGGACTCGCGGACGGAACTGCGGCCCTGGCTACAGGCGATCGGGAAGACTGTGTTCGAGGTCGGAGACAAACCCGGTCAGGCGCAGTTGATGAAACTGGTGAACAACCTGATCAACGCGGCGAATCTGGCGACCGCGTTCGAGGCACTGGTGCTAGGGGCGAAGGGCGGATTGGATCCCGACCAGATGGTGAATATTCTGAATGTCTCGACCGGACAGAACAGCGCGACGCTAACGAAAGTGCCCAAGGCCGTGCTGACCGGCACGTTCGATTACGGCGCCAGCCTTACGACCATGGCCAAGGATGTGGCTTTGGGGTTGCAGGAAGCCGAGGCGCTGGGCGTGCCGATGTGGGTGCATGAAACGGTCGGCCAACTGTGGCGCTTCGGCGAACAGCAGGGACTGGGACCGGCGGATTTTACCTCGCTGATCAAGGTGCTGGAGGGTTGGGCCGGGGTGGAGGTCCGAAGCAGGGTGTGACGCGCGCCCCGTGCCGGTCTTGGTGAAATCGCCAGTGGCCGGCGCGCGCGCCAACTCGTCCGGTCTGCTCCGTCAGACGGAAACACGCGATAGAACGCGACGAACCCTTGCAAACAGGCCCGAGCAGTGGTCAGAGGGGGACGTTATCAATCAGGACACGACGAACTATGAACGATACCGCTCCATTCGGCCTTCCGGGGGCAGCGAGCCGCCTCGGCGTTTCGCTTCCGGCGCTCCGCCATGCGATCCGTACCGGCAAAATCCCGACCCCGGTCAATATGGCCGCCACGGTCGCTGTTTCGGCCGAATGGTTCCGCGGCGTCCAGGCAGCCGTTGCGGCATCCCCCGACGCACTCAACTGGCGCCGTCCGCAAAAGGTACCCGCGTTCGCTCGGTACAAGGGCACGTCGGCCTGGCACAAATATCGCGTTCGTGTGCATGCCTATGCCGAGTTCCGCGCCGCCGCGGATTAGTCTAAGGCCACCCCAACCGGCCATTCCGAGTGAAGCAGGGCCAGCCGGGATGACCGGCTGGCCCGAATGTTACGCCGCGCGAACCAGCCGGGGCACGGCGCCCTTGCCCCGCACCTCCGCCTCCTCGAAGTCCGCCGCCGCTATGGCCCGATCCAGCGCCGCGCGCAAATCTTTCGCACTGTCCAGCGTCAGTTCCACCCCGGCCCGCGCCCCGGCGCCCAGCGCGGGGTTCAGGAAGTCCAGCGTAATCACATCCCCCAGCGGTGCATGGCGCGCGTGGTCATACGTAACCACCGCCTGCGACAGCGGAAACCAGTGGTCCCCGCGTTTGGCCATCCCGTCCACAGCAACGATCTCTACAATCGACGTGCACATACAGCCCCCCACTACTTCGAGAGATACTTGCCAAAGAACCCCCATATCCTGTTCCATCCGTCCATCGCCTGTTCCGGGCGGTACAGCGGCCGGTGCCAGTAGAAAAAACCGTGCCCGGCGCCGTCATAGCGGTGGAATTCATAGGTTTTGCCGTATTCTTTCAGTTCCGCCTCATGCTGGTTCACTTGTTCGGGACTCGGTGCACGGTCGTCGTTGCCGAACAGGCCCAGCAGCGGGCAGCTCAGGCTGGCGGTCATGTCGATCGGCGCGACGGGTTTCTTGTCGTTCAGTTCGCCGGGGGCCATGACAACGCCGCCGCCCCACTGCTCGACGACGGCATCGACGCCAGTCTTCTGGCACGCATAGATGAAAGCGTGCCGGCCGCCGGAACATGATCCGATCAGGCCGACTTTGCCGTTGTGTTCAGGTTGCGCGCGCATCCATTTGACCGCTGCTTCGGTATCGCCAACCATCTGGGCGTCGGAAATGCCGCCCTCGGCACGGACCTTGGCAGCGACGTCGTCCGGATTGCCGTCGCTTCCGCCGCCCTCGCGCTCATAAAGGTTAGCGCAGATCGCCATGTAGCCATGATGCGCGAACCGGCGGGTCGTCTCGATATACAGTTCGCTCCAGCCCGGAAGATGATGAATCAGCACGACGCCTGGAAACGGGCCGGGGCCGGCTGGTTTGGCCACATAGGCGGTGATCGGGGTTCCGCCGTGTCCTTGGATGGTCACGGTCTCGCAGGTCATGCCTCGGTAAAACGACATCGCTTGGTCTCCCTTATGGTCGATGTTGGAGCATTCGGTTGGACCATGGCGAAACGGCCCGCATGCGGCTTTCAGTATTCGGCGATCCCCCGCCGGGCGCAACCGGGCCAGGCGGTTATGCGGGACGGGCGCGTCCGTCCACCGGTTGATCGAAATCGTCCGAAGTGCGAAAGGTCGGGCGATACGTTTCTGGAGACCGTGCATGAAGACCCGAGCTGCCGTGGCCCGTCAACCTGGTCAGACTCTCAGCCTGGAAACGGTCGATCTGTCCGGCCCTGAGGATGGCGAGGTGCTGGTCGAGATCAAGGCGACCGGTATCTGCCATACCGACGAATACACCCTGTCGGGCGCGGATGCCGAGGGTCTGTTTCCGTCGATCCTGGGGCATGAAGGCGCAGGCGTGGTTGTCGATGTGGGCAAGAACGTGACCAGCCTGAAAAAGGGCGATCATGTCATTCCGCTGTACACGCCGGAATGCCGCCAATGCGAATACTGCCTGTCGCGCAAGACCAATTTGTGCGTGGCGATCCGGGCGACCCAGGGCAAGGGGGTGATGCCAGACGGCACCAGCCGATTTTCGTGCGATGGCGAGCCGCTGTTTCATTACATGGGGACGTCCACATTCTCCAACTTCACTGTTTTGCCCGAGATCGCGCTGGCGAAAATCCGGCCGGACGCACCGTTCGACAAGGTTTGCTATATCGGCTGCGGCGTGACCACCGGAATCGGCGCCGTGATGAACACGGCGAAGGCCGAGGCGGGCTGCCGGGCGGTTGTGTTCGGGCTGGGCGGGATCGGCCTGAACGTGATTCAGGGGCTGCGGATGATCGGGGCGGATCAAATCGTCGGGGTGGATCTGAACCCCGGGCGCATCCCGATGGCTACGAAATTCGGCATGACCCACTTCGTCAATCCAGCGGAAGTTGAGGGCGATCTGGTGCCCTATCTGGTCGATCTGACCAAGGGCGGTGCAGATTATACGTTCGAATGCATCGGCAACGTGAAAGTCATGCGTCAGGCGCTGGAGTGCGCGCATCGCGGCTGGGGCAAGTCGATTATTGTCGGCGTCGCGGGGGCCGGGCAAGAGATTGCGACGCGACCGTTCCAGTTGGTGACGGGGCGGACCTGGATGGGCACGGCGTTTGGCGGTGCGCGGGGACGAACCGATGTGCCGCGCATCGTGGACTGGTACATGGACGGCAAGATCAATATCGACGATCTGATCACGCATGTTCTGCCGTTCGAGCAGATCGACGAAGGCTTCGAACTGATGCGGCGGGGAGAGTCGATCCGCTCCGTGGTGGTTTTCTGAACCGTTTAGGCAAGGGCCGTTAACGGTTTATAAACCTGAGAGTGATGTAGTGACGGAGGAATGGAACGGATCGGTGAATCCAACCTTCATTGTTTCGGATGCGGCGGTGGCCTGATGCGGCTGGTGTCTTCCCGACTAAACGGAATGTGCGATTATGTGTCAGAAGTAAGGGTCGTATGATGGGTATGCATTGCCATGATGCCCGTCAGGCCCTTGTCGCCCAACGTGAGCCTCAGTTCGGGGAATTTGACCAGTGCGGCGGGGTGGATCAGTTGCTCAACCAGCTGCGCCACGTCCTCCCTCGCACGCAAAGCCTTAGCGCGATTAACGGTCGCTTGTAGGTAGGTCTTCTGGAAACGCGGAGGTGTTTTCCCGTCGGTGAACGTAGTGCTTGATTTCGGTTTTTGAATTTTCGGGTGAGCGATATTGTCTCGAAGTCTCTCTAGCTCCTTGACCGTGCTGTAGGGACGTTCGCCGCGGGCAGGGGCTGCAATGCCGCAAAGCTCGCAGACCTTCGCCATTTTGACGAAGAGCGAGCTTCCAAAAAGCGCTTTCTCTGTGGTCCAAAGCGGAGGGTCGATCTTCTCCCCCACAAAGTTGAGATAACCCTCTAGCGCGTGGAAGGCGAAGACCATTGAGACAAGATAATCATATGTTGAACCTCGCTGCTCCTTTTTCGCGTGCTCTATCTGCCGATTGACCACACACCACACCTCCCGATGTAGGTTTTCCTCTCCTTCCATCGCCTCGACGAATCTTCGTTTAGTGACCACCGAATCTACCTTACTTTTGCGCCCTTAAGGCGCAATTCACAGCGGATGTTACCATGTCGGCATCCCCATAATACAGGAGGCAGGATCACATAGCTCCCTGTCCAAACCTTAAGACTTTCTGGCATTTTTCTTGCCCCCGTGCCTTCAACGAGTTAGGTTACCTGGAAGATTTGACCGAAAAATGACGTCCCTTCCAGTCGACTCGGCTACTTGCAAGTGAAAGTTACAGTCGCAACCCCGTTGGCGGGGAAGGCAAACTCCGATTGGATATCCGTAACGTCGATCTTTTTGCCGAGCGAATCGCATTTCATGTTCGCTTTAGTCAGAGCCATTTCCCGAGCGCCGGTAATCCCGCCACGGGCCGGAGAAGCGTTGGCCGAAACCTGATACGTGTCGTCCCCAATTTTGAGGGCTTCTGATTGCCACGCGCAGCCGGAGATCATCAAACAGGTAAGCGCCACTAGAGTCGGTTTCATCTGCTTCTCTGCCTTTTGGAGCCGTCAGCGCAGGCCCCGTCACTGCCTCGCGTAAGCTCACACTTTTGGCGACAGCGCCGCCAGTAACACATCGGCCTGGTCCTGCGTGTCAACGACGACCCGGATCATTTGCTCGTATTTCCACTCGAACCGGGCGAGTACTCCCCCAAGGTTTCCGTCTTGCTTGCCGGTCGGCTGGATATTGAACGGCAAGATTTCACCGGCAAGATAGCGTGACACGGTGGACGGCTGCACGTAGACTGCGATATTTCCCGGCATGGTCGCATCCTGAAAAAGATAGGTTCGGACGCCTAATCTGATTTCCATGCCATCGCAAGAACGAACAGACGGAAATTTTTCGGTAAGGGACTTTTTTGCTGTATAAATCAGGCGTGCCGTCTGGTGTTGACGGCACCCGGGCAGGGTAGCTTCGTTTCTGCTCTACCGCGTGCGTTTCTAAAGCAGCAGCGGCAAAATCACTGCTGTCAGTAGCGCGTTCAGTCCCATCGCGATCCCGGCGAACGTGCGCGCCAGCGGATCGACCCGGAATGCTCGGGCGGTGCCGATCCCGTGCGCGGCCTGTCCAGCGGCGAAGCCTCGGGCGCGTTTTTCGGTAATCTGCAGCGCATTCGTCAGCGGCGTCACGACGATGGCGCCCAGGATGCCGGTCAGGATTACCAGCACCGCCGTCAGTCCCGCGTCGCCGCCAAGCCACGGAAACACAGCACGGTCAGGCCGGTTCGATGAACGCGGTTCCTTTCGATACGCTCAGCATGGCGCGCAGGCTTCAGGCATCCGACCTGGAAGCCACGGTTGCCGCCGGCATGGTGGAGGCACTGGTTGAGGGCCTGACCGGCGGCGGGCTGGCCACCACGGCGGATATTGCCCGCTCCACCGCCGCCATCGATCACCTGCGGATCGATCTGAAGACGGATGTTGCCGCCCTGCACACGCAACTGAAGACCGACAACGAACTGCTGCGGGGGGAAATCATGATTAAATTCGGCAGCATGATGGTAATTGGCGTGGGGTGTCATACTGACGGTGATGCGCTATTTGCTGCTGCATTCGTAGTTTTGACTGCTGCTGAGCCGGGTTTGTCCTACAACGACGTGTCAACCACCATGTGCTGGACTTTTAGCAGATAAATCCGCGTAACTGCTCAACCCACCCCTCCTGCCTCGCTTCCATATGGGGTTTTCGACGGCTACAGCCGCGCTTGGCGACTCAGATCAATATTTTCAGGTGCGAAATCGACTGTGGCCCCGAAATCAGGGGGTGGGTTGAGCAGTTACAAATCCGTTATCCTCCCCCCATGATCGCTGTTCCCTTCGACACACTGAAAATGGCCCGCAAGCTTGAGGATTCGGGCCTGGAACGATCCGCCATCTGGGGGATCGCCGAACTCGTCGTTGACGCCTTGGCCGGGGCAAAGCCGGCCGTGGTGCCCGAAACGGTCCGACATGTCGGCGGCACCCCGCCGCGTTCCAGCGGGATCGCTCAGGCTCGCCGCGACTTCACGCTCCAGTTTGGTGGACCTTTCCTGCTTTTTGTGTGGGCAACGCTCCTCGGGTTCAGCGGCCTGCTCGCCTATCGCTGACGCTGGTTCGGCCCGGCGGCCTGATCGGCGCGCGAATCGCCCCGGCGCCGCGTTCTCTCATTGCACCGCGCGCGCCGAACCCATATGCACCAAATCACATCGTTGAAGAGAACGCCCGACCCATGGACGAACCAATCCAACTGACTCGCCTGCCGTCCGGTCTGACCGTCGTGACCGAACGGATGGACCGCGTCGAAACCGTGTCGATCGGCGCCTATGTCGCCACCGGATCGCGTAGCGAAACGGCGGAGGAAAACGGCGTTTCGCATTTCCTCGAACATATGGCCTTCAAGGGCACAACCACACGCAGCGCCGCCCAGATCGCGGAAGAGGTCGAGGCCGTCGGCGGGCACATCAACGCCTATACCGCGCGCGAGCAGACCGCCTATTACGTCAAGATGTTGAAAGAAGACACCGCGCTCGGTTTCGACATCATCGGCGACATCCTAACGCATTCGGCCTTCGAACCGGAGGAGTTGGAGCGCGAGCGCGGGGTTATTCTGCAGGAAATCGGCCAGGCGAACGACACCCCTGACGATATTATCTTCGACCATTTCCAAACCACGGCGTTTCCGGACCAGTCCCTGGGCCGGCCGGTACTGGGATCCGAAGAGGGTATCCGGAGCATGCCACGGTCGGCGCTGACCCGGTACATGGGCCGCAACTATACCAACAGCAACGTCACGATCGCCGCGACCGGCAAGCTGCGGCACGAAGAGGTTCTCGATCTGGTGCAGCGGTATTTCGCCGATTTGCCGGACAGCGTGGCACCCGGTTTCGATGCGGCGGCCTATTCGGGCGGCGAGTTCCGGGAGGAGCGGGATCTCGATCAGGTCCACGTGGTGCTGGGTTTTCCGTCGGTGGGCCACGGCGATCCGGATTACTACCCCACGGTGATGCTCTCCACGTTGCTGGGCGGCGGCATGTCGTCGCGGCTGTTCCAGGAAATCCGGGAGAAGCGCGGGCTGGTCTATTCGATCTATTCCTTCGCCTCGCCGTTCAACGATGGCGGGCTGTTCGGCATCTACGCCGGAACCGGCGAAAGCGAGGCTGCGGAACTGATGCCGGTGATGCTGGCGGAATTGGGTAAGGTGCAGACAGAAATCACGCAACCGGAACTGGGCCGGGCGCGGGCGCAATTAAGGGCAAGCCTGCTGATGTCGCAGGAAAGCACCGGCAGCCGGTGCGAGCAACTGGCCCGGCAGATTCAGACTTTCGGACGGATCATCCCGACCGCGGAAGTGCTGGGTAAGATCGATGCGGTTACCGAGGCCGATATACGCCGTGCGGCGATCCGGCACTTCCGCGCGGCGCCTACGCTGGCGACCGTCGGGCCTTCGGGAAAGGTGCCGGATTTGGCCAGCATCGTGGGGACTCTGGCGGCTTGATCCTCCGCCGTTCCGTGGCGAATGTGGGAATGGCATAGCAATGGCATCGCGCATATATCTTATCCGGCACGGCGAAACCGAGTGGAGCCTGTCCGGTCAGCATACCGGCCGATCCGACATTCCGTTAACCGCCAACGGCGAAGATCAGGCCAGGGCACTCGCGCCATGGCTTGAACGCCTGTCATTCGCGCATGTGTTGACCAGCCCGCGTCAGCGCGCCCGGCGGACCTGCGAACTGGCTGGCCTCGGCGCGGCCGCCGTGGTCGAGCCGGATCTGGCCGAGTGGGATTACGGCGATTACGAAGGCCGCCGGGCCGCCGATATCCGGACCGCGCGGCCGGATTGGAGTCTGTGGCGCGACGGTTGCCCTGGCGGCGAATCGCCCGGCGATGTGTCCAGCCGGACCGATCGCCTGATCGATCGGCTGGATCGGCTGGACGGCGATATCGCGCTGTTCTCGCATGGCCATCTCAGCCGGACCCTTGCGGTGCGCTGGATTGGTTTGCCGGTCGCCCAGGGGCGGCATTTGTCGCTGGGTGTGGCGTCGCTGAGTTGCCTGGGTGTCGATCCCAGTCACCCCGACGCCCGTGTCATTGCGCTTTGGAATGCCAGTCCGCTGGCTCAGAACGGACAGCCGCCGCAATAGCGTTTACGTGCTGCTGGACGATCCGGGAAACGGGTTGTTAAATCATGTGATGCCGATTAATACGCATGCGTATGAGTGAAAGCGTCTATGACCTCTCTGCCCTTAAGGAACGCGCGAGTCGTTGGCGCGCCGAAGCGGTCGCCACGACCGAGGAACCCATGCGGACGATCTGTCTGACCGCAGCCGACCGATGTGAGCGCCTGGTCCAAATGTCGCTGTTCACGCCCGTGATTCGCGAGCGGGCCGATCAACCGGATCGATAGGATTGGCAGAGCGGATCACTCTGTTGGGTCTGCCGGTTGTGAACGCTTCCACCACCTGTGAATGTGCGATCGCCAGTTAGGTCGCTGTTCAGGTAAATCCGCCGACATTATGTGATAGGTGCGGCGGTTATACAGTAACCAACGACCGGGAACCTATCAGGCGCGCTCCCTAACATACCACAGCGTGAAATACCTGGCTTGGCGCCACGAATTCGTCCTGCGCGGCCACCGTCAAAATCTCCCGCGAACCGGCCTCGGCGGTGCGCCGTAAAAGTCCGAAAACCGACGATCCGGCTGCCTCCAGAGCCGCCGCCGAGCTTCCTGTCCGCAGCCGGTGGAACAGGAATAAGGCTGCGATGGTATCGCCGGCTCCGTTCACTCTCAGGTTCAGCCGGGGCGTTCGTAGCAGGTGAAATGCGCCTGCCTCCAACACCATCATATCGATCGAATCCGGCGGAGTCGCCTCGGTTTCCAGGCTGGTCAGCAGCACACAGCCGGGTCCGGCCGGATTCAGCATGGTGCTCAGCCGGCGAACCGCCTGCTTTGCCCCCAGCAGCGTGCCGCACGCCAGGCCCGTCAGCCGCTCGATCTCGAACCGGTTCGGGGTGGCGATGTCGCAAGCGGGCAGGGCCTGCGTACGCAGGAATTCCTCGATCCCTGGCCGTACATACACTCCGGTATCGCTGTCGCCGATCACCGGGTCGCAGCAATACAGCGCGGCCGGATTGGCCCGCCGGACCGATGTTGCCGCATGAAGGATTGCATCGCCGATATCGGCCCCGCCGACATAGCCCGACAGCACCGCGTCGCAACGCGCCAACGCACCGCGGGCGCCGATGCCATCGACCAGATCGCGCACCGACTGCCCGGAATAAACCGAACCCGTCCAGTCCCCGTATCCGGTGTGGTTGGAAAACTGCACGGTATTGATCGCCCAAACCTCGGCACCCAGCCTCTGTAGCGGAAAGACCGCGCTGGCATTGCCGACATGGCCGTACGACACCCAGGATTGGATCGAGAGAATATTCACAGGCTGCCCCGGCTTCCACGCCGCCGCGACACAAGACGGCGATACCGGAGTATTAGCCGATCGCAACCGGCCCCACCATGCACCGTCATCGTCAAAGCGTGACGCCGCCCGCTGTTTAGCCGCGGGACATGGCCAAACCCCGCGCTCCGGTGTATCGGAACGCTCTTTGCAGGATGATCCGAGAGTGGCCGATTTGTTTGAAACGCCGGCACTGCCGCGCTGGCCGGCATGACGCCCGCCGCGCGGATCGCCGCCGCGATCGACTTGCTGGAGGTGATCGAGGGCGCCCCGAAACGCCCCGCCGATGCTGTCGCCAACGACTTCTTCCGCTCGCGCCGCTACATCGGTTCCGGCGACCGCAGGGCGGTGTCGGATCGGGTCTGGACCGTGTTACGCGCCCGCCGCCGCATCGGCTGGTGGCTGTCGGACGCGCCGAAATCCGCCCGCTTGCTGGTCGCGGCGTCGTTGCTGCTGGAAGGCTGGAGCAAGTCCGGCGCCCAGCAGGCGTTTTCCGGCGGCCAGTTCGGTGCCGCGCCGCTGGACCGGGCCGAACTTGGAATCCTGAGCAAGATCGAAAACCATACCATCGAGCATCCGGACATGCCCGATGCGGTGCGTCTGGAAATCCCCGACTGGCTTCTGCCGCGCCTGACCGTTCGGTTTGGCACCAGCCTTCCGGCGGAAATGGCCGCGCTGTCGCAGTCGGCCGCGCTCGATATGCGGGTGAATCTGCTAAAGGGCGATCGCGACCAGGCCAAAGCCGCCCTGGCGGCCGAGGGCTGGGACGCGGAACCGACGAAGCTGTCGCCCTGGGGCCTGCGGATCGGCGGCCGGCGTCCGGTGACCAGCGGCCCCGCATTCCAATCCGGCCTCGTGGAGATCCAGGATGAGGGCAGTCAGCTCGTCGCGGCCATGGTCGGCGCCGAACCGGGCATGCGCGTGGTGGACTGGTGCGCCGGGGCAGGGGGCAAAACCCTCGCGCTGGCCGGGGCAATGGCCAATCGCGGCCAGATCGTCGCCTGCGACGTGTCCGCCCCGCGTCTGGACGGGGCGGTGCGCCGCTTGCGCCGGGCGGGCGTGCATAATGTCGAACGGCATTTGGTCGAACCGGGCGACAAATGGCTCAAGCGCCGCGCCGGCACGTTCGATCGTGTCCTGGTCGATGCCCCCTGCACGGGCACGGGCACCTGGCGCCGCAACCCCGATGCGCGCCTGAGGCTAAAGGAGATCGATCTGGCCGAACTGCTGCCCAAACAGGCCGCGATCCTGGATACGGCACAAACCCTCGTTCGCAAGGGTGGGCGTTTGGTGTACGCGACATGCTCGTTGCTGGAGGAAGAGAACGAAGCTCAGGTGACCGGCTTTCTGCTTCGCCATCCTGAATTCGCCATCGTCCCGCTGGATCGGGCCTGGCCGCTGGCGGGTCCGCCGCCGAACAGCGGCGACTTCCTGTCGCTGACCCCGGCGCGGCACGGCACGGACGGCTTCTTCGCGGCGGTGCTGGAGCATACGGGGTGATTTCCCTGCGCAAGGCGCGGATGGCCGACGCCATCGCCATCGGTGCCATCCATGTCGTGGCCTGGCGCAGTGCTTATCCGGGGATTTTACCCGATGCATTTCTGGCCAGGTTGTCGGTTTCTCGTCAGGCGGCGTTCTACGATGCGGCGATCCGCGGCGGTTCGGGTGTGATGGTGGCCGTTGCGTCGGATGCGGATGTGCCGGCCGGCAGCGGTCCGTGCATCGTCGGCTTCACCACCGCCGGGCGGGCGCGTCATATGGAAGTCGCCGGCAGACGCCTGGCCGAGGGCGAGGTCGAAACGCTGTATGTGCTGGATGACTGGCGCGATTGCGGCGTCGGCCGCAAGTTGATGCGCGCCGCTGCCGGTCACCTGGCCGGGATCGGATGCAAATCGGCGTTTCTGTGGGTGCTGCGCGACAATCCCAGCCGGTGGTTTTATCAGCGTCTCGGCGGCCGGCCGGTCGCCGAACAAACCATTCAAATCGCTGGTCAGTCAGTGCCGCAGACGGCGTTTGTCTGGGATCCAATCGAGCAACTTTTGGCCGCGTCGCCGCAGGCATCGTAGCGTTGCCCAATGATGGTCGGCCGGGCGGAACCTAACAGGCTGCTGGAAAACCCCGTTGTGAAAAATTAAAACACGAAGTGTGAGGATAATTTACCAAATTGGCCACTATTTATAGTAGTTCGGAGGACCGTCTCACCCTTTTTCAGCAGCCTGTTAAAGGCATGGGATAGTCCTGTGTTGACCAAAAATTGGTGCACGGGTAACCGCAAAAGAAGCAGCGAAACCCGCCCAGGTTCTAAGGTCCGTTCCCATGAGCGCCGAGGCCCAGCGCCGATGATGCGTCTGGACAAGCTTCCAAGATGAAATATCTTCGGTCTTTAGACCTACTAGATGTGTTGTGAAAGACAAGTTTATATCATTGACTTACCTTGGAAAAATTAGATTTCTGTAATACCTTTAGTATAGACATCAAATAATCACAACCCAAATTTTACTAAATACACCGATAAACTATCAAAAATATACGACTTATTTATTTATATAACCATAAGTTGTATAATTTTGTCAAAACAACCTAAAGTTGCTAATCTAACGAATAAAAACCACAAAAATACACAAAAAATTTTCTTCTGGTGCGATTTGGTTATTGACAAAAATGCCTTTCTGCAATGACATGCCCCCGCTAACGCTGATGATGGCTTTGATGTCACTGACCGAGAGCTTGCTGCACTCGGGCGCGTTTTCTGTCTTTCCAAATTCGCAGGATTAATTCCTGAAGCAAGTTGACTTGGGTTGACTGTGCGTAGAATATTTATCCAATTAACAGGTAAGCAAAAGGGGGCTACAATGGCTTTTCAAATAAACGGACCTAACGGGGGCTTTGGTCTGATCTATGGCAATACATCGGGAGATGATCAAATAAACGCTTTTGACTTCAACAATATAATTATTTCCGCGGGCGCGAACGATCAAATTTTCACCGGGTCGGGATCGGCGACGGTCAACCTCGGCGCCTTTCCAGGTGTCACCGACACAACCAATGTTGGCGGCGCGTTCAATACAGTCATGACCACCGGCAATGCGGGTGCCAGCACGCAGACCGTCCAGGGCGGTTCCGGTAATAACGTTGTCATGTTGCAGAACTCCATGGGCTTCAACACCGTGGCTCTACAGGGGTACTACAACAGCATTACTGTAAACAGCGACGCGACGAATATAATACTGACCGGCGCCGGTCATGGTAAAGTCCGGGCGGGTGCCATCAACGATGGCAACCTTGGGTTCACAACCTCCGTGGTTGCCGCGGGTCAGAACAACACTGTTGTTGGCGGCGACCAGAATTTCACCATCGCCGGCGGCCAGGGGATGGACTTTATCAGCGTCGGCAACGGCAACAACATGATCACCGAGGCCGGCGCGAAGGACAAGATTATCCTCGGGACCGGTTCCAACACGATCAATGACTTTGGTGGCGGGGCGACGATGATCTTTAACGGCCTCGTTACGGACACGCCTGGCGCGACCGAGACTGTCAACATTGGCGGCACCAACAACATCGTGACGGAAACACAGGCGTCCGCCGGTTCCGAACGCAATTTCACGATCACCGGCGGCACCGGCAACGGCAGGTTTACCCTGGGTGACGGCGTAAACGTGCTGACCACGTCGGGCGCAAACAACATGATCAACATGGGTACGCCCGACGATTTCCCTTATGGCGACGTCGTGACAGCCAACGGCAACACTAACTCGATCACCCTTGGCGATGGCAGTAACAAAGTCACAGCCAACGGCGACGGCGACACGATCACGCTTGGCAGAGGAAACAACGTTGTGACCGCCAACGGCACTGCGGACACCGTCACACTGGGCAATGGCGGTAATACTTTGCAGGCCAATGGTGACACGAATACCATCACCGTAGGGAACGGCAATAACAGCATCACCGCCAATGGCAACGGCGGCACCATCATGCTGGGCACCGGCAACAATACCGTTTCCGCTACTGGCAGTAACGATACGATCGCCAGCGCCGGCGGTAAGGGTGCGTTCACTCTTGGCACCGCGTTTCTCACCGGCCAGGACATGCTTACGTTGAACGCATCGGCGACCGGGACCACAGTAGACTCAGAGGGAACGCTGAACAACATCGTGCTGAACAACAATGCCAATGCGGGCATTTACGACTCACCATTTGGTGGCGGCCTGACCCTGACCATTTACGCGAGCAGCGGCGCCAATGCCGGCACCGTGAAGTTGGCCGGGTTTGGAGCGGACTCAACCGGCATGATCGATCTGCAAGGGTTTACTGGAATCACCAACGATGCGCAGTTGGCGTCAGTCTCCAGCAGCGATGGTGCGGGCGGCACGATGATCCATCTCGGCACGGGCTCCCTCGACTTGGTGCATGCGACGATCGCAATGACCCACTTCGCATTTACCTGACCCCGCCGCCGGTATGATCCGGTTCCGTGACCGTAGCGGAACCGGACCACCGTCCGTACTTCCTGCATTTTCGATCGAGCCATCTTGCACGTTGATTACAGGGAAGTGAAAGGCGGTTATAAACTTGCGGGCGTAGGATAAAATGTGACGATTCCCGTAGGAGATTGGGCGATCCAAGGCCCAGCCTCGTGGCGATGCCCGGAGCTCCGGTGGCGAAAATTCCAGTGACGATCACCCGAAGATCGCCACGAAATACCTCGGAACCGGGCGTGTGTGGTTTTTCTTCCTTACGCGCTTCGAATAAATGAAGCAGGTACCATAGCGATTTCGATCGGCGGAACAGGCGGTTGCAACCGGCGGTGACGGTTATAATCAAGCCAAACAGGTTGATCCAAGACTGCCAGGCCAAGCAGACGGGTTCATTCTTTGTGCCAAGGAAGCAACTGCCACTTTTTAACTGGAGATGATCATTATGACCGCGAACTGGAACAACACCGCAGGCGGCGCTTGGAGTATTGCGGGGAACTGGACCAATGCCGCGCTCCCGAAAGCCGGCGATAACGTCACCTTTACGCTCTCTCCCACCAGTTACACGACGGTTATAGACCTTGGTTACACGCAAACGGGGGTCACTGTTCCGACGCTGAACAGCGTCAGCCTGGAACCCCATATGACATTGGACATCCAACAATCGATCACCATTGCGGTTGTCAACAATGCGTCCGCGAGCCAGTCCACCGTCACCGGCGGGTTGGTCGAGGTCGGCAATGGCGCGGTACTCAATTACAATGTCGGCGATTATAATAACACGTCGTTATTTGTCATGACGGACGGCGTTGGCCGCCAGGGAACCATGGTGGTGGACGGCCCGATAGACACGGGCGGTACGATCACGATGGATGGCGTTAACTTCGATGCGACTGGCGGGATCGTTGACTCGACAGCAATGCTCACGCTGGAGAACGGTGCGACGTATGACGCTCTCGCGTCCGAAACATTCCATGTCGGCACGATCAATCTCGCGGGCGGCGGCGTCGCGGACCTTGCGGCCCTGCCCGCGGGTGCCCTCGCTTTTGAGGGTTTTGTCCCCATCGATCAGCAGGTTGTTATGGAGGGTAACAACAATACATTGGTGCTGCCCCATACCGGAGACGAAACGAACCTGACGATTTCCGGCTTCGGCGGGACGGACAGGATCGAGGTCTCGACGATCAACTCGATTCAGTCCGTGACATATGATTCGAGTCATCATCTCAACTTCTTTTCTGGACTTAACGGCACTGGGACGGCTCTCGAGGTTCTGACCGGCGTTACCCTCGCCGCGGGGCTGCCGCCGACGCTGGACGCGTCTCACTTCACGATTGGCACCGATAGCGTGACTGGCGGCACGTTCGTCGAACTAATTCCCTGTTTCCTACTTGGTACTCTGATCCGCACTGACTGCGGCGACGTCCCTGTCGAGACACTACAGGTCGGCGACACCGTTATAACCTTCAGCGGCCAAAAGCGGCCTATCTGCTGGATTGGACGTAGCCGAGCGATGGCAACGCGGCGGCGGCGGGGTGCGACAACCCCGGTGATCGTCCAGAAAGGGGCCCTTGCGGACAATGTCCCGTATGCGGACCTGCGCATCACCAAGGGCCACTCGCTTTATATCGATGACGTGTTGATTCCGGCGGAATTCCTGATCAATCATCGCTCGATTCGGTGGGACGACAACGCACAAGAAGTTTCGGTCTTCCACCTGGAACTGGATGCGCACGACCTGCTGGTCGCCAACGGCGCGGCGGCGGAGAGCTATCGCGATGACGGCAATCGCGAGTTGTTCGAAAATTCCAATCTGGGCTGGGGCCAGCCGCCGAAGCCACCCTGCGCGCCTGTGCTGACAGGCGGGCAGGAGGTCGATGCTATTTGGAAGCGGCTGCTCGATCGCTCTGGTCCCCGAGCCGGAGTTCCGCTGACCAATGATCCAGACCTGCATCTGCTGGTTGACGGAAAGCGGCTGGATGCGACCAAGCTTGTCGGCGAGGCGTTTGTGTTCAAGCTACCTCGTCGGCCTAAGGCGGTGCGCGTCATGTCCCGCGCCGTGGTGCCGCAGGAACTCGGTCTCGCACGCGATCCCCGCACTCTTGGGGTGGCGCTGCGACGGGTGATCGCGCGACGGGGAACCAGGTTCCGGGAGACCAGGGCGGATGATCCAGGGTTGGCCGACGGCTTTCATGGCTTCGAGGCAGACACTTCCTGTCGCTGGACCGATGGCGACGCTGCGCTGCCGATGGCGTTGCTAGATGGATGGTCGGGGCCGATGGAGATCGTGTTGATGGTCGGCGGGACCACCCGATACATCGAGGACGGAGACCGGCAGCTTGGGAATTGGGGGTTTACGCCCAGAGCCGCCGGCCATGGCCGGTGACGCCGGTATCCAGATGCTCGCGAGGAGCAAGGCTTGCGCCTGGTCAGCGTCCTCAACGGACGATGCGTTTTCTTGTTGCCGGGCGGTGCGTCCAAGGTGCATGGCTGGTCCAGCGATCGAACGTTGCCGGGTCGGTGAACAACGGTTGTTTGGGTTTGCTGTCCACGATGTCGTGTCTGGCCAGGATTTATACCACCGGGTTGTGAACGTCGGCGCGCTGGGTGTGCCTCTTGGCTGGCGGAGGGCGAAGGCTAATCGTATCATCTTCGGATTGATGACACCGATGTCATTTCGGTGTCGTTTCCCGCGCGACCGATTCTGGTCGAGACCGCGATGACGTCCCAGCGTCCTGTCGAGAGGACCCCGTTAGAACGGGCATGCCGTATAGACCGGTGGGAGGTATAGCTATGCACTGGCCATTCTCCGCCCGAGCATCGGCCGCCAACCTTCGGCGCGCGGCTCGTGAGTTGGAGCGCGGGCAGGAACGCCACGCATTCGATATATACGCCAAGGCGGCGCGCGCCGGCAGCGCTGAGGCGGCCTACCGCGTCGGCCGCGCCTACCTCAAGGGCAAGGCCGTGCCGCTCAGCCGTTCCAGCGCGGCCGATTGGCTGGAACGTGCCGCCCGTCAAGGCCATGTCGACGCCCAAATACTGTTGGCCGAACTCTTGCTGCAGGGTCTCGTGCAGGCCACCCACGAAACCGCTATTCCGGAAATGGCGGGAGGTTTGTTCGACTTGAACATGGCCGGCGATCCCGATTTTCCCGCTGCGGTCGTCTGGACGCGCCGTGCGGCCGAGGCGGGGTCTGCGGCTGGG
The DNA here is from genome assembly GCA_021805565.1 of Pseudomonadota bacterium. GTDB lineage: Bacteria > Pseudomonadota > Alphaproteobacteria > Acetobacterales > Acetobacteraceae > Rhodopila. The sequence goes on from JAJZFA010000041.1 coordinate 17,808, forward strand.
CACGCACTGCTGGCCTTTATTTTGAGCCACGGCCCGGAATCGATGCGCGATCCGGAGGCGGCGCGCCTCTGGTATGAGCGTGCCGCGTTAGCCGGTTCCGCCCAGGGCCACCTTGGATATGCGTTGGCGATCGCCAAGGAGCCGGGGCGGGAACAGGACACGGTTCTCCATCTCCGGCACGCGGCAAATGAGGGCATACCCGCTGGAATTTACCTGCTCGGTTTGGTAACGGAGCACGGCGTCGGGACCATGCGCGATCCGTTGGCGGCCGCGCGGTTGTACCAGAGCGCAGCTGAGGCTGGGCATCATGGAGCACAGGCGCGTTGGGGTTCGATGCTTATCGACGGTAGCGGGGTTCAAAAGGATTCGCAGGCGGGCGAAACTTGGCTACGCCGCGCAGCGCTTGCTGGTGACCCGGATGCAGCCGCCCGGGTCGGCCGTATTTATGCCACCGCCGGTGCGCTGCCCGCTAATCACTTCGAGGCGGCGATCTGGTTCGAGCGCGCCGCTCAAGCGGGCCATCGGAGCGCAGCCCACTCTCTCGGTCTCCTGTATATGAGCGGATCGGGTGTCCCACTCGACCCGGCCGAGGCCGCTCGTTGGTTTCGTGTCGCTGCGGCAGGCGGAGACTCAGGGGCACGAACCGATCTCGCACGGCTTGTGCTGAAGGGGGAAGGTGAAGCCCGGGATCTGGCGTCGATGCTCGACTGGTTCAGGAGCGAGGCTGAGGCTGGCGATCACATCGCGGAATTCAATTACGCCGTGTGCCTGGCGAAAGGTCTGGGTGCCGCTCGTGACGACACGGCGGCAACCCGCTATTTTCGCCGAGCCGCGCGTTATCTTCCGAGTGCTCGTTATTGGTATGGTCTGATGATGGCCGAGGGGCGCGGCGTTCCCGCGAATCTTGCGAAGGCCCGGCGTCACTTCGCGGTTTCGGCGGACGCGGGCCATGCCGAGGCGGCGACGGCCCTGGGCGAGATGCTTGTCAATGGACGTGGTGGATCGCGTGATCCGGCTCGATCGGTGGCCCTTTTCGAGCGAGCGGCGGCCAGTGGTCATGTCGGCGCGAAGTTCGCCCTTGGTGTCCTTTATACCGGACATGCCGGCATTCCGGCCGATTTTCCCCTGGCGCGGGACTGGTTCCTCGCCGCGGCGGGCCAGGGGCATGCCCAGGCGCGACTGATACTGGGCCGGTTTCTGGCCAGCGGCGTGGGTGGAGACAGAGATTTCGAGCAGGCGCGCCATTGGCTTGAGGCCGCCTCGGCCCAGGGAGTCAGCGAAGCTCGCGTGGACCTCGAAAGACTTCGAATAGAACTGGACGAGCCTGAAATAGTTACGGAAATAGGTTAGATGTCTTTACGCGCACGCTGGAAACGAATCCGCCAACCACATCGATCCATCGTAAGTGACCGGACAGCACCGTACAGTCTTTTCAGCTGCGACCGTCGGCCCGACGGCATCTGCCGTAGGCCGGTTTCGTAACGACGGAACGCTTCCTTTGTGCCTGACGCGTTTCCCGGATCGGTGGCGGCTTTCAATTGCGCTGTGACGACGGATGGGATAGACGCGAATTCGGTTCCACGGTCAACCGGCGCGAACGAAACCGGTTTGCAATGAAACGAAGGCAGCAAGACGGCTACTCTCCATGCCCGGGCGATCAGATGAAGGCAAAGCCATGGACGATGTCGTGTTTGCTCGGACCTTGCATGTTTTGGCCGTGGTCATTTGGATCGGCGGCGTGTCGATCGTGACGACGGTGGTGCTGCCGGCGGTTCGGCGCGGCCGGCTTGGTGTCGATCGGTTTGGCGCCTTCCAGGCCATCGAACGCCGCTTTGCCTGGCAGGCGCGTGCGGCGGTTGTCATCGCCGCCCTGACGGGTTTCTACATGCTCGAGCGGCTCGGTTTATGGGAACGCTTCCAGTCGGCTCGGTTCTGGTGGATGCATGCGATGGTCGGCCTGGCGCTGCTGTTCGCCCTGCTTCTTTTCGTGGGCGAGCCGTTCATCCTGGACCGTAACCTGCGAAAATGGGCGGCGGCGGCGCCAGACATCGTCTTAAAATGGCTGCACCGGGCGCACTGGGTTCTACTCGTGCTTGGTCTGCTGACGCTTGCCGGCGCGGTCGCGGGCAGCCATGGTTGGTCCCCATGACCGCACCGATAAGGGCAGCATCGGCAATAAGGGCGTCAGCACGCCGATAAAGCTGCCCGCTGAAACAAAGGCTTAGGGCTTGTTCGACGACGCAACCCGAAGCGATAAGCGTCAAACAAGCCCTAAGGCCAGCGGGCCGGATGCCTTCATCCCCGACGGTCTGTTAGCCCACGCGGGCGGTGCTTTTACCCCGCCAGCATCGCCTGCGCACAGGCGTCCAGGATCGCGTCTGTGTCCAGCCCATACTCCCGGTATAAATCCGGGATATCGCCGCTCTGGCCGAAGCGATCCGGCCCCAGCGGCACCACCCGTTGTCCGCGCACGGACCCCAACCATGCATGGGTCGCCGGGTGGCCATCCAGCACGCTGACGATCGCCGCGCCGCGCGCCAGCGGTGCCAGCAGCGTTTCGATCCACGACACCGCATTCCGGTCTCCGGTGCGCCGAACGCGCATCGCCTCCAGCCATCCGGCGTGCAGCCGGTCCGGCGAGGTAATCGCCAGCAAACCCGCGTCTGGTTCTTCGTCGCGCAGCACGGCGAACGCCGCCTCGGCCTCGGGCGCCACCGGCCCCTGATATGCCAGCGCAATCCGGGCGTTCCGTCCCGGCGGCACCACCCAGTGCGCTCCGGCGATCACCGCCGCCGGGTCCAACTCCCGTTGGTGCTGATCCAGTGTCCGCGTCGAAAGCCGCAGCCAAACCGCCGACCCGTCCGGGCGCTGCATAAAGTCGAACGCATGCCGCAGCAGCACCCCCAGTTCATCGACATGCGCCGGCTCGAACGACGCCAGCCGATCGGCCGCCATGCCGATCAGTGGGGTATTCACCGACTGATGCTGGCCGCCCTCCGGCGCCAGCGTCAGGCCCGAAGGCGTGGACACCAGCAAAAACCGGGCGTCCTGGTAACAGGCGTACAGCAGCGCATCCAGGCCGCGGTTGACGAACGGATCGTACACCGTTCCCACCGGCAGCACGCGGGCGCCGGTCATGCCGGGCGCCAGACCGGCGGCACCCAGCAGCAGAAACAGGTTCTGTTCGGCGATTCCCAACTCGATATGCTGCCCCTTCGGCGACATGCCCCAGCGCTGCGCCGAGGCCAGTTTCGAATCCCGGAACACATCGTTCCGTGTATGACGGTCGAAAATCCCGCGCCGGTTTACCCACGGCCCCAGATTGGTGGAAACCGTCACGTCCGGCGATGTCGTCACGATATGCGTGGCCAGGTCTTTCAGATCCCCCTGGCCCCGGCCGATCTCGGCCAGAATTTCGCCGAATCCGCCTTGCGTTGACATCTTGCGGCCTGCCGATCGCGGTACCGGCAAAACGGCCGGTACATGCACCGATGGTGCCGACAGCAGCCTTCCCTCCGGCGTCAGCATGGTCCCGAACGGACAATCGCGCAGAAACGAACGTAACGCCTCCTCGGGAACATCCAGTCCTTCGAACAGGTCCCATTCGTGCCCTGGGCGGATTCCCATGTCGCGGCGGAACTGTTCCATTTGTTCCTTGCTCATCAGCCCGGCGTGGTTGTCCTTATGCCCGGCGAACGGCAGCCCCATGCCCTTGATTGTATAGGCAATGAAGCATGTCGGCTGATCCCCGTCGGCATCCGCCGCGCGCAGGCATTCGATCACCGTTTCGATGTCGTGGCCGCCCAGATTGGTCATCAGGGCGCCCAGTTCGTCATCGGTCAGTTCGTCGATGATCGCGCGCGCCCTTGACCGCCCCAAATCCGCCAGCAAGGTCTGCCGCCACGCCGCGCCGCCCTGGAACGTGAGTGCCGCGTAAAGACTGTTCGGGCAGTCGTCGATCCAGTCCCGCAGCGCGTCCCCGCCGTCGCGAGCGAACGCCGCTTCCAGCAGTCGCCCGTATTTGATGGTGACGCAGTTCCAGCCCATGTCGCGGAACAGGCCCTCGATCCGGCCGAACAGTCTGTCCGGCACAACGCTGTCGAGGCTTTGGCGATTGTAATCGACAATCCACCAGACGTTCCGCACGTCGTGCTTCCAGCCCTCCAGCAGGGCCTCGTAAATATTGCCCTCATCCAGTTCGGCATCGCCGCAGATCGCGATATGCCGGCCGGCCGGCAGGTCCGTCCGTCCCAGCCCATGCAGCCGCGTGTAATCCGCCATCAGCGCGGAAAAACTGGTCATCGCCACGCCCAGCCCGACCGAACCGGTGGAAAAGTCCACCTCGCCGCCATCCTTGACGCGGGAGGGATACGGTTGGATTCCCCCGAACTGGCGCAATCCCTCCAACTTGTCCCGCGTCTGGCGACCGAACAGGTAGTTCATCGCGTGAAACACCGGCCCCGCATGGGGCTTTACCGCGATCCGGTCCTGCGGCCGGGCAACCTCCAGATACAGCGCCGCCATAATGGAGATGCAGGACGCGCACGATGCTTGATGGCCGCCGACCTTCAACCCATCGCGATTAGGCCGGATATGATTGGCGTTGTGGATCATCCAGGCCGACAGCCACAGGAGTTTTCGCTCCAACTGTTTCAGGATACGCACATGCTGGGATTCGGGCGGTGCCAAAGGCGCAATCGCTGTCAGGGGTGCGTTCACAGTATGTCCTCCCGGCGGTAACGGCGTTGGTTTTGGCACCGAATGCGCCGCGAGTCACCCGGTCCCCGGCATTGCCGCGACCGGCAACTGGGCGATCGTCCGGTTTCAGGCGCGGGCCGGGCCCAGCGCTTTCGGCGTAACGGCGGCATCGGCCATAAGGCAACGCTGGCAAATAGGTGCGTCAGCACGCCAGAAAAGTTGCCCTGCAAAACATGAACTTAGGGCTTGCCTGACGCTGCCGCTTGTAGCGGTTATTGTCGGGCATGCCCCAAGGGCAACATGACGCTATGATGTCTCGATGACCGACTCACCCCCGACCCACGTGCCGCCTCCGGAACGGATCCCGGCCGAAATCGCAGCCGGCGGTTTTATGGCTGGAAGCCGAACGCCGGAATGACCGCAACCTTCGGTGTGTGGCTCTTCGCCGGGTCTGCCGCGGCCAGCGCCCTGGGGGGCGCCCTGGGAATGGCCAGCGGGATTTTCATCGTGCCCATCCTCATTATGTCCGGCGTGAACCTTCAGTCCGCCGTCGCGGCAAGCCTTGTGTCCGTCATCGCCTGCTCTTGTAGCAGCGCCGTCCCGTTCCTGACCGCCGGCCTGGTCAATATTCGTATCGCGATCGTGTTGGAAACAGCAACGACACTCGGCGCGCTGAGCGGCGTGCTCATGGCCGGGATCGTGCCGCCATCCGTACTCTTTGTCGTCTTTGCCGCGATTCTGCTGCTGTCCGCATGGCAGATGCTCGTCCGGCGGCGCGAGTCCCCGGCCGCACCGGACGATCCTGGCACGAACACCTGGGCGACCCGTCTGGGCCTGCATTCCGCCTATCCCGATCAGACACTCGGACGCGACGTAGCCTATCGCGTCAGGCGATTACCGCTCGGTCTCGCGCTGATGTATGGCGCCGGCCTGATCTCCGCCCTGCTCGGTATTGGCAGCGGGGTGCTCAAAATTCCCGCGATGGATTCCGCCTTGCGCCTGCCCATCAAAGTATCGTCGGCCACCTCCAACTTCATGATCGGCGTAACGGCCGCGGCAAGCGCAAGCGCCTATTTTGCCCGTGGCACGATCGATCCAGCGGTTGCCGGCCCGGTCGCACTCGGTTCCGTCATCGGCGCGCTCATCGGCACGCGGGTGTTAATGGCGGTCTCGGGCGAATGGCTGCGGGTGTTGTTTGTCGTAGTGCTGATCGTCATGGCGGGGCAGATGCTGCTGTCCGCGTTCGGGGTGCGGGTAGGCGGTCATGCAGCGTAAGCGCCAGCCGAACCGGCGCCTGGAACAGGAGCGGATTCTCGCCCGGCTCCTTCGCGTCGGCACGTGGCTGGGTACGGGTATCGTCGCCGCCGGTGTCCTGGCATCGTCGATCGGTGGCACGATCGGCCTGTCGCCAATGATCGGTGGCCCGATCGTTACCGCCGGTATCGCACTTTTCATCGCGTTACCGGTGCTGCGGGTCCTGTCGATGTCGATCCTGTTCGCGCGCGAACGCGACTACTGCTTTGTCGCCATAACCGTTCTGGTGTTGACGATCGTCGTTCTCGGCGGGGTATTAGGCATGGTGCTCAAGACAGGTAGCCTGTCCGGTGGATAGAGATGTTTTTGAAATATCGTGCCTCGCCATCCACCGCACCGCACCGGCACGCCTTGGCCGAATATCCCGGCCTGATGCCGCAAGGGCGAACCAGCGTTCAGCGATGCGATGGCCACAGTGTGGCGCAGGCTTTGGTTGCGGCTGGACTTTTCCATGTCGCGAGCGTCCGGGGCAATCGTGGAAACTGCTATTGGCGGGCTAAACCGGGTCGTCCAGACGCTCTGCCTCATTATGCGACGTGCGCAACGTCGAGGTTAGGGTCGTTTGGGCGAGGAGCGCTCCGGATTGCAGTGCTAGGCCTGCCATCATTGTTATGTCCCATTTGGCCTATGTCTCATTTGGCCTCTGTCGCGTTATTCCCGCCTCCCGTCTGGCCCAGTGCCTTTTCGGCCTCTTCCCGGAACGGACGCATCGTCTCGAGCAATATCCTGCGAAAGTTTTCTACCCTCGATCCGGTGGGCTCGTAGGTTGGGGTTTGGCCGCTCAACGGCGTCTCAAAAGCCACAT
>JAJZFA010000015.1 GCA_021805565.1 Pseudomonadota bacterium
GCATCGGGTTGTCCGTGGCTTGAATCGAGGTGGACGGCTAAATGAAAGTGTCGTCGAGACGAAAGACAGATTTGCAATCCCGGATGGCAGATTTGGATTCTTTTCAGAATCCCAGATGGCTGGCTCCAATTTTTTTATGGCGCAACGGGTTCAAGAGGAAATGAGGGGAGGTTTGAGATTCTCGTGGCAATCGCCTGGGCTGGTTCTAAGCTGCCTGGGTAAGATGCGACCGCTAAAGGCCGCTCAACAGGGAGAACAGGTTCATGCTGCAAAGACGGACTTTACTGACGATGGCCACGGCGGCGGGATTTGTCCCGGCAGCCCCGGCGATTGTGCGTGCCCAGGAAACCGTGGGCGTCACGGCGACGGAAATCCTGATCGGTAACACTATTCCATACAGTGGGCCGGCCTCGGCGTATGGCACGATCGGCAAGGCGATCGCCGCGGCGTTTCAGATGGCGAACGACGCCGGCGGGTTCGCCGGCCGCAAGGTGAAATTCATTTCCTACGACGACGGATACAGCCCGCCGAAGACGGTGGAACAAACACGGCGGCTGATCGAGGAGGACAAGGTTGCGGCGTTGTTCGCCCCTTTGGGGACGCCAACGAATTCCGCCACCGTACGCTATGTCAATCAAAAGAAGGTGCCGGATCTGTTTCTGGCGACCGGTGCCGACAAATGGGGAGATTATAAGGAACATCCATGGACGATCGGCTGGCAACCAAGTTACGTGACGGAAGCGCAGGTCTATACGAAGTATATCCTGGCGCAGAAGCCGGATGCCAAAATTGGCTGCCTGTATCAGAACGATGATTTCGGTAAGGATTACCTGCACGGCGTGCGGGATGTATTGAAAGACCGGTACGACCATCAGGTGATCACCGCGTCGTACGAAGTGACCGATTCCACGGTCGATAGCCAGTTGGTCAGCCTGCAATCGGCCGGCATCGACGTGCTGATGACCTTCGCCACGCCAAAATTCGCCGCCCAGACCATTCGTAAAGTCGCTGGAATGAACTGGAAGGTTCTTCATGTGCTAACCGGCGTGTCGGTATCCGTCGGGGCCGTCATGCTTCCGGCCGGCCCGGAAAACGGCGTCGGCATCATCAGTTCGGCCTATCTGAAAGATCCGACCGATCCTGGTTGGGACGATGATTCCGGCCTGAAGATATGGCGTGGATTTATGACGAAATACTATCCGGAAGGCGATCTGAAGGACGGCGGCAATGTTTCGGCCTTCGGGCTGACCCATACCATGACAGCCGTACTCAAAAACTGCGGCAACGACCTGTCGCGGGACAATATCATGAAGCAGGCGACGAACCTGCGGGACATGGAAAATCCCGTCCTGCTGCCAGGAATCAAAATCAACACCAGTCCGACGAATTATCGTCCCATCCGCCAGCTTCAATTGATGCGCTGGTCCGGCAAGAAATGGGACCGGTTCGGCGATATCATCGCCGGCGCGGACGCCTGATACCCCGGTCGCCCGCGATCCTGCCGGTCCTGCCGGCAGAACCGCGGGCGACCAGGGCCTGTTTCGCTTACACCCTGACGCCGGAGTCCGCTCCATCTGTCCGCATCGCAAGCCGCCGTAACGCCCGGTCGATCCATTGTGCCGTCAGCTTTTCCTGCGTGCCGTTCTGGCCGAGGCGTTCATGCAACGCCGGGAAATCCACCCGGTCCAGTGCCTGATCCTGGTTGAAGCACGAAAACACCACCGTCCGCTCGCCCGTCACCGGATCGAGCTGCGGCTGTAAACACTGCGCGCATACTTCCTTCATCATGCATTGCATGGGGGAGTTGATCGACCCGATCGCGCTGTGACCCGGCTTCAAATACGGCGCCAGCACGCCATGTCTGGCCGCGCCAACGGCTTGCATCATGCGGTCGGAACCGATCACGATCATGTGCGTCGCATCCGCCAGGGGCACCGCCTGATCGCCGAGGGCGCCAGACCCGTACGCCGCCATCGCCTGCACGATGTTGCCGACGAAGGTACGGTCGTGCGGCCGCTCCGGGTTGAGCGCGAAACCCGGAGCCTCATCGCAGCACCAGACGATGACGTCGGCGGCGCGTTCGATGTCCGCCAGTTTGTAACGGTCCCGGATCGCCTTGTAGCCGGCGAAATAGACTACCTTTGATCCCGCCGCCCTGGTGGCCGCGCCGATGGAAAACAGCACCGCGTTGCCCAGCCCGCCGCCAACCAGGGCGACAGTGGTGTTAGCGTGAATTTCGGTGGGCGCGCCGGTCGGCCCCATTAGAATGACCGGCTCGCCGGGTTGCAGCATTGCGCACAGGTCGGAACTGCCGCCCATTTCAAGTGCGATCACGCTGACCAGGCCAGCGTCCGGATCGGTCCAGGCACCAGTCATTGCCAGGCCTTCCATGTTCAGCAGGGTGCGGCCGGCGCCCGGTTCATCGTCGTGCGCTGCCAGAACCTCGAAATTCTGCAGCCGGTAGAACTGGCCCGGCCGGAACGCCCTGGCGGCGGCGGGTGCGCGTATCACCACTTCGATAATCGTCGGGGTCAGGCGATGCACCGCGTGCACCGTGGCGGACAGGCTGTCGCGCGTCGCGGCAATCAGCGCCGGACCGGACACATCCGTCGCCGGCCGCGCCGCCAGGGCGCGGGATACGACGGGGTAGCCGCGTTTCGCGCCCCCCATCGCCTTCACCACATTCCCAAAAAAGCTCGGATGCAGGTCGCCAAAAAAGCTAATAAATCGTCCGTTTTCCGCCCGGTGCATCAACACGTGCGCCTGCTCCGGCTTAGCTAGGCCGCGCACCGGTTCGGCCTTGGCACCGTTTTCATCCACCGCCTGAAAGTACCGGCCATCCAGTTGGATGCGCCGGTCTTCCCGAGCCAGCACGGTATTGGGCTGCGTACCGGCGGCGACCAGGATGGCGCGGGCAGGCAGGGTGACCTCTGTGCCGTCGGCGCGCTGCATGCGGAGCGCGGCGGCGTGGCCATAGGCGTCGGTTTCCACGGCGGCGGGTGTCAGGCCCTCGGCAAACCGCACCGCTTCCTCCATCGCCTTGGCCACTTCTTCGTGATTCAGCGTGTAGGACGGGCTGTCCACCAGACGGCGGCGATACGCGACGGTGGCACCACCCCAACTGTCCAGCAACGCGGCCAGGGCGGGCGTCCGGCCTTCCGCCGCAGCCGCATCGCGTTCGGCGCGAATGGCCGCGGCGTGTGCTAGAAATTCATCGGCGATGGCGGCTTCTTGCGGCGTCCAGCGCAGCCGCACGGCGGCTTCGCCCTTGTCCGCCGTCAGGATGCGGTAGCGTAGGGCGAATTTTTCCACCTGTCGCACATAGTACGCGAGGCTCTCGGTCGCGGTATCGACCGCGGTAAGGCCGCCGCCGATGACGACAACGGGTAGTCGCAACTGCAAATTCGCGATGGAGGACTGCTTCGCGGCCCCTGTCAGTTGCAGCGCCATTAGGAAGTCCGAAGCCTGCCGCACCCCGCGCGCCAGACCGTTGGGAATGTCCAGCACGGTGGGTTTGCCGGCGCCCATGCACAGGGCGATGTGGTCGAATCCCATCGCCCAGGCGTCGTCCATCGACAGCGTGGCGCCGCCGCCGAAGCGGACGCCGCCGAAATGCGCGAATTGCGTAATGCGCCGCTCCAATAGCAAACGCACCAGCTTAAGATAGTTTTTGTTCCAGCGCACGGTGATGCCGTACTCGGCAACGCCGCCGAAGCCGGCCATCACGCGGTCGTCCAGGTTCTCGAACAATGTTTCCACGTCGCGCACCGGCGCGGTTACGTCGAACGTCAGCGGCTCGATTTTCAGCCCATCCACGGCGACGACGGTGTGTCCGTCGTTCATCAGATGATGTGCCAGCGTGAATCCGGCCGGACCCAGGCCGACGATCAGTACTTTGCGGCCGCTATCTGGGCGGGGCAGGGGACGGCGGATATCCAGCGGATTCCAGCGCGTCAGCAGGGCGTAAATTTCGAAACCCCAGGGCAAGGCGAGAACGTCTTTCAGAACGCTGGTTTCCGCTTGGGGAATATCGACGGCTTCTTGCTTTTGGTAAATGCAGGCCTTCATGCAGTCGTTGCAGATGCGGTGGCCGGTCGCCGCCATCATGGGGTTGTCGATGGCGATCGTGGCGAACGCGCCCAGCACGTGACCGGCGGCGCGTAACGTGTGCATTTCGGAAATCTTCTCGTCCAGCGGGCAACCGGCCAGGGTTACGCCGAACACCGATTTCTGGAAGGCGCCGGTTTTGCGGTCCTTGAGGCCGGTGCTGCAGGAGTCTTTCCCCTGGGTATGGCACCAGATGCAGTAGTTGACCTGATCCAAAGCCTGCTGGGTATTCATGCCGTGGTCGGTCAGGGCGAACCCCTCACGATGCCGCCAGTCATGCTGTGGCAGGTGCAGCATCGTGACGCCATCGCGTTCGATGGTTTCGACGGGAACCAGATGCTGCGGATCGACGCGGTGGGGCACGCGAAACAGGGTGCCCCCACGATGAAACGCCTGTCCTTCCGGCGTGATCGTGGCCCAGGCGGCGTATCGCAGGGCATCGTCCAGTGCTTCGGGGTCGTTTTCCCATTGCGCGACATGGGTGGCGAAACCCTGTTCAGTCAGCGCCGCACCCATGCGGGCTTTTAGCGAGGCCCGGAGTGCGGGACCGTCGAAACCGGATGGATCGGCATATTTTTTCACAGCCTGGCGCTGCACGAACAGCCGCTTGCAAGCGTGGATCGGGTCGAGCGCCAGGGTTTCGCGCGCCAGGGCACCGGTTTCCGCCTGAATGCCGAACAATTCCGACACGAATGCGTCAAGATGGCGACCGAGGGCGACGATAAAATCGGACTCCTCGCGGCTCGTCATGCCTTCGGGGTCGGATCGAGCGGTCAGCAGCCGGCGGTGCAGGTCCGGTTCCTGCTCGGCCAGGGTTTCCAGAAATTGCCGGTCCAGGCGGATCAGCCCGTCGCGCGCCGCGAGAGAGGCGAGAGTGAAGCCAAAGCCAAGACGCGGAGCATCGGAATCAGACACAAGATGGGAACCATTCTTAAGGGCGCGCTGCGGATGCCACAGCGGGCGGGTCGAGGCAAGCAAGGTTCGATTCCGCCACAAACACGGGCGAAAAGTCCGGTTAGAATAGGCTAGCCCAATGCCGGCGGGGCGGGGCCAATCGCGACACAAGGGCGACGGCGTCACACTATCCCAAATTGCATTGAAGGAAATATTCGTTAATTTGGAGAGAATTGGCTTGGCGCAATCGAACAAAGATCGAAGGCCAGCCCGCGCACTCGCTCCAGGTCCGTCCAGATTGCCATCGTCGAAACCGTCCTGACCCACAGCTGCATCGGGATAACCACGCTCGGTGCTGGAACCTCCGTCCGGTGTCAGAATCGGGGCAGAAACAGTTTCGTCATCGGCCTTACCTCGATCCGCGGCCCAGGTTAGCCCGCCTCGATCCGGATCATCGACGGCGCTTCCATTACCGTGGGCAAAGCGGCGATCCGGTCCAACGCCGCCCGCATCGCGCTTTCGCGGGTTTCATGCGTAACCAGCACCACCGGCACAGCCTCACCCAAACTACGGCCCCGTTGCAGCATCGATTCCAGCGACACGCCCATGTCGCGCAAAATAGCCGTCACGTCGGCGATCACCCCCGGCCGGTCCACAACCATCAGCCGCAAATAATACGCGCCGATATGCGAACCGATCGGCACCGCCGGCTCGCTCGACAGCGCCACACCGGACGCGCCCCACACCGGGGTCAGCCGGTTGCGGGCGATATCGATCAGATCGGCGACAACCGCGGATGCGGTGGGGCCTTCCCCGGCGCCGCGGCCTTCCAGCATCACCCGACCGGCGAAATCGCCCTCGGCCACCACCGCGTTGAACACCCCGTCCACCCGGGCGATTGGCGCGGCCAGTGGCACCATGCACGGATGCACACGGGTCTCGATCCCGGCTTCGGTTCGCCGAGCGATGCCCAACAGCTTGATGCGGTAGCCGAGTTCGGACGCAAACGCGATATCCGCCGCCGAAATCCGCCGGATTCCCTCGACATGCACATCCTCGAACGCCACCGGCCGGCCGAACGCCAGCGCCGCCAGGATCGCCAGCTTATGCGCCGTGTCGATCCCGTCGATATCGAAACTGGGATCTGTTTCGGCGTAGCCCAGCTTCTGCGCGTCTGCCAGAACCTCGGCGAATTCCCGCCCATGTTCGCGCATTTGCGTCATGATGTAATTGCAGGTGCCGTTCAAAATACCCATCACGGCGGCGATCCGGTTGCCCGACAGGCCTTCCCGAAGCGCCTTGATCGCCGGGATTCCGCCCGCCACCGCCGCTTCGAACCCCAGCGCCACGCCGTGTTCCTCGGCCGAACGGGACAAATAGCCGCCATGCACCGCCAACAGCGCCTTGTTCGCGGTCACCAGCGGCTTGCCCGCCGCGATCGCCGCCTCCGCCAAATGCCGTGCGGGTCCCTCGGACCCGCCGATCGCCTCCACCACGACATCGACACCGGGATCGGACGCCAGGGCCACGGCATCGTCGTACCACCGCAGCCCGGCCACCGAAAAACCCCGGTCCCGCGACCGGTCCCGGGCGGATACCGCCGTCACCGCAACCGGCCGCCCCGCCCGGGCGGTCACGATAGCGGCGTTGTCCCGCAGCATCTTCAACACGCCGCCGCCGACCGTTCCCAGGCCGGCAACGCCAACCGAAAGCGGGCGGTTCATGGCGCGTCCGCCGCGGACAGCGCCGGTTCCGCGACGTTCGATCCAGCCTGCAAGAAGCCGCGGATGTTACGGATCGCCTGACGAAGACGGTGGTTGTTTTCCACCAGCGCGATCCGCACGAAACCTTCCCCATGCTCGCCGAAGCCCAGGCCGGGAGCCACCGCGACCTTGGCGCGTTCCAACAGCAGCTTGGAAAACTCGACGCTGCCCAGCGACGCGTATTTCGGCGGAATCGGCGCCCAGGCGAACATCGATCCATCCGGGCTCGGCATATCCCAGCCCGCCGAGACCAAACCCTTGATCAACACGTCGCGCCGTTCCCGGTACAAGGACCGCATCTGCTCCACGCAATCCTGCGGCCCGGTCAGCGCCGCCGCCGCCGCGACCTGGATGGGGGTGAACGCGCCATAATCCAGATAGGATTTCATCCGCGTCAGCGCGTTGATCAGGCGCGGGTTGCCGGCCGCGAAACCCATCCGCCAACCCGGCATGGAATAGGTTTTGGACAGGCTGGTGAACTCCACCGCGATGTCCTTCGCACCGGGCACTTCCAGGATCGACGGCGGCACCTTGTCGCCGAAATAAATCTCGGCGTAGGCCAGATCGGACATGACCCAGATCTCATGCTTGCGGGCGAACGCGACGATTTCCTTGTAAAAGTCCAGATCGGCCAGATACGCGGTCGGGTTCGACGGAAAGTTCACGATCAGCGCCGTCGGCTTAGGCACCGAATGCCGCACGGCGCGGTCCAGCGCCCGCAGCATATCCTCATCGGGCGTGGCCGGAATGCTGCGCACGGCGGCACCGGCGATGATAAAGCCGAATTGATGGATGGGGTAGGACGGGTTCGGCACCAGGATCGTGTCGCCGGGGCTGGTGATCGCCGATGCCAGATTAGCCAGGCCTTCCTTGGACCCCAACGTGGCAACGACCTCGGTTTCCGGGTTCAAATGAACGTTGAACCGCCGCTCGTAATATCCCGCCAGCGCCCGGCGCAACCCCGGAATGCCCTTGCTGACGGAATACCGGTGGGATCGCGGATCCTGCACCGTCTCGATCAGTTTCGCCACGATATGCGGCGGCGTCGGACTGTCGGGATTGCCCATGCCGAGGTCGATAATGTCTTCCCCCGCGCCGCGTGCCTTGGCCTTGGCCGTGTTGACCTCGGCGAAGACGTAAGGCGGCAGGCGGCGGATGCGATGGAACTCGCCGGACAAATCGGAACTCATGACAGGCCTTTCGGGGTTCGGAAAAATTAATGTAGCAATTGAAGGGCCGCACCGCGACCCGAAGCTTCGGCGCTGACGCGGATGGCGTTGCCGGGCACGCCCGCGCCCTTCAGCACGGTGACGATCGCCTGGGCGCGGGCCAGCCCCAGGTTCACGCCGGCGGCCTGGGCGTCGGGATCGCTGGCGGTCGTATCGCCATAGCCGATGACGGAGATGGTGCCCGAACCGCGGCCGGCAGCGAACGCCTTAATTTCGTCCGTGGCCGATGCGGACAGGTCCGATGCCCGGTCCAGGAATATGATCGTCGCCGATTTGGCACCGGACGGCGCGGGCATGCTGGCGGGTGCGGCCGGGGCCGGCGCGGGTGGTGCCCCCGCCGCCGCGGGCCGCGGCGGCGGCGCGGCCGGCAGCGGCGGCGGAGTTCCGGCCGCGGTGGTCGCCGGTGCCCCTCCCGCCGATGCCGAACCCAATGGTGCATGGTCGGTCTGCGGCGTTGCGGATGGGGCCGTCCCGGATGGGGCCGCCGCGGCTGGCGCTTCCAGCGGTGTACTTCGTACTGTTTTGACCGGAGCCGCCGATGGCGGTGCGGCAGGCGCGTTCACCGCCGGCATCGACGCGCTGGCGGCCGGCGCTCCCGCCGGAGCAGACGCATCGGCCTTAGGCGGCGGCGCCGCGGTTCCAACCCCGAACAATTCCGGCGATGCCGACGGCAACGATGGGTCGGCCAGCGGCGCGGACTGGGCGGCATGTTGGGCGTTCGTGCGGTCGGCGACCAGCGAATCCGTCATCTTCTGCATCGCGGCCGCATCCGCCGGCGCGGGCCGAGCGGGAACCGAAGATGCTTTCGGATAGGGCTGATCGGCCCCCGGCGGCGGTGGCCGCTGTTCGGCGATCTTGCCGCCCTGGGCGCGATGCCACCAGTCGATCGGGTTCATCGACGGCATCGACGAACAGCCCGCCACAATCCAGCCAGTCGCCGCCAGCATGGCAACGCCCCGTATGCCGGCTTGTCCCGGTTTTTTCACGCAACTAGGTTGCGCGTTTGATTCGCTGACCACCATATACCAGTCCCGCTCTACGCTGCCGGCGCCTGTGTAGCCGCTGGTGTAGCCGACGCAAAGGATGTCTCCCATGGCTTCGAACGATAAGAATAAAGAAACGCCCCCCACGAACGCCCCCAGCACCGCCTTCATCGAAGGACAGGGGGTCCGAATCCCCGATGCGGCGGAACTCGGTCGCTCCATGGCCGATATCGCCGAACGATCGCAGCGCATCGTCGGAGAGTGGCTGAAACGCCAATCGCGGGCGGATCATACCGCCGATCCGCTGAATATTGGCCGGGCCTTTATGGAAATGACCACCAAACTCATCGCCAATCCAGCCCGCATGATGCAGGCCCAGCTCGGTTTTTGGCAGGACTACGTAACCCTGTGGCAAAATACCACCCGCCGGATCATGGGAATGGATACCGACCCGGTGATCGCCGCGGCCACCTCCGACAAGCGATTCAAGGACGAAGCCTGGAAGGAGAACGAGGTCTTCGACTTCATCAAGCAGTCGTATCTGCTGTCCGCCCGTTACGTTCAGGACGTGGTAACCCACGTCGATGGGCTGGACACAAAGACCGCGCAGAAAGTCGATTTCTATTCGCGCCAGTTCATCGACGCGATGAGCCCGTCCAACTTCCTGCTGACCAACCCCGAAGTACTGCGCAAAACGGCCGAAACCGGCGGCGAGAACTTGCTGAAAGGCCTGAATAACCTGTTGGGCGACCTGGAGCGCGGCAAAGGCCAGCTTCGCATCAAGATGACCGACACCGATGCCTTTAAGGTCGGCGAAAACATCGGCGTGTCGCCTGGCAAGGTGGTGTTTCAGAACGAACTGATGCAGTTGATCCAGTATACGCCCTCGACCGAAAAGGTGCTGAAGCGCCCGCTGGTGATCGCGCCGCCGTGGATCAACAAGTTCTATATCCTGGATCTGCGGCCGAAAAACAGCTTCGTCCGCTGGGCGGTATCGCAGGGACATACGGTGTTTGTGATTTCCTGGGTCAACCCGGACGAGAAACTGGCCGAAAAGGGCTTCGAGGATTACCTCAAGGACGGCTTCCTCGCCGCGCTGGACGCCATCGAAGCCGCGACCGGCGAACGCGAGGTCAACGCAATCGGCTATTGCCTGGGCGGCACCCTGCTGGCCGCCACCCTGGCCTATATGACAGCCAAGGGCGACGACCGGATCAAAACCGCGACCTTCTTCGTGACCATGATGGACTTCCAGGAATCGGGCGAACTGGGCGTATTTATCGATGAGGAGCAGTTGCGGGCGCTGGAAGACAAGATGAACAAGCGCGGCTACCTGGAAGGCAGCGAGATGGCCAGCACCTTCAACATGCTGCGCGCCAACGACCTGATCTGGTCGTTCGTGGTCAATAACTATCTGATGGGCAACGACCCGTTCCCGTTCGATCTGCTGTACTGGAACGCCGATTCCACCCGCATGCCGGCGCGGATGCACAGCTTTTACCTGCGGAAGATGTATCAGGAAAACCTGCTGGCCAAGTCGAACGGAATCGAACTGGACGGCGTTCCGATCGATTTGGGAAGCATCAAGACGCCGGCGTATTTCCTCTCGACCCGCGAAGATCATATCGCGCCCTGGAAATCCACCTACCGCGGTACCCAACTGCTGGGCGGGCCAAAACGGTTCGTGCTGGCCGCGTCCGGCCACATCGCCGGGGTGGTGAACCCGCCCGAGGGCGGGAAATACGGCCACTGGATCAGCAAGGATCTGCCACCCGATCCAGATAGCTGGTTTCAAGGCGCCACCGAGATGGCCGGATCGTGGTGGCCCGACTGGCAACGCTGGATCCTGGCATCCAGCAAGGCGCAGGTGCCGGCGCGCCAGCCGGGCGACGGCAAATTGACGGCGATCGAAGAAGCACCGGGCAGCTATGTGCAGGTTAAACTGACATAAGGGGCATCGGCCATCGGTGGGTCGGCACGCCGGCAGCGCTGCCCGCCCGAGGCGGCAATACCGCCCCGGATCATGGCAACGGCCGCCGGAACCGGGTTAACGCCTGCCCCGGAAAAATGCCGCGATTTCGTTCGCCAGGGCTTCCGGCTGTTCCATCGCCGCGAAGTGGCCGCCTTTTTTCATGACCGTCCAGCGCTGGATATTCGTGTACATCTGCTGCGCCACCGATCGCGGCGGGCGAATGATTTCCTTCGGAAACGCGCAATAGCCCATCGGCACATCGACCGTCCCTCCGCTCGGTATTGGCCATTGGCCATGTAATCGAGCGTAATACGGCCAGAAAGAGGAGTTAATTGCGGCAGTAAACCAGTAAAGCGAAATATTCGCCAGCAGATGGTCGCGGCTGATGACCGAATCGGGGTCGCCGCCGCAGTCGGTCCAGGTGCGAAATTTCTCGGCGATCCAGGCAGCGAGGCCGGCCGGCGAATCGGTCAGGCCGTAAGCCAGGGTTTGCGGCCTGGTGCCCTGGATCCACTGATAACCGGTTTCCTCTTTCAGCCACACCGCGAGTTCGTCGAAATAGCGCCGTTCCTCGTCCGTCGGGTTCGCAGGCGGCGGACGGTCGCGTTGGATGGTCAGCAGATTGATGTGGATGCCGATCAAATTGTCCGGATGCGAATGGCCCAGGCGCGACGCGGTGAAGGCGCCGTAATCGCCGCCCTGCGCGCCGTATCGCGTGTAACCAAGAACATCCACCATCAGCGACGCGAAGCAAGCGGCGATATCCTCGATACTGAACCGCTTCTGGTTGGGCGCGAACGACAACCCATAGCCGGGAAGCGAGGGCGCGATGACGGTGAAGGCATCGGCTGGATCGCCGCCGAAACGGGCCGGATCGGTCAGGCGCGGAATGATGTCGATGAATTCGAACACCGATCCGGGCCAGCCGTGCATCAAAAGCAGCGGCGTGGGCGACGGCCCTTTTCCCGGCACGTGCAGGAAATGCAGATCGACATCCGGCATTTTGACCTTGAACTGCGGGAAGGCGTTCAGCGCCGCTTCGCTGGCTCGCCAGTCGAACCGGTCCTGCCAGTCCGCAACGAGCGATTTCATGTAGGCAAGGTCGGTGCCATAGGCCCAGGGCGCGTCCGGCGCCTGATCCGGAAACCGGGTGCGCGCCAGCCGATCTCGCAGATCGGCGATATCCTGACCGGGAATGGACAGTGTGAACGGCTTTGGTCGCGGCACCATGGCTTGCTCCCTTCGTGATCTATTTAGTCGCCAGCATGCGCGTGGCCACGAACCGGTCAAGCCCGGTGTTCCGCGATTGTCGTGTTGCAGCCGGACCCGGAAGATCGTTCAAATGCGGCATGGCGATCGAATCAATCTTGACGGACGCCCGCGCCCTGATGGCCGCCAACCAATTCGCCGGTGCGCTCGCGCTGCTGGACCCTGCCCGGCAACGCGCTCCGCACCATGCCGGGTTGGCCCTGTTGTTCGCCGATGCCCTCCACGCATCCGGCCAGTTGCGCGCGGCCACGGACGCCTATGCGGTTGCGTTACGGATCGACGACGCCTCGGCCGATGGATGATTCGCCGCCGGGTGCGCGCATCTCGCGCTACAGGCGGCGGGTGCGGCCGAGGCGTGTCTTGCGCGTGCCGCCGCGCTGGCACCGCGATCCGGCCCCGTTCTGTACAATCTCGCGAAAGCCCGGTTCGGTTTGGGCCGGATCGAGAATGCGATCGCCCTGTTCGAACAGGTGGCCGGACTCGACCCGGATCTGGCCACGATGGCCCTGGCCAGCATTGCGTGCATTATCCCCGGCGATCCTGCATCGGATCACGCCGCCGTTCTGCACGCCCGGAGCCGCTGGGTCCGGACGGTTTTACTCCGCCCGGCGGTGACACCGATCTCGGCTGTTCCAGCGTCCGGCCGCAAGCTTCGCATTGGATATCTGTCCGCATCCGCCACGGCACGATTACGGGTATGAGTGTGATGGTAACGCCAATCTGTTCATGATGGTCGCGCCGCTGGAAGGCGGCGGCGTGTCAAAATGACCAATCGCCACGCCGCGGATGCCCGCGTCAAGCCAAAGCGGTGGCATCCATCATTATGACCGGGTCGGCGTTCGAACGCCGCCCGGTCCGGACAAAGGCACGGCGTGTCGTATCCGGTCAGGACAAGCGATGAATTGTGGTGCTTTTGCCGCCGCGGGGTTAGGCTTGCGCCATACTACGCTGTCTGCGCGGCTTTATCGTTACGGGGATGCTCAATGCTCAAAAAAACCATGTTCACCGGACTTCTGGGGGCTGTGACGACGTTCGCCATCGCCGTGACCGGCGCGCCAACGTCGGCGCTGGCGCAAATTCACATCGCCGCCGCTGGCCCGATGACCGGCGAATACGCCGCCTTCGGGGAGCAGATGAAGAACGGCGCCGAACAGGCCGTGGCCGACATCAACAAGGCCGGCGGCGTGCTGGGTCAGAAACTGATCCTGGATATCGGCGACGATGCCTGCGATCCCAAACAGGCCGTGTCGGTGGCGAACCAGCTCGCGTCCAAGGGCGTCAAGCTGGTGGCCGGGCATTATTGTTCCGGCAGTTCGATCCCCGCGAGCAAAGTGTATGCCGAGGAAGGCATCCTGGAAATTTCCCCCGCCTCGACCAACCCCGCGTACACCGATAACGGAAGCTGGAACACATTCCGCGTCTGCGGCCGCGACGACGCACAAGGGAAAGTCGCCGGCGACTATCTCGCCAGCTATTTCAAGGATGAGAAGATCGCCATCCTGAACGACAATTCCGCCTACGGGAAAGGCCTTGCGGATGAAACGGCGAAGGCGCTGCACGCCGCCGGCGGCAAGGAAACGCTGGCCGCTGCCTATACCCCGGGCGAGAAAGATTACTCATCGCTGGTCAGCCGCCTGAAGCAGGCCGGCGTGACGGTCATCTACCTCGGCGGCTATCATACCGAGGCCGGATTGATCGTCCGTCAGGCCAAGGAGCAGGGGCTGAAGGCCACGTTGATCGGCGGCGACGCGCTGGTGACCAACGAATTCTGGCAGATCGCCGGCGATGCCGGAACCGGGACGATGATGACATTTCCACCCGATCCGCGGCTGATGAAGTCGGCGGCCGATGCAGTGAAGGAGTTCAAGGCCAAGAAGGTCGATCCGGAGGGTTACGTGCTCTATACGTACGCCGCGATTCAGGTGTGGGCCGATGCGGTGAAAAAGACTGGCACCACCGACCCGAAAAAAGTGGCTGCGGCGCTGAAAGCGACCGGGGATTGGCCGACGGTTCTGGGTCCGGTCAGCTTCGACAAGAAGGGCGACACAACGAGCGGCGGCTATGTTTTCTACATGTGGAAGAACGGCGTTTACGCCGAAATGTAGTAGGTTGAAAGCTGTAGCGGCGGTTCGGACCAATCCGGGCTGCCGCGTGGGCCGTCTTGCCGGAATATGCTCAGATCTCAGTCATCCCGACGGGTGTCATACCAAGCCACGCCGATCCATGAAGAACGGATCGGCGTGGCTTGGTATGAGTCTTTTTTTGCGCGCCGCCGCATCCAACCCGGCGCGCGATACCAAGCGGCGGAAGAATGGAAGGGCCATTCTTTCCGCCGCTTGGTATCAGTCCCAACGAGTAGGGAGCAGACGCTGCATGGCGATGGGCGCACACTGCCTGACGCAAGAGAGCGAAATAACGATCAAACCGGTGATCGGCCTTTACGGCCGTCGATATCAGGCCGGCTGGTGCCCAGGCGACACCGCCCTTTTCCGGCGATACCTAATCAACCCGACGCCGGCGCTTCCCAGAGCGAGCAATGTCAGACTAACGGGTTCAGGCACCGGTTGTCCGACCAGAAACTCAAACGCGGGGTTGCCGTTGTTATCGGACGCCTGAACCGTGGTGAATGCGGTGGGGAGCGATATGCGAAGCGCGGCGTTCTGGTTAAAAACACCGCCGGCGCCGATGATCGTCGTACCGGTGAACGTCGCAATCGGCGTCCCGCCACACGAACTACCGGTACAGGCGCCGCTGCCCCAGAATGTCAGCGTATCGCCCGAACCGATAGTGCCCCACAGCATCTGCAATTTGGTCTGTGGAACGGAATAAGTCATTGTCACGGTCCCGACGCTTGCCGAGTTTCCCTCCGCCACGAGATAGTTCAGCAAGTTGAACCCAGAGATCGGCGATGCTGCTACGTTCGGAACATTGCCCGCATACACACCGGACGTGTAGGTGGTGGACCCAGAGAATGCGATTTGATTAATTTCGGTCCCGGCAGGTGCCGGCAGCCCGCCACCCAGATTGGTTGTCAGCGTCGCCGAACTGACGAACCCCGATGTGCTGGAGGTGCCGAGCGCCAGTAGCCCGAAACTCACTTGGGAGATATTTGAAATATTATTATTATAGACGGTGACGGTTTGGGCGGATGCGGTGCCCAGAGTCGCACCCAGGGCACCCAAGGCATAGACCGCCACGCGCCGCATGGTCGCAGCCACCGTCGTTGCTGTCAGGGCGAGCGTCTCATACGGTTTAACAGGTGACTGCATCAAGCGCTCCAGCTTACAGCGTTGTATTGACGGCAGATCCGTTCACGGAGAATCCGATATCCAGGCAGAACGGAGCTAAAACCGACCAAACCACCATCCCTCCGAAATTAATATTAAGATAATCAGGAATGTGGCCGCATGTCAAGAATGAATGACCGCGAATTCACACAAAATGGTTACAGTCTCGATTTTTTCATCTTCCGTCGCCGCGCCGGTCCACCGGCCAACAGACCGGACGCCGGCGCGTGTCATTGCCGGCAGCCGGGATGGCGCTCTCGGACTCGCCGTCAGGACTCGCCTGCTACCTTGTGATAACCGCGGCCATAATAAATCAGCCCCTCATGCGCCTTGCCGGTGCGTACCGCCTCGACAGAACAGAAAAACACGTCGTGGGTGCCAACCTCCACGACCTGCGTAATGCGGCAGTCGAATACAACAACGGCCTGATCCAGCACCGGCGCGCCGGTTTCCATCCGGTGCCAGGCATATCCGTCGAACCGCTCGTTCATCGTGTGCTGCGTCATGCCGGCGAAGACCGGCGACAGTCCTTCCTGAGCCGGGGTCAGCGTATTCACGCACAGCACGCCGTTTGCCCGCATCGCGGGGTATGAATCGTTGCTGCGGTTGGCACACACCAGCAGGGTAGGGGGCGAGTCCGTCACGCTGGTCACCGCGCTGGCGGTAAAGCCCGCCCGGCCGCCCGGCCCGTCCGTGGTGATCACGTTGACCGCGGCGCCCAGACGGGCCATCGCCTCGCGATAGGCTTGCTTTTCCACCGGCACGTCACCGTCCTCCATCGCTCCGGTTCTCGTTATGCATCAGCTTCATGTCAGAGACCAGACGACCGGACGATATGTGCTGAGCAAATACCTGGAAACAGGGTTATACCCGGCCCCATGTACCACCTGCTGTTGTTCCCGCCGCTGTTTGTAATCGCCGCTGCCGGTTTTGCTCGGTCAGATCGCCCCGTACCCGCCTGCCCGCGGCGGCATGGAGCCGCGGTCCGATGACTTTCGGCTTATATCGCCACTTGGAAACTGTGCCCGCTTGCGCCGACGGATGCGCCAGGATCCCGAAACGGCGGATTTTCAGGCGGTCAGCCACCGGAGCGATGCGGCAGGCAAACACGGATGCGGCGCCGTTTCCGCACCCGATCCCAGGCGGCGCCTGCCAGGGCGGCATGACAACCCACGTCACGATCGCACGGCCGGACCCGGTCGACGGATCGTGCGCCTGATGCGCCTGCCCACCGCCCTCGTGCCGCTGCGCAACGGCACCTTCCGCACCCTGTGGATCGCCAGCGTCATCGGATGGCTCGGTACCTGGCTCCAGAATACCGGCGCAGGCTGGCTGATGACGTCGCTGGATCCGCAGCCCCTGATCGTCGCCATGGTGCAGGCAGCCACGATCATGCCGGTGTTCCTGTTGGCGCTGCCCGGCGGCGCGCTGGCCGACATCGTCGATCGGCGGGTTTTCCTGCTGGGCACGCAAATATGGACCATCCTGGCCGCCAGCCTGCTCGCCATCCTGACGTTGGCCGGCGTAATGACCGCGACATGGCTGCTGGCGCTGACCTTCGCCATCGGCATCGGGTCGGCCCTGACCGCGCCGGCCTGGAGTGCGATCGTCCCCGAACTCGTCCCGCGCGAGGACATGGTGCAGGCCATCGCCCTCAACGGTATCGGCTTCAACCTGACGCGCGCGGTCGGCCCCGCCATCGCCGGCTTCCTGATCCTGCTGGGCGGGTCGTCGCTGGCGTTCTCGATGTACGCAGTGTCGATCCTGGCGGTGATCGGCGCATTGTTCGCGTGGCATCGCGGCCGCCGCTTCACCGGCCTGCCGCGAGAACATTTCGCCTCCGCCATGCGGGCCGGCATGCGCTTCGTCCGCAACACGCCGGCCATCCAGGCGGCGATGATCCGCACCGCGTCGTATTCGATCCCCGCATCCGCCCCGTGGGCATTGCTGCCGCTGTTCGTGCGGCGCGATCTGGGCCTTGGCCCCGGCATGTACGGGCTGATCCTGGGCATGATGGGCATCGGCGGAGTCACATCCGGCATGTTGCTACCATTCGTGCGCAGCAAACTATCGCGTGGCGGCACGGTGATCGGCTGCACGCTGCTGTCCTGCGTGGGGATGGCGATTCTGGGTGTTTCGCACCACTGGATACCCGCTTCGGTCGGAATGCTGCTGTTCGGTCTGGGGTGGACATCCGCGTTCGCTACCATCCAGGCGGCCGCGCAGCTTGTCTGCCCGCCCTGGGTCCGCGCCCGCGCGCTGTCGATTTACCAGCTTGCCCAGAACGGAGCGTTGACGATCGGATCGTTTGGATGGGGTTGGCTGGGCGGTCGCATCGGCATTTCCGATACATTCCTGGCGGCGGCGGTCACCGGTCTGGTTTTGATGGCCATAGCCCGTTCGTTCAGCATCGAGGCGATTGTACGCCCGCGGTCGTCCGAGGCCGACAAGGCGGCGCTTTTGCCGGAGGCACCCGCACCGGAATTCGTGCCCCTGCTGCGCAAGGCGCGCGGCCAGATCATGGAGATCGCGTACTATCGCGTACAATCGGAGGAGCGGATCGCGTTTTTGAAAATCATGCACGAACTGCATCAGATCCGCCGTAGGGCCGGCGCCGTGTTCTGGCAGGTTTATGAGGATGTCGCCCATCCGGAAGGCTGGGTGGAGGTCTGGTCGATGGAAAGCTGGACCGATCATCTGCGCGAGGCGATCCGCATGTCGGATGACGACAAGCGGCTGCTGGCGGCGGTGGCGGCGTTTCAGCACGAGGCTGACCGGCCATCCCGCTATCTGGCGGTGGACCCGAACGAATATCTGCATACCCACGCAACGGATCGTCCGGAACGGAACGACCCGCCGGGTGCGCCGTTGAAACCGGACTGAGGCGCCGGCGAGCCGTTGAAGCAGGCATGGTGGCACCATCGCCAGACTCGCCTGGGATGCGCCTCGGCAAACCGCTCGCTATTTTGCGCCGCACCGGTTAGACCCCGCGTCAATCCTCCCCCGGCTGAACGGTTCCCATGCTGCAAATCGATGACCTTGTGTTCAACGCATGGGGACGGCGCTTCTTCGACCACGCCAGTGTCCTGGTTCCGTCCAATGCCAAGGTCGGCCTGGTTGGCCGCAACGGTGTCGGCAAATCGACGCTGTTCAAACTGATCCTGGGCGAACTGCACGCCGATGGCGGCGAGATCAATCTACCCAGGGGCGCCCGCGTCGCCAGCGTGGACCAGGAACATCCGGCCACCCCGGTCAGCCTGCTCGACACGATCCTGGCGGCGGACGAACAGCGGGACGCACTGCATACCGAACTGGAAACCGCCGAACCCGAACGCATCGCCGATATCTACGCGCGTTTGGAGGAAATCGGCGCTGACCGCGCCCCCACGCGTGCCGGCGAGATCCTGGCCGGGCTGGGGTTTTCCACCGCCGATCTCGCGCGTCCGATGGCGGAGTTTTCCGGTGGTTGGCGTATGCGCGTCGCCCTCGCGGCCGCGCTGTTCGCGGAACCCGACCTGCTGCTGCTGGACGAACCGACCAATTACCTCGACCTCGAAGGCGCGATGTGGCTGGAAGCGCGGCTGAAAAAATACCCCAACGCCGCCATCGTGATCAGCCATGACCGGGAACTGCTGAACAATTCGGTCGATGCCATCCTGCACCTGCAAGCCGGCAAGCTGGACCTTTACACCGGCGGCTACGACGAATTCGAAAAACGTCGGGCAGAAAAGTCGCGGCTGCTGTCGGCGTTCGCCGCGAAGCAGGAAGCCGAACGCGCCCATTTGCAAAGCTTCGTGGATCGGTTCCGCGCCAAGGCCAGCAAGGCCGCGCAGGCGCAGTCGCGCATGAAGCGCCTCGCCAAGATGGAACCGGTTTCGTCCACCATTGAGGAACGGGTCGCCCCGTTCACCCTGCCGTCGCCCACCCGTCCACTGGCGCCACCGTTGATGGGCCTGGAAGCCGCGTCGGTCGGCTACGGCGGCGAAGCAGTTCTCCGCAACCTCAATCTGCGCCTCGACGTGGACGATCGCATCGGCCTTCTTGGCGTCAACGGTGCGGGTAAATCCACGTTCGCGAAGATGGCTGCTGGCGCATTGCAGCTGCAATCGGGGCATATGCAGCGCGAACGTCGTATCAAGGTCGGGTGGTTCCATCAGCATCAGATCGAGGCGCTGGATGCCGCCGACACCCCGCTCGACATCATCCGCCGCGAACGGCCCGACGACGGAGAAACCGCGCACCGGTCGCGGCTGGCCGGATTCGGTATCGGCTTCGACAAGCAATCCACCACGGTCGAGAACCTGTCGGGCGGGGAGCGTGCGCGGCTGTTGCTGAATCTGGTCGCGATGGCGGCGCCGCATCTGCTGATCCTGGATGAGCCGACCAACCATTTGGATATCGACAGCCGCCGCGCCTTGCTGGATGCGCTGAACGAGTATCGCGGCGCGGTTATCCTGATCACCCATGACCGGTCCTTGATGGAACTGGTCGCCGACCGGTTGTGGCTGGCGGCGGATGGGACGGTGAAGCCGTTCGATGGCGATATGGACGACTATGCTCGTTTCGTGCTGGATCGCGCCAAGGGCGGCAGCGCACCCGGCCAGTTGCGCGGCAACAAGGCCAAACGGATGAAGAAGGCGGCCTGACCATGCTCGACGAAACGCGTGCGGTCGGCAGGATCAGTCGGGTGCGCCGGCGAATGGCCAGACGGTTTTCCCCATTCAGTGTCACGTAGATCGCAGGCGGGTCTTCCTGGTGCGGAACGCCGGTGCATCGGAGTTCCGTCTATGCTGAATCGATTCGTCCTCGCGCGTCCAACGTCGGTTGGGCGATGAAGTCGTAGCAGCTTTCCCCGGCTGCCAATGCCAAGGCATCCAGGCGTTTCACCACACAGCGGGGCAGGGTGATATTCACCCGCTCCGTGGTATCCTCCAGCAATGCCGGGTCCAGGGTGATGACCCCAAACGTTCATCCAGAGTATCCGGCACCGAGAACCAGCCCGGCAGATCGGGCACCACCACGCCGAAAGCCGTTGTATCCGTGCCCGCCTCAGTCGCTACAATGTAGCGCATATGAGCCTCCTACACTCATTACGTTATCGAATAGACCCGAAACCTTGTCCGACCAGGTGGTTTTATCGGCGTGGCGGCGCACAAGTCGCCAAGGCCGCGGTTAGGACCTGTCCGGCATCGACCGGTTCGGATTCCGGTGCCGGACAGGCCGTAAATCTCAATCGAGCGAGCCGCTTATCGGCGTCACGGCGCGCTTATGGCCGATGCCGCTCGTTAATGATGGTGGTGCTGTTCCTGTTCCAGGAACTCGGCGAACAGCGCCGCCGATTCCGCCGGTTTTTCCAGTGTCGGCAAATGGCCGCAGCCCTTCAGAACGTGGAAATGAGCGTGCGGCAATTCATCCGCCAGGGCGCGCCCGACGGCGACCGGCACCAGCGCGTCGGCTTCGCCCCAAAGGACCAGAACCGGCACGTGCAATCCGGCCAGTTGCGCGGTCACGTCCGGCCGCGCCACCAGCGCACGCGCTTGATTCGCACCGGCCGCGCCGCCGACGCGGTGCGCCATCGCCTTGAACGTCGCGGCGGCGGCGGTCGCGTCCTTATGAACGACCAGTCCGGCCAGCATGTCGATCACCGCATCCGGCGTCGCGTCCAGGCCGCCCGCCAGATCCGGCCCCCCCGCCGGTTGCGCCGCTGGGCTGCAACCCATCAACCACAGTGCCGAAATACGCTCCGGTGCCGCCAGCGCCACCGCCAGCGCGAGGTTGCCGCCATAGGACGTCCCCACCAGGGCGAACCGTTCCGGCGCGCGTGCCAGAATGTCCGCGACGCTGTCTTCCAGGCGCGGCTTGGGGGACATCGTTATTTCGGCCTGCACCCGGTCGCCGAGGGCGGCGATCGTGTCGCGATACAATTCGGCGTCGCAGAGCAGCGCCGGAATGAAGACGGCTTTGGTCATTGGGAAAATATCCTTGGCATGGGTTGAGGGAAGAAAAACACGATACGGTCCTTTACGGTTGCCGCGGGTCGAGCAGGCTGCCGGTCTCGGCCAGCAATCCGCTAATCGTTGCTGCCGGAAGACCGGCCTTCCGCAACATCGTCGCGCCGATGGCGCAGGACAGAACGGCGCCGGTCCGGCGTTCCGCCACTTCTGGATCGAACCCAGTCTGGATCAGCATTGTGGCCACAAGGGCAGCGACACGGCCGATATGTGCTTGCGCCAGTCCCGCCAGTTCCGGATCGTGCGGGGCAAGTTCCGTCACGGAATTGACGAACAGGCACCCGCGGTTGCCGCCATCCGGTTCGGCGATCGCCAGGATAATGGCCCGGACGGCATCCAACGGATCGGGGTTCACCGCGACGATGGCCTGAAATGCCGCGAATTTTTCGTCGGCATATAACCGCACGGCGGCCATCAGCAGCGCGTGTTTCGATTCAAAGCAGGCGTAAAAGCTGGACCGGCTTAGGCGTGTCGCCGCCGTCAGGTCGTCGATCGAAGCCGCCTCGTATCCGAACCGCCAAAACACGTCCATCGCCGCCCGCAAAGCGGAGTCCGGCGAGAATGTTCTCGGACGTCCAGGTTGAGGCGCTGACGGGAGTATGGACACGGACCTTATTATGGACTAATCAGTCCTGAATTCAACCCCGGAAGGTGTTTTTCGATGACCAGCAGTCCGTCTTACGAGTTGTATGCATTCTGGCGGACGTCCGCGACATACCGGGTCCGTGTCGCCTTAAACCTCAAAGGGCTTTCCGCTCAGGAGCACTATATCGACCTCGATGCGGGCGAGCAGCGCGGGGAGGCGTTTCTGAAAATCAATCCGCTGGGCGCGATCCCCGCGTTGGTTGTGCCGGGCGCACCGCCGCTGACTCAGTCGCTGGCGATTTTGGAATATCTCGATGAAACCACGCCCACTCCGCCGCTGCTGCCATCCGATGCGCTGGGGCGGGCTCGGGTTCGGTCGATCGCGGCCGGATTGGCGGCGGATACGCATCCGCTGGTGGTGCCCAGGGTTAAGAAATACCTGACCACCAAGGGCGGCTTCGACGACGCGGCGTGGCGGGCGTGGCAGATCAATTGGTTCTCGACCGGATTGCAGGCGCTGGAACAGCGGCTGGCAACCGAAGGCGCGACGGGCGCCTATTGCCACGGCCATGCGATAACCATGGCGGATATTTTGCTGATGAGCATCGTCGCCGTGATGCGCATGTTCAAAATTTCGGTGGACGATACCCCGGTTATCGATCGCATCGTGGCGCTTTGCGAAACACATGACGCATTCGCGAAGGCGGCTCCGTTCAGGCAGGTGGGGGCGCCCGGCGCTTAAGTAACCGGCCCGTTTCGCCGGCCCTTATTCCGCGAACAGCGGGGCCGGCGCGACGAACGGTTTAAGCAGCAGCGACAGCACCACCGACACCGCCACGTTGGCTGCCAGCGCCCATAAGGCGATATAGCCCGGCACGCTGATACCGGCGACTGTCAGCGTGAACACCGCCGCCTTGAACGACGTGGTGTATGCCATCCATGTCCCCAGGCCGCTACCAACTGCCCAGCCCGCCAGCAGGCCCCAGCCGCCGAGCATGCGCAGATACAGTCCAAGGATGACGGCAGGCAGGACCTGAATCATCCAAAGCCCGCCCAGCAACTGGAATTGCAGCGCGTAGGGCACCGGCACGAAGACGATGAATACCAGCGCGCCGAATTTGACCGCCAGCGATGCGATCTTCGCGACCTTGGTTTCCTGCGCGCCTGTGGCATTGGGCGCGATGAAGCCCCGATAGAGGGTACGGCTGACGATGTTGGAGCACGCGATTGACATGATCGCGGACGGCACGAGGGCGCCGATCGCGATGGCCGCGAAGGCGACGCCGGCGAACCATGGCGGGAATATCGACAGGATCAGCGCGGGCACCGCGAAATTGTTACCGTATTGGCGGAAGCCGGCGGCGAAGGCGGGGTTCGTGCCGACGTGCAGCGCCGTTGCCATGAAACCCAGCAGGGCCAGCAGGCCAAGTACCAGGGAATAGGCCGGCAAAAGCGCGGCATTGCGGCGGATGGCGCCGGGGCTGGAACTGCTGAGGATCGCGGTCAGCGAGTGCGGATACAGAAATAATGCCAGCGCCGACCCGAGCGCCAGCGTGGCGTAGATGCTGTAAGCTCCATAGGTGTCGGCCGCCGGGGCCGCCAGGGTCAGTTTCGCGGCCGGTACCGCGGAGAAGACCGGGCCGAAGCCGCCCAGTTTCAACGGCACCACCACGGTCACGGCGATGACGACCAGATAAATCAGCAGGTCCTTCAGCACCGCGATCATCGCCGGCGCCCGCAGGCCTGACGTATAGGTGAACGCGGCAAGGATCACGAAGGCGAGAATCAGCGGCAGGTCGCCCATCAGCCCCGCGCCCGAAACGCCCATCGCGCCGATCACCACCTGCATGCCGACCAGTTGCAGCGCGATATATGGCATGGTGGCGACTATGCCGGTGACGCCGACCGCGAGCGCCAGCCATTTGTTGCCATAGCGGCCTAGCACCACGTCGGACGACGTGACGTATCCGTGCTTGTGGGCCAGTGCCCAAAGCCGCGGGAAGATCAGGTACAACAGCGGATAGACCAGGATTGTGTATGGCACCGCAAAAAAGCCCAGTGCCCCTGCACCATAGACCAAAGCGGGAACGGCGATGAAAGTGTAGGCGGTGTAGAGGTCGCCGCCCAGTAGAAACCAGGTGACGAAAGTACCAAAGCGGCGACCGCCCAGACCCCATTCATGCAATTGTGTCAGGTCGCCTGCACGCCAACGGCCGGCCCAGAACCCGATCCCGGTCACGACGGCGAACAGCGCGATGAAAACCGTCAGCGCGGGACCGTTCACGCGGATTTCTCCATTTTATAGACAATGCCCGCAAGTGCGGCGGAAATGACCACCGACAGCAACTGGTACCAGTAGAAGAACGGAAATCCAAACAGTTCTGGGGTCAGCCGGTTGTACGACGAAACCCATAGCAGCGCGACGAACGGAAGAATGAATAGGATACGGACCCAGTGCCATCCCCGTGCCTGTCCCGGCTGATTTGCCATGATTTGTGTGACCTTCCCCCAATCGCGATACACGGGCCGGGTGTCGCGGAACATATCGCTTTCAATCAGATAAGCCGTTGCGGGTCAAACAGTTCGCCATGCCCGGCATCGCGTGCGGATACGCCGTTCCGGCCAAGGGAACGCGACTCGCCCGTCCGGTGCAATCGGGGTAGAAGCGCATCGCCCGACCTGTAGCCATTCAGACTTAACCGAAAGCGCCGTATGAGCATTGTTGACGACGCCATAACGTCCCGCCGCTCGATCCGGCGCTTCCTGCCGGACCCTGTTCCCGCCACGACCGCCGAGGCAATCCTGGACGCAGCCGCCCGCGCGCCCAGCGGGACCAACATGCAGCCCTGGCGCGGCTATGTCCTGGCCGGGGCCGCCAGGGACACACTGATCGATGCGGTGCAAGCAGCGTTCGACGCTGGCGAACCGGGCCATGAGCAAGAGGTCCGGTACTACCCCGATGCCTTTTTCGAACCCTATCTGTCGCGCCGCCGCGAGGTGGGATGGGGGCTATACGGACTGCTGGACATCGCCAAGGGCGACGCCGCGAAAATGAAGGCCCAGCACCGCCGCAACTTTCAGTTCTTCGATGCCCCGGTGGGGATGATCTTCACCATCGACCGCCGGCTCGCCACCGGATCCTGGCTGGATTATGGCATGTTCCTACAAAACGTGATGACAGCTGCCCGCGGCCGGGGCCTGGATACCTGCGCGCAAGCCGCCTGGAGCCATTATCATCGCACCATCCGGCCCATTCTGGGTCTCGCCGACGAAGAAACCGTCGTCTGCGGCCTGGCGCTGGGTTTTGCCGACCCGGACGCGCCGGAGAACACGCTGGCGACCACACGCACCCCGGCCCGGTCGTTCATGCGCTTCGCCGGATTTGATTGACACGGGTCTGGCCTAAGAGAACGTAAATAGAATTTTTCCAGGCCGTCCGGTCCTGCGCCCGGTTCGCGAGAGCACGGTGGCGCATGGCCTGGAATGGAGCGTGACAATCCCGCCACAACGCTCCATATTGTGGTAACCAGTGCCTGCCCGTCCCATATATGGGTTTGCTGCGAATCCAACGCCCTGAGGAGAAAGGCTATTCTCGATATGATGCTGCCAGGGGAGACCGCCGTGCTCGACGACGTACAGATGACGGGACGCTATCAGGTACGAGTTGACCGGTCCCGCGACGCGCTGTTGACCGATTTCGGTCGAGCCACCCTGACCGACCGGTATCTGATGCCGGGCGAGGATTTCCAGGATTTGTTCGCGCGTGTCGCGTCCCAGTACGGCGATAACCACGCCCATGCGCAGCGCCTGTACGACTACATGAGCAAGCTTTGGTTCATGCCGTCCACACCCATCCTGTCCAATGGCGGCACCACGCGCGGATTGCCGATCTCCTGCTTTCTGAACGAAGCGACCGACAGCCTGGACGGCATTCTGGGGCTTTGGAACGAAAACGTCTGGCTGGCGTCCAAGGGCGGCGGCATCGGATCGTACTGGGGCAATCTGCGCTCGATCGGCGAGAAAGTCGGCGCGGTCGGCAAGACCTCGGGCGTGATTCCGTTCATCCGCGTCATGGACAGCCTGACGCTGGCGATTTCCCAAGGCTCGCTGCGGCGCGGGTCGGCGGCGGTGTATCTGCCGGTCTGGCACCCCGAAATCGAAGAATTCATCGAAATCCGCCGCCCCACCGGCGGCGATCCGAACCGCAAGGCGCTGAACCTGCACCACGGCATCCAAATTCCGGACGCCTTCATGCGCGCGGTCGAAAACGACGAAACCTGGTCGCTGCTGTCGCCCAAGGACAAATCGGTGGTGCGGACGATTTCCGCCCGGGCCCTGTGGGTCCGTATCCTGACCGCCCGGATCGAAACCGGGGAGCCGTACCTGGTGTTTTCCGATCATGTTAACAACGCCCGGCCCGAACACCACAAGCTGGCCGGGCTGGAAGTCAAAACGTCCAACCTGTGCAGCGAGATCACGCTGCCGACCGGGGAAGACCATCACGGCAATCATCGTACCGCGGTGTGCTGCCTGTGCAGCCTGAACCTGGAGAACTGGGCGGAGTGGGAAGACCATCCGACCTTTATCGAGGACATCATGCGCTTCCTCGATAACGTGATGCAGGATTTCATCGATCGCGCGCCGCCCGGCATGGAGAAGGCGAAATACGCCGCGATGCGGGAACGATCAGTCGGGCTTGGCGTGATGGGGTTCCATTCCTTCCTTCAGGCGTTGAACGTGCCATGGGAAAGCGTGGTCGCGAAGGTTTGGAACAAGAAAATCTTCCGGCATATCCGGTTGCACGCAGACGCGGCGTCGGAAAAGCTGGCCGATGAGCGGGGCGCCTGCCCCGATGCGCTGGAATATGGCGTCCACGAGCGGTTCAGCCACAAACTGTCGATCGCGCCGACGGCTTCGATCTCCATTATTGCCGGCAATTCCTCGCCGGGGATCGAGCCGATCGCAGCGAACGTGTTCCTGCAAAAGACGCTGTCGGGCAGTTTCTCGGTTCGCAACCGGCATCTGCAAAAGCTGCTGGCGGAGAAGGGTTTCGATAACGACGATGTCTGGTCGTCGATCACCACGACCAAGGGCAGCGTGCAGCATCTGGATTTCCTAAACGAGCAAGAAAAGGCGGTGTACAAGACCGCGTTCGAACTGGATCAGCGCTGGATCGTGGAGCACGCGGCGGATCGCGCGCCGTTTATTTGTCAAAGCCAGTCGGTGAATGTGTTCCTGCCGGCGAATGTACATAAGCGCGATCTGCATCAGATTCACTTCATGGCATGGAAGAAGGGCGTGAAGTCCTTGTATTACTGCCGCAGCCTGTCGATCGCCCGGGCGGATACTGTCAGCGACCGCGGTGTCGCGCCGGCCGCGTTCACCGGGACGATGCTGGGCGCGACACTGCCGGCCAACGACGAACAGCAGGCGCGGCTACCGCTGGTGGCGGCCGGTTCGGGGAACGCGGCGGATTATGAGGAGTGTCTCGCCTGCCAGTGACGGCCGGCGCCTGTCGATACCCAGGTAAGGCCGGCGCCAGACCCGGCCCCGCCGGTTGCGTTTCCCGCCGGTGCCGTCACACTGGCCGGAACATCGCCGCGACAAGGGGAGACAGGCATGGGTTACAAAATCGCCATTATGGGCACCGGGGCCGTCGGCGCCTATGCCGGGGCGCATATGGCGCGCGCGGGCGAAGACGTGACATTCATCGATCCATGGCCCGAAAATGTGGAGACAATGAAGGGCCGCGGCATCAAGGTTTCCCACATCCGCGACGTGCCGGAATGGTCCACCGCGGTGCGCGCGCTGCATCTGACTGAATTGCAGCACGCAGCGAAAGAAAAGCCGTTCGATATCGCCTTCGTATGCATGAAGTCCTACGATACCGAATGGGCGACCGTCATGATCGCGCAATACCTGGCACCGGCCGGCTTTGTCGTTTCGTTGCAAAACTGCATGAACGAGGAAACCATCGCCGGTGTGGTCGGGTGGGGCAAGGTGGTCGGCTGCATCGCCAGTTCCATCACCGTCGATCTGTGCGAGGCCGGCCATGTCAGGCGCGCGGCCGGTAAAAGCGGCGATAAACACACCGTCTTCAGAACGGGCGAGGTACACGGCCGGATCACCGAGCGGGTACTGGAAGTCCAGCGGCTGGTGGCGCTGACCGATTCGGCGCTGGCGACATCCAACCTTTGGGGCGAACGCTGGTCGAAGCTGGTGACCAACGCGATGGCGAACGGCCTGTCCGCCTGCACCGGCCTGGTCAGCAAGGATATTCTGCGCAACGACGCCCTGCGCCGGTTCGGCGTGCGCGTTGGCAGTGAGGCTATCCGCACCGGCCAGGCGCTGGGCTACGAACTGGAAGACATCCACCATATCGATCCCGACCTGATCGCCAAGGCCGGCGAAGGCGATCCGGCGGCGATCCGGTCTTACGACCAACACCGGCTCGATGAGGTCGCCAAGGCGGGCGGCGGCGAACACCGGCCGTCGATGGGTCAGGACATGATGAAGGGGCGGCGAACCGAAATCGACTTCATCAATGGTTTCATTGTCCGCAAAGCAGCCGAAATCGGCTTGGCGGCCCCGGCGAACGCGGCGCTGACCGATATCGTCAGGCGGGTGGAAAAAGGCGAACTACAGCCCGATCCGAAGCATTTGCTCGATTTGCGATTGAATTAACCGCCGGGAGCCGGTCTGCCACCGGCTTTACAGTATTTACGATTTGTAAAGCCGAACCGTAAATCGGTTGACAGTTTTCGGCTTCCCCTGGCGCTTTGCCGCGTGACTTCGCGGGTGCGGAAACCTAAGTCCGCCTTCCGACTATCACCGCGAAGGTTAGAACGACGATGAACACCGTGAACTACGCCCCCGACGGATTGGCTGGCGGCCTTTCCACGCTGGCCGCCGGACAATCCGGATACCGCGATCACACCGCGAGCATTGCCCAGTTGATCGGGTCCAAGCAAGGCACCTGGGACGGCATCGATCCCGAGTCGGTGGCCCGCATGCGGCTTCAAAATCGTTTCAAGACCGGCCTCGATATCGCTCGGTACACGGCCGCTATCATGCGCGCCGATATGGCGGCCTACGACGAGGACGCCACGAAATACACCCAGTCGCTTGGCGCGTGGCACGGTTTTGTCGCCCAGCAGCAGATGATCGCGGTCAAGAAGCATTTCGGCACCACGAAAGGCCGTTACATCTATCTGTCCGGCTGGATGGTGGCCGCGCTGCGTTCAGAATTCGGTCCGCTACCGGATCAGTCTATGCACGAAAAGACCTCGGTTCCGGCACTGATCCAAGAGATCTACACGTTCTTGCGGCAGGCCGACGCACGGGAACTCGGCGGCCTGTTTCGCGAAATAGACGCCGCCCGCAAGGCAGGCGATGCAACGCTTGAAGCCCGGTTGCTCGATCGCGCCGAAAATTATGAGACGCACGTCGTACCCATTATCGCCGACATCGATGCCGGGTTCGGGAACGCTGAAGCGACCTATTTGCTCGCCAAAAAGATGATCGAGGCGGGGGCGTGCGGGCTGCAGATCGAAAATCAGGTATCCGACGAAAAGCAGTGCGGCCACCAGGACGGCAAGGTAACTGTTCCGCATGAGGATTTCCTGGCGAAGGTGCGGGCGATCCGGTACGCGTTTCTGGAACTGGGCGTCGAAGACGGTATCATCGTCACCCGCACCGATTCGCTGGGTGCGGGCCTGACCAAGCAGATCGCCGTCAGCCATAAGCCGGGCGATCTTGGCGATCAGTACAATGCGTTTCTCGATTGCGAGGAAGTGACGGCGGATTCGATCCGCAACGGAGACGTTATTATCAACCGCGATGGCAAGCTGATGCGCCCGAAGCGGCTGGCGAGCAATTTGTTTCAATTCCGAGCGGGAACGGGTGCGGATCGTTGCGTGCTGGATGGAATTACGTCGTTGCAAAATGGCGCAGACCTGCTCTGGATCGAAACGGAAAAGCCGCATATCGATCAGATCGCCGGCATGATGGACCGGATTCGCGCGGTCATTCCGAATGCGAAGCTGGCGTATAACAACTCGCCGTCGTTCAACTGGACGCTGAATTTCCGCCAGCAGGTGTTCGATGCGTGGTCCTCGGCGGGGCAGGATGTTTCGGGCTATGACCGAACGAAGCTGATGAGCGTGGATTACGATGCCACCGCCCTGGCAGCCGAGGCGGATGAGCGTATCCGTACGTTCCAGGCCGACGCGGCGAAGCGGGCGGGTATTTTCCACCATTTGATTACGCTGCCGACCTATCACACCGAGGCGCTGTCGGCCGATAATCTGTCGAGGGAGTATTTCGGAACGCAGGGCATGCTGGGTTACGTGCTGAACGTCCAGCGGCAGGAAATCCGCCAGGGGATCGCGTGCGTGCGGCACCAGAACATGGCGGGTTCGGACATCGGCGACGATCACAAGGAGTATTTCGCCGGCGAGGCCGCACTCAAGGCGGGCGGCGCGCACAACACAATGGGTCAGTTCGGCTGATCGCTCGTCCCTGGACAGAACGGCGCGGCCCGAGCCACAGGCTCGGGCCGTTTCGTTTTCCGGTGGAGACGGCACACCGGCCGGACAGATGGCTTAACGTCCGGCTATTCTGTCAGACGGTATTTCCGTCACGGCCGTCAAATCCAGTCCTGCGGTAAGACAAGCACCGATCCAGGTGCATCGGCTGCCTCGCCACCGAATCGGCAAAGGGCAATTGGCGCCCCGCGATAGTGAGCACGAGTTGGAAATAGCGGGCCGGATGGGTAGGCCAGACTGCCGTCGGAGCAAAATCCGAGGGCGGTCTGGCTTCCCGCCGAGTCACGCTTGTTACTGGAACGGCAAATACCGAACGCTGAACAGGAACATATTTTCGTTGGTGGACGGCGACAGCACGCTGCCCTTGGTGGCTCCGACGCCCTGGAAGATGCTGCGATCAATATACTCGTATTGCGCGCCGACCTGCATCGTCCCGTAATTCGACCGGATGACGCGCCACCACGCACCAACCGTTCCTTCCACCAGCGAGGACGTCGCCGCGTTACAACCCAGGGGACTCAGTTCGGTCTGACAGCCGGCCAAACCGACGTTCGGGCTGCCATACCCGGCCGTGCTGCCGGGATACGATTTCTGCGCCGCGCCTTCCGCACCGCCGTACCCGTAGAGATCGAGCTGGGGCACCGGATGAGCGACCAGCCCGCCCATCACCGAATATTCCGCTAACGGCTCGATCTTGCCGCCGGGCGAGAAGGTCGCGTCGGCCAACTGACCGGACCCATAACGGCCGACGCCTTGCCCGACCAGCCCGCTGACCTGGAATTCAAGCTGCCTCGGCACCAGCGGCAGGATCATGCCGGCACCGATGCCTTCGCCTGTGGTCTGATAGCCTTTGCCGGTTCCGTTGGCGGCATAAGATACCCGGCCGCCCAGGAAGCGCAGCAAGCCATACACTTCGTAGTGGCCCCAGCCCGGATCGGCGGCCAGCTTGGCGATGATATCGGGCGCGTAATTGTCGCTGTACGCCTGAATGGAGTTTACGTTTGGTCCGCCGCACTGGGTGTATTGCAGCGTTCCGCCGCCACCCGTGCCGGCGGCGGCACCGGTCAGGCAGTTCGGCCCGGCCGCGCTGCCGAACGTCGTTTGCGGCGATTCAAGCGAAAGACCGGCCCAGATTTTGTGATCGTCGAAGTCCTTGTCGATTCGAATCTGTGCCTGACGCGCCCAGTCGAAACCCACGACGTATTGTGCGTCTATGGTCAGCGGCACGTTTTCCTGTCGGGGCACAAGTCCCGTGCGATACATGGTTGCAAGGCTCCATGCCTGACCAGCCAGGAAGTGCAGCCCCATGTCGGTGTTATCGTAGTTACCCCAGAACTGCCGCATCCGCAGCGTATAGCTGTTGCTTTCGTTCGAGTTCGACGACGAACCGGCGCTCAGGAAGTCGGTCTCGACATAACCCGTCAGCCGTTGCGCCGGGTCGATCTGCCCCTCGGTCAGCATCGACAGACGGCTCTGCTGCGCGGTCAGGCGAAATTCCGGAATATGATAGTTCGGACTGTTGGCGAGCGGGATTCCGCCAAAGGTGGAATTGATGCCCGCGGCTTCGTTGCGCGACCGGTTGACACCCTCGGCCGCCGCGAACCCACCCAAGGTAACGGTCAGATCGCCGACGCGGAACGCGCCTTGCGGCAAGGCGCCCATCTGCTGCGCCGCGATCATCGGTTTTACCTCGGGCGGCTGGCCCGCGACCGGCGTGCCGGTCATGCCGCCCGCCTGCGCCTGCATGCCCCCGTTGGCTTGCGTTGCCAGTCCGGCGGCCGCCGCGGCGGCTGGAATCGCGGCAACCTGAGCAGACGTCGCCGCCGCCTGATCCTGAGCGGCCTTGGCTTGTTGTTGCGCCGCCTTCAATGCGCGGTCGCGTGCCGCGAGATCGGTTTTCACCTGGCTCAACTGCGCCTGCAGCGCCTTGATTTGCTGTTCGATCGACTGAAGCTGGGTATCGGATTGTGCCGCCGCGGGCTGTGCCAGAATCAGGCTGCCGATGGCGGTCGTGCAATATAACACGGATTTCAAGACACTATATTTCGGCATCGATCCCTCGGATCTGGCAGACATGATTACACAGCGCCGGCTTCACGGGACCGGCACCGATGTCTTTACGGAGGCCGCGAGATCGCTTCGACGGCATTACGATGAAATAAAAATGACGGTTTTATTACTGGGCGTTCACGGTCGCCGGCCATCTCCGCCAGGACACGTCCCCCAAGCCGCGATCGCAGTGTCCGGCTGGATCGTCAAAGGCGCCCAGCGCTAAACGGAACGGACGGGCAGGCGGCGCGTGGTTCAGAGCGCGCCCGCGACCTCATGGCCACCGTTCCAGATCATGGTAAGTGCGACATACAACACGATGGCCAGACCGATCCAAGCGATCCAGCGATGGCGTTCCAGCAGCCGGGCGATCAGGTTGGCCGCCAGGCCCATCAGTCCGACCGAAAGCACAAGGCCGGCGGTCAGCACCCAGAACCGGTCATGCGCCGCGCCCGCCACGGCCAGAACGTTGTCAAGACTCATGGACACATCGGCCAGCACGATCTGAACCATGGCCTGGCGCAATGTTTTGCCGCCCGCGCCCGAAGCCGCCGAACGATGCGGGCGGCGCAATTCGCGGACCATTTTCCAGCACACCCATAACAGCAGCAGCCCGCCCGCAAGCAGCAGGCCGACGATCGCCAGCAATCGCAGTGCCACCGCGCCCATGGCGATGCGGATCGCCGTGGCGCCGCCGATCCCCAGCAAGATTGCCCGGCGCTTTTGTCGTTCGGGCAATCCGGCGACCGCCAGACCCACCACCACCGCGTTGTCGCCCGCCAGCGCAACGTCGATCATTGCCACCTGGGCCAGCGTCGCCAGGTCTTGCGTCCAATCCATGCTTGCCTTCCGGAATACCTCGGTCTAGCTGGCCCTTTCCCCTGCATCGGACAAGGCAGCGATGATCCCCCGTTACTCCAGACCCGAAATGGCCGCTATCTGGGCGCCCGAGAACCGGTATCGCATCTGGTTCGAAGTGGAAGCCCTCGCCGCCGAGGGCATGGCCCGGATCGGTGCGATCCCGGCGGAGGCCGCCCGCACCATCCGCGACAAGGGCGCGCCAAAACTGGCGGCGATGAACGCGGACGATGTCGCCCGGATCGATGCGATCGAACGCGAAACCCGCCACGACGTGATCGCCTTCCTGACCTGGCTGGCCGAGGCGATCGGACCCGATGCGCGCTTCGTCCATCAGGGCATGACCAGTTCGGACGTGCTGGACACGGCGTTTTCGGTGCAACTGACCCAGGCAGCGGATATTTTGCTCGCCGATATCGATGCGGCGATGGCGGCGCTGAAGGCGCGGGCGATCGAACACAAATACACCCTGACGATCGGCCGCAGCCACGGCATCCACGCCGAACCCACCACATTCGGCCTGAAACTGGCCGGCCATTATGCCGAATTCGCCCGCAACCGGGTGCGGCTGGTCGCGGCCCGGGCCGAGGTCGCGGTGGTCGCCATCAGCGGCGCCGTCGGCACCTTCGCCCACCTGGACCCCAGCGTGGAGGAATACGTCGCCGCGAAACTGGGGATGAGCGCCGAACCGGTGTCCACCCAGATTATCCCGCGCGACCGCCATGCGGCGTTTTTCTGTACGCTGGGGATTATCGCCGGGGCGATCGAGCGGCTGGCGACCGAAGTGCGGCATTTGCAACGATCCGAGGTGCGCGAAGCGGAGGAGTTTTTCCATCCCGGCCAGAAAGGGTCGTCGGCGATGCCGCACAAGCGCAACCCGGTGCTGAGCGAGAACCTCTGCGGCCTCGCTCGCATCGTCCGGTCGGCGGCGATGCCGGCGCTGGAAAACGTGACGCTGTGGCACGAGCGCGATATCAGCCATTCGTCGGTGGAACGGGCGATCGGACCCGATGCGACAATAACGCTGGATTTCGCGCTGATGCGGCTTGCCGGGATGATGGAAAACTTGCTGGTCTATCCCGAACGAATGCTGGCCAACCTGGAAAGCCTCGGCGGCGTGGTGCATTCGGGAGAGGTGCTGCTGGCACTGACCCGGGCGGGACTGTCACGGGAAGACGCCTACCGGATCGTGCAAAGCTGTGCGATGGCGACATGGACCCAACTCGGTACGCCGCAAGGCCGATCATTCCGGGACAATCTGGCGGCCGATCCGGATGTCGCCCGCATGGTCGCGCCGACGGACCTGGACGCAGCGATGGACCCGGCACTGCACCTGCGGTCGGTGGACCGGATTTTCGCGCGGGTGTTCGGCTAAAGGGAATCTCCAACAGGCTGCTGAAGAACCCCGTAGCTAGAAATGAAAGAATCAGAGGTGGGAGCGTGGAGCCGAGTTTGGCTCTATATCTGGTATTCTGGCAGTTCGTTTCACCCTTTTTCAGCAGCCTGCTAAGAATCGACTGTTCCAGGCCATTGCGGCCTGTGTGAGCGGCCTCCATGGTTTGAGCAAGGCGGTTCAGCCCTCTCCAAAGGGTTAATGGCACGCTTCGATTGTTCAAACCTGGCATCGGCGCCCCACAACTCGCATAGGTTGTGGGGCATTACGTGGCCAGCGCCTCTGCCCCCTTGAGGAAGCTGAAACGGTGCATGGTATAGGCCAGGTGCCGCGGCCCGATCTTCGCCGTCGCCCGGACCATCCCGATCGTGCGCACCAGCTTGTGGCGGCGGTCGATGCAGACGTGGCCTTTGTAACCAGGGTATGACTTGCCGTGCTTGTGCGTCCAACGCGCGTCGCGGTCCTTCCGCGCCAGCTTCGCCGGGTTCTCCGCCCAGCCCGCCGGCACCTCGCCCGCCTTGATCGTCGCGTTCTCCGCCTCTTTATTATGGTTCACCGGCACCGGCACCGGGACAACGGTCGCATCGACGATCTGCCCGCCCATCGCGAGGTAGCCTTTGTCTTTCAGGTGTTTGCCGAAGTCCGCGAACAATTTTTCAATCGCCCCCGAGGTAGCCAGCGCCTCGCGATACAGCCAGACGGTCTTGGCGTTGCATTGAAAGGCGTCGGCGCCTGACAGCGATTTCGGCCGGCGAGCCGCGCCGGGGATTTGCCGTCCCGCCGTCCCTGCCGGTACACTCGCCGCGATCCGAACCCGAGGACTCGCCCAGGATGCACGACCTGATCGAAGAAGACCCGCACACCGTGCTGGGCCGCATCCAGTTGCAAGCCACCCGTCAAGAGACGCCATGCGGCGACGGCAAGATGATCTGGCACGTGTGGGACCAGTCCGGAGGCTCGGCCCCCGTCGTTGTGTTGTGTCACGGCGGTGCCGGATCGTGGCGCCACTGGATACGCACCATTCCTGCGTTAATGCCGGGGTACCGGGTGCTGGTTCCGGACCTGCCGGGCCTGGGTGAGTCCGATTTTCCGCCGGATGGCGACGACGCTTTCGCGATCGCCGGCATCGTGGCCGATGGGATCGATGCCATCGGCGGCGCGGGTGTTCCCTACGACATCGTTGGCTTTTCCTTTGGCGCAACCATGGCCGCCTGTGCCGGCGCGCTGCGGAGCGGTCAGGTCCGATCCGTGACCATCGTCGGGTCCTCCGGTGTCGGTACGCCTGGGTCTGCGGTCAAACTGGAAAAGGTCCGCCACCTTGAAGGCCAGGAACGCCGCGATACGCACCGCATCAACCTAAATCGCCTGATGATCGCCGACCCGGCGAAGATCGACGGCCTCGCCATCGCGATCCAGGACTGGAATACTGTCCGGTCGCGCCTGCGCACCCCGGCGATGTCCCGCGGCGGCGCGATCATGACGGCGATCGGCC
Source organism: Pseudomonadota bacterium (assembly GCA_021805565.1). Taxonomy (GTDB): domain Bacteria; phylum Pseudomonadota; class Alphaproteobacteria; order Acetobacterales; family Acetobacteraceae; genus Rhodopila. Next base: position 36,439 of record JAJZFA010000015.1, read on the forward strand.
GCCTACAGTGTCCGCTGAACGCCATCTGGGGTGAACTGGACGCACCCGCTAACCCGAAAGGACCGGAACGTGCCGCAACCCTGCGCGCCTACCGCCCGGACGCGGATGTGCGCCTGCTACCCGGAACTGGCCATTGGGCCGCCTACGAAGCCGCCTCCGCCGTGAACGCGATTTTACTGGAAATGCTGGCGCGCACACGGCCCTGATGCCGATGCATACGGGAGATGATAACCGATGAATGGACGATCCGCCGGCCCCGGCGCAATGATCGGCGATGCCGGCCCTGGGATGCTGGATGGCTTGCGGGCGATCGAGATCGCCGACGAACGCGCCGAATATACCGGCCTGCTGCTGGCCGGCCTCGGCTGCGAGGTGGTCAAGATCGAACCACCCGAGGGTAATGCCACCCGCCGTATCGGCCCTTTTCTGGACGACGATCCAGGGCCGGAACGGTCGTTGTTCTTCTGGAATTACAACCGTGGCAAGAAATCCGTAGTTCTGGACGTGCAGGCGGACCCCGCCGGACTGCTACGACTGCTGGATGGTGCCGACATCCTGCTCGATTCCTCGTGCGGCGCGTTGAACACGGCGCTGGGTCTGGACCGGACGGCGCTGAACGCCCGTTTTCCGCATTTGATTACCGCACGCATGACGCCGTTCGGCGATGACGGACCATGGGCGGACTTCAAGGCGTCGGACCTGATTCACCTGGCCCTTGGCGGCGTAACGATGAATTGCGGTTACGATCCCGATCCGAATTTGCAGTACGATACACCGCCCATTGCCCCCCAGGTTTGGCACGCCTACCACATCGCGGGCGAGCAGCTCGCTACTGGCATCGTCGCCGCGCTGATCGCCCGCCATCGCACCGGGGAAGGGCAGGATGTATCGGTCGCCGTGCATGAGGCTGTGTCGAAAAACACCGAACTGGACGTCATGCACTGGGTCATGCGGCGGGTGCCGCTGTGGCGCCTGACCGGACGCCATGCGCTGGAAACGCCGAACCATTCGCCCAGCATCATGCACACCAAGGACGGCCGCTGGTACATCGCCCACGGGATGGGCGCGCGCGATCTGAAGGCGCTGGTGCCGTTGCTATCGAAATACGGCATGCAGGCGGACCTGCAACCGCCGCCGCCCGATGCCGACCTGAAGGCCCGCGCCGTGCCCGGTTCTACCGCCAGCGACGAATCGCGGGCGCACATGATCGACGTGGTGCAGCGGTTCGCGCGCGCCTGGACCTATAACGATATGCCGTGGCTGGAGGCGCAGGCGGCCGGCCTGCTATGGGCGCCGTTGCGAAAACCGCATGAAAACGCGCTGGACGAGCACTGGATTCAGCGCAAATCCTTCGCCGATATCCATCATCCGGAACAGGGCCGGTCGTTTCGCTATCCTACCAGCAAGTGGCTGACGACGAAAACAAGCTGGCAGGTGGGACGCAGGGCGCCGCTGTTGGGCGAAGACACGGGAGCGATCCTGGCCCGTAAGCCGTCGGTCCCCGCCCAGCCGAAAGGCTCGCCCGCCCCGGTGCTGTCCGCGTTCCATGGCAAGCCGTTTCCCTTGCAGGGCGTGAAAATCCTCGACTTCGCCTGGTTCCTGGCGTCTGCCGGAGGAACGCGGTGTCTCGCCGCGATGGGGGCCGAAAGCTTTAAGGTGGAATGGAAGGACAACCCCGACACGCGGCTGGCCGCCATGGCGCCCGTGGGCGGCCGAGCGGCGCGCGATCGGGCGACGGGGCCGCTGCCGGGGGTGAAGGATGCGGATATGGGGGGCCAGTTCAACAACAAAAACGCCGGCAAGCGCGGCATTTCCCTTAATATCCGCCACCCCAAGGGTCTCGCCATCGCCAAGGATCTTGTACGAATCTGCGATATCGTCGCCGAGGGGTTTTCGCCTGGCGTGCTGGACCGGCTTGGCCTCGGCTACGACGTTATGAGGAAGATCCGCCCCGACATTATCTATATCCAGCAGGCCGGCATGGGTGCGCACGGCATTTACGGGCGAATGCGCACTGTCGGTCCGGTGGCCGCCGCGTTTGGCGGTCAGGCCGATATGTCGGGCCTGCCCGAACCCGCGATGCCAGCCGGATGGGGCTATTCCTACCTCGACTGGATGGGCGCCTACGGTTACGCCCTCGCCCTGCTCGGTGCATTGTATCACCGCGACCGCACCGGGGAAGGCCAGTGGATCGATGCGTCGCAGTGCGAAGCAGGACTTTTCCTGACCGGAACATCCATTCTGGACTGGTCGGCGAACGGCCGGGCCTTCACCCGGTACGGCAACCGATCACCTTACAAGCCGGCCGCCCCGCATGGTATTTTTCGCTGTCAGGGCAATGATCGCTGGGTTGCCATCGCCTGCTTCACGGACGCCGAGTGGCACGCTTTGACCCGCGTCGCCGGCCGGGCGGCATGGCTGGACGACAGGCGATTCGTCACGCTTTCGGATCGTCTGGCGCACCAGGATGTGCTGGAGGCCGCCATCGGCGCCTGGACGGCGACCCGCTCCGCCGAGGATATCATGATGGCGCTGCAACATGCCGGCGTGACGGCCGGTGTGTGCCAGAACGCCGAGGACCGGTGCGACAAAGACCCGCAATTGCGGCACCTGAACTGGCTGACCGAGGTAACCGGCAGCAAGATCGGCACTTGGCCGGTGTATGAGGTGCCGATGAAATTGTCCCGTACGCCGGCCTATATCGGAGGCCCGATCGATCGCGGTGCCCCCTGTTACGGCGAGGACAATGTGTGGCTGCTGACCGGACTGCTGGGCATGACGGAATCGGACGTGCAGCGGCTGGCGGAGGAGGGGGTGATTTAGCCGCCCGCGGATCGAATTGTTGGCGGTCGGGCCGGATAGGGGGAGCAAGGCGAATGCAGTCAAGCCCCCGTCCGTTCCAGACGTGTCTGTCGGCGTTCGCTTTGGTCCCGTGTCATGGCCGGAGGCTTCAGGGGCGATTGCACTCACCCAACCGTGCCGCTATGAAGGGTTCCAGTGCGGGTGTAGCTCAATGGTAGAGTCCCAGCCTTCCAAGCTGGCTACGAGGGTTCGATTCCCTCCACCCGCTCCATGCCCCGCACATATCCCGCGCAATCCGGCGGCGGTTAACCGCAAACCGCCGCGATCAGTCGCCAAACCGGGGGCAATTGTGTAGGGAGTACGGCTCGCACGCCGGCCGGACAGCCAGGGCGCGCATTCTGGAGCCGGAGGCATGGTGGATACCGATACGACGACACAGACCGCAACAGCGGCCGCGGGGCGGGATTTCATCCGCGATATCGTGCGGGCCAGCCTGGAGTCCGGCCACGTGCGATCCGTGGTCACCCGGTTTCCGCCCGAGCCCAACGGCTTTCTGCATCTGGGGCATGCCAAGTCCATCTGCCTGAATTTCGGCATCGCCCGGGAATTTGGCGGCACCTGCCATCTGCGGTTCGACGACACCAATCCGGTGAAGGAAGAACAACTGTTCATCGACGCGATCCAGCGCGATGTCCGCTGGCTGGGCTTCGGCTGGGACGAGCATCTGTATTACGCCTCGGATTATTTCGGGCAGCTCTACGACTGGGCGGAACATCTGATCCGCGCCGGCAAGGCCTATGTGGACGACACCCCGCCCGAGGCGATGCGCGCCCAACGCGGCACACTGACCGAACCCGGCCAGAACAGCCCGTTCCGCACCCGGCCCCCGGAGGAGAATCTTGACCTGTTCCGCCGTATGCGCGCCGGGGAATTTCCCAACGGTGCGCGTGTGTTGCGAGCGAAAATCGATATGGCGTCGGGCAACATGAACCTGCGCGATCCGGTGCTATACCGCATCCTGCATACGCATCACCCACGCACCGGCGATGCGTGGCCGATCTATCCGACTTACGATTTCGCGCACGGCCAGTCGGATGCGATCGAACACATCACCCACAGTATCTGCACGCTGGAGTTCGAGGATCACCGGCCGCTGTATGACTGGTTCATCGACAGCCTTCCCGTTCCGTCCCGCCCCCGCCAATACGAATTCGCCCGGTTGAACGTCAGCTATACGATTCTGTCGAAGCGACACCTGACCCGTCTGGTGACCGAAGGCCATGTCAGCGGCTGGGACGATCCGCGTATGCCGACGATCGCCGGACTCCGGCGGCGCGGCGTGCCGGCAGCGGCGTTGCGCGACTTCATCGGCCGCGTGGGTGTCGCCCGAGCGTATAGCACCGTGGACGTGGCGATGCTGGATTCGGCGATCCGCGACACATTGAACCCGGTCGCACCCCGGCGCATGGCGGTGCTGCGGCCGCTGAAACTGATCGTGGAGAATTATCCGGAAGGGGCCTGCGAAACGCTGGAAGCGCGTAATCATCCGGACGATCCGGACGCCGGTGTGCGACCGGTCACGTTCGCCCGCGACCTCTGGGTGGAACAGGACGACTTCATGGAGAATCCGCCGAAGAAGTTCTACCGGTTGTCGCCGGGTAAGGAGGTGCGGCTGCGCTATGGGTATTTGGTGACCTGCACGTCGGTGGAGAAAGACGAAACCGGTGCTGTTGTCGCCCTGCGCTGCACGTACGACCCGGCATCGAAAGGCGGCAACTCGCCAGATGGCCGCAAGGTGCAGGCAACGCTGCACTGGGTCGCTGCCGCCGGGGCGCTTGCCGCCGAGGTGCGGCTGTACTCGCATTTGTTCAATCGCCCCGATCCTGGCGCGGAGGGCGATGCGCTAGCCGATCTGAATCCGGACTCGCTGGAGGTACTGACCGGTTGCGTGGTCGAGCCCGTATTGGCCTCGGCCGCTGTCGGAGAAGCGGTGCAGTTCGAGCGGACCGGGTATTTCGCGGCCGATCCCGATAGCCGGCCGGACCGGATGGTGTTCAACCGTACGACCGGGCTGCGCGATACCTGGGCGAAGGTGCAGGCCAAGACCTGAGGGCAGCACCGGCAATACGTGCGTCAGCACGCCGGTCAAGCTGCCCGATCCGTGGCTGCTGGACCGCTACCGCGATTGCGGGGAAACTTGCCGGGATTTGAACGACGGCAGGAGAAGCGGATGCGAGTTGGCGTGTTTCTGTTCCACGAATCCCGCGATCCATCGGCGGACGCCCAGGTCATCGATGAAGCGGTGCAAGAAGCAAGGCTCGCCGAAGACGAAGGCATGGATGCGGTTTTCCTGGCCGAACACCACTTCGACGGCAATTGCGTTTACGTCGATCCGCCCACATTCGCCGCTGCGTTGGCGATGGCGACCCGCCGCATCAAGATCGGCTTCGCCGTTCTACAGACCTCGCTGTACCACCCGCTGCGGATGGCCGAACAGATCGCGTTGCTCGATAACATCAGCAAGGGGCGGCTGATCGTCGGGCTTGGGCGCGGCAGCCTTGTCAATACGCACGAATATACCGGCTATCAGATCGATCCGGCCAGCGCGCAGGAGCGTTTCGAGGAAATCGAGCAGATCCTGTTGCAGTGCTGGACCCAGGAAAAAGTCGTGCATGCCGGCAAATACTGGAATTTTGAAATCCCGATGCTGCGGCCGCGGCCTTACACCAAGCCGTATCCGCAGATTTTGCGCAGTGTGGCATCAGAGCCATCCCTGGCAGCGCAGGCTCGGCTGGGCCGCCCCGTGCTGATGGCGGCGGCGACTGCCCGCGGCGCGGCACGCAATATCGCAGTGTATCGCACCGCGGCCCGCGACGCCGGCCTGGGTGCCGCGGCGATCGATCATGCCATTGCGCAAAGCTGGGTCGCCCGCACCGTTGTCCTGGCACCGACCGACGCCGAAGCGCGCGAGGTGGGCCTGCCGTATTTTCAACAGATGCAGACCTATCGCGCGGCGCAGAGCACCGCTTTCGAGGCGCTGGCCGCCAAGGCGAACGCGCAACCAGGATCTCCGGTGCTATGCGGCTCTCCGGAGAGTATGATGGAAGATTTCTCGGCGCTGGCACAGACCGGCATCGGCGGAGTGATCGTCCGATTCCGGACCGGTCCGATGCCCGCGGCGTTTTCGGGGCGCGCGCTGAGGCTGTTTATGCGGGAGATCGCGCCGCGGATCAGGGAGGGTGGTTTCGCGGTGGCCGGTTCCTGATTGTGGAGGGATGACGTTTCGGCAGCGCTGGGCTGATTGGGGATGGTGGGGTTTGTTCCGCCAAGATGCCGTGCGGGAGGCGAGTTAAACCATGCGAGGTACCAAACCGCATATCGCGCGCAAATTCGGGGACGGGCAGAGACCCGGTTACGTGCCGCAAACCAGGTAGATTTCTTGGTGCCCACAGAGCATTCCGATCGCAAGCGCGGCTTCGACGCCGAAGCGAAGGTGACGCTCTTCGATGGCGTCTCCGCCATGCTACTGGCGCTGCGTTGCCCCGGCTTCCATGCGGATGAAGCGTACACGCTTCCGGCCATGCTTTGCCTCTCGCGGTTCGCATCATCTGGGATGGGACCGGACGAGCGAAGCGACCACCGGTCGCACGAAATCCGACCGTGCGGGCGAGGTCAGCCCGCCACTCCTCAGCCGGACAGTTTCTGCATTACCGCGTCGGGTATGTCGAAATTGGCATAAACATTCTGTACGTCGTCGTTCTCATCCAGCGCGTCCAGCAGTTTCAGCAGGCCCGCCGCGCGGTCTTCATCCAGCGTTACCAAGGTGGTCGGGCGCCAGTCCAGCCTGGCGCTCTCCGGCGCGCCGAAGCGGGTTTCCAGCGCATCCCGCACGGTGAAGAAATCCTCCGTCGGGCAGGTGATTTCGTGCCACTCGCCGTCGCTTTCGGCATTTTCCGCGCCGGCATCGATCGCGGCCTCCAGCATTGCGTCGGCGCTGGCGACGGACGCGGGATAGCGGATCGCGCCCAGCCGGTTGAATAGGAAGCTGACCGCGTTCGTCTCCCCGAGCGCGCCGCCGTGCTTGGAGAACGCGGACCGGATGTCGGACGCGGTGCGATTGCGGTTGTCGGTCAGCGCCTCGACGATCACCGCGACGCCGGCCGGGCCGTAGCCTTCATACCGCACGTCCATGTAATCGTCCCCGCCGCCCGCACCCGCGGCTTTCTTGATGGCACGATCGACCGTGTCCTTGGGCATATTCGCCTGCCGAGCCGCCGTGACGGCGGCGCGCAGGCGGGGATTGGATGCCGGGTCGGGCAGCCCGTGTCGGGCGGAAACCGTGATTTCGCGGATGATCCGCGCGAACTGGCGGGCGCGACGGGCGTCCTGCGCACCCTTGCGGTGCATGATGTTCTTGAACTGAGAATGGCCTGCCATGGGTCCGGTATCGGCTTCGGGTGAATAAGGATCCGCTTCTTACAACGCAACGTGCCGCCGGCCAACGCAGCCATTGTTCATGTGGGTCCGTTTTGCCGGAGCACGACGCCGTTGCTGGCACAACCATCGCCCGGGGGCTTGTCCAATGCCGTCAGCGGCCTCTTGCGATCTGGCCCGCAAACAACCGCCTGCCGCTCGGTCCGGACGTCCGCGTTTCGGGCCGCGACATTGGCTTGTGTCAACGCGGCCCCGAAAGCTGGACCGTCGCCATCGAACATCCGCTGGATCATGATCGAGCCAACCTGCTTCTTGAAATGCGTGGGTTCCCAGAACCAATGCGTTTCTGTGCGGCGATCCCCAACCAGCGGCACGTCTTCCGTAGTGAACGTGCCGTAATCCATGAAGTCCCACAGAATGACATCGTGATCCGGGGTGGCGGCAAGCGCCGCCAGTTCGGTCTTCAGTTGCTCGATGCGCGGCCAAAGCCCATCGCGCCAGTAGAGTTCCAGCGAATCGAAATGGTGCGGCGCGATAACCAGTGTCAGCTTCACATGATGGGCGTGAGCGACCCGGATCATCCGCGATACAATATCCAGGCCGGGTAAGGGGCCAGTCCAGCCGGCGATTGCGCGCTTCGATCTGTTCGCGCGCTCCGCCTCGAACATGTCCTTTTGCGCGAACATATCGTGCATGCCATCGGCATTCGCGGCGTTGATGAAGTCCGCCTCGGTCGCGGAGCCATCGCGTGCCATATCCAGCGAAACAGGCTTTTCCTGCCGTGCGACCGTGATGAGGCTGTCGGTCAGCGCGGACATGGTGCCCAACGCCAGAAACATATCCTCGGCCATTTGCCGCGGACGATACGGGTTGGGGCTGCCGTCCGGAGCGAACCGGAAGCGGCGGGATTCCTCCGTCACGGCCGCGGAGTCACCGCCTGGAACAAGGAAATTCTGAAAATCGAGAAACACAACGGCGTCTTTGACGCCGCCGGCGAATATGGCCTCCCGCAACGTTTCGAGACTGGCCAAGGTGGCATAGCCCCCAGGAATTCCGTAATTATACACCGGGCGCATCGCGGCGGGCCAGGCCGGAGAAAACGCATCGATGCCGAGATAGACAGGCGACGAACCGATGACCACGGTCGCCGGATGGGCGCGCGCCACCTGATAGGTCTTGGTCAGCATCGCATGATCGCGGGCGGTTGGCTTGCGCGCATTGAACCCGGCGATGCGCGGCGTGCCGAACACGTCATACGGATCGGCCAGCAGGTTCACCGAGACAACCAGAACCGCAAACGCCATCAGGCTGAGTATCCAGGTCCGCAGGAACGATCGTGGACCGGACATCAAAATTGCCAGTACAGAAATTCGCTGAGTTCGCCCAGCGACAAGATACCGGCCAGCGCGATCCCGGCCAGTCCGATGGCCCAGGTGCGGCCCGGTGTCCAGGCGAGCGCGCGCACCGCCAGCGGACGAACCTTCGCTGGCTTTACGCCAAGCGCCGGTTCGTACGGCGCCAGGATTTCCAGCGTGTTGGGCATCGCCAGCGCGATCGCCAGCAACACGCCGATCCGGACGGTCGCTTCCAGCAGCACCGAACCGCTGGTCCAGGCCGGATGCACCCCTATCGTGTTCAGCCATTCTCCCGCGGCCCCGAGGCGGGAAAACACCGCCTGCGGAAGCGACGCCCCATACGCGCCGGTCATCCCCTTCCACAGCATGACAGCACTGCTCGCTGTCGGGGCCCGGAACAGCACCATGCCGAACACGACCGACACGAAGGTCAGCACGAAGCCAACCGGTGCCATCCGGCGGTTATAAACCGCCGCGTTCGGCCAGATCCTGGGCCGCACCAGCCGCCATGCGTGATTGACGCACAGCAGAAGGCCGTGCAGCACACCCCAGAGAATGTAGGTATATCCGGCCCCATGCCAGATGCCCGACACGAACATGGTCAAGATGGTCGGCATCGCCAGCAGGCTGAAAAAGGCCGGAATCGTGGTATTCCGTCCGCCATAGACCGCTTTGCCGCGTGCCATTCGCCGCCGTGTCAGCGCCAGGGTCATGGGGTTGTATAGATAAGCCGTCAGGAACCGGGTCAGGGTGATATGCCAGCGCAGCCAGAAATCGATAATACTGCCGGCCTTCAGCGGAGAGTTGAAATTGGGCGGTAACTTTATCCCGAAGAAACGTGCGAGACCCAGCGCCATATCGGTGTAGCCCGAGAAGTCGAAGTAAATCTGCAGGGTGAAGCCCAACGCGGCGATCCAGGCCTCGGTCATCGACTGGGGAACCCCGGCGGCGGCCTGACCGTAAAGCGGCGCAATCAACCGGCTCATCGGGTCGGCCAGCAACAGCTTCTTGGCTAGCCCGAAAAAGAATAATGTGACGCCCACGGCGACATTGTCTGGATCGTACCGGCACGACAGTGCCCGGAACTGCGGCATCATTTCGCGGTAATGCACGATCGGCCCGGCGATCAACTGCGGAAAGAACAGGACGAACAAGGCATAATCGCGGATGGAAAAGCGGCTGACACGGCCAGCCTGCACATCGACTAGAAACGCGATTTTCTGGAAAGTGATGAACGATATTCCCAGCGGAAGGATCAGTTGGGTCAGCACGAAATGCGTCCCGAACGCATCGTTTAGCGATCCTGCGAAAAAATTCAGGTATTTGAAATAGCCGAGGAAGCACAGGTTGAACGCGATCCCGCCCAGCAGGGTGATCCTGGCAAGCCGCGGCCTGGCTTCGCTCGTCCGTTCCAGAACCCTGGACAGAGCGAAATTAATCAGGATCGACGGAGCGATCAGCAACACGTTAACCGGGCGCCACCACGCATAAAACACCAGCGACGCGGCGGTGAGCCAAAGCAGCGCCCATTCGCGGTTACGCGCGCCCAGCAGATAAAATCCGGCCAGGACGGCCGGCAAAAAGCCGAAGATAAACGAATAGGAATTGAACAGCATGCGTTGTCGCGGTCAGCGCGCGCGCGCCGAACCGATCGCCTTCACGACCGCGCCTACATTCTCGAACGATTCAACGTCGGCGATCCGGAATTTGATTCCATACTCGGCTTCGGCCGCAACGATGAAATTGATATAACTGAACGAATCCCAGTCCGGCACATCCGCCCGCAGCGTATCCATGGTTAGTTCGATCGTGTCGTCCCCGAGCACGTCGCGGAGGATTTGCGTGAGGCCGGTTAGAATATCCTGCTCGTTCATACCGCTAGCGATCCTGTGCGTCCGATGCGACGGTTTGATGCCACACGGGGTCGTGAATTCGCAAGATCAAACCGCCGGCATCGCCTGGGACAGCCGGCCGCCGGCGCGAACCGGTTCGATCCGGGTCGCCAGGCCTGTCGCATCGTCGGTCTCGGCGAACACGCCGCAGACGGTTGCCTCGCCCTCGGCCGGACCGAGTTTTTCGCCCGGCATTTTGCGCCAGAAGCGAAGCGTCGCGCCGTTCTTTGTCATGCCGATGACGCTGTCGTAATCGCCGCACATTCCGGCATCCGACTGATACGCGGTGCCGCCCGGCAGGATTTGCGCGTCCGCCGTCGGGCAGTGGGTGTGAGTGCCCACGACCAGCGACATCTGCCCGTCGAAAATATGACCATAAGCCATTTTCTCGCTGGTGGCCTCGCCATGAAAGTCCGCGACGATCGCCTGCACCGAAGCCCCCAGCCGGTACCGAGCCAAAACCTCCGCGGTGCCGCGGAACGGGCAATCCATCGGGTCCATGTACAGCCGCCCCATCGCCTGTAGTACCAGCGCCTTGCGGCCGTCCGGCAGCGCGACCAGCACCGAACCGCTGCCCGGCGTGCCGGCCGGGTAATTCAGCGGGCGCAGCAGGCGAGGGGTTTCGGCGATATAAGGAATGATCTCTTTCCGGTCCCAGGCATGGTTCCCCAGGGTGATCACGTCCGAGCCGGCGGCGAACAAGGCGCGCGCCATGTCTGGCGCCAGTCCAAACCCGTGCGAGGCGTTTTCCGCGTTGACGATCGCGAGGTCGATCCGCAATTCCTTCCGCAGCACCGGCAGCCGCGCAACCACGGCATCGCGGCCGGTGCGGCCCAGAACGTCGCCCAAAAACAGTATCCTCACATCAGCTCCCGCACCGGATCATGCCGTTCTCGGTCGCCACGGCATCCAGGCGCACGTCGTAAGGTCCGGCGGGCACCGCGTCCACCTGTTGCGCGGCGAAGGCGCACCCAAGCCGGAACCGGCCGGGCAGGGCGACCAGCGTCCGGTCGTAAAACCCACCGCCATAGCCAAGGCGCCCACCCGCCGCATCGAACGCAAGCAGCGGAATCAACAGCATATCCGGCTCCATCGCCGCTCCGTCCGGACGCATCGTGCCGAATCGTTCCGGCACCATTGTCGCGCCGGGGTGCCAGCGGCGGAAGGTCAGCCGTTCGCCAATTTTGGACGTAACGGGCAAAACGACGGGATGGCCGCGATCATGCAACGCAGCCAGCAGCGGCCGGATGTCGATTTCCGCGCCCATCGGCCAGTATCCGGCGACGACAGCCGACGGCGGCGGCGCGCAATCGCGCAATACACAAATGGTCAGTGCCTCCCCGGCCATCTGGGCGTCCCAATGCAGCCGGTTCGCCATCGCGATCGCGCGCGCCGCCCGTTTGGCCGCGCCGAGGTCGTTCATCGAACGGGAAAAATCATGTGCGGAGCCACCATGGCCGTTGGCGTGTCATCCTCCCAGAGCCTGCTTGTGCAGGTGGGTGCCAGATACCGGGACCAGGATCCCGACAGCGCCAGCTCCCTAGGGAGATGCTTACTGGCCCTGGGGATGAGCTACCTGACGCACCGGGTAGCCCCGCATCTTAGATTTAGGGATGTTCAAGCCCATCGGCAATGTCTTCCGCGCGTTTTGCCATACGGTGGAGCTTCCGGCTCAGTTTGGCGTCGGGCCGAACGGGGGCGCCGATGGCCGCCTCGGCCGCTTCAAGCCTGCCGCGCAGCTCCGAAATATCGTCCGCCATCAGCAGCGCCGCCATCACCAGCATTCGGGCCTCGCCGCTCGGTCCGGCGGCAAGCCGCACGCCGTCGATGCGGCGGTTGACCTCCTCGCCCATCGCTTCAAGCTGCGATTCCTCGCCGTCCTGGCACCCCAGCGTGTAGGCATAACCGTTGATGCGAAGCGTGACCTGCGCCATCCCGCTGTTCTCCCGTGGTTTATTCCGTTTTGCCGAGTGCGGCTCGCAGCCGGCCGATCAGCGAATCGAGCCGTTCGGCGATTTCGGGCAGCGACAGGCCGGAATCGGACGGTTCGGCTTGTACCGGCGCGGGTTTCGCCGCCGCCAGACTGGCGATCCGCTCCAGCGCCGCCTCCAGCCGATCGGCCGCCGCGTCCGGATCCTCGGGCTGCTCCGTCATGTCCGCCTCTGTCATACGCTGTGGTGATGCCGCTTGAACCGAACGCGGTCAACAGGTTGAACACCGGTCCATGATTGTATATCCGGCTACGGTCGTCCATGGGGTGGCGGATGCGGTGGCGGCAATGGCGCCTGGCCTGCCGGTTACCCTGCTGTCGGCGCCCGGTGCGGCGCTGTTCGCCGGATCCACCTGGTGGCGCGATTGTGTGGCCGAGGCGCGCGCGCGCTGTCCAGATACCCCGGCCGCCGACGTTCTGGATTGTGCCGATGCGTCCGGCCTGGCGATGGGGGCGTTGCGTGACGGGGTTTGCCGCCTGGTGCTGTGGCCGGACGCGACGAACTGGGCCGCGGTCGCGGCCATCGCCGCACGTCAGGGCGGCTTTGTCCTGCCTCACGCCCCGCCAGCCCTGGATATGTCCCAGCGGAACGCCCGCCGGCGCCTTCACGGCTGGTTGCGCGGGTCCGCGGTCTCCGGCGGGTGACAGCAGGCCCTGCCTGGGCTAGTAGCGGCCCGGCGGAAACCGGGACACCACCCAGGAAAGGATCGGCTGCGATGCGCGTCACCCAAAAGGTTAAGAAAATTCTCGGCTGGTATGAAGGCGACAACCCCGGCGTAAAGGCCAATCTGGCCCGCATCCTGTCCACCGGGAAGCTGGGCGGCACCGGCAAGGTGCTGATCCTTCCCGTCGATCAGGGCTTCGAACATGGCCCGGCGCGCAGCTTCGCGCCAAATCCGCCCGCGTACGATCCGCATTACCACTACGAACTGGCGATCGAGGCCGGCCTGAGCGCCTACGCCGCGCCGCTGGGCATGATCGCTCAGGGTGCTGACACCTTCGCCGGCCAGATCCCGACGATCTTGAAGTGCAACAGCTCCAACAGCCTGGCCACCAACAAGGATCAGGCCGTTACCGCCGGCGTCAAGGATGCCCTGCGGCTCGGCTGTTCGGCGATCGGGTTCACCATCTATCCCGGCAGCGAATTCGCGTTCGCCCAGATGGAAGAACTCCGGGAACTGACGCTGGAGGCAAAAGACGCCGGTCTCGCGGTCGTAACCTGGAGCTACCCGCGCGGCCCGAACCTGGACAAGGCCGCCGAAACCGCCCTGGATATTTGCGCCTATGCCGCGCAGATGGCGGCGCTGCTGGGGGCCAACATCATCAAGGTGAAGCCCCCAACGGCGGTGGTCAGCCTGGAGGCCGCGAAAAAATCGTATGAGAAGATCGACGGCTCGACCATGGCCAAGCGCGTCGAACACGTGATGCAGGCGTCGTTCGCCGGCAAGCGGGTGGTGGTGTTCTCCGGTGGCGAGGCGAAGGATACCGAGGGTCTGTATGCAGACATTCGCGGCATTCGCGACGGCGGCGGCCACGGCAGCATCATCGGCCGCAACACGTTCCAGCGGCCGAAAGCGCAGGCCTTGGAAATGCTGAACAAAATCATCGATATCTACCTCAACAAGGCCTGATTGCCGTGGCGTCCGGGGATCGCGGCGGCCACGATGGCTGCCGCGTCTATCTGATCACGCCGCCTGCCTTCGATCCGGCGCCATTCGCCGGCCTGCTGGCGGCGGCGCTTGACGCGGGCGACGTGGCGGCGGTGCAGCTTCGGTTGAAGGATGCAGACGACGATGTCTGGCGCCGGACGATCGATGTGCTGCGGCCTGTCTGCCAGTCGCGCGGCGTGGCGTTTCTGCTGAACGACCGGGCCGATCTGGTGCGGAGCACCGGCTGCGACGGCGCCCATGTCGGGCAGGACGATATGCCGGCCCAGCAGGCCCGGAAGCTTCTGGGGCCGGACCTTATGCTGGGCGTTACCTGCAAGGGCAGCCGCGATCTGGCGATGCAGGCGGGGGAAGACGGAGCCGATTACGTCGCGTTCGGCGCGTTTTTCCCATCCGCCACGAAAGCGGTGACGACGCTGCTGGACCCGGAAATCCTGCAATGGTGGTCGGAGATGATGGAACTGCCGTGTTGCGCGATCGGTGGAATCGGGGCGGACAATTGCACACCGCTGGTCCGCGCGGGCGCGGATTTCCTGGCGGTCGTGGGCAGTGTCTGGAACCATCCGGACGGACCGGCCGCCGGGATACAAGCCTTGAACGCCGCGATTCGGGCGGCAGACTAAACACTTGTTGAGGCATCGGTCATCCCGGATCGCCGTGGCAGACATGCCAGTTGACCGCGTTAGGCTCCCCCGCCGGGGCGGTCAAAACCCCTCACGTGCGATATCCATGGCGAAATAAGTCATAATCAAATCCGCTCCCGCGCGCTTGATCGCACCCAGGCTTTCCCGCACCACGCGATGTTCGTCGATCGCCCCGGCGGCGGCGGCGAACTTGATCATCGCGTATTCGCCGCTGACCTGATAAGCCGCCAGCGGCAGCAAACTGCGCTGGCGGATCCGCGTCAGCACGTCCAAATAAGGCATCGCCGGCTTCACCATCAGGATGTCGGCGCCTTCGGCCTCATCGCTGTCCGATTCCCGCAGCGCTTCCCGCCCGTTCATCGGATTCATCTGATAGGCCTTGCGATCCCCATCCAGATCGCATCCGGCGGCCAGCCGGAACGGTCCGTAAAATGCCGACGCGAACTTCGACGAATACGCCATGATCGGGATGTTCCCGAACCCATTGCCGTCCAGTGCCGACCGGATCGCCATGACCTGCCCGTCCATCATCGACGATGGCGCGATCATGTCCGCCCCGGCCTCAGCCGCCACCACGGACTGTTTGCCCAGATTGTCGATCGTATGGTCGTTATGCACATCGTTTCCGTGAATCACCCCGCAATGGCCGTGAGAGGTGTATTCGCAGAAACACGTGTCGGAGATCACCATGAGCTCCGGCGCGGCATCCTTCGCCCGCCTGATCATCCGGGCCAGCAGTCCGTCGCGGTGCCAGGAATCGCTGCCGGTGTCATCCTTGCGGTGGCTGACGCCGAACGTCATCACCGCCTTGATTCCGGCCGCCGCGATTTCCTTCACCGCCGCGTCCAGCTTGCGCTCCGGTATCCGGAAAATCCCCGGCATGGAGTCAACCGGGGCGAAATCGTCCAGATCTTCCTCCACGAAAATCGGATAAATCAGATCGTTCAGGGAAACCGTGTGTTCCTGTAACAAATCCCGCATCGCCGGGCTGGACCGCAGCCGGCGCAGACGCATCGTGGGGAAACTGGCGACCATCCCGGAAATCCTTACGCAAGCGGCGAGGGTTTCGGCCGCGTCCCATCCATAAACCGACTATAGCGGAAATGAACCGGATCGGCCACCGGTGACTCGCCCGTGACCAGTTCGGCCATCAGCCGCCCGGCAGCGGGGGCAATGCCGAAGCCATGTCCGGTAAAGCCGGTGGCGATGAAAAACCCAGGCAGCGCGTCCACGCCGGATATGACCGGAATACCGTCCGGCGTGACATCGATCATTCCACCCCAGGCTTCCGCGACTTGCATACCGTGAAACACCGGGAACGCCTCGGTCACCTTCGCCCGGGCCTGCGCCAACATCGCCTTGTTCGGACGGGGATCCAGGATACGCACGGCCTCGAATGGGGACGGCCGGTCAAGCCGCCAGCGCGCCGGCTGTAACAGCGCGCGCACGAACGCGCCGCCGATCCGCACCCGCACGTCTTTCCGCCGCATGCGCATCGCCGGCAAAAAATCGCCCAGAAAGCGGAATGTGTCGGGAACCACGCTGGCAATGTTGCTGTTCCAGCTTGCCACCGTATAGCCGCCATCCAGCCGCTTGCGCAGACCGAAGCCGAACCCTCCGGCCGACGCTTCCGGCCCGCCCGGCAATGGGCCGGTGCGCATCGCCGATGCCAGCACCCGCAACTGCGGCAAACGAACGCCCAGTGGGCGGCAGAACAGCCGCGACCAGACGCCCCCGGCCAAAACGACCGAGTCGCACGCGATCGGGCCGCGCTCCGTCACCACGCCGGACACCCGGCCACCCGTCGTCTCGATCCCCCGCACCGCGCACCCGGTCAGGATCGTCGCGCCCAGCCGGCGCGCCCCTTCGGCAATCGCCGGTGCCGCCCGAGCGGGTTCTGCCCGTCCATCGCTCGGGGTGGACAATCCCCCGGCCCAGGAACCGGCCAGTCCCGGCAAGACACGGTTCATCTGATCGCGCGTCAGCAACTGGCTATCCAATCCGAAAGGTCTGCCGGCCGTCTCCAGCCAGGCCTCCCGCTTGTCCAGTTCCTGTCTTGTCCGGCACAGATAGACGATGCCGCTGCGGCGGAACCCGGTGTCGCCGCCGATCAGTGTGTCCATGTCCGGCCACAGCCGCAGCGCCTCGATCGCCAGCGGAATTTCGCGCGGATCGCGCCCCATTTTACGGCACCAGCCCCAATTGCGGCTGGACTGCTCGCCCGCGATTTCCCCCTTCTCGCACAGCACCACGGGAACGCCTTTACGGGCGAGGAAAAACGCGGTGCAGACGCCGACGATTCCCCCGCCAATGACGACAACGCGCGTAGCCGCCGGCATGGCCGGGTCGGTCTGGACACGATCGACGGGAGGGGACATGCGGGATTCCAAAAAACGTTACAAAACCATGTGCGTAAGCGGCGCCTCACGCGGGCGTGATCGCGCCGGCCGCGTTGTGGCATGGCGAGACGGGCGGGCCTGTGCGAAGTCTGTCTTTCCCATGTCATCCCTGTCGTCGCCTGGAGTTCGCTTCGCGGCTTTCGTGTCCCATCCTGAGCGATGGCCGATCCGGACGCACCGTGCTGCCGCGCCCGCGGCATGGATCGCCGGCATCGTGCTGGCGGCGGTGCTGACTGGGTGGCTGACAGATCGGGTTTTGGCTGCGGCGCTGATCGGCATCGCCGGTATGGTCGTCGCGGCGTGGTATGCGGTCAAGACGCTAAACGCCGCACGCGCCGCGGCCGGCCGGGCTGAACAGGACCGGGCGGCGATGGAGCAGACGCTGCGCCGGTCGCGGAAGATGGAGGTGCTGGGCCGTCTGGCCGCGGGTGTCGCCCACGACTTCAACAATCACCTCACCGTCATCGCCAGCAATGTGGAACTGCTGGCACGCCGGCTCGATGGACGGCAGGAACGGCTGCTGCGTCATACCGAGGCGGCACTGGAAGGCGTGCAGCGGGCTGCCGCGCTAACCGGGCATTTGCTGTCGCTGGCCAGCCAGTCCGCACCGGAACCGGAGGCGGTCGATGTCGATCGTTTGCTGAAGGGCCTGGCTGACCTGTTACATCGCACGCTCGGCGATCGCATCGGGCTACGCATTATACCATCGGGCGAACCGTGGTTCGCCTGGGCCGACATCGGCCAGTTGGAAAACGCGGTGCTGTCGCTGACGGTGAATGCGCGCGACTGCGCCGGAGCCGGGACGAAGCTAACCGTTGCGGTGTCGAACGTCCGGCTCGATCAGGCGTTTCAGGTGGCTTACCCGGCGGCCGAACCGGGGGAATATATTCAGCTTTCCGTCAGCGACTCCGATGCTGAGCCAGTGGACCGCCAATTCGGCGTCGATTCCCACAGTGCCGACCTGTTCATGGCAAGGGCATTCGTGCGGGAGGCGGGGGGATTTTTGTTGCGATCGGATCCGGCGTTCGGCGGGTTGGCGCTACAGCTATTTTTGCCGCGTTATGTGCCGCCCTCCCTGGCGTCCGCGAACGCGCACCGCACCGGCGGCGGTGCGGCGACAATTTTGGTGGTGGAAGACGACGCCGGGGTGCGCGCCGCGTGTGCCGGTATCCTGCGAGACCTGGACTACACCGTGCTGGAGGCCCCCGATGCGATGGAGGCGTTCCGGCTGATCGCCGACCATGGCGGGATCGATCTGTTGTTCACCGATATCGGCCTGCCCGGCGGAGTCAGCGGCCGAACCCTGGCCGACGCCGCCCGCTCGGCCGATACGGATATCCGGGTGCTGTTCACCACCGGATACGACCTGACCGAAGCGACGGATCGCGCCGGTATAGCCGTGCTGCGCAAGCCGTTCACTCCGGCACAACTGGCCGCGATGGTGCGGGATGTGCTGGCAGCCGAACGGTTGCCCGGTTACGCCGCCGTAACCGGGCCTGACGGTCAGATCATTCCGGCAACAACTGATACATCTTCCCATCGAACCGGCTAAGCCGCATGCTTTTCATCGGCCGGATATCGGTCGGCGTGGTGCCGATTTTGATCCCAGGCAACACCATCGGCAGGACCGTGGTGTCCGGAAGATTGGTCGCGGCTTTCATGATATTCTCCCGCGACAAATCGTTGCCGGCCTGTTTCAGAACCACGACCAGGGCCTGCGCCATGGTATAGCCATAGGCCCATACGGGATTGTTCGGGTCGCTTTCCGGCGCGTATTTCGCCCGCCAGGCCTGAAATTCCTTCATCCCGGCATCGTCGGCCCAGGCCGGATCGGTGGGATCCTTTAAATACGCCGCGGTGATCACCCCGACCGATTTTTCTAGTCCGGCCGATTGCAGCGCCGGCTTCACCAGGGCGCCGTTGGAGTCGATCAGGTGCAGCGGGTGCCAGTCGATATCCGCCACCTTTCGGATCGACATGGCAGAGAATTTCGGCGTGCTGGCATCGAACAGAACGTCGGCGCCGGAGGCTTGCAGCGCCAATATTTGCGAATCGATGGTCGGGTCGGCAACCTCGTACGACAGGTTTTTGACCACCATTTTGTCGAACTTGTCGCCCAGCGCGTCCTTCAGGCCGCTGACGTAATCGCGGCCGAGGTCATCGTTTTGATAAAGGATGCCGATCTTACCGTCAGGCTTCGTCTTTAAGATATACCGTCCGAACATCTGTCCTTCCAGCCGGTAGCTGGGTTGGAACGGGATGCTCCACGGATAGGCCTTGGGATCGGTAACGAACATGGACGCGCCGGAACCGAGCCAGATGTCGGGCACTTGTTTTTGGTTGTAATATTTGCGGATGGCGGCGTTGGGGGCTGTGCCGATCGTCTGGAACAGGATCGCCACCTGATCGTCCTCGACGAGCCGGCGCACCACCTCGATCGACTTGGGCGGGCTGTAGCCGTCATCCAGCGCGATCAGGTTGAGCTTGCGGCCGTTGATGCCGCCTTGTTCGTTAATCATCTTGAAATAATCGGATTCGGCGGTGGAAATCTGGCCATATACGCTGGCCGGTCCGCTGAACGGCGCGCTCTGGCCAATCTTGATTTCGGTGTCGGTGACGCCCACAACGGTTTTTTGCGCCGAAGCCGGCGACCCGAACAACGGCGACAACCCTAATACGGCCAAAGCCGCGCCACGCAATGTCTTCATGACGTTCGTCTCCCCCAAGTGATTTTACGGCACTTTGGGAGGGGTTGGGGTTCGGCACAAGGGGGGAGGCGCGGTTAATATCCGCCGCGCGGCATGGCGGAGCAACTGGTGTGGATGGACCGATGAACGGACTCGTCAAGCGCAGCTTTTCGCTGGGCGGACACAGGACCAGCGTGGCGCTGGAGACGGAGTTCTGGGCCGTTCTATTGCGTTTGGCGGATGTTCGCGGCCAAACCCTGTCCGCGCTGGTCACCGCGGCGGACGCAGCGCGCGAACCCGGCCGGCCGCTGGCCTCGACGTTGCGGGTGCTGGCGCTGTCGGATGACAGTGTAAAACAGACCTGATCGTAGGCCGCCATCGGTTTCGCACCGTAACTGGCTGGCCGGGGTCATGGGTGCGTTACCGTCTTCTGTCCTTTGAAAAGGCTCCGGCAAGCCGACGAGAATTGGAAACGGACACCGCCTGTGTATCTGTGCGTCCCCCATCGATGCCGCCCTGTGTCAGGCTATCGATGGGCATGTCCGGCGCCGATCGCTCCGGCTTGCCGTGCCGGATACGCAATAATGGCCGATGCCGGCCTTATGCCGCCGCGCTGGGACGGGCGGCCATCCGGTCGTACCAGGCGGTCAGGTTGGTGTTGGCGGGATCGAGCGGCTGGCGCACCGTCGCGGCGAACTGGAGGAAGGCGAACAGCAGGATATCGGCTAACGATAGCCGGTCGCCGCCGCCAGCACGATGCCGGCTGCGATTTTGTCTGCATGGGTACCATCGTCAAGGATACCACAATTATTCTACAAACCGCGCGCAAGATTGGCTGGAAGCCGGATTTTTGCGGCCAGTTCGCCAGTTATTCCACCGCGGTCGCCGAGGCCTCCGGCGAACCAGCGGAAGGTTTCTATTCGATGGCGCCGACGATTTACCGTTATCCGGACGATCCGGACCCGGCGGTGCGGCGCTTCAACGCGACCTATCGCAAGACCTTCTGGATCGACGCGAATTATTTGGGCGAGGCCGGGTACACCTGCGCCACCTTCGTCATGGCGGCGCTGGAAAAGGCGGGCAGGGACCTGACCCCGGACAGCTTCGCCAATGCGATGGAGAGCATGAAGGATTGGCATGACATCTTTAACGGGCCGCCGCTGTCGCTGAGCGCCACCAATCATCACGCGTCGAGCCAGTCGTTCCTGTCGGTCGTCAAAAGCCGGCGCTGGACCCCCGTGGTGGAGCAGCCGCTGGGCTTTTGATGGATGGCGCCGCGGGGCGGCGTCAATCCGCGTAGGTCAGGGTCCAGGCACGGGCAGCCCCTGCCGGTGGCTCGCACCAGACCGGCACGGCATTGCGGGTCCGCACGTTCGGTTCGTGTCCCATCGCGCCGCGAATCGCCCGAAACAGCGCTCCGTGTGCGACCACCAGCACGGGCGCGGGTCGTAACAGACAGCGGTTGATGGCGCCGATGGACCGGCTGGTCAGCGTAGCAAAACTCTCCGCACCCTGCGGAGTCAGCAGCCCGTCAACCCATTGCTGAAACCCCCAGTCGGCCATCGGCGTGCCTTCTTGCACCCCAAACGAAACTTCCCGCAGGCCGTCATCGAACTGCACCGGCAAACCCAACGTTGCCCCGGCGATTTCCGCTGTCACCCGTGCCCGCGACATTGGCGACGAAATCAGGCTTTTGATGCCCTTGCCGCGCAACAGCAGCGCGGCGGACCGGGCTTGCGCCAGGCCGGTTTCATTCAGCGGAATATCCACGCTTCCCTGCGACAGGTCCTTGGTATTCCAGTCGGTCTCGCCATGGCGCAAAAACCAGAAGGCGATTGGATGAATAGGGTCCGTTGGGGGCGGGTTCATCGGATCAGGCTAGGCCTTCCTGTTGCAGCACGCGCTGAACGGCGGGGCGCGCGTTCATGCGCGTGTAATGGGCGGCGACATTGCCGGGCAGAATCATTTTGAACCGGTCGGCCCAAAATGAAACGTAGAAGATGGCCGCGTCGGCGATGGAAAATGCACCGGTCGCGTAGTCCTGTTGCGCTAACAGCGTGTCGAGCAAGGCGAATCCGTTGCCGGCGATTTCGCGACCCCTGGCCTTGACGGCGTCTTCGTCCGCCGCGTTCGGGGTAAAGGCGGAGGGTCGGATGATCCGTCCGAACCCCTGCATGTGCAGGGTGGCGACGACGTAGTCCAGCACTTCCAGGGTGCGGGCCTGCAAGTCGATACTGTCGGGCAGCAACCCGGCGAACGGGTTGGTGCGGGCGAGCCAATAGGCGATCGCCGGGAATTCCGTCAGCACCGAACCGTCGTCGCGCGCCAGGGCCGGCACTTTGGATTTCGGGTTAACCGCGGTGTATCCTGGCTGATACTGGGCGCCTTCGCGCAACTTGACGGCCACTGCGTCATAGGGTTTGCCGATTTCCTCCAGCAGCACGTGAATGCCGATGGAACAGGCGCCGGGGGCGTAATAGAGTTTCACAGGCTTTTTTCCTTATTTGGCCGGTCATCGCCACGTGCCGGGGGCGGGTCGGACGAGACCCAGGTTCTCACGCAACGTAGCGCCTGTGTAGTCGTTATGGAACAGCCCGCGGCGTTGCAGTTCGGGCACCACAAGGCGTGAGAAGTCCTCGTAAGCACCCGGCACGTGGGACGCGGCGACCACGAAACCGTCGCAAGCGCCGGTCGCGAACCATTCTTCCATACCGTCGGCCACGTCCCTGGGGCTGCCGACAAAGCGCGGGTGATCGTGGAACGTGCCACGCCGCGTGATGGCGATGAAATCGCGCGGCGTTGGCAGTCTGCCACCCAGTTCGCGCTTGATCCGGTCGCGCATGCCTTGCGCCCCGGTCCAGCTGTCCAGTTGATCGTCCGTGAACGCCAGATCGATCGGCTGTTGGGAGAAATCGAAATTCATGATCTCCGACAGCAGCGACAGGCTGTCGATCTCCTTTGGCAGCGTGTCGATCACCGCCGCGTGGTCTTCGGCTTCGGCGCGGGTTCCGGCGACCACTGTGTAGATGCCAGGACAGACGAAGGTCTTGTCGGGGTCGCGCCCGGCGGCTTCGACCTGGGCCTTGAACGATGCATAGTCGCGCCGGGCCTGCGCCAGGCCGTGATAGGCGACAAAAACGCATTCCGCCCAGCGGGCCGCGAATCGCTGGCCCCGGCCGCTTTGGCCTGCCTGGATCAGCACCGGATGGCCCTGTTCCGACCGGGGCACCGTGAACGGGCCGCGCGACTGGAAAAACGCGCCCTTATGGTCCAGCCGGTGGACTTTTTCAGGGTGCGCGAACAGGCCGGTTCCACGGTCGGCGACGATCGCTCCGTCTTCCCATGAATCCCAGTGTCCCATGACCACTTCCAGGAATTCATCGGCGCGGTCGTAGCGCAGGTCATGCTCGCCGTGGGCGGTGTGGCCCATATTGAGAGCCTCGGCATCGTTCATCGATGTAACGATGTTCCATGCGGCCCGGCCACCGGTGATCAGGTCCAGCGTGGCGAAGACACGGGCGACGTGGAACGGTTCGGAGTAGGTCGTGGAGAACGTCGCGCCGAGGCCGAGCCGCTCGGTCGCCATGCCCATGGCGGTCAGAATGACGATCGGGTCCATTTTCACGCAGCGGATGCCGTTGGCCACGGTATGGGCGTGATCGCCGCCGAACAGGTCGGGCATCGCCAGCCGGTCATCGTAAAATCCCATATGGAATTTGCCGGCTTCCAGCGCGCGGCCGATGCGGCGGTAATACTCGGCGCCGGTAAAATCCTGCCGGGCGAGCGGATGACGCCAGGACCCGACGAAATTCGTGCAATTCTGGGCTTGCAGAAAGCCGACAAGCGTCATTTGGCGCATCGTTCCGATTTTCCCGGCGCGGTTCTGGTTTTGCTATACCGGCGCTGTCGCAATGGGGAAAGGTGCGGCCCTCCGGCGGCTTCAGGCCGGAGGTCCACGACTGAACCTGCCAATTCTCGCACCGCGGGGCCAATGGCCGGTCATGGCCCCCGGTGTTCGGCGTCGGCGGTTTCCCGCACGCCGGATTGGTGTATGATCGCGCCTGGAAACAGCGACACGAAGCGGATCGATGGTCGGGATTGGAAACAAGCAATGAAAGCGGCGGCGTTCAAGGCGGCCCGTGATTTTCTGGTGACGCACCGATCTGCCTATAATGAGGCCTATCGCGATTTCCGTTGGCCAGAGCTGGACAATTTCAACTGGGCGCTGGATTGGTTCGACGGCGAACTCGCGCGCGGCGCGACGGCGGATCAGCCTGCCCTTATCATCGTGGGCGAGGGCGCCGCGCGGCTGACCTTCGCGGATATGTCGGAACGATCCAATCGCGTGGCCAACGGGTTGCGCGCCTTGGGGGTAAAGCGCGGCGACCGCATTCTGCTGATGCTGGGGAACGTCGTTCCGTTATGGGAAACCATGCTGGCGGCGATGAAGCTGGGCGCCGTCGTCATCCCCGCGACGACATTGCTGGCAGCCGGCGATCTGGCCGACAGGTTCGACCGGGGGCGGGCCCGCCATGTCGTGACCACGTCGGCCGAGGCCGGAAAATTCGGCGGCATGGACAACCGGCTGACCCGCATCGCCGTGGGCGACCCGGTGACGGGATGGACGCGCTACGACGAACTGTTGGCCGCGTCGGCGGATTTCGTTCCGGACGGCGAAACTGGCGCCGACGACCCGATGCTGCTGTATTTCACATCGGGCACGACCGCGAAGCCGAAGCTGGTGCTGCATTCGCATCGGTCCTACCCGGTGGGACATTTGTCCACCATGTACGCGCTTGGTCTGCTGCAAGGCGACATCCACCTGAATGTTTCGTCTCCGGGCTGGGCCAAGCACGCCTGGAGCTGCTTTTTCGCCCCCTGGATCGCCGGCGCGGCGATTTTCATCGCCAACCAGGGTCGCTTCCACGCACGAACGCTGCTCGATACGATTGCTGCAAATAAAGTAACGACTCTTTGTGCGCCGCCGACCGTGTGGCGCATGTTGATCCAGGAAGATCTGAAGTCCATCCGCCACAGCCTGCGCGAGGTGCTGGCGGCCGGAGAGCCGCTGAACCCCGAGGTCATCGATCAGGTTCGGGCCGCCTGGGGGCTGACAATCCGGGATTTCTACGGACAGACCGAAACCTGCGCGCAGGTTGGCAATCCGCCGAACCAGCCGATCAAACCCGGCTCCATGGGCCGTCCGCTGCCGGGTTTTCGCACCCTGCTGCTGGACCCGGACGGCAACGAAACCGAGGAAGGCGAACTGTCCCTGGCGCTGGACCCGCCGCCCGCCGGGCTGATGCGCGGGTATCAGCAAGATGATGGATCGATCGCCGGACTGACCGGTCCGGCCTACCGCACCGGCGATGTCGCATCGCGGGATGCCGATGGATACCTGACTTATGTCGGACGCGCCGACGATGTGTTCAAGGCATCGGACTACCGCATCAGCCCGTTCGAGCTGGAAAGCGTGCTGATCGAGCATCCGGCCGTGGCTGAAGCCGCCGTCGTGCCGGCCCCCGACGCGATGCGGATGGCGATCCCGAAGGCCTATGTCGCTCTGGTGGCCGGTGCGGTGGCGGATCGCGCAACGGCGCTGTCGATCTTGCAGCATACACGGGCGCGCCTGGCGCCGTTCAAGCGCATCCGGCGGCTGGAGTTTTACGAACTGCCGAAGACAATCTCTGGCAAGATCAGGCGGGTGGAACTGCGCCAGCTGGAGAACCGGCGCGCCGCGGCCGGGACGCGCGACCCAGCCGAATATCGTGAAGAAGACTTTCCCGAACTGAACGTCCGCTAACGCCAGGTTCCGCCCACATAGGGCGGGCGGTGCGCGAAACGGAGACGATGCCAACGGTCATTCTTTATGGCCGTTGGTATAACGCCTATAGGCCCTGCGTCCTGGCGGATTCGAGAGCCGCCTCGATCAACCGCATGCAGCCTGGGCGATCGTTGGCAGCCAGCGCCTGTAGCGCCCCCGAAATGTCCCGTATCGCCGGGTTATCGCTCGGGTTGTTGGTCTGGCCCAGCGGTACGGAGCGGTCGAGCATCCGGGTTTCGGCCATTTCCAGCGACTGCTGCGCCTGCCCAAGTTGCCCGGTCGCAAGTGCCCCCTCGGCCGCATGCAGCGCGTCGGACGCCGTGGTTCCGGGTGCGACGTCCGGGTTCGGCAAGGCCGGTGCGATCGTCGACTTCGTGTTTTGCGGGGCGATGTTGCTGGCATCGCTGGACGTCGGTTCGGCGGCCGGCGCTCCGACCGAAAGTCCCGCCAGCAGAGCGGTGGACAGAACAAGCAGACGCATCGATCCGGTCTCCTGCATGCCAGCCGGCGCTCCCGTTAATCGGAATTGCTCAGCGCCAGCGGCGGTGAAACCACAGATATTGGCCGGGATACTCGCGAATCCAGCCTTCTATAACAGTCGTGATCATCTGCGTGGCCGCCGTCACGTCGATCTGACCGCTTGCCTCGCGCGGCAGGTCGAACGGTCCGAACCCGTCGATCCGGAACGTGTGGTTCGGCAATCGCACTACGCGAACGCCGATTACCGGGCACTCGAACCGCCGGACCAGACGCGCGACCGATGGGTTTGCCTTGCAGCGGCGTCCGAAGAACATGACATCCACGCCGCGCGAAAAATGCTGATCCACCACCATGCCCAGATGTTCGCCCGCGCTCAGCGAAGCGGCCATTTCGACCGCCGCCTGGGCCCGGGTGCGTATCAGCCGGCCCATCAGCGGCGCCCGGATCCGGATGATTTCCTTCGCCACCGCCTTGTTGTTCGGCATCCGGTACACCACCGCCGACGGCAGGCCATGCGATGCGGCGGCGATGGCGGGCAGTTCCCAGTTTGCCAGATGCGCGGAAAAGCAAAGCGCCGGTTTGCCGTCCGATCGTAGTTGGTCGAACAAGGCCACGCTTCCGGTTTGGATGCGCCCGGCGTAAGGGCGATCGGGATCGAGATCCCAGATACGTGCCATATGAACGTATTCGCCGGCGACACGACCCAGATTGTCCCAGGATTCGCGCAACGTGGCCTCGATCCAAACCGCGTCTTTTTCCGGAAACGCCGCCCGCAGATTGGCCTGGCCGATCCGGTGCGCAGGCAGCATCGGGCCGACACGCCGAGCGATGGCGCCGCAGACATCCGAGGCGCGATCCGGGTCGGCGCGCCGCAGCAGCCAGAACAGCCACTTGACCAGGCGGCCGAGGATACGCTCGCCGTAAAGACCGAGTTGCCGGCGCACGCGGGTCAGAGTTCGACCAGCAGCTTGCCGAATACGTCGCGGCTTTCCAGCCGTTCGACCCCGGCGCGGAAGTCCTGCAGGCCATAAACCGTGTCGATAACCGGCTTCACCCCCGATGCAATGCGATCCAGTGCGCGCGCCAGGGCCGACATCGGGGCGCCGAACGACCCGGTGATGCGGTACTGCTGCTGAAACAACTGCATCAGGTTCAGGCTGCCAGTTGGGCCCGACGTGGCGCCGCAGGTCACCAGCCGGCCGCCGCGCTTCATCGACAGCAGCGATCCGGCCCAGGTATCCGCGCCGGTGTGTTCGAACACCACATCGACGCCCTTCTTCTTCGTCAGCTTGCGCACCACGCCCTCGAACCGGTCTTCGCGGTAGTTAATCACGTGATCGGCGCCCAGCGCGGTGGCTTTCGCGGCTTTGCCGGCCGACCCAACGGTGGTTATGACGGTGCAACCGATCGATTTAGCGATGCGGATGGCGATGCTGCCGATGCCCGACCCGCCGGCATGAACCAGCACGGTTTCGCCCGGTTCCAGGTGGGCGTTGTCGAACAGCATGTGTTCCACCGTGCCAAAGGCGACCGCCACGCAGGCGGCATCCCGCATCGCGACGCCATCCGGGATTTTCACCAGCAGGCGGGCGGGATGATTGGTCAAGTCCTGAGCGAACCCGTCGATATGGAAACCGCGCACCCCGGCGACGTTTTCGCACAGATTGTCGCGTCCGCGCTGACAGGCGGGGCAGGTGCCGCAGGTCAGCGCGCCGAACGGCACCACGCGATCGCCGGGGGCGACATTGGTTACGCCGGGTCCGGTGGCGACGACCTCGCACGCCGCTTCGGCGCCGACGGTCAGCGGATACAGCCGCTTGGCGAAGGCCATGCCGCGCAAACCCCACACGTCGATATGGTTCAGCCCAACGGCGCGGACCCGCAGTTGCGCTTCGCCGGGTCCGGGGGCAGCGGGGGAGTCGCGCTCTGTGAGCGACAGATCCTTGTCTGCGAGAAGCTGTAGCGCGCGTATCGTGGCCATCGGTTGCAAATCCTGGAGGGTTTTACCGGATGCCCAGTAAGCGGGGTTCGTGGGCAGGGCAATCCCCTGCATCTACCGACCCTTCCAGGAAAACCGCGCCCGTCAAGGCACTGACCTGCGTTCCGCCGTAACCCGACAGGTGTCCAGTTCACCTGGCGTAAAGCCGATGCGCCCGGTCAAGCGGGTAGCCGCAGTGGGCACTCACCTGAAGGCAGTGCTTTTGTGTTCCGAACGACACCAACACCATCGGTCCCCGGTCTCCCGGCGGCCCCCGGGGGCACCGCCAGTCAGCGGTAGTACCCGCCACCGTGGCCAAAGATCAGGAACAGCACGACAATCACCACAAGCAAGGTCAGCCCGCCGCCGTAATGCCGGCCGCCGTAATAGCCGGAGCGATAGCCGTAGAACCCGCCCCCGCCGAACAGCAGGAACAGAATAACGATCAGCAGCAGCAGGCCCATGACGTTCGCCTTTCAGGTTTTGGCCATTGCCAGTTCGGGATTGGCGGCGGCCACGACCCAATATGGCCGTGGCAGCTTCCGTTCGGTGGTCACATGTTTGGGATTGGTACCGTTGGCCGACCGGTTCGGACGGTATTATCGGGGGCCTGGTTGCTGGGCGGCGGCGCGCGAATCGGGGACGATATCGACGGCCTCTCCTTGGCGCGTTGGTATCGCGTGACGTGTCCAGGCGGCCGGGGGTAACATGAACGCCATGACCTTCCCCGGTTCCCTTCCGATCTGGCACCCTGAAAGCTTGGCCGCGCGCCTGCCGTTTCTGCGGCGGCGTTCGGAACTGATCCGAACGATCCGGATATTCTTCCATGATCGCGCCTACACCGAAGTCGAAACCCCGTACGCGGTGCCGGTGCCGGGCGAGGAAGTCCACCTGCGCGCCTTCGCCACACGCCGCGATCGTCCGGATGGGTCGGCCGAACCGCTATGGCTGCATACCAGCCCGGAATTCGCCATGAAGCGGCTTCTGGTCGCGGGCGCCGGCCCGATTTTCCAATTCGCTCGGGTATGGCGCAACAATGAGGGCGGCGCCCTGCACGCTGCCGAATTCACCATGCTGGAATGGTACCGGCCCGGCGCGACGATGGATTCGCTGATCGCCGAAACCACGGATGTGCTGCGTATGGCGCTGCCCCCGGTCGTGCGCTGCCGCGGCATCACCACCGATCTGTCGCGGTTCGAGCGCCTGACCGTGGCCGAGGCGTTCGCCCGTCATGCCGGTGTCGATCTGCTGGCGATCGGCGAGGATGCCGCCGGATTGGCCGCCGCCGCCGGGGCGCGCCTGCGGGATAACGAAACCTGGGAAGACCTGTTCTTCCGGCTGCTGCTGGAACGGATCGAGCCGCATCTCGGGCGGCGGCATCCTACCTTCCTGACGCACTGGCCCACCGCTCAGGCCGCGCTGGCACGCCGCGACCCGTCCGATCCCAGGGTGGCGGAACGGTTCGAACTGTTCGTTTGCGGAATCGAACTGGCGAACGCGTTCGTGGAACTGACCGATCCGGTGGAGCAGCGCGCCCGTTTCGTGGCCGAACGCGGGCGGCGCGAAGCGCTGTACGGACCCGGCTGGCCGCTGGACGAGGACTTTCTCGCCGCGCTGGAACATGGCATGCCGCCCAGCGCGGGGATCGCTTTGGGATTCGACCGGCTGGCGATGATCGCGTCGGGCGCCGGCAGGATAGGGCAGGTGCTGTGGCTGCCCCCCGCCGATCCGGCCTGATGCAACCCGTTCGTGTTCCGCATGGCCGCGCTGCCCTGTTCCGTGTATAGGCTGGCCGCCGATCCCCAACCGACAGATTTTTGCCTTACGGAACCGCCATGAACGATGCCGCCTCCGACCCTCAGCGCGACTACCGCGACACGGTGTTTCTGCCGCGCACCGGCTTTCCCATGCGCGGCGACTTGCCGAAGAAGGAACCGCAAATCCTGGCGAAATGGGACTCGATGGACCTGTGGGGCAAGCTTCGCGCGGCGTCGGCCGGCCGGCCGGTGTTCATCCTGCACGACGGTCCGCCATACGCGAACGGCAACATCCACCTCGGCACCGCGCTGAACAAAATCCACAAGGACGTGATCAACCGCACGCGCCAGATGGCCGGGTACGACGCTAACTACATTCCCGGCTGGGACTGTCACGGCCTGCCGATCGAATGGAAGATCGAGGAGGAGTACCGGGCGAAGAAGAAGGATAAGGATTCGGTCCCGATTTTGGATTTCCGAGCCGAATGCCGGACATACGCCGAACATTGGCTGTCGGTGCAGGCGAAGGAATTTCGCCGCCTGGGCGTGGAGGGCGATTTCGCCGCACGGTACGCCACGATGGACCCGGCTTCGGAGGCGGCGATCGCCGCCGAAATTTGCAAGTTTTTGCTGAACGGCGCGCTGTATCGCGGCCTGCGCCCGGTGATGTGGTCGCCGGTCGAAAAGACCGCCCTCGCCGAAGCCGAGATCGAGTACCACGACCATACCAGCACCACCATTTGGGTTCGTTTTCCGGTCGTTGCCGCGTCTGTCCCGGCGTTGGAAGGCGCGGCGATCGCGATTTGGACCACCACCCCCTGGACAATGCCCGGCAACCGGGCGGTCGCGGCGGGGCCGGCATTCGATTATGCCGTTGTCCGCGTGGATGCCGTTGCCGCCGGATCGCTGGCTCGTGTTGGCGAGAAAATCGTCGTGTCGGATATTCTGCTGCCGGCCGTGCTGAAAGACACCGGCATCGAGGCGCACACGGTCCTGGCCACGGTCAAGGGCGCCGATCTGGCCGGCACAATCATGGCGCATCCCTTGCGCGGACGCGGCTACGACCAGGACACGCCCCTGCTGCTGGCCGATTTTGTCACCACCGAGGCCGGCACAGGCTTTGTCCACATCGCGCCCGGCCATGGCGAGGACGATTTTATCCTCGGCCGCACCCATGCCCTGGATATTCCGGAGACTGTCGGCGACGACGGAACGTTCAACCCCCGTGTGCCGCTGTTCGCCGGCGTTCACGTTTATAAAGCGGGCGATCCGGTTTGTGCCGCGCTGACCGAGGCCGGAACCCTGCTGGCGCGCGGGTCGATCCGCCATTCCTACCCGCATTCCTGGCGATCGAAGGCGCCGCTGATTTTCCGGGCGACACCGCAATGGTTCATCCGCATGGATGGGCCGGAACGCATCCGCGAAAAAGCGCTCGCCGCGATCGACGCAACCCATTTCGTGCCGGACCAGGGCCGCAACCGCATCGGATCGATGGTCGCCGGCCGCCCCGACTGGTGCATCAGCCGCCAACGCGCGTGGGGCGTGCCGATCGCCGTCTTCGTCGAGAAGGCATCGGGCCAGCCGCTGCGCGACCCCGCCGTGGTCGCCCGTATCGTCGCGGCGTTCGAGGCCGAAGGCGCCGATGCGTGGTACGCGTCCCCGCCATCCCGCTTCCTGGGGCCGGATTACAATCCCGGCGACTATGATCAGGTGCGAGATATCGTCGATGTCTGGTTCGAATCCGGCTGCACCCACGCCTTCGTGCTGGAAAAACGCGGACTGCCCTGGCCGGCCGACCTGTATCTGGAAGGGTCCGACCAGCATCGCGGCTGGTTCCAGTCGTCGCTTCTGGAATCGGTCGGCACCCGCGGCCGGGCGCCGTTCAAGGCGGTCGTCACCGACGGTTTCGTCAACGACGAACACGGCCGCAAAATGTCCAAATCGCTCGGGAATGTCGTTGCGCCGGAAGAGGTGGCAAAACAATACGGTATCGATATATTACGGCTGTGGGTCATGATGTCGGACACCACCGAAGACCTGCGCATCGGCCCGGAAATCCTCAAACAGCAGGCGGAACTTTACCGCCGCCTGCGCAACACCCTGCGTTGGATACTGGGTAGCCTGGACGGGTTTTCCAGCGATGAAATCTTGCCGGCCGAAGACATGCCGGAACTGGAACGATGGGTGCTGCACCGTCTGACCGACATCGATACGAAATTCCGGGCGGCGGTGCAATCCTACGATTGGACCGGCATCTATCCCGATTTGCATAATTTTTGTTCGGTCGATCTGTCGGCATTTTATTTCGATATCCGGAAGGACGCGCTGTATTGTGATCGCCCGGACAGCTTGCGCCGCCGAGCCGCGCGCACCGTGCTGGACTATCTGCACCGGTATCTTTGCACGTGGCTCGCCCCGGTGCTGTGTTTCACCGCCGAAGAGGCGTGGTGCGCTCGCTTCGGCGATGATGCCAGCGTGCATCTGGAACCGTTCCAAACGCCGCCGGCCGGCTGGCGCGACGACTCGCTCGCCGCGAAATGGGAAACGATTCGGACTATCCGCCGCCGCATTACCGTCCCGATCGAGGAACTCCGGAAAACCAACGCTATCGGATCCTCGCTTCAGGCGGCCATCGGGCTGAAACTGAGCGCGGCTCATGTAACCCTTATGGATGAAGCCGCATGGTCCGAGATCGCGATCGTCTCCTCCGTACAGATCGAGCCGGACACGGACGAATCCCCAGCGAGGGTCATGCCCGCCTCCGGCGCCAAATGCGTCCGCTGCTGGAAAGTGCTCCCGGAAGTGGGGTCGAACGCCACCCACCCGTCGCTGTGTCTCCGCTGCTCGGACGTCGTGGACTCGGGCCTGATGTGCAAGCCGGCGGCATGACGCGCCGCAACTTCATCCCGCTGGGCCTGATGGCCGGGCTGATCGTGCTGGCCGCCGACCAACTGAGCAAATGGTGGGTCCTGCATGGCCTGGACCTGCCCGATGTCCGTCAGGTGGTGCTGCTGCCCGTGCTGAACCTGACCATGGTGTGGAACCGGGGCGTGACGTTCGGCATGCTGAACGGGCTTGGCAACTGGGGACATAGTGTGCTGACCGGGATCGCACTGTGCGTTGTTGTCGCATTAGGATTTTGGCTGCGCCGGGCGGAAAACACACTGACGGCGGTTGCGATCGGCGCAATCGCCGGCGGGGCGATCGGCAATGTGATCGATCGCATCCGCTATGGAGCCGTGGTGGATTTCATCCAGGCCCATGTAAACACCCCGTGGGGAGATTTTTCCTGGTACGTGTTCAACGTTGCCGACGCGGCCATCGTGTGCGGGGTGGCGGCTCTGCTGTTCGATTCCTGGTTTTCGAAGCGGCGGCAGGTCCGGCCGGCGTAGGGCTTGCGCGACATGAATCGCTGCAAGCGACAGCGTCGAGTTAACCCCAAGCTCATGTTTTGCAACGCAACTTTGCTGGCGTACTGACGCACTTACACCAAGCCGCGCCGATCCATGAAGAATGGGCCGGCGCGGCTTGGTATAAGTCTTTTTTGGCGCGCCGCCGCCCTCCAACCCGGCGGACGAGACCAACCGGCGGAAAGGATGCAAGAGTCATCTTTTCCGCCGGTTGGTATTATCTGCCAGCGTTGCCTTAGGCCATGCCCAACAATTATCGCTTCGGATTGCAGTGTCGGGCATGCCCTAAGCTTATGTTTTGCACGGCAACTTTGCTGGCGTGCTGACGCACTTATTTGCCAGCGTTGCCTTAGGGCAGCAAAGGCTTCCAACTGGAACGGGACAAATCCCGAAGCCGGTGCGTGCGCGCAGGCGATCGGTCGCATCCGAACCGCGCGTGTTGCCGGCCTGTCCAGGCTGCCACGATGCGGCGATTGTCCATACGCAACCCGCGACGGGTTTGCGTATGCCTGCTCCTGAACAAGCGATTCTATGCCGGTAGTCGTTATTTTCTGGCTGGTGGATTTACGCCAAGCCAAAAGGGGATCGCATCCGGGCGCTTTGACGCTAATACCCCTTCATGCCGCTGGATTCGGTTTCCGACGCATCGAAATTGCATTCGACCGAAATGCCGTCCGGGTCCAGATAGAACAACTGCGTCATATTCAGCCGCGGCAACACCCGCTCATCGTATTTGATCCCGAGCGATTTCAGATTTTGGCGCATGTCCTTCAGCCCGTCGCAGGTGAACGCGATGTGATCCAGGCGGCCGGTTGCCGCCGGGTAGGACGGTCCATCGGCGACAAGCGGGTCCTCGGCGCGATAGCCGATCAGATGCACGGTTGGGATGCCGCCGCAGTATAGCCAGTACCCTGGGAACGGGAGCGGCGGCCGGTCCCCCACCGTCAGGCCGACGATGTCGCGATAGAAATCCTTCGTGCGTTCCAGGTCGCGCACCTTGATCGTGTAGTGGTTCAGCGATTGTGCCGGCATGCTGGTTCTCCTTCAAAACTGGTTTTCGGGTTGCAGGCCGAACATGAATTGCCCGACCGACTCGTAGTGAAGCTGGCGACCTTGCGATTGCTGCGCGACGGTATCGATATCGCGCAGCCGCCGCTCGAAGGGCTGGTTCTCGAAGACCGCCATCGACCCCGCACAGTGAAAAATCGTGTTGACCACATCGCGCGACTGTTGAATGGACCAGGTGGACGCCAGCCGCAGCATGGCTGCGTGGCGGTCTGTCATATCGCCGTGGCGGACGGCGAATTCATAAATCTCATCCAGTGTATTGTGCAGGAAGGCGCGGGCGGAGTGCCACTTCGCTTCCGCCTGCGCCAGTTGCGACTGTACTACGTTGTTGTCGCGCAAGGGCTTAGCGGCGCCACGGGATGTTTTCGTGGCGGGCAGATCCAGAAACGCGTCGATCGTGCCGCGCGCGATACCAAGGCCGACGCCGGCGAAGCCCGCCGAGTAGAGTTGGCTGCTGCCGAAACGATACAGTGGGCCAACTTCGCGTCGGTCGGTCGGGGCATCGCGCAGCATGGTATGGTTCGTTGGGACGAACAGGTCTTTCACCACGTATTCGTTACTGGCGGTGCCGCGCAGTCCCAGTGTGTGCCAGATATCGACCATCGTGGCGCTGGACTTGGGAAACAACAGGGTGCGAATTTCCCTCGTGCCAGAGACTTTCAGGTGGGCACCCAGCCAGGTTGCGTTCTGGCAGCCGCTGGCGAAACGCCATGTGCCAGAGATGCAATATCCGCCGGGAACGGGTTCGGCCTCATACGGCGAACCGGGCGGTCCCCAGGCCAGGATGCCATCGGCCGAACCGAAGATGGACTTCGCCACGGCCGGGTCCAGATAGGCGGCGGACATCGCGCATCCGTTGCCTTGGCATACGACCCAACCGGTGGAGCCGTCCGCGGCGGCGATGATCTGGGTGATGCTGGCGAAATCGGACGGTTTCATTTCCATTCCGCCGCCGGTGCCGGGTTGCAGCATGCGGAAAAATCCGCCGTCTTTCAGGGCGGCGACGATCGCCGGGGTCAGTTCGCGGCGTTGGTTGACCTCATCGCCTTCCCGCGTCAGCAGACGATGCAGCGCTCGGGCGCGGGCGATCTGGGGATGGGGTTCGGTCATTCGGAAGGCTCCGCGTCATGGCGTGAACGCCGTTGCGCGGAACGATGGCGCAGTTTGGGGCGGATGAAAAGGAAGGCGGCGCCGGGCGTCCGTCTGGTGGCGAACCGGTCGCGTGAAACGGTTCCGGCACGTCAGGGGCTCGGCGATCGCGTCGGCCAGCACGCGATAGGCGCATCGAACGAGTGCAGCAGTTCTTCGATGCATCACGCGATATCCAGGATGGCACACGAACCGTTGACGTCGGCCGGCAAAAGCGCGCGTCAAGCGGCGGGCTTTCCCGCCACCGAACCCAGCGCGGCTTCCAGTCGCCGGGCGACCTCGCCAGCCATGGCGGTCGGGGTGGCGGCGAAGCCGATCACCAGCCCGGTCATGCGCGGTGTGCCTGGGTAGTAGGCCCGCAGCGGCGATACAGCGAGTTCGCGGATGCGGCAGGCGCGGACGGCGGCGTCTTCATCCATGCCGTCCGGCAACCGCGCCGCCATGTGCAATCCGCCGGGGGCGGGGAGCGCGATCGCACCGCGGACGTGTCGTTGCACCGCATCCAGCAGCGCATCGCGGCGACGGGCGTATTCGGTACGCATCTTGCGGATATGCGGGGCCAGCAGACCCAGCCGCATGAACTCCGCCAACGTGGCCTGGGTAAAGGCGCCGGTGCCGCGATCCGTCAGGGTACGCAGTCTTACGAAGGCGGCCACCAGCGGTGGCGGCACGATGGCGAAGCCGATGCGCAATGCTGGGGCGAGGGTCTTACTGAATGTGCCGCAGTAGATGACCTGGCCGGCCTTATCCAGCGTCGCCAGCGGGGGCAGGGGTTTACCCTCCCAGCGGAATTCCGAGTCGCAATCGTCCTCCAGCACCCACGCGTTGGCACGCCGTGCCCAGTCCAGCAGGGCCAGCCGCCGGCCGATTGGCATGGTGCCGCCAAGCGGTGTCGCGTGGGACGGTGCGACCAATGCCAGCCGGGCGTCCGGTGCGATTCGTACGCCCGCGGCGACATCGATGCCGTCCGAGTCGCTGGGGATTGGCATCGACACGGCTCCGGCGGCACTGAGTGCGCCGCGCCCGGCAATGTAGCCGGGATCTTCCACCCAGGCCGCATCGCCTGGGTCCAGCAGCAGATCGGCTGCTATGCGTAGAGCCTGCTGGGTGCCATTTGTCACAACGATGCAGCCTGGGTCGGCGATCAGTCCGCGGGTGGAGGCCAGATGGGCGGCGATTTGCTGGCGGAGCACCAAAAGGCCCTGCGGCGGCGGATAGCTGGACAATTCGCCGGCCAGGGGTTTCATCGCGCGTGAGGTACAGCGCGCCCAGGCTTTCACCGGAAACAGGTCCGGTGCGGGCAGGCCGCCCGCGAGCAACAAGCCCAGTGCCGGGTCGCGTGCGCTGGCGGCGGCGGGTATTTCGGCCAGCCGGACCCCGCGGGTGGACAGCGAGGCCGCGGCGAAAGGCGGAGGTTCCGCGGGGACAGGGGCCTGATCGGGCAAATCGGTCGCGACATAGGTGCCGCTGCCGGTGCGGCCGCGCACATACCCCTCGGATGCGAGGCGTTCGTAGGCCATTACCACTGTTTGGCGGGCGACCCCCAGTTCTTGAGCCAGGGCGCGGCTCGGGGGCAAACGGGCACCGCTGGTCAAGGCGCCAGACAGAATGCTGTGGCGAAGGTGATCGAATACGGCGGTTTGCCTAGTTTGGTCTGCGGCAAGCATAGGGTTCGATCACCACCGGCTGGTCCAATCGGTGAATCCTAGCGCCCCAAGCGCACGCCCGGCAACGATCGCTTCGGATTACGATGCCGGGTGTAGTCCAATCCATTGTCCAAACCGTCAGCTTTTACGGCGTGCCGATGCTGAGCTGAGTTAGACTCATGCCATAGTAAACAGATATTACGCGGCATGGAGGGCAACACCCCAGCCGCGCCTAATCTTAGCAGAGCGGTATTAGAATCCCTCGCGCTCCAGCCGCTTGCGCTCCAGCTTTCTGGCGCGGCGCACGGCTTCCGCTGCTTCGCGGGCCCGGCGTTCGGACGGCTTTTCATAATGCCGCCGAAGTTTCATCTCGCGAAAAATCCCCTCCCGCTGCATTTTCTTTTTCAGCGCCTTGAGCGCCTGATCGACGTTGTTGTCACGCACGAGGACTTGCACTTGGCCGCCTGCTCCTATCCAGGGCGCCCCCGCCATCGGGTGCGCGAAAACGTCCGTTGCCAGGGATTCCGGCACGGGGGCTGGCGCTATAACACGGTCCTGGATACTTACAAGGCCAATCTCCGCCAACAGGGGCATCTCGCGCACATGGCCATTCTAAAAATTGCCCGGATGGGCCACCCGGTTTTACTGCGGCGCTGCGATCCCGTCGCCGATCCGGGCGCCCCCGAAATCCGCCGCCTTGTTGCCGACATGATCGAGACGATGGAAGACGCACCCGGCGTCGGCTTGGCCGCGCCGCAGGTCTATCAGCCCCTGAGGCTATTCGTCTTCCGGGTGCCGAGTGGG
Source organism: Pseudomonadota bacterium (assembly GCA_021805565.1). Lineage (GTDB taxonomy): Bacteria > Pseudomonadota > Alphaproteobacteria > Acetobacterales > Acetobacteraceae > Rhodopila. The sequence continues at coordinate 74,425 of JAJZFA010000015.1, forward strand.
CGGGAAAGCCAAAATCCGGACGATACCGCCGTGGAGACCACCGTGATGATCAATCCCACGGTAGAGCCGGTCGGCGACGAACGCGCCCTGGGCTGGGAAGGCTGCCTGTCCATCCCCGGCCTGCGCGCCGCCGTACCGCGCGCGAGCCGCATCCGCTATCGCGGCGTGGATTGCGACGGGAACGTGACCGAACGCGAAGCGGCCGGGTTTCATGCCCGGGTCGTTCAGCACGAGTACGACCATCTGGACGGGATACTCTATACCATGCGCATGACCGATTTCCGCTATTTCGGCTTTACCGAGGAACTCGACCGAACGGGAGCAAAAGGATGATCGCCCCACCGGAACGCATGGCGGAACGCGATGCCGCCATTATGGGCATGCTGCCGAACGTGCCGTTCGACGGCTGGACAAAGCGCGCGCTGCGGGCCGGGGTGCGTGACGCCGGGCTGCCGGCGGACGAAGCGGACCTGCTGTTTCCCCTCGGCACCGCCGATATGATCGAGACGTTCTGCGACCTGGCCGACCGTCGCATGGCGGACGCGGCCGCCGATCTGCCGGAAACCCGACTGTCGGCAAGGGTGCGCGCCGTGATCGCCCTGCGGCTGGAGCAAAACCGCCCCTATAAGGAAGCCATCCGCCGAGCCATCGCGGTGCTGGCGCTGCCGCAAAACGCCAGGGCGGCGGCGAAAACGACCGCGCGCACCGTCGATGCCATCTGGCACGCGGCGGGCGACCGGTCCGCCGACTTTAGCTGGTACACAAAGCGCGCCATCCTGACGGCCGTTTACAGCGCCACTATCCTGTACTGGGTCCGCGACACCTCCGAAGACGACGCCGATACGCTGGCGTTTCTCGACCGGCGGCTGGCCGGCACCGCGCGGATTGGGCGGTTGCGCGGTCTGACCGCCCGGCTGCCGCGCCCCCGCTTCCTACGAATGGGTGACACGGGCTGACGGACACTCTATCTGTGCGGCTCAACCGGCCCGCGCCCCGCTGGCCGGTTTACAGCGCAGGCCCATGACCGACACACCGCTCGACCGCATTCGCAACTTCTCCATCATCGCGCATATCGACCATGGGAAATCCACCCTGGCCGACCGCCTGATCCAGTTCACCGGCGGCCTGACCGCTCGGGAAATGACCGCTCAGGTCCTCGACAGCATGGAGCTGGAGAAAGAACGCGGCATCACCATCAAGGCGCAGACCGTCCGGCTCAGTTACACAGCCAAGGACGGCCTGACCTACGAGCTCAATCTGATGGACACGCCCGGCCACGTCGATTTCGCGTATGAGGTCAGCCGCAGCCTTGCCGCCTGCGAGGGAAGTTTGCTGGTGGTGGACGCGTCGCAGGGCGTGGAAGCGCAGACCCTGGCCAACGTGTATCAGGCGATCGACGCCAATCACGAAATCGTGCCGATCATCAACAAGATAGACCTGCCCGCCGCGGAAACCGAGCGGGTAAAGCAGCAGATCGAGGACGTGATCGGCCTGGACACCTCCGACGCGGTGGAGATCAGCGCCAAGACCGGCCTGAACATCGAAGGCGTGCTGGAAGCCCTGGTGAAGCGCCTGCCCGCACCGAAGGGCGACGCCGCCGCCCCGCTGAAGGCGCTGCTGGTGGATAGCTGGTACGACCAATACCTCGGCGTGGTCATTCTGGTGCGCATCAAGGACGGCCGGATGAAGCGCGGGCAGCGCATCCGGATGATGTCGTCCGGCGCCGTTCACGCGGTGGAGCAGGTGGGCGTCTTCACCCCCAAGATGATCCCCACCGACGATCTGGGGCCGGGCGAGATCGGCTTCATCACCGCCGCCATCAAGACCGTCGCCGATTGCAATGTGGGCGACACCATCACCGACGACCGCGCCCCCGCCACCGAAGCGCTGGCCGGGTTCAAGCCGTCCATTCCCGTGGTCTGGTGCGGCCTGTATCCCATCGACGCCGATGATTTCGAAAAGCTGCGCGACAGCCTGGGCAAGTTGCGGCTGAACGACGCCAGCTTCCACTATGACCCCGAAACCTCCGCCGCGCTGGGCTTCGGCTTCCGCTGCGGCTTTCTGGGCCTGCTGCATCTGGAGATTATTCAGGAACGCCTGACCAGGGAGTTCGATCTGGAGTTGATCGCCACCGCGCCCTCGGTGGTTTACCACATTTACAAGACCAATGGCGCTATGCAGGAACTGCATAACCCGGTGGATATGCCGGACGGGTCGGTGATTGGGCATATCGAGGAACCGTGGATCAAGGCGACGATTATGGTGCCGGACGATTACCTTGGCAGCGTGTTGCAGTTGTGCACCGAGCGGCGCGGGCAGCAGGTGGACCTGACGTATGTGGGCAACCGGGCGATGGCGGTTTACCGGATTCCGTTGAATGAGGTGGTGTTCGATTTTTACGACCGGCTGAAGTCGGTGTCTCGCGGGTATGCCAGCTTCGATTACGCTATGGATGGGTATGCCGAGGCCGATCTGGTGCGGATTTCTATCCTGGTGAACGGCGATTTGGTGGATGCGCTGTCTTTTATCGCTCACCGGGCGGCGGCGGAGAACCGCGGGCGGCAAATTTGTGCCAGGTTGAAGGACCTGATTCCCAAGCAGTTGTTCAAAATCGCCATTCAGGCCGCCATCGGTAGCCGGGTGGTGGCGCGGGAGACGATTAGCGCGCTGTCCAAGGACGTGACCGCGAAGTGTTATGGCGGCGACATCAGCCGCAAGCGTAAGCTGTTGGAAAAGCAGAAAGAAGGCAAGAAGCGGATGCGGCAGTTCGGCAAGGTGGAGATCCCTCAGTCGGCATTTTTGGCCGCGTTGAAGATGGATGCGTGATGAGCGCCGCGGGATGGTGGGACAGAGGGCCGAGCGGCGGTGTGTGTCCGCCGGTTGGGTGCCGGGCCGCTATGGGCGGTCGCGCGATGGTTCGGCCATGAAGCGCACCGGACAGCGATAATATCGCTTGCTTTCTGCCGCAATATAAGCGATAGTATCGCGCGTGAAGACGATTATTCTCACACCGGGCGCGGCCAAGGATCTCGATGCCCTTGCCTGGGACGCTCGGCAGCAGGTGGAAGCGGGGCTTTCCCGGTACGCCATGACCGGCCAGGGCGACGTGAAGGCTTTGCAAGGCCGCGACGGCTACCGGCTTCGTATCGGAGCGTTCCGGGTCATTTTCGATGAAGACGCAACCACGATCCTGGCGATTTATATCGGTCGCCGGACCACGACGACATATCGAAGGAGCTAATGGTATGAATGCGCCCCAGATCGTCCGGACGCCCGGCGGCGAGGAGTTGGTGGTGATACCGCGGGCCGAGTATGAGGCGCTTTTAGACCGCGTGGGGAACGAGGCCGAGGATGCGGACGACGTTGCGGTTTACGATGCGAGGAAGGCCGGACCGGACGGGGGCGGCGTGCTGCCGGCGGAGGTGAGCGCGGCGATTTTGCGCGGCGACAGCCGGCTGAAAGCCATCCGCAAGTGGCGCGACGCGACTCAAGTGGGGCTGGAGTCGAAGACCGGGATCGGCCAGGGGTATTTGTCCGATTTGGAAAGCGGGCGCCGGGCGGGAACCGCGGAGACCATTGCGAAGCTGGCGGTGGCTTTGGATGTGCCGGTGGCGTGGCTTTCATAGAACCGGCCGTGGGTTCCGGCCTGTGCCGGAGGGGAGACGATTAGCGCGCTGTCCAAGGACGTGACCGCGAAATGTTATGGCGGCGACCTCGGCCGCAAGCGTAAGCTGTTGGAAAAGCGGAAAGAAAGCAAGAAGCGGATGCGGCAGTTCGGCAAGGTGGAGATCCCCGGTTCGGCGTTTCTGGCCGCGTTGAAGATGGATGCGTGATTAGGGTTTGCGTGCGCCGTGCGGGATGGTATTGACCGGTTATCCGGCTGGTGTGCCGGCGCGGTGGGAGAGATGGCCGAGCGGCTTAAGGCGCACGCTTGGAAAGCGTGTGTGCGTGAAAGCGTACCCAGGGTTCGAATCCCTGTCTCTCCGCCAGTGCGCGGGCATGTGGCCAGATAACGGAAGGGTCTCTATCCAGCGACCCACCGCAGTGCGAGACGAGCAAGCCAGGACGGCGAGCGACAATAGAATTCCCGTAGTGAAATATATATGATGGCGATCTGTTGCGACTTCGGCCATCCGCTTGTTAGCGGGTTTTGGGCTACAAGTTCGTGGATGATGACAGGCCACAAAGACGTTCTATAATGGGCGTCAATTCGTTTGCGATGGCTGCATGTCCCAGATCGTTGGGGTGTGCGTGGTCATTGCTGTACTGCGATAAGTATGTACCGTCGAATTGTCCGTTCAACGTGTGGCCGAGCAGTTGCGTCGCGTCGATAACGATGGCACCGATTTGGCGCAGTGTCAGGATTGATGCTCGCAAACCACGCCATGGTTGGACTTGAACCGAGGTCATTCCGCCAAGATCGCGTGGAAACGGGGTCAGGAATATCGGCGTGGCTCCCTGGTGGACGCAGGTTTCGGCCGCCATCAGTAGCCGGGCGAAGAAAATATCGTCCGCCAAGCGATCAGCATGAACACTGTCGCTCAGGTCATTGTATGTCCAACCAGGCAGTACCACAAAACTTGGTTGCGCAACGGGCAGCACGTTGGCCAGAGCATTGAAGAATGACTGAGAGTCGGCCCCGCCCTGCGCAGTACTCCAGTAACCGAACGGAATGTCTCCCAGGTGGCGAACGCCCAACTCGACCGTAGATTGTAACAGATAGTTCCAGAACTGGGTGGTGGTGCTGGTGCCTTGATGGTGGCTGTCGCCAGCAACCATACCAATGACCCCCGGCTTCTTAGTCAAGAACTGAACGCAGGAGACGGGGACGTTGGTGTGCCCCATGCACGCCGAGTACGCCTGGATATGGCTCGGCAGGGTAACCATATCGGCCGGCACGTGTCCTGCGACATAAGCAAAACCTCGGTTTATCTCGGGGCGCCGATGGTATTCATGGAACCCCCCGTTAGGGCGTGTATGCCTGCATCCACTTGGTAGCAGCACGCGGATCATGGCAATTCGTGGCGCACCAGGAAGGTCCGTGCGGGGCATGCTTGTCAATGGGTTCCAATCTGTCCAGGTCCATCGTGGGCCGCCGATGTGGCCGGCCGCAGGATCGGGCAGGTTTCCATAGACTGTAATCTCAGTGGGCGCCTCGCAACCGGCAACGACGACATCTCTTGCGGTCCCTTTGTTTAAGAAAGTCAGCGTCCGCCAGACGGCCCCGTCACTCGGGTTGGCACAATCACCCAGTGTGGACGAAGCGGCGGCGACGACTTTGGTGATGGAGTAGGACGCAGGGTTAATATTTGCAAAACCCACTCGAATAGCGACGAAATCGTCTGGGCAGGTAAGTGTCACGAAATCCGTGTCTGTGCCAATTGTGGTGCCGGTCACAAGCCACCCAGAGGGCGCCCAGCTGAGCCGCCTGGTTCGCCTAATGCCTGAATCGGAAATTAACGGTAACATCGGCCACCCTACTGAATAATCGGAAATCACTCTGTGTCGCTTTCCCTACCCCCACACCGGCACAAGTTCCCATTCTCAGCCGTCGTCGCAAGTCAGCCAACCACATTTCAATCAGTTAAGAACGTTTAGTCCCGATGGACAGCGTGCCCACGTACCACCCATTCTGCGCTTTGCCAAGCTGGAACCCGGGTCTGCGAATAATACGTCGCTAATCTCATTCAATAGGCCACATTGCGTTTAGACGAACTTTACACACGGCGATTTCCGTGGCTTGATAGGATAGATTTCGAGTTGTCCAAATCGAGCGTAGCGGGATAACTTGAATACTTTAATGTTGCGGGACGTTGATCTGATGGAATATAATTGAAAGTATCTTGTTGTATCCTCTTTCGTGGGCGCCATCATGGCCGATGAATCCAGTTTACATAAAAGAGACTACGTTCTGGACGCAGCATTCAGATTCGCCGCGACGGTACACTGACACCCTTTCGAGATATCAGACCGGTTCTGACGCAAAGATGCGAGTGAAAGGCACCACCAGATGAATTTTTTGCGTAGCATCCATGACTGGCGTGAACGCCGCGTTGCGATTCGTGAGATCAAGAAATTTGAGCAAGCCGACGAAGAGGATCTCGCTAAATCGGATGCGAATCCGCTTCATTTGGCCGAACTGGCGATCAGGTCCAATAACAATATGGATGCGGCCGTTTATTGGGAGGATGCTCGCATTCGTATGCCGAATCATATCCTGGAATCTGACAGATCTAAACAAATTCTTCTGGCTCTCGGGCGCTTTGATGAATTCGAAGCGCTTATGAAAAAGGGGCTTCTAAAGTCGCCACGTAGTAATCAATACATGATTGGCCTCGCCCAACTATATGAGCACCGCCAGGATTTCGATCAAGCTGCGGTGTGGTGGTTGAAAATTCACAAAATTTTTCGAAATGATAGACATGCCTATATTTTTGGCGCGGCTTGCCTTCAAAAACTTAACCGACTTCAAGAGGCTGCTACGCTTCTGAAAACCGGCACACTGTATTTGCCATCCGACGATGCCATTTGGATCGAATTGGCGAAAATTAAAGAGGAGGCTCAAGAATGGACCTCATCGCTCGATGTTTGGGATCATGTTGCTTACACAATGGGCCATGCATTAGGCTACGTAGGCGGCGCGCGCGTGTGCGAAGCGACCGGTGACTTTGACGGCGCATTGAAACGTTTGCGCGAGGGCTATGTTAGACATCCTTGTGACGCCGACCTTCTAGCGGCCAGTGCGCGGCAGGCGGAGCGGCGAGGAAATTTGAGTGAGGCTGCGGAGTTTTGGAAAATTATGAGACTATTGTTTCCAAGCCGGGACACCAGTTGCCGCGAAGAGGTGCGCTGCCTTCTGCTGGGAGGCCGGGTGGATGACGCCAACACCATCTTAGCTGAAGCGGCGAGACGATTTCCAGGAGAATTTCCAGACAGCGCTTAGATTGAAAAGACTAGAGCAATTAATGCTACCTCGACGCGATTTATTTGATCTTTGACGTCAGATGCGCACTTGATTTTGTCTGGACACTTCGGGCGTGACGCAAAACGAGGCTAGCGGCGATGTATCGGCAGCAATTCTCATTTTGATTTTCTGTTGGTCGGCACAGGCTTTGTCTCATCTCCGAAGGCATCGCGGTGAGCTTCGATGGATGGCGGCGGTCACGGTGGGATTGGCGGTGGCTTCGCAAAAGCGAGC
>JAJZFA010000022.1 GCA_021805565.1 Pseudomonadota bacterium
TGGTGTTGCGCGACGGACGCGCCTGCCTGGACAACAACGCCGCCGAACGGGCCATGCGGCCGATCCCGTTGGGACGGAAAAACTGGCTGTTCGCCGGATCGGACGCCGGTGGCGAGCGGGCCGCGGCCATCTATTCGTTGACCGAGACGGCAAAGCTCAACGGCCTCGACCCCGAAGATTATCTGCGCCAGGTGCTGGAACGGATCGCCGATCATCCTGTCAAACGGGTCCATGAATTACTGCCGTGGAACCTCGCCCAGGTCCGGGAAAGGCTGGATCAGCGGGATGCTGCCTGACAGGGATTATAGCCCCGGCTGGACCTGCTTCCAGGCGGGGCTGACCGGACGGTTACGATCCGACCGCCCAGCGGCCCGGAGAACAACGACGGCCGTCCGGACACACCAGTCCAACGCTCCTGCGTCATTGGCTGATCGATCAGGTCCACCAGCGGCGCATCGCCATTTCAGGAAAAGGGGTGCTCTCCAATGGGAGGGTTAGTCTCTTATCGCCTGACTATTGACGCTTTCCGCGCGAAAAATTCGTTGCGATTCACCCGGCGTGGTGCGAGGCTCAGTACGCCGTAATGGCCTGAACCTACAGGGTTCCTATTCTTTTCACCCGCTGATGCGGGAACAACCGGGCGGATGTGAATCGGCGGATCATCCAAATTTGCCCGCATGGCCGAGGAAACGGCTTTGCTTCTTTGGTTCCGGCTCGTCCGGCTTAGGGATTATGCGTACGCAAGGCGCCTCACGACACGGCAGCGAGACGGCGCACCTGAGCGCACTTTATGCAACAACCAATACCCGTACGCTTGCGACGCACCGAACGCAAACTCGAAGGCAGCAAACACCCACACAACCGGCGAAATGTCATAGGCGAGCAAGTAGTAAATCTGCCATAGAAAGAACAGACTTCGTGCAAAGGAATCAAATAGCCCCAGGATTGGTTCAGGCCGCCGAATGCGAAGCGCTGACCAGACGACAACGATGCTGCCCAGCAAGTTAACGAAGAACACATGCAAGGGTTGGAATTCAGGGAGTGGCGAGATAAGGCCAAGGGTCTGGTGTACGACCTGAAATGTCCATGGAGTAGCGAAGGCCGCCGTGGCTACAAGATCGTAGATCGCACTGAAGCGGACAAGTTGACGGTAACGATGTTCGAACATGGAGACACTCCTCATCGCGATAGGAGGACATGGCAGCCCCTCCCTCCCACCGTGCTTACTGGGCTGTGCACCGTAGTTCAAGCGAGAAGGCTAAAACCATGGGCAATCGCTCATCTTTTCCTTGCGTAGATCCGGCGCGATAGACTCACTGCGTCATGTGCCGCCGTAGCCCGGCCGCCATCGCGGTATGGGTGAAACCCAGCAGACAGGCCGTGGCGATGCTGGACACACAACACGCCAGCCAGGCCGGTCCTGCATCGTTCGCCGCCGTCCCGTTGCCGCTTTTCCGGCGCGCGCGGGTTGCGACGAGGCAGAGCACGTCGCGAAAAATCGTCAGGACTGTCAGCATTCCACACGATATTATCCGATGGCGATTGCGAAACCCTTGCAGGCGCTCCGAACCCGCGATGCAACGCGGGGGACCGCCGCGCGGTCTGGCCCCGTCAGGCCAAGGCGTCTTCGTTCAGCGCCGCCAGCACAGCGGGCAGCAACGCCGGATCGCCCACCGCCACGATCCGCCCATCGCCATCGACCCGCGGCGGACGCCCCTGCCAGTCCGTCACCAAACCGCCGGCCCCGGCGATCACGGGCAAAAGCGCGGCCCAGTCCCACGGCTTGAGGTCGCACTCCACGATCGCATCGATCTGCCCCAGTGCCAGCAAGCCATAGGCGTAGCAGTCGCCGCCCCAGTAATTCCGCCGCACGCGGGCTGCCAGCCGCTGCCATCGCGGCAGATCGCCGCCCAGCATTTCCGGGCTGGTGCAGGACAGTTCGGCCAGCCGCAAGTCCGCGCAGGGCCGTGTCCCGATCCGACCGCCCAGCGGCCCGCGGAAAGTGGACGGACGGCCAGATACGCCGGTCCACCGTTCCCCGGTCACCGGCTGATCGATCATTCCCACCAGCGGCGCATCGCCATCCAGCAGCGCGACCAAAGTGCCGAACGTCGGCCGCCCGGTGATAAACGCGCGCGTGCCGTCGATCGGGTCGAGCACCCAACGCAGCCGGGCGTCCGGGCGCTCCAGGCCGAATTCCTCGCCAAGAATGCCGCATTCCGGGCAAAGGGCGGTCAGCACGGCGCGCATCGCCAGTTCGGCGTTCCGGTCGGCGATGGTCACCGGAGATTGGTCGGCCTTCAGATCGGCGGCGACGGAGCCGCGAAAATGCGGCCTGATCGCCGCACCCGCCGCATCGGCGGCCGCGATTGCCGCCGCCATGTAACGATCCAGATCGCTGTGCAAGATAGCGGCCGAGCGAGTGTCCATGCCGCGAAAATCCTGACCGGAAACGGGGGCGCGGACGCCCGGTTGAACGGATGCGCGTGCATCCCTAAGCTGACCGCATCATAAGGAAACGACACCCTCGCTTCAACCGGCTGCCGGCCCGCGATCACCGGCCGGCGCCCATTCCAGGAAACATCGTTCCGTTGAACCCCATCGTCGTCATTCCCGCCCGCATGGCCTCCACCCGCCTGCCCGGCAAACCGCTGGCCGACATTAATGGCCTGCCGATGATCGTCCATATGCTGCACCGTGGTCGGGACGCCGGCATCGGGCCGGTCGCCGTGGCCTGCGGCGACCCCGAAATCGCCGCCGCGGTGCGTGCCGCGGGGGGCCGAGCGGTGCTGACCGACCCCGGTCTGGCCTCTGGCTCCGACCGGGTTCATGCTGCATTGGCGGAACTGGACCCAGACCGGCAACACGACGTGATCGTCAACCTGCAAGGCGATTTTCCGACGCTCGGTCCGGACGCCCTGCGCCTCGTCATCGCCCCACTGCACGACCCCGAGGTGGATATCGGCACCCTGGTCGTTCCGATCCGCGACGCGGCCGAGGCGACCACCGATTCATTCGTCAAGGCGGCCTGCGCGTTCGAGGACGGGCAAACGATCGCGCCCGCGCTGTATTTTTCCCGCCAGGCCATCCCCTGGGGGCCCGGCCCGCTGTGGCATCACATCGGGATTTACGCCTATCGCCGAACGGTGCTCGACCGCTATGTCTCGCTGCCGCCTAGTCCGCTGGAACGGCGCGAAAGTCTGGAACAATTGCGGGCACTGGAGAATGGAATGCGGATCGCCTGCATGCGGATGGATGTTGCGGCCCACGGAAGCCCGTTCGGGGTCGATACCGCCGAGGATCTGCAGCGCGCCCGGTCGGTGTTGGCCGCAAGATGACCGGAACAATTTCGTTTCAGGGCATGCCCGGCGCCTATTCCGACCTTGCCTGCCGCAACGCCTTCCCGGCGATGACCACACTGCCCTGCGCGTCGTTCGAGGCCGCCATCGACGCGGTTCGCGACGGACGGGCGGCCCTGGGCATGCTGCCTTGCGAAAACAGCCTTGCCGGCCGGGTATCGGACATCCATGCGCTGCTGCCGGACTCGGGGCTGTTCATTGTCGGCGAGCAGTTCCAGCGGGTGGAACACTGCCTGCTGGGGGTGAAAGGCGCCCGGATCGGCGATATCCGCAAGGCCCATTCCCACAGCGTCGCCCTGGGCCAGGTCCGGCGCATCCTGGCGGACCTGAAACTGACCCCGGTGGTGGAGGCCGACACCGCCGGCGCCGCCCAACTGGTCGCGGAATGGGGCCGAAAAGAGGATGCCGCCATCGCATCGTCCCTGGCCGCCGAGATTTACGGTCTGCATATCCTGCGCGCCAACGTCGAAGACGCCGCCCATAACACCACCCGCTTTTACGTGGTCGCCCCCCGCCCCGCCCCGGCCGATCCAGCCGCGCCCAACCTGATGACGACCTTCATGTTCCGTGTTAGAAACGTACCCGCCGCGCTGTACAAGGCGCTGGGCGGGTTCGCCACCAATGGCGTCAACATGACCAAGCTGGAAAGCTATATGATCAACGGCGCGTTCACGGCGACACAGTTTCTGTGCGATGTGGAAGGCCACCCCGAACGGCCCGGCCTGCGCCGGGCGTTGGACGAGCTATCGTTTTTTTCCACGGAGGTTCGTGTCCTGGGTGTCTATCCGATGGCCGCCTTCCGCCTCGCCCAGGGGGACAGCGACTAAGGGAAATAACAACCAATGAACGAGATACTGACAGAAACGCATGATGGCTGGCGCAAGCTGATCCTGAACCGGCCGGCGAAGCTGAACGCCGTCAACGCCGCCATGCTGCCGCATCTGCTGGCCGCCATCGACGCCGCCGAAGCGGACAGATTCTGCCGGGCGGTGGTGCTGACCGGTTCGGGGCGCGGCTTCTGCGCTGGCCAGGAACTCGGTCCCGACGTAACACCGGGACCGGACGGACCGCCCGACCTGAAGACACTGGCGGACACGTTTCATCATGAAGTCGTACGCCGCATCCGGTCGTCGCGGTTGCCGTTCGTGTGCGCGGTGAATGGCGTCGCCGCCGGCGCGGGTGCCAGTTTCGCGCTGGCTGGCGATATCGTGCTTGCCGCCCGATCGGCCACCTTCGTGCAAGCGTTCATCCGCATCGGGCTGGTCCCGGACAGCGGTGCCAGCTTCTTTCTGCCCCGGCTGGTGGGCGACGCCCGTGCCCGGGCGCTGGCGATGCTGGGCGACGCGATCGATGCGGACACCGCCGAACGCTGGGGGATGATTTGGAAATCGGTTGACGATGCCGCGCTCGTCTCCGAGTCCGAGGCGATGGCGATCCGTCTCGCCAATGCCCCGGCGGACGCACTGGCCGCGATCAAGACGATGTTTGCCGCCACCGCGGCGAACACGCTTTACCAGCAGTTGGACCTGGAAGCCGGACTACAGGGCGATGCCGGCCGGTCGGCCGATTTCGCCGAGGGTGTTCGCGCGTTCCGCGACAAGCGCCCACCGCGCTTCGCGAGATGATACCGCACACGGATCGGCGTTATCGCCCTGTCCGTTCGTTTCTTGTCTCTATCGTCCGTTCCGGCGCATCGGCCGGCGACTGACCGGCGTGACGCCCCTCGACCGCCGCGGCGGCGCACGGTAGCCTGGATCTGGCCCTGCAAGAGGCCGACAGGGGAGCGAAAGCAAATGAATCTGAGTCGTCGGCTTCTTATCGGCGCCGCCGCCGCCACTCTTCCGGTGCGCCGTACCCGGGCACAACGGCCTGTCATCCGCATCGGCATCATGAACGACCAGTCGGGGCCGTATCGCGACCTGACGGGACCGACCTCCGTCGCCTGCACGCGCCAGGCGATCCAGGAATGGGGGGACCGGGGCTTCGATATCGACCTGCTGGTCGCGGACCATCTCAACAAACCAGATCTTGCCGCCTCGATCGCGAAGAAGTGGTACGACGAGGACGGCGTCGATATGATCCAGGACGGCGGCGCGTCTTCCTGCGCGCTGGTCATTACCAGCATCACGCGCGACAAAAACAAGGTGTTTCTCAGCACCAGCACCGCGACGTCGGACCTGACCGGGAAGGCCTGCACGCCGAATACGATCCATTGGGTTACCGATACGTATATGGGGTCGAAATCGACGGCCGGCGCCATAACCAGACAGGGCGGCAACAGTTGGTTCTTCATCACCGCGAACTATGCATTCGGTCAGGCCCTGCAACGGGACGCGTCCAAATTCGTTATCGATTCAGGCGGAAAGGTGCTGGGGGCGAACATCTACCCATTTCCCGAGACCACGGATTTTTCGGCCGCGCTGGTGCAGGCGCAGGCGTCGGGGGCGAAGGTGATTGGGCTGGCCAATTCCGGGCTCGATACGGTGAACTGCATCAAACAGGCATCGGAATTTGGCATCGTCAAAGGTGGCCAGCAACTGGCCGGGCTGATTATGTACAGCACCGACGTGCATGCGGTGGGGACGGACATCGCGCAAGGACTTCTGCTGAGCGAAAGTTACTACTGGGATTTGAACGACCGGACGCGCGCGTTCATGAACCGGATCAAACCCAAGGTCACATTGTGGCCCAACAGCATTCAGGCGGGTCAGTATTCGTCCGCGCTACATTACTTCAAGGCAATTGCCGCCATGGGTCCGGCAGCGGCGAAGGCCAGCGGTTCGGCGCTGGTCGCGCAGATGAAAGCGATGCCGACCGACGACGATTGCTTTGGACCGGACGGCAGGATACGGGCGGATGGGCGGAAGATCCACGCCTGTTATTTGTTTTCGGTCAAGACACCGACGGAAAGCACGCAGGCATGGGATCTGATGAAACCGGTCGCCGTCACCCCCGGCGCGGACGCATTCAGGCCGCTTTCCGAACATGCCTGTCCGCTACTGAACGGCTAAGGGCACCATCGCCTACACGGGTGTCGGCGGCCCAACAACGCGGCACGCTCCAACAATCGGTGAAGCCTGGCCGAACGCCGCGACCGGGCGCGATACGGGGCACGCGCGGCCTGGGCCGGATGGGCGGTTTCCATCGGACAGGATCGCACGATATTGCTTATCGTCAGGCGACTGCTCTAGCCTGAAGGAATTATGTTCTCTGCCGATGGGCACAAAAATGGGCCGGGACACCCGGTCGCCGGTTAAACAGGAGGCCACGCCATGATCGAGGCAAAAAAGGTATCCCGCCGCCGAACCATGAAGTTCGCCGCGGCTTCGGCGGTGCTCCCCCTTGTGCATATCCGAACCGGACGCGCGGCAGGCAAGGTGTCTGTCGCGTTCTGGGATCATTGGGTGCCGGATGGCAACGAAATCATGAAAAAGCAGTGCGCGGCGTTCGGCGCCGCGCATCAGGTGGACGTGCAGGCCGACTTCGTCACGTCGGTCGGCGCCAAAAATTTGCTGACGATCGCGGCCGAGGCGCAGGCGAAAACCGGACACGATATCCAGCAGTTTCCGGGATGGGAGGTGCAGAATCACGCCGACCAGTGCGAACCTGTCGACGATGTGATGAAGGGGTTGATGGATCAATATGGTCCGGTTACGCCGGCAAGCCGCTATCTGTTCAATATCAAGGGGCACTGGCTGTCGGTTCCATGCAGTGCCGGCAATCAGAACAAGGGTCCGTGCGGCCGAATTTCGGTGCTGAAGGATGTGGCGGGGCTGGATGTCGTGAAGATGTACCCGCCGTCGGCCAATGCGACGCCCGATGCGGACGATTGGACGTACGACAGGTTCCTGAAGGCCGCCGAAGCTTGCAAAAAAGCGAATATGACGTTTGCGATCGGACTTGGCACCACGGCCGACTCGGTGGACACGGCGGGTGCGATGTTCGCGGCTTTCGGGGCGGAACTGATCGGCGCGAACGGCGATGTGAACGCCCGGTCCGACGCGGTTCGCGAGGTGCTGGAGTATGCTCAGCAATTGGTAAAGCAGTTGCCGGCGGATGCTGTCAGCTTCGACGATGCATCGAATAACCGAGCGCTGATTTCAGGGAAAAGCGCGCTGATCTGGAATCCGCCCTCGGCCTGGGCGGTGGCCAAACGCGATGCGCCCAACGTGGCCGCGGATTGCTGGACGTTTCCGGCCCCGAAAGGCCCCAAGGGACGGTTTCTGCCGTTGGGCGCCTTTTCATGGGGTATCTGGAACTTCAGTCCGAACAAGAGCGTGGCGAAGGAACTGATCGCGTTTCTGTCGCAGCGCGAAAACGTGGAGGCTCGGTGCAACGTCACGCAGGGGTACGACGTGCCGCCGTTCGCCAGCATGACCGACTTCAAGGTCTGGGATGAGGTAGGGCCGCCGCGCGGCACTGTCTATCATTACCCGGTTCGCGCGGCGGATCGCCAGGAGAACTGGATCGCGATGGCACCGGCCCCGCCTGAGATCGCGGTTCAGGCGTACAATCGCGGGACGATGCCGACGATGCTGGCAAAATTACAAAGCGGGCAGTCCATCAAGCAGGTGCAGGACTGGGCGCAGGACGAATTGGAAGGCTTCACCCGCTGACCTGACCGTGGCCGGACCGGCATCCGCCGGTCTGGACCAACAGGACGAAATCCGGGAGGAAATGGAATGGCAGACGGAACGAGTATCCCGATTGGCGTTATGACGCCAAGGAAGTCCGCCGCGCGCAAAAACACGCTGCGGGCATTTTCTCAGCGCAAATCCACCATCGGCTTCCTGCTTTGCCTGCCCTTGATCCTGCTGATCGCGGGGTTTGTGATCTATCCCGCGTTTTACGCGATCTATCTGAGTATGCTGAACAAGAAGATGACCGCATTCGTCGGTTTCGGCAATTTCACGTTCCTGCTGAAGCGCCACACGTTCCAGCTTGTTATCTTTCAAAGCTGCCTGTTTGCCGTCACATCTGTGGTGCTGAAGGCCTTCATCGGCTTTATCCTTGCGCATTTGATGCACAACATCCCCGGCACCAGGCAACGCATTTGGCGTGGCTTGCTGCTGGTTCCGTGGGTGATCCCGCTGGCGCTGTCCACGCTGACCTGGTGGTGGATGTTCGATCCGTCCTATTCCGCATTCAATTACATCCTCAATGAGCTGGGCTTCGCCAACGTGCCGTGGCTTGGCGTGGGCTGGATCGCCCGGTTCTGCACGATTACCGTGAATGTGTGGTACGGGACGCCGTTTTTCATGATCATGTATCTGGCGGCGCTGAAATCGGTACCGGAACAGTTGTACGAAGCGGCCTCGATCGACGGTGCCAGCGCGACGCAGAAACTGTTCTTCGTGACGCTGCCGATGATGCGCAATATCATTTCGATCACTATTCTGTTCAGCCTGATCGTCACGTTCGCCGATTTCGACATCGTGCGCATCCTGACAGCGGGCGGACCGCAGGACATGACGCATGTGTTCGCGACCTATGCGTTTCAGGTGGGCATCCAGTCGGGCGATATTCCGCTTGGGGCCGCCGTCAGCCTGTTCATGTTCCCCATCCTGGCGTTCGCGGCGTTTTTCGTGCTGCGCGGCGTGACCCAGCGGACCAAGGAGATCGCGACATGAGCGCAACGACGCGGGAAAATGGCCGCAAGGCGGCGGTGCGACGCAAGACCAGCCTGCACAATCAGCGACTTTGGGCGCTCTGGGGCAGTTACATCGCGCTAGGCGTGTTTGCGGTCATGTTCCTGGTGCCTCCGTTCTACACGCTGATCACCAGCCTGAAATCGTCCGCCGAGATTTCCGCGCAGACCGGCAGTCCGTGGCTGGTGCATCATCCGACGCTGGAGAATTTCTGGTATCTGATCACCTATCCGAATTTCCAGACGTATTATCTGAACTCGACGATCGTCACGGTTCTGGTTGTCTCGGTATCGATGGTCATTTCGGTGCTTGCCGCGTTCAGCCTGTCGCGGATGGGGTTTTGGGGCAGCCAAAGCCTTTCGACCGGCGTGTTCCTGACCTATCTGGTGCCCCCTTCCCTGCTGTTCATCCCGCTGTTCCAGATCATTGGCAAAATCGGGCTGATCAATAATTTCTGGTGCCTTGTCATCCTGTATCCGACGCTGGCGGTGCCGTTCTGCACCTGGATCATGATTGGCTATTTCAGCTCCATCCCCAAGGAGCTGGACGAGGCTGCGCTGATCGACGGCGCGAATTACCTGCAAATCCTGTGGAAGATTTTCATTCCGGTGGCGATGCCCGGCATTATCGCGGCAACGATCTTCGCGTTCACCGTGGCGTGGGGGGCGTTTCTGTATCCGCTGGCGTATCTCTACACATCGAACCAGATGGTGCTGACGGTCGGTATCATTTCCGACCTGATCCGCGGCGACGTGTTCCAGTGGGGCAAGATCATGGCCGCGTGCCTGCTGGCGTCGCTGCCGCCGATCGTGATCTATGCCTTTTTGATGGATTACTACGTGGCGGGGCTGACGGCCGGTGCCACCAAGGGCTGATATAGCGAATTTGGCCGAACCGCACCCGGCCAGCACCCCAACCGAGGAAACGAACGTATCATGGCTGAAGTGTCCATCCGCAAGATCGTCAAGGAATACGAAGGTGGCGTGCAAGCGGTCAAAGGGATCGATCTGGACATCGCCGACCATGAATTCGTCGTACTGGTTGGCCCGTCCGGATGCGGCAAATCCACGACGCTGCGGATGATTGCCGGGCTGGAGGAAATCACGTCCGGCGAAATCCTGATCGACGGCGATGTCGTCAACGACGTGCCGCCACGCGACCGCGACATCGCCATGGTGTTCCAGAATTACGCGCTGTATCCGCACATGAGCGTCTTCGACAATATGGCGTTCGGGTTGAAGCTGCGTAAATTCCCGAAGGACGAGATCAAACGGCGCGTCGATGAGGCGGCCCGTATTCTCGATATCGTGCCGCTGTTGGAGCGCAAGCCACGGGCACTGTCTGGCGGCCAGCGCCAGCGTGTGGCGATGGGGCGGGCGATCGTGCGGAACCCGAAAGTGTTCCTGTTCGATGAGCCGCTGTCGAACCTGGACGCGAAGCTGCGGGTGCAGATGCGGACGGAAATCAAGAAAGTGCATCAGACGGTTCGCACCACGACCGTCTATGTGACGCACGATCAGATCGAGGCGATGACGCTGGCCGATCGCGTGGTGGTGATGAACGGCGGCGTAATCGAGCAGGTTGGCACACCGAACGATCTGTATCATCACCCGGCGACACGGTTCGTCGCGGGATTTATCGGCTCGCCGGCGATGAATTTCCTGCCCTGCCGGGTGCAGGACGGCGCGAATGGCGGCCTGGCGGTGCGAGTGACCGATACGATCGTGGTGCCGATTCCGCCGGCCCGCGCGGATCGTTACGGGGCGTTCAAGGGTCGCGACATGGTGCTGGGCCTGCGGCCGGAGCATTTGTTCGAATACCATGAACAGGGCAAGCCGAACTGGACACGGATCGATCTGCCTGTCGATGTGGTGGAACCGATGGGCATGGAAACGATGGTGCATTTCTTCGTCGAAGGCGCGCCCGTGTGCGCCAGGGTCGATCCGGCCACTCACGCCGCGCCGGGAGAAACGATGCCGCTGACCGCCGATTTAAACCAGATGCACCTGATGGAGCCCGATACTGGCCGGGTGGTCTGACATTTGATTCCCGTCGCTGTCGTCACCGGCTTTCTGGGAAGCGGCAAAACAACCTTGATCGGCCGCATGTTGCGCGATCCGGCATGGGCGCGCACCGCGGTAATCGTCAACGAGTTCGGGGAAATCGGACTCGATCACGACCTGATCGCGAGCGGCGACGATTCCGTTCTGACGCTGAACACCGGCTGTCTGTGTTGCGCGATGCAGACCGACCTCGCCCGGACATTGCTCGGCCTGTCGGCACGCCGTTCGGCTGGGTCGGCGGAATACGACCGTGTGGTGATCGAGACTTCGGGATTGTCCGACCCTGGGCCGATGTTGCAGGCGATGATGACAGACAGCGCCGTTTTCGCGACGCACCGTATCCCTTCCGTGGTTACACTGGTCGATACGGTGCATGGGGAACAGACGCTGCGCGAGCATGAAGAGGCGCGGCAACAGGTTGCGCTGGCGGATCGTCTGCTGTTTAGCAAGGCCGATCTGCTGGCGCCTTCCCCGGCCCTGCTGGATTCGCTCGGTAGGCTGAATGCCGGGGCGCCGCGCACGCTGGCATCGGTGGCGGATCTGGCGGTATTTTTCGGCGGCTCGCCCGGTGGGGACTGGGCGGACAAACCGCGCGGCGTGTCGCGCCGGAACGGGCATGGCGAGATCGATACGTTTACGGTAATTCGCGACAGGCCCTTGCCGGCTTTGGCGCTGACGTTGCTGTTGCAAGCGGTGGCGGAGCATTGCGGATCGCGGCTGCTGCGTTTGAAGGGTCTTGTCTCGATCGAGGAAATGCCGGGGCGGCCGGCGGTGATTCATGGGGTCCGGCACGTGTTCGGCGCCCCGGAGTTTTTGGATCGCTGGCCGAGCGGGGATGAGAGAACGCGGATTGTGGTTATTGGGCGGGGGGTGCCGCGATATTTCGTTGCGCGGTTGCTGGATGCGATCGAGGAGGAAGTGCGCGATGCGATCGCGGCGCACCCGGCGGAATTCCGGATGCGCAATGGATGACGCTATGGCAAACGACGGGCAGCGGCCAGACCTGTGAGACGTTTTGCGCTTATTGTCCAATGATTGGCCCATTGCCGAATCCTGATACGCCCTTAACATGTACATCGCGGCGCAACGGGCGCCTTGATGGGAACCTCGCTCGATGCGTTTAACGCGATACACAACGCTCGCTGTTCTGCTGTCGCTGGTGGCACCTGCGTACGCTCAGGCACCTGGCGGCGGTCCGCCGTCAGTCGGCATCGTGCGTGCCCAGCCAACCGCCATTACCGAAACATCCGAATTCATCGGTCGCGTCCAGGCCATCGACCGGGTTGCGCTGACCGCGCGCGTGACCGCGTTTCTGGACCAGATGCTGTTCGTGGAGGGCACCGAGGTCAAACAAAACGATCTTCTGTACCGGCTGGAACGTGGACCGTTCGAGGCCGCGGTCCAGCAGCAGGAAGCGGCCGTCGCGGATACCACCGCACGTTTGGCCAATGCCAATATCCAGCTTGCCCGGGCGCAGTCGCTGTTGAGCACGCCTGCGGGCCAACGATCTAACGTCGATGACGCGGTTGCCAACCAGCGCTCGCTCGCGGCACAGGTGCTTGCGGCGCAGGCGCAGTTGCGGGCCGCGCAGATCAATCTGGCCTATACTGAAATCCGGGCGCCGGTTGCCGGCAAGATCAGCCGGACCAGCATCACGGCCGGCAACGTGGTATCGCCCAGTTCGGGACCGTTGGCCACGATCGTCAGCCAGGATCCGATGTACGTGCTTTTCCCGGTGGCGGCGCGCACGCTGACGGAATTGCAAAAGCGGTACGGCGGCAAGGGCGGCAGCAACGCGGTCGTGGTCAAGCTGCGACTGGCGGACGGATCGCTGTACGACAGCGACGGAAAAATCGATTACGTCGATCCGACCGTTTCGGCGACCACCGACACGATTTTGCTGCGGGCAAGGATCGCCAATCCGGTTCGCGGTCAGGCGATTGCCGGTCAACCGGTGGAGCGGTCCCTGGTGGACGGGGCGTTCGTGTCGGTGCTGGTGGAAGGCGTCCAGCCTGTCATTGCGCTGGGCATTCCACGGAAAGCTGTGCTGTCCGACCAGCAGGGCGATTATGTGTATGTCGTCGGTGCGGACAACAAGGTGGAACAGCGCCGCATCCAGTTAGGGCAATCCACCCCTGGCACGGCTGTCGTTGCCGGTGGCCTGAAGGACGGCGAAATGGTCGTGACCGAAGGAATCCAGCGCGTACGCCCAGGCATCGAGGTCAGCCCCGGCCCGGCTACTCCACCGCCCACGGCGCAGAGCGCGGGCAAGTCCTAGCATGATTTCCTCGGTATTCGTCGAACGACCGAGACTTGCGGTCGTCATCGCCATTCTGCTGACCCTGGCCGGGGCGTTGTCGCTGTTGCGCATTCCGGTATCGCAGTTTCCCGATATCGTTCCGCCGCAGGTGACGGTTTCCACCACGTACACCGGTGCATCGGCCGCGGTGGTGGAAGCGACTGTCGCACAGCCGCTGGAAGCGACGGTCGTCGGCGTGGACAAGATGATTTACATGAAGTCCAACAGCGCGAACGACGGCAGCTATTCGCTGAACGTCAGCTTCGAGTTGGGGACCAATCCGGACATCGACACGGTCAATGTCAACAATCGGGTTCAACAGGCCATCGCCCGGCTGCCGCCCGAGGTTCAGCAATACGGATTGACGGTTCGCAAGCGTTCCGCCGCGATTTTGGAGTTTCTGCAGTTCTACAGCGCCGAGGGCAAGCAGACCCCGCTGTTCATCAGCAATTACGTGACAATCAATGTGCTGGACCGATTGACACGGGTGCCCGGCGTGGGCGACGCGACGCTGTTCGGCCGGCTCGATTACTCGATGCGTATCTGGTTCGACATGGACCGTCTGGTCGCGCTCAATCTGGCACCGTCGGACATTATCGCGGTCATTCAATCGCAAAACGTTCAGGCAGCGGTCGGACGCATCGGCGCCCGGCCGACCAGCGACGCGACACAGTTCCAGCTCAGCGTGCAAACGCAAGGGCGGCTGACGACACCCAAGCAGTTTGGGGAGATCGTGATCAGAGCCAATCCCGATGGGTCGGTGCTGCGGATCAAGGACGTGGCCCGGACCGAACTGGGGGCCGCCAACAGCGATACAATGAGCCGGCTGAATGGCAACCCGGCGGTTTCGATCGGTATTTATCTGGCTCCGGGCGCGAACGCGGTGCAGACATCGGCCCGCGTCCGGGCGGCCCTCGACGTTCTATCGACACGGTTCCCGGACGGGCTGAAAGCCAGGGTGTTCTACGACAGCAGCACGTTCGTTTCGTCCACGATCGACGAGGTGGTGAAGACGCTGACGATTGCATTCGTGCTGGTCGTGGCGGTGGTGTTCGTGTTCCTGGGCAGCGTGCGGGCGACCATTATTCCGATGGTGGCCATTCCGGTCAGCCTGATCGGCACGTTCGCGGCGCTGCTGGCCTTCGGCTTCTCGGCCAACACGATTTCGCTGCTGGCGATGGTGCTTGGCATCGGCGTGGTGGTGGACGATGCCATTGTGGTCGTGGAAAACGTCGAACGGGTCATGGCGGAGGAACCCGATCTGTCGCCGGGCGACGCGACGAAAAAGGCGATGGCTCAGATCACCGGTCCGGTGATCGCGATTTCCCTGGTTCTGCTGTCGGTTTTCGTGCCGGTCGCGTTCATTCCGGGATTGTCGGGAACGTTGTTCCGCCAGTTCGCGGTGACGATCAGCATATCGATGCTGCTGTCGGCGATTATCGCGCTGACCTTGTCGCCCGCGTTGTGCGCGCTGTTTTTGCGCCATGGCGGCCGGCCGCGTGGGCCAGTGGGCTGGATGCTGACCGGGATCGATAAGGTCCGGGATGGATATTCCAGCGTCGTCAACCGGTTGTTGCGCCTGGCCGCGCTTTCGCTGCTGGCGATTGCCGCCGCCGGCATTGGCATTGTGCTGATGGACCGGATCACGCCGACCGGGTTTCTGCCAGAGGAAGATCAGGGTGCGATCTTCACGGTGGTTCAGCTTCCCGATGGCGCCTCGGTCGAGCGAACCCGAGCGGTGGTCGAACAGGTGGAGAGTTTGATCCGCCCGATGCCGCAGGTGGAGGCAGTGCTGTCGATCGTCGGATTTTCCTTGCTGGATGGCGGCAATCAGCCGAACGCGGCCTTCCTGGTCACCCGGCTGAAGCCATTCCGGGACCGGCCAGGGGCCGAGAATAGTGTACGCACCGTGCTGGGTAAGATATTCGGCGCGGCGCAGACGATTCGTTCGGCGACGGTATTTCCGTTCAATCTGCCGCCGATCATCGGTTTGTCCACCAGCGGCGGGTTCGAATACCAGTTGGAAAACCTGGAAGGCCGTCCGCCCGAGGAAATGGCGAGCGTGATGCAGGGAATGATCGCGGCGGCCAATCGCGACCCCCGGCTCAACCGGGTGTTTTCCACCTTCACCGCGTCCAATCCATCGATCTGGCTGGAAATCGACCGGGAGAAGGCTCAGGCCCTCGGATTGTCGATTTCCGCGGTGTTCAACGCGCTACAGACGACGCTTGGCGGATATTACGTCAACGATTTCAATCTTTATGGGCGGACCTGGCAGGTCAACATCCAGGCCGAGGCGGCGGATCGCAGCGACCCGGCAGCGATCTATAAGATTTACGTGCGAAATAACCGGGGCGAGATGGTGCCGCTGCGGGCCATTGCCGATGTCCGCATCCAGCTCGGCCCGCAGGTTATCAGCCGGTACAACAATTACCGGAGCGTGACGATTAACGGCAGTCCGAAGCCGGGGGTGTCATCCGGCGACGCGCTGCTGGCGATGGATCAGCTTTCGCGCACAACACTGCCGCCGGGTTATACGTACGAATGGACCGGCACTGCCTATCAGGAACGGGAAGCGTCCGGTCAAACCGGCTTCATCCTGGCTTTGGCTGTACTGTTCGCCTACCTGTTTTTGGTCGCGCTGTATGAGAGTTGGATGATCCCCATCCCGGTGCTGCTTTCGGTAACCGTGGGTGTGCTGGGTGCATTCTTCGGATTGCAAATCGCTGGATTGTCGCTCGATCTTTATGCGCAGATCGGGATGGTGGTGCTGATCGCGCTGGCGGCGAAGAATGGGATTTTGATCGTCGAATTCGCCAAGGAGCAACGGGAAGCCGGGCTTTCGATCCGGGACGCGGCGGCGCTGGGTGCCCGAATGCGGATCAGGGCGGTGATGATGACCTCGATCGCATTTATCTTTGGGCTTATCCCGCTGGTCTGGGCGGATGGTGCCGCGATGCTGAGCCGGCGCGCGGTGGGAACAGCCGTGTTCGCCGGAATGATCGTTGCCAGTTCGATCGGTGTCTTCTTGATCCCGATGCTGTATGCCGTGTTCCAGACGATCCGGGAATCCGCGAAGCGGCGGTTCGGTGGATCGGCCAGACAAGAAACGCACAGCCGAACTGGGCATTGACCTTATACCCAGGACGTCCCGCCGATTTTAAAGCGGTTAGGCCTGTTCTAGGGACGGCTCATCCTTAAAAGATGAGCCGTCCAGCCGATGCCTGACGTCGATGCGTTATGGAACGGCCGCACCCTGCGTATTGACATACAGTGCGTAAATCGACGTACTGGCGCACATGTAAAGTCGATTATGTAACAAACCGCCAAACGTAAGATTGGCGCAGGTCTCGGGAAGATGAACCTTGCCGATCAGATCGCCGTTCGACGCATAGCAGCGTACCCCGTCTTCCTTGGGATCGCCCCAACCCATGCTGCACCAGACCGAACCCTCGACATCGACGCGCATACCGTCGGTAAAGCCAGGCGCAAAACCCTCGGCGAAGACCTTGCTGTTGGTCAGCTTGCCCGACCCAACATCTACGTCGAATACACGAATATGCGCGGGTCCGCCGTGCGTGATACCGCTATCGATGATGTATAGCTTTTTTTCGTCTGGGGAGAAGGCCAACCCGTTCGGCTGGGTGAAGTCGTCAACCACCATCTTCACTGCCCCGCTCTGCGCATCCACACGGTAAACGTTGTGTGTAGCCTGTTCCTGCGGTGCCTGCAGACCTTCATAATTGCCGCCGATACCGTATGACGGATCGCTGAACCAGATCGAATCGTCCGAGGCCACAACAACATCGTTCGGCGAATTGAGCTTTTTGCCATTATAGGAATCCGCGACAATTGTTATTGTGCCGTCGAATTCGGTTCGCACAACCCGCCGCCCGCCATGCTGACAGGTCACCAGACGGCCCTGTCGGTCAACGGTACTGCCATTGGAATTATAGGACGGCGAACGGAATACGCTGAGATGGTTGTCGTCTTCCGTCAGCCGCATCTGCCGGTTGTTCGGGATGTCGCTGAAGATCAGGTAACGGCCGGCCCGGAAATACGCCGGTCCTTCAGCCCAACGAAAGCCGGTTGCCACGCGTTCCACCGCGCCGGTTCCCGGACTGCCCTTGAATCGCTTATCCAGGGCCTCGATGTGCGTGTCTGGATAGCGCGAGCCGGGAAGCGGACCCAGCGGCAGCGCGTCGGTGTAAGGCACTGGCAGCGGGTCGCCGGTTTCTCCCAGAAGCGGAACCGTGGCAGCCGCCGCGCGCCCAAGCGCAACGGCCGATGTCGCCACGGCGGCCGAGGTAGCCAGAAATGCCCGTCTTTTTATGTCCCGTGTGTTCATGGCGCGTCCTCCTGTTCGCCTCTTCGTTGATCGAGAGGCTCCCCCAAGCATTACATGGCTGTAAGGTGGCGACAAGAATAACCACGGAGGCGCGCCGGCGGGATGGCGATTATCCGGTGACGAACCCGGCTATGCGCTATTGTAGCTTAGCACAAATAGATGCCACCGGTTGCTTGCTACGATCCGCCCTATGCCGCCTTGCCTGGCAGGGTGCCGGTCACCCCCAGGCAATGGGCAGGCTGGTCAGTCCGCGCAGCGTAAAGCTGGTTCGCCAGGTCAGGGCGTCAGGTGCCTCCAGCCTTGGCTCCGGCAGACGCCGCAGGACGGTTTCAAACACCACCGCTGCTTCGATCCGGGCAAGTTGCGCGCCCAGGCAGAAATGAATCCCGCCGCCGAACGATAGCGGGCGCAGGTCCTTGCGGCCGACGTCGAAGCGATCCGGCTCCTCGAACACGGCCGGGTCGCGATTCGCCGCGCCGACCAGCGCCAGCACAAGGGCGTTTGGTTCCAGCCTGACGCCGCTGAGTTCAAGCGGTTCCATCACCGACCGAGCGACCACCTGAACCGGCGCTTCGTAGCGAAGGATTTCCTCGATCGCGTTCGGAATCAGCGACGGATCGTCGCGCAGCATCCGCCATTGGGCCGGGTCGCGCAGCAGCGCCAGAAATCCGTTACCGATCAGGTTGACGGTCGTTTCGTGCCCGGCGGCGAACAACAGACTGACATTGGCGTTCAACTCCGCCATGGTCAGCCGGTCGCCTGCTTCCTCGGCCTGCACCAGTTGCGTGATCAGATCGTCTTGCGGTTCGCGCCGCCGCCGCTCGAACAAGGCATCGAAATACGCGGCCGCTGCCAGGGTGCCCTCGTTGGCCTCGTCGATTTCAGCCCGTGTCGGCGGCGTTGGGTTCAACAAGGCCGCGCCGGAACTGGACCCAGTGACAAAATGCGCGCGGTCTTCTTCCGGAATGCCGAGGAGCTCGCAAATCACCAGCACGGGCAGCGGGAACGCGAGGTCGCGAATGGCGTCCATGCGCCCGGACGGGATGACCTTATCGAGCAAGCCGTCTGTCAAACCCTGAACGTAGCCGCGCATCGCCTCGATCCGCCGGGCGGTGAAGGCCTTGGCGACAAGGCCGCGCAGGCGGGTGTGATCGGGCGGATCGCGCATCAGCATCATATGCGACAGCGATAGCACCGCCGGCTCCTGCATCGCGGTTGGGCCGAAGCGGCCCATCAGCATATCGGCATCGTCGAAATTCTTGCCGAACCGGCGGTCGCGCAGCACCAGCGCTGTATCGTCGTAACCGGTGATGAACCAACGTCCAGGACCGGCCTGAAGCACTGGCGCGGCGGCCCTCATGCGGCGGAAAACCGGATACGGATTGCCGACAAAGGCCGGGTCACGAGGATCGAAGGGCGCCGCCGTCGTCGCTGACATGGATGGTTTCCTGGTGCGGGTTCACGTCCGGCCAATGTTACCACGTTCCGCCGCCGCAGCGCACGACGGAATATACCACTTGAAAAACCCGTGCCGTGGACTTAGGTTGGTCTGGTCTGGCTAGGAAATGAGCGAATGCCGGTGTTCAACATGCTGGAAGCCAAATCCAACTTGTCCCGCCTTGTGGAGTCGGTCGAAACCGGCGCCGAAGCAGAGGTTATCATCGCCCGCAACGGCCGCCCAGCCGCTCGGCTGGTCGCCATAGCCGCGGTACGCGCGGGAAAGCGCATCGGCATCGCCAAGGGCAAGTTCGCGGTTCCCGACGACATCGACGCGGACAACGCCGCCATCGCGCTCCTGTTTGCCGGCCCCGCCGCATGAGGTTGCTGCTCGATACCCACATCGCGCTGTGGGCCATCGCCGATCACCCTAAACTGTCGGCAAAGGCTCGCACCCTGATCGACGATCCGGACAATGAAATCGTCGTTAGCACCGCGACAATCTGGGAAATCGCCGTCAAGCATACGCTGGCCCGTGGCGGTCCCGACGATATGCCGATCTCCGGCCAGGACGCGCTGGGCTATTTCCGGAGCGCGGGATTCACGGTGCTGGATATCTCGGCGACACAGGCCGTCGAGGCCGAAGCGCTGCCGCAACTGCATGCCGATCCGTTCGATCGCATGCTGATCGCCCAGGCCATGACGGTTCCGCTGCGGCTTTTGACCCACGACCGGCTTGTCGCCGCCTACAGCGATTCGATAATCGCGGTGTGATCTATTCCGGCGGGGTGTCGCGGAAATATGGCTCGACCGATCCGCTGGCTTTCATCGTCATCGGCTTACCCCGGCGATCGAGGGTTTTGCCGACGGCAACGCGGACCCAGCCTTCGCTGACGCAGTATTCCTCCACGTTGGTCTTTTCCGCACCCTTGAAGCGGATGCCGATGCCACGGCGCAGCACGTCTTCATCGTAGAACGTGCTGGCGGGGTCGTTGGACAGGCGGTCGGGCGGAACGTCGGACATCGGCAAGCCTCCGGGCAATCGAATGCAGCCCGATACCCATCCGCGGCGCCGCTGTCCATGCCGCTGTGGCGCTTCGCGGCCAGTGGCGTCCGGCACGCGATTGGCTTACAAAACCGCATTCGCATCTAAAAGGAAACGTCCATGCTCACCGTTCATCACCTGAACGACTCGCGGTCTCAGCGTATTCTGTGGCTTCTTGAAGAACTCGGCGTCCCTTATGAAATCGCGCAATACCGTCGGGATGCGCAGACCCGGCTCGCCCCGCCCGAACTGAAGGCCATTCATCCCCTGGGCAAGTCGCCGGTCGTGTCCGACAACGGCCGCGTTATCATCGAATCCGGGGCCATTATCGATTATATCGTTCGCCGTCATGGCGGCGGCCGGCTGCAACCGGACGCATCCACCCCGGCTTATGACGAATACGTGCAGTGGCTGCACTTCGCCGAAGGGTCGGCGATGCTGCCCATGATGCTGCAACTCTATGTCTCCCGCTTGGGTGAGGCCGGCGCGCCGCTCGCGCCGCGGATCGACAGCGAAATCGCCAATCACATCGGTTACATCGACGCCAGCCTGAAAGGCCGCGCGTATCTTTTGGGCAACGACCTGACCGCTGCCGATATTCAAATGAGCTTCGTGGGGGAAATCGTGGTCGCCCGGCTGAGCCGCGATGCCTTTCCGAATGTCGCTGCGTGGGTGCGGCGGTTCCAGGCGCGTCCGGCGTACAAGGCGGCAATCGCCCGCGGCGGCGAATACAGCTTCGCGGCCTGACCGGCTGTCGAAAAACGGCCCCATAAAATTTTGCGCTACCGGCCATAGACGATAACCGCCGGTATCGTCTCGGTTAAGCGCGCCGCCGCCAGCCAATCCGGCGCGTAATAATCCAGCCTCGGCCGGCGTTCGGGTCATGCCACGATTGGGCCTGACCCAGACGCCGGAGGGGCGGGCCGGGCGGGCGACGAAGCCGCCGGAAACCCAGCCGCGAGAAACCCAGCCGCGAGAAACCCTGCCAGGGAACCCATCGCCGATTGTCCCGCCGGACCTGGCAACCTCCCCTTGTCCCACGGCCCCGGCGCTGGCACCAAGCACCGCATGAGCGCCACCGCAGAATCCCGCCCCGCCACCATCCTGACGCGCATCGCACTATACAGCGTGCTGCTGCTGCCGTTGCTGCTGATGCACGCACATGGTGTGGCCGAGGTGGCGATCGGGCTGGCCGATCTGTGCTTCCTGCTGCGATCCGCCGCGACGCGCGACTGGGCCTGGCTGCGGACGCGGTGGCTTTGGGTGGCCGGCGCGTGGTGGCTTTGGCTGACGATCTGTTCAGCGCCCGTCCCTGCCCTCGGCCTCGGCGAAGGCGGCCCGCATTCCTTTGTGCAGGCTTTGGCGACCGCGCGCTTTTTGCTGCTGGCGGCGGCAATGGAACACTGGGTGCTGCGGACCCAGCCGGCCAGGCTCTGGTTTTACCGAATGGTCGCCGCCTCGGCCGCCTGGATCGCGCTGAACTGCATCGTTCAGGCGATTTCAGGCCGGAACCTGATCGGCTGGCCGCGCGGCGGCGAGGGCGTGCTGACCGGCCCATTCGGGTTCGAGCGGGCCGGCCCGCCCATGGCCCGAATCGTCCTGCCCGCCATTCTGCCCCCCGTCGCCGCCCTGCTCGGCCGGCCGGGACCAACGGCCAGGGCGGGGGCGTATGCGCTGCTATTGGGCAGCGTTCTTATCATGGTGATGATCGGCCAGCGGATGCCGCTGGTGCTGGCGGTCGCCGGACTGGGAATCGTGGCGGTGCTGCTGCCCAGGCTGCGGCCCCTGGTGCTGGCGGCCGCGGCGGCCGGCGCGCTGCTGCTGGTCGCCTCCCCCGTCGTGGCCCCGAACGCCTATTACCGGCTGGTGCAGAAATTCTCTGCCCAAATGGAGCACTTCGCGGTGTCGCCCTATGGGCAGCTTTACGCGCGGGCGCTGGAAATCGGCGAACACAACCCCATAACCGGCCTCGGCTACGATGGCTTTGGCACGGGCTGCCCCCGGCCGGAGAACTTCCGCCCCAGCTTCGACGGCACACAACCCGATGGCGGCGGCGCGGCGATCTGCTGGGATCATCCGCATAATTTCTATTTTCAGGCGCTGGACGACGGCGGATTCATCGGGCTGGCCCTGTTCGGCGCCACCGCCCTGGCGTGGCTGCTGCCGCTTGGGCGCGGCCTGTGGCGCGATCCGGATCCGGTGAGGGTCGCGTTGTTCGCGGCGCTGTTCGTCCAATTGTGGCCGGTGCAGTCCACCAGCGCTTTTTCCGGCATGCCGATGGGCGGCTGGTTCTTTGTTCTGCTGGGCTGGGCGATGGCCGAAACGCGCGCCCGCCGGTCAGCCGCAGTCGCAACCGGCGGTCGGGCCAGTGGCATCGCGGACCAGATGATGATCGATCCACTCCGCGACCAGACGCCTCGCCTCGCCGATCGAGGCTTCCGGATGATGAATGCGGTATAACGCGGTGCAGGCCTGAAAGGCGGCCATGTCGCCGGACCCGATCTGCCGTAATTCGCTATACGCCGTGACGACGGCACGTTCGCAGCGGCGGGCTATAAGGCTTTCTCGCGCCATGGCTGGACGCCTCCTTAATTGCGAATCATTCGCATTAAGGGGCAGCATAAAGGGTGCCGGGTCGAACATCAAGCCGGGAACGTGCCAATGCCGGGAGCCGGCTTTGGCCGTGACCCGTTGCGCCCGGCGGATTGCTTTGTCCCTCCAGCGCCGTATCGTGTCCGGCATCGACGGGGGAACATCATGAGCGAAATAAGCGTTGTCGCGACGGGTTTGCGGTTTCCGGAAGGGCCGGTGGCCATGAAGGACGGTTCGGTTGTGCTAGTGGAGATCGAGCGGCAAACGGTCACCCGCGTCCATCCGGACGGCCGGACCGAGGTTGTCGCCCATACCGGCGGCGGACCGAACGGATTGGCGATCGGACCGGACGGGGCGTTCTACGTCTGCAACAACGGCGGTTTTCAATGGCGAACCGAGATGAACCTGCTGCGCCCGGCGGGTCCGGCGTCGGATTACGCCGGTGGCCGGATCGAACGGATCGACCCGGTGTCGGGCGCCGTTACCGTGTTATACGACCGTTGCGGCGCCCATCGCCTGCTGGGACCGAACGATATCGTCTTCGATGGACTGGGCGGATTTTACTTCACCGATCTGGGTAAGGCCAGGGCGCGCGACCGCGACTGGGGCGGCGTCTATTACGCCAGGGCGGACGGGTCGGGAATCGCCGAGGTGGTGCATCCGATCCTGACGCCGAACGGCATCGGCCTGTCGCCGGATGGCAGGACGCTGTACGTCGCCGAAACCGAAACCGCCCGGCTGTGGGCCTTCGATGTGCTGTCGCCGGGCGTTCTGGGCAAGGCGCCATTCCCGTCGCCGCATGGCGGGCGGCTGATGGTCGGGCTGGGCGGTTTCCAGCGCTTCGACAGCCTGGCGGTGGACGGCGCCGGCAATGTGTGTGTGGCAACCCTGGTGAACGGGTCTGTCAGCGTCGTGTCTCCCGCGGGGGCACTGCTGCGGCAGGTGCCGATGCCTGATATGTTCTGCACGAATATTTGTTTCGGCGGCCCCGATTTGCGCACCGCTTATATGACATTGTCGGGCACCGGGCAGCTTGTCGCGATGCAGTGGGATGAACCCGGCCTGCGCCTGGCGTATCAGGCATGACGATCGTGCCGGCGGGGCCGCACCGCCGCGCGATACGCGCTATCGCCGATCGCAGGGGGAATTTTACATGACAGGTCACGATCTGGTTGCCTTATGGGAAGCGCATTGCCGGTATGAGTTCGAAACACGGGATGTCGATGCCACGATGGCAACGATGGTCGCCGAACCGTATGTGAACCACATCCCCACCATGACGGGCGGGGTCGGACACGACGCGCTGAAGCAGTTTTATGCAAATCATTTCATCGGCGCCAATCCGCCCGATTTCGCCATGATCCCGGTCAGCCGGACAGTCGGCACCGACCGGATTGTCGATGAATTCGTGGTGCGCTTTACCCACACGACGGAAATCGGCTGGATGCTGCCCGGTATCGCGCCGACTGGACATTCGGTTGAAATCCCGATGATCGCGATTGTCCAGTTTCAGGGCGACAAACTGGTTCATGAGCATATTTACTGGGATCAGGCCTCGGTTCTGGTGCAGACTGGGCTGTTGAACCCGCGGGGCCTGCCAGTGACCGGCGCCGAACAGGCCCGCAAGGTCATGGACAAGACTCTGCCCAGCAATACGCTGATGCGCAAACCGTAACGTGCGGAAAAGCCGGCAGCGATCGCGGAGCTGGTCCGCCGTCCGGGGCGAAGGCGGCTGTGCGTCCGGTCGCGTCGCCGTCAGGCCGCGTGCCTACCCAAGCAGAACATCGCGCGCCTGATTGATCCGGGCGGCCAGCCAATCGGACCCGCCGGCGTCGGGGTGAGCGGCCCGCATCAGGCGGCGATGCGCGTCCCGGATGGCCTTTTCCGGTGCATTCGGGGCCACACCGAGAACCTGACAGGCCTCATCGCGGGTCATGGGGCCAGAGCGAGTGCGGCCCGCATGACCGTTCGGTCCACTGGGCCGCCTGCCCCGGCCTGCCTGCCACTTTTGATAGATCAGCGGGCCGAACAGCGTCAGCGCCCCCAACGCGATGCCGCCGCGCCCGGTCAGGATCAGCATCAACGCAAGGCTCAGCCCACCCAGCGCGGCGATCCAGCCGAACAGCGACTTGATGGTGGTGACCGACGCTGTCTCGAACGCCCGCATCCCGCCCACCAGGACGAACAGCACCGCCGCACCCAGTAAAAGCCAGAGCATCAGCCCGGCACGCTCGCTTGCTCCTGCGCCTCCACCACCGCCAACGCGCTTAGATTGACAATCCCGCGCGCGGTCACGCTTGGCACAACGACGTGGATCGGCTTTGACATGCCCAGCAGGATCGGCCCAACCGGCAACCCGTCGGCGGCTGCTTTCAGCAGGTTGAATGAGATATTGGCGGCATCCAGGGTCGGCATGATAAGCAGATTGGCGGTGCCGGTCAGCCGGCTGTCCGGCACCGCCTTGTCGCGGATCGCCTGCACCAGGGCGGCGTCGGCATGCATCTCCCCGTCGATCTCCAGGCCGGGTGCCCGCGCCCGGATCAGGTGCAGGGCCTGGCGCATCTTCCGAGCGGATGCGCTGTCGCTGGCGCCGAAACTGGAATGCGACACAAGCGCGGCCTTTGGGGTCAGCCCGAACCCGCGCAGAGCTTCGGCGGCCAGCAAGGTCATCTCGGCAATCTGTTCGGCGGCCGGGTCGGTGACCATATGCGTGTCGCAGATAAACACCACGCCGCTGGGAACGATCAGGCAGGACAGCGCATAGACGCGCTTCACC
Source organism: Pseudomonadota bacterium (assembly GCA_021805565.1). Lineage (GTDB taxonomy): Bacteria > Pseudomonadota > Alphaproteobacteria > Acetobacterales > Acetobacteraceae > Rhodopila. The sequence continues at coordinate 25,568 of JAJZFA010000022.1, forward strand.
TCCGGACGGCGTGGAATAATCGGCAGAATATACTGAATTTGCCGCCACCAGCCGCCGGTGCCGCCGCAGATCGCCGCATCCGCCTGCCCGTCGTGCAGCAGCATCGCCGCCGCCACCGACGGGCGCGTGGCCATGCGCCGTGCCGCCGGGTCCGGAGGCGTGCCGCGTCGTCCGGACAGGCGCTGATATTCCGGCACGAGCCTATCGAACACGCCATGATCGGCCGCCGGGTCCAACACCTGCACGGCTTTGCCCAAATCCATCCGCAGGCCCATGTCCCGCACCTTGGCGGCGATGACATCGCGGCGGCCCAGCAGGATGGGCCGGGCGATGTTGTCATCAACCAGGGTTTGCGCCGCACGCAAAATGCGCTCGTCCTCCCCCTCGGCGAAGACAACGCGCCTGGGATCGCGCATCGCAGCCTCGAACACCGGCCGCATCAGGTAGCCGGATCGGAAGACGAAGCGTTCCAGATCGCGCTGATAGGCGGCGAAATCGGCGATCGGCCGCCGAGCGACGCCGCTCGCGACGGCGGCGCGGGCAACAGCGGGCGCGATTTCCAGGATCAGCCGGGGGTCGAAGGGTTTGGGAATGATGTAATCCGGCCCAAACACCGGGGCGACACCGCCATAGGCCGCGGCGACCACCTCGCTGGCCTCGGCCCGGGCAAGTTTGGCGATGGCTTCCACGGCGGCAATCTTCATCGCTTCATTGATTGTCGTAGCCCAGACATCCAGCGCGCCGCGGAAGATGAACGGAAAACACAAAACGTTGTTGACCTGGTTGGCATAGTCGCTGCGGCCGGTCGCGACGATCGCGTCCGGGCGCGCGGCCAGCACAAGGGCCGGATCGATCTCGGGTTCGGGATTGGCCAGCGCCAGGATCAGCGGCTTTTCCGCCAGCAGCGCCAGCCATTCCGCTTTCAGGACGCGCGGGGCGGACAGGCCCATGAAGATGTCGCAACGGGGCAGCGCGTCTTTCAATGTCGTGGCGTTGGTGTCGCGGGCATACCGAGCCATGTTCGCCAGCATGTCCGGCCGGTCTTTGGTCACAACGCCCTTGATATCCGTCAACGTGACGTTGTCCGGCCGCAATCCCATGGATACCAGCAGATCGACGCAGGCCAAAGCCGCCGCGCCGGCGCCGGAGGTCACCAGTTTGACATCGGCGATTTCCTTGCCTTGCAACAGCAGCCCGTTGCGGACGGCGGCGGCGACGGTGATCGCGGTGCCGTGCTGATCGTCGTGGAACACCGGAATACTCATCCGAGCGCGCAATTCCGCCTCGATGGCGAAGCATTCCGGCGCCTTGATGTCTTCCAGATTGATCGCGCCGAACGTGGGTTCCAGGGCGGCGACCACATCGCAGAATTTGGCCGGGTCGGCGGCATCGACCTCGATATCGAACACGTCGATGCCGGCGAATTTCTTGAACAGAACCGCCTTGCCTTCCATCACCGGCTTGCTGGCCAGCGGGCCGATATTGCCAAGGCCGAGGACGGCGGTGCCGTTGGTGATCACCGCGACCAGATTGCCCCGCACGGTGTAGTCGTACGCCGTATTCGGATCGGCCACGATCGCCTCGCAGGCGGCGGCGACTCCGGGGGAATAGGCAAGGCCGAGGTCGCGCTGCGTGGCCATGCGCTTGGTCGGCTCGACCGACAGTTTTCCAGGCCGTGGAAGGCGGTGGTAGTCCAAAGCGGCCTTGCGGAAATCGTCGTCCATCGTTGCCTCGGCGTGGTCGGGTTCAAGACACGCACCATGGTGGGCGGACCGGCCGCTGGCAACATGAGGGTGAATTTTTCATTCCTGGCGACGATAGGGAAAGCCACTGCTGTTTGCGACAGCGTGGTAGCAAATATCTTCTTTATTTTGCTGATACTCTTGCGGTTTTTAGAAAAATATCCTCTTCAGAGGTGGCGTTGAAGCTTTTCGCCTGCCGCGAGGTATGCCGCTTCCATGGAAAGACTTGTCCGGTCGATCCGCGGGATGCCCTTCTGGCAGGTATGGAAGCTTACCCGCGCGAATGGCTGAAGGAACCGACATGCAGACCGCCCCGATGCTGCCAAACACCGCCCCGTTCCGGGAAGACCAGATCGCCGCGCTGAACCGGGTGATGTCGGTGACGACAGCAGAACAGCGCGCGTGGCTGTCTGGATATCTGGCCGGGCTTCAGGCGGCGAACGATCCGCAGGCGGTATCGCCCGCCGCGCCGCCGGCCAAACGGGCGCCGTTGACGATCCTGTTCGGGACCGAATCGGGCAACGCGGAAACACTGGCGGCGCAGATCCGGAAAGCCGCCGCCAAACTCGGATTTGCACCGAAAGTGGCCGACATGGCCGATTTCACCCCCGCGCAAGCGGCCGCCTGCGAGAATTTATTGATTGTCGCCGCCACCTGGGGCGAAGGCGACCCGCCGCAACGTGCCACCGATTTTTATGAGGCACTGCTGGCCGGCGATGCGCCCAGATTCGACAAGACGCGGTTCGCGGTGCTCGCCCTGGGCGACCGGGCCTATGCTCGGTTTTGCGAAACCGGCCGTGTTCTGGATGAGCGACTGGCCGCGCTGGGGGGTGCGCGGATCGCCGACCGGATCGAGTGCGACCTCGAATATGAGAAAGCGGCCTCGGGCTGGATCGGCGCCACGCTCGATCGGTTGAACGCCGAAACCGCTGCCCCGGCGGAGGGCGCCTCGGTCATTCACGTCGATTTCGCTCGTCCCGGCGCCGATGCCCCGACCCGGACACGCCCGTTCGAGGCGGAAATTTCCGAACACATCCGCCTCAGCGGCAGCCGGTCGTCGTCGGACACGCATCACGTCGCGGTGTCGCTGGAAGGGTCGGGCATTCTGTATGAGCCGGGCGACTCGCTGGGCGTTGTCCCGACCAACGATCCGGCGCTTGCCGAAGCGGTAATGAAAGCCGCTGGGCTTGCCGGCGACGAGACGCTGTTCCAGGCGCTGACCGGACGGTTGGACATCGCGACGCTGACCGTCGGACAGATGGCGGACTTCGCTCGGGAAACCGGGACCGCCCCGCTGCCGGCGGACTGGGCGGAGGGACGGCAGATCCTCGATCTGCTGGAAACCGCACCCGGCGCGCTGACAGCGGCGCAACTGACCGCATTGTTGCGCCCCCTGCCCCCGCGCTACTACTCGATCGCGTCCAGCCGTAAATCCGTGGGCGAGGAAGCGCATCTTCTGGTCGCCGCGCTGCGCTACATTTCCCACGGGCGGGCGCGTGCGGGCGTCGCGTCCATCGATATCGCCGAACGCCATCGCGAGGGAGACAGGCTGAACGTCTTCCTGAGGCCGAACCCTCATTTCCGCCTGCCCGCGGACAACGGCCGGCCCGTTATCATGGTCGGACCCGGCACCGGCGTCGCGCCGTTCCGTGGCTTCCTGCAAGAGCGCGAGGCGACCGGTGCGACCGGCCGCAACTGGCTGGTGTTCGGCCATCGCAACTACACGCACGACTTTCTGTATCAACTGGAAATGCAGGATTGGCTGCAAAGCAAGCTGCTGACCCGGCTGGACGTCGCATTTTCCCGCGATCGACCGGAGAAGCGCTATGTGCAGCATACGCTCTGGGACGTACGGCGCGATCTGTATGCGTGGCTGAAGGACGGTGCGGCGCTGTACGTTTGCGGCGATGCCAACGCGATGGCCAAGGACGTGCACGCGACGGTGCTGCGAATCCTGGCCGACCAGGGACACCAGGACGAAGCGGCGGCGAAGGCGGAACTGGACGCGATCCGCCGCGACGGACGCTATCTGCGCGACGTTTACTAGGAATATCCGGCATGGACATCGAACGGCCCCTCTCCGCGAACGAACGGATCAAGGCGGCGAGCAATCTGCTGCGCGGCACCATCGCCGACGGTCTGACGGTCGCCGAAACCGGCGCGCTGGCGGACGACGACACCCAGTTGACGAAATTCCACGGGTTCTATCAGCAGGACGATCGCGACCTGCGCGCCGAACGCGGCAAGCAGCGGATGGAAAAAGCGTTCAGCTTCATGGTTCGGATGCGGGTGCCCGGCGGCATCGTCACTCCGGCGCAATGGCTGGCGATCGAGACGCTGGCGCGGGAGCGTGCGAACGGAACGATCCGCCTGACTACGCGGGAAACCGTGCAGTTTCATGGCATTCTGAAAGGCAATCTGCGGCCGCTGATGCAGGGCCTGGACGCGGTGGCGCTGGACACGATCGCCGCCTGCGGCGACGTCAACCGCAACGTGATCGCCACCGTCGCCCCCTGGCAGCCGCATTTGCAGACCGCGATCGCCACGCTGGCCCGCGACCTGTCGGCGCATCTGCTGCCGCGCACCCGAGCGTGGCACGAGATCTGGCTGGGCGAGGAGAAGATCGCCGGCGGCGCGGTGGAAGACGAACCGATTCTGGGGCGAACCTATCTGCCCCGCAAGTTCAAGATCGCCATCGCCCTGCCGCCGTATAACGACGTCGATGTGTTCGCCCACGATCTGGGATTGATCGCAATCGTCGAGCAAGGCGAAATCCTGGGCTATAATGTGGTTGTCGGTGGCGGCATGGGCATGACCCACGGCGAGCCGGATACCTATCCGCGCATCGGCGACACGATCGGATTTTGCAAGGCAGCCGACGCCATCGACGTCGCGGAAAAGATCGTGACCGTGCAACGCGACCACGGCGACCGGTCCAACCGCAAACATGCGCGCCTGAAATATACCATCGACGACATGGGGCTGGACCGGTTCGTGGCGCTGGTCAACGACCGCCTGACGGTGAAACTGGCGCCCGCGAAGGCGTTCGCGTTCACCTCGACCGGCGACCGGGCGGGTTGGGCGGAGTCCCCGGACGGCACGTCGCATATGACGGTATTTATTGAAAATGGCCGCATCCAAGGCAAGGCGATGGCCGGGCTGCATGCGATTGCCGTCCTGGGGACCGGGCGGTTCATCATGACGGCCAACCAAAACCTGGTGCTGGCCGATATTCCGCCGGCCGATCGTCCCCGCATCGAATCGCTACTGGCGGAATATGGTCTGGACCGGCCTGTCAGCGGCCTGCGGCGCCATGCGATGGCCTGCGTCGCGCTGCCGACCTGCGGGCTGGCCCTGGCCGAAAGCGAACGCTATCTGCCCGATCTGGTCACGCGGCTGGAGGACGAGCTTGACCGGTTCGGCTTGCGCGACGCGAACATCACCATCCGCATGACCGGATGCCCGAACGGTTGCGCTCGTCCGTATGTGTCGGAAATCGGGTTGGTGGGCCGCACGCCCGGCATCTACAACCTGTATCTTGGCGGTGCTCACGAAGGGGTGCGGCTGAACAAATTGTATCGCCGCGATCTGGATGGCGATGCGATCGTCGCCGCGCTGTCGCCGCTGTTCGCGCTGTACGCGACGCACCGGGCGTCCGGCGAACATTTCGGCGATTTCGCGATCCGCACCGATATCGTGCAGGCCACGACCGCCGGATTGAATTTTCACGACAATCTGCCGGCCGGCGTGGAGGGCTGATCCATGCGCGCTGCCGATGCCCTGACATCGGACCCGGCCGCTTCCGCCGAACAGCCATGGTTGCCGGGCGCGCCGCATGCTGTCGCCGCGCTGACCACCTGGGCGGTGTTCGGCGCATCGGCCTGCGCCACCGGACTGCTGCTGGCGACGCTGGCCAGCTTCGCCATCTATCTGCCGGTGACGGCCCTGGCCCTGAATGGCGGGCAGGCCATCGCAACCGGCGACCCCGCCCCCGCGATAACGCCGAGTGCTCGGGCTGTGCTGCTGGGGCTATGGACGGCGACCGCCTGGGCCGGGGCGGCGCTGGCATCCATGACTGGCTGACCGGGACGGCCTGACCGGGGCTGGCTGAAGACGAGGCGGTTGACGACGGGACCGCTGCCGATGCGTGGCCCTAGTCGCGCGCCCGCGCCGGAAACTGCATGCAAATCAGGCCGGCGCCCCCGGCCCCGCGACAAGGCACGCCGCCGATCCGGCCGATACCAGCCAGAACTGCCCGCCGCCGCCCGGCGGCACCGGCCGGTCACCGATCCGCCGGCCGGAACGAGATAGCGCCAGGTTCCCAGCCCATCCGCCGTCGCGACGATCACGGCTGATTGGCCGGAGTCCGGATCGCGGCCAGTTCCTCGCCGGTGAGTGGCGGGATCGGGCCGCAGGCCGCCTCGCGATGCTGGTGGTGCGCCCTGGCATCCCGCAATTGCTGGCGATGGGCCGGATACCGCGACCTGGGCGTGGTTTCCACTTGACGTGCCATCGACGTTCCTGGATGATAGTTAGCATGATAACCAAATAGGAGAGATCATGACCGAAAAAACATTGTCCAGTGAATTCAATAAGAGTCGCTCCGCGTTCGTTTTCATCGAGTTCCAAGCCGAGTGGCTCGCTGAAGACGGCCTACTTTTTCAACGTCTTGTGCAAGACAAAGACGCATTTCTGAGTGCAGTCTCTCAAGCCGCACTTCTTCTGACTGCCGCCCGAAGAAACGCTTGCACCATTGCCCACGCAGGGCTCGATCTTCGTGACGATCCAACTTACCGCCTGTTCGGTGGCGGACAAAACGTACTCGGGTTGCGCGCAGCGATTCCCCGAGCGGGTACGTGGACGGGACCCGGCGCAGCATTCGTGCCGCCCTTCATTCCGATGCAGGGAGAGTTCATTGTTCACGGGCGTTCGGGAGCCAGCGTTTTGAAAAACTCGACCCTGGATGCGTTCCTCCGCAACAATCGAATCGATACGCTCTTTTTAACGGGCTTTGCCACGCATGTATGTGTGGAATCAACGCTGCGCGATGCTCACGACAGCGGGATCAACGTCTTCGTGGTCAAAGATGCATGCGCCGCCTTTACTCGCGCACAGGACGAACATTTTCATCAACACATCCTGCATCACTTCGGAGCAGGCATTGACGTTGCCACCCTATTAAAAATGCTCGAAGCATAAGAGGAGTCTGACATGTTTTTCTTGAAAGAGTTGCCAACGCGCCAAATGTTGGAAGTGTACAAAAAGCGCTTCCCGGACATGAAGATGGATACGGTCGAGTCTGCCTTGAGATTACTCCGGCAAGCGAGCCTTCTCTTGAGAATACTCGATGCATATTTTACCAAGCACGATCTTTCCCAATTGCGCTTCTTGATACTCGTCGTGCTTGACCGCGAGATTGATCGTGATTGGCTCATGGCCAGTGAAGTAGCCGCGCGTCTCGATGTCTCGCGTCCGGTCATGGCCCGTACGCTGAAGACGCTATCAGACGATAAATTGCTAGACTTTGACGAACATGATACAGATGGTCGCGCCAAACTTATCCGCCTTACTTCAAAGGGGCGCTGGACCCTGCACGAGGTGCTGCCGGGCTACTACCGAGAAATCGAACAATTCATGGTTTCTTCCCAAGATGGCGGCACACCATGAACGCCACCCTTCTTCCCAGTCGTCAAATCGCATTCCTGGCCTTGCTTTGGGTTCTGGTATTTTTACTGGTTTTGACACTAAATTGTCTGCTTGATCTGGTAACACAGGAAAAACCTTGGCACCCTGTTCTGCGCACTGCATTCTTAACGGCCATCTTAGTGCCAATGATTAACCTTTTGTTCGTGCCCGGATTGCGTCGAGTTCTACGTATTTAACTGAACCGCAAGCGTACACGTGTGACCAAGCGCAATGTCCGATTTGCCTATGCCATGTTACGCCGGTATGCGCCGCGGTTCCTGGACGTACTCAAGCTACGGGCGGCACCAACCGCCAAGGGCGTGTTCGATGCCATCGACGTGCTGCGCGACATGAACAGCGACAATGCACGCAAGGTGCCCGCCGGCGCGTCAACCGAATTCATCAGGTCACGCTGGGCCAAATTGGTGCGCACGGACGATGGCACCGACCGCCGCAACTATGAACTGTGCGCCCTTTCGGAGCTGAAGAATACGCTGCGTTCGGGTGATGTGTGGGTGCGGGGTTCGCGTCAGTTCAAGGACTTCGACGAGTACCTGGTACCGGTCGAGAAATTCACCACCTTGAAACTGATCAAAGAATTACCGCTGGCAGTGACCACTGATTGCGATCAGTATTTGCGAACGGCTGGAATTGCTGGAACAGCAGCTTGCCACTGTCAACTGCATGGCTGCGGCCAACAATCTGCCGGACGCCATCATTACCGGGTCCGGCTTGAAGATCACGCCGCCGGCCGCGGCGGTGCCGGAGACCGCGCAAGCCCTGATCGACCAGCCGGCGATGCTGCTGCTGCCGCACGTCAACATCACCGAACTCTTGATGGAAGTTGATGAGTGGACGGGTTTCACCCGGCACTTCACACATCTGAAAACCGGCGACACGGCCAAGGACAAGACCTTGCTGCTGACGACAATCCTGGCCGATGGCATCGATCTTGGGCTAACCAAGATGGCCGGGTCCTGCCCTGGCACTCCCTACGCCAAGCTGTCGTGGCTACAAGCCTGGCACATCCGGGATGAAACGTACTCAACGGCCGTGGCCGAACTGGTGAACGCGCAGTTTCTGCAACCCTTCGCCGGAAACTGGGGTGACGGCACCACGTCATGGTCGGATGGTCAGAACTTCAGAACCGGCAGCAAAGCTGAGAGCACTGGGCATATCAACCCGAAGTATGGAAGTAGCCCTGGGCGGACGTTTTATACCCATATCTCCGGCCAATACGCGCCCTTCAGCACCAAGGTTGTCAACGTCGGTGTGCGCGATCGACCTATGGGCTCGATGGCCTGCTGTACAACGAGCCGGACTTGCGGATTGAGGAGCATTACACTGACACGGCGGGTTTTACCGATCATGTCTTCGGTCTAATGCAGCTGCTGGGCTTCCGATTTGCCCCACGTATCCGAGACCTGGGCGACGGTGCTGTCGGCGGTCAGGATCATGGGACGATCTCCTTTGCGCCTGACATTAATCCCGCTCTGTTCACCTGCCAATATTCTGCTGACACCGCCTCAATGCATCTTGATCTCGTCGCCTGACATCGTTATGTCCGCCGAACCGGAGACGCCTCCCAAGGCGATTTCCACATCATTCGGGACGCAACCCATCCGGCAATCCAGAGGTAAAAATTGAAATTCCCAACATCATTGCTCTGGCTCAACTCTGTATTGTTCGCCGTGTTCGGCTCCAGCTTTATCGCAGCGCCTGAGTTATTTGCCAAGGTCATTACAGGCGCAATACCTGGAACCTCTAGTGCGCTCATCGACATGCGTGCCACCTACGGAGGAATGGGCCTTGGTATCGGTCTATTCTTCGGCTTCTGTGCTCGTCGCCCAGCGACGGTAGAATTGGGTTTGTACGCCTCCCTCTTCGTCCTTGGCACAACCGCCATCGCTCGTCTGGCCGGTTTCGCTGCCGATGGTGCGCCCAACGTATTCATGCTCCTGCTGGTTTCTGCAGAGCTTCTGTTTGTAGTATTAATCGTTGCCGCACTTAGGCAGATCCGAAATGGCTAAGTGGCCCCTCGAACATTAATTGCGACGTCCCAGACAGCAACTATGCAGACAACGCAGCCCACGCCGCCCGGCGGAACACCCGCCCACTTCTATCTCATCCCGCCCTCCGCCGGATGTGGTGAGACGCGCAAGAATATCGCCAATTTTGGTTGGTCGCGCCTGACACTAACCGCGCTCTGTTCACCTGCCAATGTTCTGCTGATACAGTTAGTCCAGGCAACACGGGAAGGACACGCCACAATGGCCTATGGCCCATTCGATCTGACCGGCAAGACCGCGCTGGTCACCGGCGGCAACAGCGGCATCGGGCTGGGCATGGCCCTGGCGATGGCGCAGGCAGGTGCCAACATCGCCATCTGGGGCACCAACGCCGCCAAGAATGCAGCCGCCGTCGCGAAGCTGGAACCAACCGGGCGAAAAATCCTCGCACTGGAATGCGACGTCGGCGACGAAGCGGCGGTCGAATCCGCTTTCGCCCGGACCTTGGAGACCTTCCCCACGATCGACGGATGCTTCGCCAACGCCGGCGTGTCCGGCCGCGGCGGCCACACGTTCCTTGAAATGACCAGCGCCGAATGGCACCGCGTCACCCGCGTCAACCTCGATGGCGCGTTCTACACGTTCCGCACCGCCGCCAAACATATGGTGCAACGCGGCGGCGGTGGCGTATTGGTGGGCACCGCATCGCTGGCGGCGATCGAGGCCGCCCCGCGCAGCGAGCATTACGCGGCCACCAAGGGCGGCATGATCTCCATGGTCAAGGCCATGGCGGTCGAATTTGCCCGGTACGGCGTGCGGGCGCACTCGATATTGCCCGGCTGGATCGAAACCAACATGACGGCCAACGCGGTAGAGACAGACGGGTTCAAGACCAAGGTTCTGCCGCGCGTGCCGATGCGCCGCTGGGGGAACGGAGACGACTTCGGCGGCATCGCGGTGTATCTGATGAGCGCGGCATCGAAATATCATACCGGCGATACGTTCGTGATCGATGGCGGCTATTCGCTGTTTTGAAGGTGGGTGTGCCAGCCGAACCGGGCTCGCGGGGACGTTCACGTTTGCAAGATCGTCGCCTTTTCGATCAGGCGCAGCGCCCCGGCCGCCATTGTCGCCCCCTGTTCCACCAGCGCGATCGTCCGGGCCTCGGCAGCCCGGATTTGCGCGAGGCGGTCCAGCACCTGACGTAACCGGCCGGCGGGCACCACCACCACGCCGTCGGCGTCGCCGACGATCAGGTCGCCCGGCTCGATATGCACATCCCCCAGCGTGACCGGCGCGCCCACCGAACCGGGCCCGTTCATGGCGGGCGAGTTCGGCTGAATGCCCTGGCAGAACACCGGCAATCCTGTCGCCACGATGCCCGCGCGGTCGCGCGCCAGACCGTCGGTGACAAAGGCCGCGACGCCCTTGTTCTTCATCATCCCGGCGGCGATATCGCCGCATACCGCCGTGCGCGTATAGGCATCGTTGGCGACCACGATCACGTCGCCCGGTTCTGCCTCCGACAGCGCACCGAACACCGCGACCACATCCGCCGGGTAGGCGAACGCCGTCAGCGCCGGCCCAACGAACGAGGCGTTCGCCGGGTCCAGCGGCTTGATCCGGTAATCCAGCGCCCCGCGCCCATCCATCGCATCGGCCAGATGGGAGGTCTGCGCGCCGCGAAACGCCTCGATCAGGGCCTTATCGGGACGGCGGAATCCCCGGTGGATTGTCAGAAGCGGCGGATTATCGAGCATTGCGTGTCCCTCCTGCCCGGCAGACTGCCGGACAGGAGGTGTGCGTGCAAACCGTGGCGGCGCTGCCTTAAGCCTTCGATTTGTCCGCCAGGGCCTTGACTTCATCCAGCGCCTCGACGAACCGGGTGTTCAGCAGTTTCACCGCCTCGGCGTTCGAATGCTGAATCAGGTCGCCGATCTCCTTCATGTTGGAAACCGCGGTCTCATAGGCATGTTTCAGCAGTTCGGCCTGCCTGGCGGCCTTGGCCTGCGGTGCTTCCATGGACGACATCGCCCGCACCGCCTCGGTCAGTTCGCCCATGCTTTGCTGCATGATTTCCATGTGCCGGCGCGCGACCGCCTGGGCGCCTTCCAGCGCCACCCGGTTCGCGGCGGTCAATGTCTCGATGTTTTTACGGCTGGCGGCGATAAACGCTTCCATGTCCGGGGTCGCGGGCATCTTCATGTTGGCAAACAATTTGCCGAATTCACCAAAATCGGCCATCGATTTGGGGGGGAATGCCATGGATTGACTCCTTGTAAGTGTCCGGTGCCGCAATCGGACGTTAGGCTTGTCCGGTATGAAAACCAAGACCGCTCCGCCGTGACAATATCGTGCTGACGGTTCATGGTACGGACAGAAGGAGATCGCCGATGGACAACGACAGTATTTCCGAGCGGGCGGAGGACGTGCCCCCCGGTTCGGGGACGTCCGGAGAACGCCAGGTTGGAACGCGGATCGATATTGTTTCCGACGCGGTTTGTCCTTGGTGCTATATCGGCAAGCGGAATCTGGAACACGCGCTGGCGATGTTGGCGGCGGACGGACTGACCTTTCAGGTTCATTGGAACCCGTTTCAGTTGAACCCCGACATGCCGGCGGAAGGCCGGGACCGGGCAGCGTATCGCGTGGCGAAGTTTGGCAGCGCGGAGAAGGCATCTGCCCTGGACCAGCGGATCACCGAGGCCGCGGCTGGGGTGGGCCTTGCCTTCCGCACGGACTTGATGACCCGCACACCCAATACGATCGACGCACACCGGCTGATCTGGTTCGCCGGACAGAACGGCGATCAGGATTTGGCGATGGAGGCCGTGTTCAAGGCCTATTTCATCGAAGGCCGGGACATTGGCGATCATGCGGTGCTGGCCGGCTGCGCCGAGGCGGCCGGACTGCCCAGGCAAGCCGTGCTGGATTTCCTGGCCGGCGAGGATGCGGCGGCCGAAATGCGGGCCGCGGACCTAACGGCGCGCGAGGCCGGCGTGTCTGGCGTTCCGTCGTTCTTCCTGGACGGTTACGGCCTGTTTTCCGGGGCAATGCCGGCCGAGACCATCGCCGCGGCGCTGCGGCGTGGGCGCGATGTGCTGTTGAAGCGATGAAATCCGGCGTCGCGAGGCATCGGTGATGGAGCGCCGGAAGCCGCATTTCGCCTACATCGAATGCGTACGGGGCTATGCCGTTCTACTCGTTATCGTATGCCACGCCAGCTATCTGCTTCCGGATTTGCCTTATCCCGTCCATCGGGTCGCGGTTTTGGGTTGGCACGGCGTACAACTGTTCTTTCTTGCCAGCGCTGTTACTCTAACAATGTCGTGGCGTTATGAAAAACTACGCACCGGCACGGTCGATGTTCCCGCCTTCTTTATAAGGCGGTTTTTTAGGATCGCGCCGGCGTATTATGTCGCTTCGGTCTTGTATTTTGTACTTGAACCGCCAGCAGGTGGGTTCGATCCGCTTCAGGCCGCGGCTACTTTTCTGTTTGTCAACGCGTGGCATCCTGTATTGATGGGTGTGGCGCCTAATGCGTGGAACGTTGTTCCGGGAAGTTGGAGTATCGGCGTCGAATTCACATTCTACGCGCTTTTCCCGGTGGTCGCCGCCATCATCACGTCGCTCTCGCGGGCGATCTATCTGCTCTTGGCCACGCTGATTGTCGGTGCGACAATGGATACGTTGTTTTGGGGCTATTTGAAGACCGCATTCGGGGCCGTACCCGCCGATAACTTTCTGTACTTCTGGTTTTTGAATCAGATGAGCGTTTTCGCGCTGGGATTATGCCTGTTCTTTCTGTTGGAACAGGATCGCGTCCGGCGCTCCATATTTGCGGATTATCCAGATTCGATCGCTGCGTTGTCCGCTGTGGGCGTTGCCGCGATGGCATTTGTCGCGCTCCCTCATTGGTTGAACTGGTTCGATCCGCGGCCGCCCGCGTTCATCGCGATCTCCCTCGCTTTAATGGTCTTCATTCTGGCGTTGGCGCGAGCTCGTCCGCGCGTCTTTCTCAACGCGCCGGCCGCTCTTTTGGGGCGAGTTAGTTTTAGTGCTTACCTTTTGCATTTTGCCGTACTGAAATTCGTTTCCGGGCAACCGGTGTTTATGCGTTATCTGAGCGTAACCGGTTGGCCGGCCATTGCCATCTTCGCGATTCTTCTGGCGGGCGTCGTTCCCTTGGTTTTGGCGGTTTCTTGGTGCAGCTATCGCGCCATCGAGTTGCCGATGACCGGACTGGGTAAAACGTTAATCCGTCAGCGCCGCCTGACCGCTTTGCAAGAGATATCCTGAAATCCGCCGGTGGCGCGGGTCCTTGGAAATCGTTTCCTTCTTTCGGCCGGCCACAGGGCAGAAAATTCTCCTGAACGGCACTGTGCGACAGTCTTATTCCGCGTCCGGATTCAGCCATTTACCGCCCGCCCGCGCCGCCTATAAGGGGCGCCACACGCCGCAACGGAAGGAAACCGTCATGACAAGCAAACACCCCGAAACCCTGGCCCTGCACGCCGGCTGGCGCCGCGACAGCGCCACCAACGCCGTCGCCGTGCCGATCTATCAGACCACGTCGTTCCAGTTCGACAGCGCGGAGCACGCCGCCGACCTGTTCGGCCTCAAGAAGCTGGGGAATATCTATACCCGCATCATGAACCCGACCAACGACGCCCTGGAACAGCGGCTGGCGGCAATCGAGGGCGGCGTAGCGGCGCTGGCGGTCGCGTCCGGCCAGACCGCTTCGGCCTTCACGGTGCAAAACCTCGCTCGGGCCGGCGACAACATCGTCAGTTCCACCGACCTGTATGGCGGCACCTGGAACCTGTTCGCCAACACCCTGAAAGACCAGGGAATCGAGGTTCGGTTCGTCGATCCGGCCGACCCGGATGCCTTCGCCCGGGCAACTGACGACCGCACGCGAGCCTATTATGCTGAAACATTGCCGAACCCCAAGCTGATCCCGTTCCCCATCGCGGACGTCGCTGCCATCGGCCGGTCGTTCGGGATTCCGCTGATCATGGACAACACCGCGGCACCGCTGCTGGTGCGGCCGTTCGACCATGGCGCGGCGGTGGTCATGTATTCCACCACCAAATGGATCGGCGGCCACGGGACATCGATCGGCGGGGTTGTCATCGATGGCGGCAATTTCGACTGGGAAGCCAATCCCGCCCGCCAGCCGGCGATGAATACGCCGGACCCATCCTATCACGGCGCCGTCTGGTCGCAGGCGGTCAAGCCGCTCGGTCCCATCGCATACATCCTGAAAATGCGAGTGACCCTGCTGCGCGACCTCGGCGCGGCCATGGCGCCGTTCAATGCGTTCGCATTCATCCAGGGCGTGGAAACCCTGCCGCTGCGCATGCGCGAACATAGCCGTAACGCCCTGTCGGTCGCCAACTTCCTGGCCGGACGCAAGGACGTGACGCGCGTCATCCATCCGGCGCATCACACCGGCATCGGTGCCGAACGAACCGCGAAATATCTGCCGCATGGGCAAGGCGGGCTGGTCGGGTTCGAACTCGCCGGCGGGGCCACTGCCGGCCGCACCTTCATCGATGCGCTGAAAATGTTCTACCACGTGGCCAATATCGGCGACGCCCGCAGTCTGGCGATCCACCCGGCCAGCACGACGCATTCGCAATTGTCGGAATCCGAACAGATATCGGCCGGTGCCACGCCGGGTTATGTGCGGTTGTCGGTCGGATTGGAGCATATCGACGACATCCTGGCCGATCTGTCGCAGGCCTTGGACGCCGCCAAGGGCTGAGGACCCAACCCATCATGGACCGGCCGCCCCGCGTTGCCCTGGTTACCGGCGGCGCCCGGGGTATCGGCGCGGGGATCGCGTCCCGTTTCGCGGCTGACGGCTGGCGGGTGATCGTCGCCGACCGCGATCCAGCGGGCACCGCGCCCGTCGGCGGACGCTACGCAATCTGCGATGTCGGGGAGGAATCGTCGGTGGCCGCGCTGGTGGCGTCGGTCGCCGCGATAGAACAACGGCTGGATGCGCTGATCTGCAATGCCGGGTTCATGATCCGCAAGCCAATCGCCGACCTTTCGCTGGCGGACTGGTTGTCGGTGTTGACGACCAACCTGACCAGCACGTTCCTGCTGGTCCGGGCGGCCGAGGCTCTGTTGCGGGCTACGAACGGCGCGGTGGTGACCATCGCGTCGTCGCGGGCGCATATGTCGGAGCCGGATACGGAGTCCTACGCGGCGTCCAAGGGCGGGCTGGTCGCGCTGACCCATGCGCTGGCGATCAGCCTGGGGCCGGCTGTGCGGGTGAATTGCATCAGTCCGGGCTGGATTTCGACGAAGGGGGCCGAACCGTCGGCGGCGGACCACGCTTTCCACCCGGCTGGGCGGGTCGGGCAAACCGGCGACATCGCCGGGCTGGCGGCATTTCTGGCTGGTCCGGACAGCGGTTTCATTACCGGCGCGGAGTTCGTCGTGGACGGCGGCGTGACGCGGAAGATGATCTATGCGGAGTAGTGCGGAGCGCTTCCGGTGGATGGCGTGTGGTGCAAAGCAAACGCGGGGAACACTGTGTAACCGCCTCTGCGATGCAAGCGCCCACGGCATTGAAAGGCGTCTTCGATCGATCGACGATCGCCTGAGCCATCCCCGGCAGCCCACCAATCCGATGCCTGCTCGTCCCTCGCACCCCGCGGCACCGGCTTCCCCCGAGCGGTCAGATCAAAAAAAGCGGCGCATCCGCGATCCGATGACAATGCGCAAGTAAACGATCGGGCGTCATCTCAGGGTCGTACAGCGAAGTCAGCCGCGCGCCCTACGCCCCACAGGATCGAGACATTCTTGCCATGTGCGTCGGCGTTGCCAACCACCAAGTTGAAGGTCGCCGCGTCCAACAGCCGCGGCACATCCTGCGCCGGCAGCACGGAGACCTGCCGCACCGGCGCGCAACAATCTTTCCACGTCGAACCGCCCGCGCTGGCGTATTTCGTCTCGCTGGGTGCACCGAGCGCCTGACAGAAATCCTCCTGGTGAACCCGCCGCGCGCTGCCGTCCGCGAGCAATATCCGGTCGTATCGCGCCACCGGCAGAAACGCACGCCTCGGGAGATCCCGAACCTCGACCGCGGCCACATCCAGGCCGACCGACGCCGTCGGCAGAGCGACCGCTCCATAGACCAAAGCCACCGGCACCTTCGCTTGCGCGCCGGCCAGGGAGAGCCGCAGCCCGTCCTCCCCAGCCAGCAACGGTCGGACGGGCAACCGGTCCAAAACCCCGATCGGCTCGTCGCGCGTCGGTGTCAGGTGCAGTAACGACCCGATCCGGACGATCGCCGGCGACAAAACCCGAGAGGTCGTCGGGGTGTACGTGCTGCCCGATCAAACGTTTGCCAAAGGACCGGCTGTGCGGCTACAGAAGCCTGCGAAGCCGAACGCTGGCGACCCCGAGTGAAACGAACGACGGTGAAACCAGTGGAACGTGACTGATGCAGGTGGCTATTCGACAGTCTCTTCGACACGTTGCCGGGTTAGCACAGCGGTAGTGCAGCGGTTTTGTAAACCGAAGGTCGGGGGTTCAAGTCCCTCACCCGGCACCAGCCGCCCAAACCCCGCGACAGGCCCACCCCCCGCCTCGCCTGACCGGGCCCGCCGGCCAGAGCCGGTGTCAACCGCCCGACGACAAAACCGGCCCCTGAAACAGGCCGTCGCTCAGGTCGGGCGACGTATCCAGCCCCGACAGAGTCATCGTCAAACTCCGCTGCCTCGCATCCAGCAGAGTGACCGCGATCAGCCGCATCGGCTGTTCGGCCAGGGTCAGCGTCAGGCTGCCCTGACCCGGATGGCTGGTATTGCGCAGCACCACTTCGATCGACCCGCCGGTATGAACCACGCTCTGCACGGTGATGTCGCCGCTCAGGCTGATGCGGGGCGTCAGCAGCATGCCCAACGGGGTGCGCGACACCGGCAACCGGGTCAGGGCACCGCTGGTGCGATCCAGAATCCGCACGCCGCCATCGGCGATCACCATCACCCGCGCCTCCGGATCGTCGTAGTCGATCCGCAGATGCCCGGCCGGCCGGTCCGCCCAGATGGTCCCGGCATCGGGGCCGAACGACCCGGTCTGCACGAAGCTGGCCTCGAATTTCGGAATACTGTTCAAATACGCCGTCACCTGGCCGATATCGGCCGCATCGGCGGCGGTCAGCATCGGCGCGGGGACGGGCGAACATCGGCCCAGCAAAAACAGGGCCAGCAAAAACGGGGTGGGCCACACCAATACCGGCGGACGAACGGCGGCGGCCCGCCGCCCAGGCTTCTGTTTACGCATGGGTCGCCTTACCATGATTCCGGTTCGGTATTCCACGCACCTGTCCGGCACTTCGGGCAGGCGGCACTATTGGCCCACCGGCGTTCGGCTTGCCAGTGCGGCCCCTACCGGCCCGCCAGATAAACCGCCGGCGGCGACGCGGCGATCGCTCCATCGCCCGATGGGGTGTGCGGCGATGGTTCGGCCTCCCGGTCTGGGCCATCGCGCGGCGGCGATCCGGGAATAATTCCGTTCGGTTCGTCACCCGGCGAGCGAGGTCCAGACTCCGGTGCGCCGGGGCCAGTGGCCGCGGGTGGCGTGCCGGCGGGAAGCCACGGCGGCAGAAACGGCGGGGAAACGTCGCCCGGTCCACGCGGGCCAGACTTTCCCGCAACCGGCTTCGGCTGCGCCCGGAAGTTGGTATAGGCCACCCCGGTCGCGATAAATGCGCCATCGGTCCCGCGCCGCAGCGATACGATCGCATTACGAAACTCCGGCCCGCTGCCATGCACGTCTGGCCCAGCGGCGAATCGCTGGCCGGTGGTCAGCGTCACCCCGTCGGGGTCCACTTTCACGAATCCTTGCACCACCACGCGGTCGGCCGCGGGGCCGAAATACGCGACCGGATTCTCTGCCAGCGTGTCGCCACCGAGCGCCGTGACCTCAGCCCAGCCGTCCTGATATTTGCCAAGGATGGAAACAAAGGCGCCGGTGCGGATGATTCCGGCCGCCGGCCCGTGCAGAATCAGGCCGCCGATCCGGGTGACAGCGCCGTCGCGCATCGCCTGGCCCCGCACGGCCACCATTCCGGGGCGGGCCCGGTCCAGGCGACTGGCGGCGATCGTTCCGTCAGGCTGCCGCAAGCCGCTGATCGAGGTCCAACTGCCGGCCCCGAAGCGGCCCGCCACCCATGTCGTGGGCAAAATCGACACGCGCTGGCCCGCGACAATGATCGTATCGGCATGCGCGTCGATCGACTCGATCGGGCCTGTCACCTCATACCGGACCGCGATCGTCCGCGCCTGTAACGGGGAATCCGGCGCATCCAGCCGGCGGCCGGCCTCGATCGCGACCAGTTGGCCCGCCCGCAGTTGGCCAGCCGTCGCGGACGCGCCATCGATCGTGACCGGAACCGATTTATCGATGCGGACTTCCTGTCCGTCCACACAGACCGAGGCAAATCCCGTCACCACGCCGACAATACCGGTGCCGCCAATCCCCCGCTCCACCGTGCGCACCCGCACCGCGCCGCCGGTACCGCCGATCCCGCGTTCGGCCAGCACCGAACCGCCATTGGGGCCAACCCGGCACACCGCGTCCGGCTGCACCACTGCGACGTCCAGCGGCGGCGGATGTGGCACCGGGCCGGCGCAGGCAGTCAGGCCCGCCAGCAGCAGAATGGCGGCAAACCCCTTCATGCGCCGCCGCCGGCAAGCGATCGGCGCTGGCCCCATGCGCGCAGGCCAGAGCCACACCCGCGGACAGCAGGCCGACGATAGATAGCGCGCGATACCGCCCGGGCGGACGGATAGGGATGGGGCAACACCTTCGATCCTGCGGAAAAGTCCTGTAAACCGTCTATATCACACTATTATTCAGGAATCACACTATCACGTGGGAAAAATACCCACAAATTAAGCCCATGCAACCAGCGGCCGCCGGAACCCCAAACAGATTAGCCGCCATGCACGGCGTCGTGCGCCCCTGCTAATGCGACAGCGCAATCCGATATAGTATTGCACCGCGGCAAGGCTTAGTCTGCTGCCGGATATGTCCTCTCGGCGCTTCCGGTTAACACGCGCCGCTGACGGAAAGGACCTGAACATGACTCCCGTTCCCTGGCAGCCCAACCTGCCGGACGCAGCAAGTCCCTGGCCGCACCCTTCCATCGCCACCGCGATCGGCCGTGGCCTGTTGGGCCGCTGCCCCGCCTGTGGCAAATCCCACCTGTTCAACGGCTTTCTTCGCATTGTCGCAGAATGCGCTGCCTGCCACGCCCCGCTTGGTTTGGCTCGGGCCGATGACGCTCCGCCCTATATCGTCATCCTGATCACCGGCCACGTTATCGTGCCGTTGGTGTTCATGGCCGATCGCATGGGCGAATCGCCGGTCTGGCTGTTGTCGGCGATCTTCCTGCCGCTGACGGCGTTCATGGCGATCGGTCTGCTGCGCCCCATCAAGGGTGGCACGGTAGGGTTGATGGTGACCCTGGACATGCTGAAAAGCGGCGCCTAGCGGACATGAACGGCCCAGGCAGCACCGCATCGCGGCTGGATCGCGTGGTCCTGGACGGCGAACCGCCCAATAACCTGTCGCCGTTCATCGAGGCGGACCGGGAACAGGCGGTCGCCGACCTGGCCGCCGCCAACCATTTCGCGCCGCTGATCGGCACCGCCGAACCGGGCCCCTATGCCCTGCATCTGTCCATTCTGGAAGGCCGGCTGATTTTCGACATCCGCGACATCGCCGGCACGCCTTTGACCGCCGTCGGCCTGGCGCTGGGTCCGTTCCGGCGGCTGGTGAAGGATTATCAACTGCTGGTCGATAGCCATATCCTGGCGGTGGAGGAAGGCCGCGAACAGCGCATCCAGGCCATCGACATGGGGCGCCGGGGCCTGCACAACGAAGGCGCCGAACTCATGACCCAGCGTCTGGCCGGCAAGATCGATATCGATTTCGACACCGCGCGCCGCCTGTTCACCCTGGTTTGCGTGCTACATCAACGAGTCTCATCGCGATGAAAATCGACGGCATCCCTTACCGCACCGTATGGCTCGACGCCGGCGATCGCTGGTCGGTCCACATCCTGGACCAGACCCGCTTGCCCTGGTCGCTGGATGTCGTGCGCCTGACCACCCGCGACGAAGCCGCGCACGCCATCAAATCGATGCAAATCCGCGGCGCGCCGCTGATCGGCGCCGTCGCCGCCTATGGGCTGTGCCTCGCCTTGCGGGCCGATCCCTCCACCGAGGCGATGGAGAGCGATGCCGCATTGCTCAACGCAACACGCCCGACCGCGGTGAATTTGCGCTGGGCGCTGGACCGGATGCTGACCCGCCTGCGCAATACCCCGGCGGCGGAACGGGTTGCCACCGCCTATGCCGAAGCAGCGCTGATCGCCGATGAGGATGCCGAACGGAACGAAACGATCGGCCGGTTCGGCCTGCCGCTGATACAGACGGCGGTCAGACCGGGCCGTCCGGTGAACATACTGACCCATTGCAACGCCGGCTGGCTTGCCACGGTGGATTGGGGCACGGCACTGGCGCCGATCTATACCGCGTTCAATGCCGGACTCGACCTGCATGTATGGGTCGATGAAACCCGCCCGCGCAACCAGGGTGCCGCGCTGACCGCGTGGGAACTCGGCAAGCACGGCGTGCCGCACACCGTCGTGGCGGACAACGCCGGCGGCCATTTCATGCAGCACGGCATGGTCGATCTCGTCATCGTCGGCGCCGACCGGGTATCGCGCACCGGCGACGCCGCCAACAAGATCGGTACGTATCTCAAGGCGCTGGCGGCGCACGACAATAACGTGCCGTTCTGGGTGGCGGTGCCGTCGTCCACCATCGACTGGATGCTGTCGGATGGCGTCGCGGACATCCCGATCGAGGAACGTGCCGCGTCCGAAGTCACCGACATGACCGGGCGCCTGCCGGATGGGTCCATCGCCACGATGCGGATTGTCGCCGACGGCAGCCCGGCCGCCAATCCGGCGTTCGATGTGACCCCCGCCCGATTGATAACCGGCCTGATCACCGAACGCGGCCTGTGTCCGGCAACGGCGGATGGGTTGTTGGGTTTGTTCCCGGAACGGCGGTAAGATCGCCGGCTTCGAGATTCGTCCCCAGCGCCGGATTTAGATACGGGAAACGATCGGCGTTAGCGGGTAGGAGAGGTATACACGCTAACTCCGAACATACCCGATCGCTGGGCGATCGGTAAGTCGTCTGTTAAGCGATTGGGATAGGACACGCCTCCGCGCCAAACGACGCGGCGATTAAACCGACGTGTTAAAAACCATCAGGCGGCCTATGCCTGGAGTAAGCGTGTTGGATGGCAGGATGCGGGTTGTTGCTGCACCCAACGGTGGACCATTTTGCGTCGTTACCCGCCAGGCAGTCGCACCATTCACACCTTTGCCGCCCAGATCGCAATGAATATAAACTCCGCCCGTCCTGGCCTGAGCCGAAGGGGTTCCCATCGCATTCGATCCGCTAATCTGCACGTGAATATCCGGATTGGCCAAGTGGTTGGTTGCCAGATAACTGCCCAACCGGTTATTATTAAAGTCCATACAGACATCGAGCCCGATCGTAATTCCAGCAATCGTAACGACGGGCACACCCTTCCCGTTATCGTCTTTCGACCGAAAACTGCCGTTAAGCGCGTAAACTCCGTCATCGTCGGATTTATAAAGTTTTTTGACGATCTGGCCATTTAGAAGAATTGGGCAAACGTTATATGTATCTTTGAAGATCGTTCCTTTTTTATAGGCAATCGTTCCGGCAATCAACAAAAGCTCCGGAACCAATGCACTGACAGCTTGCAGACGGCGATAGATGCCGTGTTTATTGTCGCGTGAAACCAGCCCGGCGCCAGCGTTAAAAAAATACTCCGGGACAACCAACATGCGGGTAAAATTGCCACCCGCTGTACGCCCCATGATTTTGAGTTGAGTATCCGCGATCAGGGCCACACTCTCAAAGTTGTCGCCACGGGCAGTGATACCAGAGGCACCGAGACTTGTATCGCTCATTGTCCAACATGCGGTATACAAATTCGGCATCTTACGCTCACATGCTTAGTTGTTACTGGTGGATCACCAACAAGCAGATTACCAATCGGTCAGACGGGTGTAAAGGACAATCGATGAATTTTTCTCGCTTAGACAACGCTGGCAAATAAGGGCGTCAGCACGCCAGAAAATTACCCTGCAAAACATGAGCTTAGGGCTTGTTAGACGCTGCCGTTTGTAGCGGTTATTGTCGAGCAAGCCCTTAGGCCATGGTCAACAATGATCGCTTCGGATTGTGGCGTCGACCATGGCCTGGGTCTTTGTTTGAGCGGGCAGCTTTAACGGCGTGCTGACGCACTTATTGCCGATGCTGTCTTTATATTACAAAATCAAGTATTGTCGAACGCCCCGATTTCTCGCATGACCAGCCAAATTTAGAACGCCGGATAAAGGCCCAAAGCCGGGTTGGACTGGCATGAAACTAGCTTTGACGGCAGAGTAGTCGCTCAACGGGTTACATCGCCAGATAGCCGCCATCGACATAAAGTTCCGCGCCTGTAACATACGAGGCTTCATCCGACGCCAGAAACAAAATGGCGTTGGCGACTTCGTCCACCTCCCCGGTGCGACCCAGCGGCACCGATTTCAGCATTTTGGCGCGGACGACAGGGTCCGCCGTGGCACCCGATGTGCGCATCGGCGGCATCAGGCCTGGATGCACGGAATTGCAACGAATACGGTCCTTGCCGAACTGCACGGCGGTCGATTTCGTCATGATCCGCACGGCACCCTTCGCGGCGTTATAGCTCATGTGAACGAAGCTTTGGCCCACCACGCCGGAAATCGACGACAGATTGACAATCGAACCGCCACCATTGCGTTGCATGGCCGGAACGGCGGCGGCGGTCCCCAGAAAGACACCGGTGCCGTTGACCGCCATCACCCGGTCCCAAAGCCCGGAATCGAGCAGATCGTTGGTCGCGCTGCCGCTGATCCCCGCATTATTGACCAGGATATCGAGCTTGCCGAAGGCCGCGACGGTCGCCCGCACCACATCTTTCCAGCCGGCCTCATCGGTCACGTCCAAAGCCATGAACATCGCCGTCCCACCCGCCGCCTCGATACTGGCCACGACCGCTCGGCCTTCGTCTTGCAACATGTCGGCGACCACGACCTTCGCCCCTTCCCGGCCGAAACGGCGAGCCGTCGCGGCCCCCATGCCAGACGCCGCACCAGAGACGATGGCAACCTTGTCCATCAGACGCATGACTGTTTTCCCTTTCCCAGCTATCGCCACGACCCTGCCATCGCCGGCTGGCCTTGGCCACCGGGCCGGCAGACAACGCCCCGCCAGAGGGCACGCGGCAGATGGCCCTGAATGCCGGTCTTCGCCGATCCGGCGCATCGCGCCAGCCAACAGGCATTTGCACCCGTTCCCCGGCCGGCGATAATAATCGTCGCTCCCGCGGCCATGGACAACCGACGCAAATCCTGCACCGATACCGCCGGAGGACACGCACGATGAAACTCGGTATTCACCTGCCCCATATCGGCCGCAAGGCCGGACCCGACAGCATCCGCCGCACCGCTGTCCAGGCGGAGGACCTTGGCTTCGACGACGTCTGGGTCAGCGAACATATCATCGTCCCCAAGGACGCCGCCTACCCGCCGTCGGCCAATTTCTGGGATCCGGTGCTGACCTTAACCTGGGCGGCGGCGGCGACCAAGCGCGTCCGCCTCGGCACA
The DNA here is from genome assembly GCA_021805565.1 of Pseudomonadota bacterium. Taxonomy (GTDB): domain Bacteria; phylum Pseudomonadota; class Alphaproteobacteria; order Acetobacterales; family Acetobacteraceae; genus Rhodopila. The sequence goes on from JAJZFA010000022.1 coordinate 49,774, forward strand.
TCGGTTCTGGTACTGCCGCTGCGCCATCCGCTGCCGCTGGCCAAGGAGCTGGCGACATTGCAGAACCTGTCCGGCGGCCGCCTGATCCTGGGTGCCGGGGTCGGCTGGCTGGAGGCGGAGTTCGATGCCCTTGGCGTGCCATTCAAGGAACGCGGACGGCGGATGGACGAAGGCATCGCCATGATGCGCTCGGTGTGGACGCAGGATCCGGTGACGTTCGCCAGCAAATGGATTCCGGCGAGAATCGACAATATGCAGGCGCTGCCGCAACCGGTTGTGCCGATACCGGTCTGGATCGGTGGATCGTCCGACGCGGCGATCGCCCGGGCGCTGCGGCTGGATGGCTGGCACGGTAGCCGGGTCAACGCGGATCAGGCGGCGGCGGTCGTGAAACGCCTGCGCACCGGACGCCCGGATGAGGATTTCACCATCTCGATCCGCGTGACCTGCAACGCCAACACCGTGGCGGCCATGCGCGACGCCCTTGGCGCCTACAGCGATGCCGGCATTCAGCACGTGATGGCCGCGCCGGAAGACCGCGACATCGAAACCTATCTTGCGACGGCCGAGGCGTTTTACCGAGCGGGCGAGGGTTTATAGCGCGCGCGGGGGCGAACCGCCGATATCGTCCTTGCCGGTCATCGTTCGGCCTGATACCGCTAGATCCCATGTACCGGCTTCTGTTTTTTGTCTTTGTGTGCAGTCTGACCGGAGGTCATTCCGTCTGGGGCCAGACTGGGAAAGTGCCGGCCTGCACCCTGCCGCCAGCCCTGATGACGCCGTCGGCACCGCTGGCGGCCACCGCCGCCGCGTTGACCGCCAGAAACGCCCTCGACATCCTCGCATTGGGATCCGGTTCGATGGTTGGACCCGGCGCACCGGCCGCTCATGGGCCGGTCCACCAGACCCAGGATGAGACGTTTCCATACCGTATGGAAGACGCGCTGCGGGCACTACGTCCGGAGATCGCGATCCATCTGACCGTGAAAGGCGGGCGCGACATGACCGCCGCGACGATGCTGTCCGTGCTGCGGCGGGAACTCGCCGGTCATCATTACGATCTTGTCCTGTGGCAGACCGGCACCGTCGAAGCGGTTCACGGCCTGTTGCCGGAAGACCTGCGCGTCGCGTTGCGGGCCGGTGCCGCCGCGACGAACGGCGCCGCCGCCGATCTGGTGCTGATCGATCCGCAGTTCAGCCATTTCTTGCGGGCCAACGCCGACCTGGAGTCCTATGAAACGGTCCTGCTGCAAATGACCGGCACACCGGCCGTCACGTTATTTCACCGGTTCGATCTGACCCAGCTATGGACGACCAGCGGGCAAATCGATCTGGAACGGGCCAGCCTTAATGAGCGCGGGAAAGCGATGGCGTTTCAAAACGATTGCCTTGGCCAGGCACTGGCCCGGTACGTGCTGACAGGGGCCGGGCAGCGCTGACCTCGGGCCTGGGTATGGCCATGCGAGCGATTGTCCCGTTATGATCCAGCCACTACGAAACGGGGGAAACCATGGATTACAACGCGGCTTTTGCCGGAATGAAAGTGATCGATCTCAGCGGCGGGGTGGCTGGCCCGTCCTGTGCGATGATGCTGGCACAGCACGGCGCGAACGTCATCAAGGTGGAAACGCCGCATAACGGCGGCGACTGGTCGCGTATCCTCGGCCGCACATACGAAGATCACTCGGCGTTCTCGATCTACGGCACGCTGGGAAAGCGCAGCCTGGCGCTCGATCTCAAGACCCCGGAAGGCAAGGAAATCCTGTGGCGGCTGATAAGCGGCGCCGATGTGTTCATCGAGGGATTCCGGCCGGGCACCATCCAGCGCTACGGCTTCGGATACGATGCCGTCAGTGCGAAAGAACCTGGAATCATCTATTATTCGATCTCCGGCTTCGGCCAGACCGGGCCGCTCGCGGGGCGGCCGGCGATGGACCCGGTGTTGCAGGCGTTCACCGGTATCGTGACCGAAAACAAGGGCGAACACGATCTGCATCCGCATCGCATCGCCATTTCCCTGATCGACATGTTCTCCGGCCTGCTGGGGTTTCAGGCCATCGCCACGTCGTTGTACGTGCGGCGCGAACAGGCGATCAAACAAGGCCGCTTCATCGAACTCAGCCTGATGCAGGGCGGCGCGATGCTGGCGGTGATCCGCATGATCGCGAACTATCTGGAGCGCGGCACCACCCAACGCACCAGCATGCCGAACGGCGTGTTCAATACCGCCGACGGACAGATCAACATCACCATGATACGGCCGACCGACTGGCGGCCGTTCTGCGAGGCGATCGGTCAGATGTGGTTGGTTGACGACGCTCGTTTCGCCGCAACGCCGGACAGGGCCACGAACTTGGACGAACTTCTGGTGCTGTTGAAACCGATGCTCGCGGCTCGGACGACAGCGTGGCTGTCGGAGCGTCTGACGGCAAACGGCATCATGAATGGCCGCGTCAACAGCTATGAAGAGTTCCTGCAGGAGGAACAGGTTCTGGCCAGCGGCATCATGGCGTGGCTGGCGCAACCGGGCGTGCCGGAACTGGTGCCAATGCCGAATATTCCCGGACTGCCGCCTTTCGAGAGCGGAACGAAACGGGCGCACGCGCCATCGCTGGGCGAACATAGCAGCGACGTGCTGGCCGAACACGGCTATGCGGCGGAGGAGATCAAGACCCTGTTCAGCAAAAAGGTGGTCGCCGGGCGATAACCCGGCCGTCGCGGTGACCGGCGACACGCAACCCTGGTATCGGGAGATCCCGCCGGCCGGCTGGCGGGTTCTCGCATTTGCCGGACTGGGCTGGACGTTCGATGTGTACGACACGTTCGCCCTGTCGCTGACCATTCCCGCCCTGATCGCTGCGTTCGGCCTGTCGAACGCGCAGGCTGGCGCCATCGGCAGCATTCTCGCCGGCGGTTTGATCGTGGGCGGCATTGCCATGGGCTGGGTGGCCGACCGCATCGGCCGGGTCCGTACGCTGTATCTCAGCATCCTGATTTATTCGGTGTTTACCTGCCTGACCGCGTTCGCGCCTTCGGCGAGCTGGCTGGCGATGTTGCGGTTTCTGGGCGGGCTGGGCATGGGTGGAACGTGGACGGCCGGCGCGGCCCTGGTGGCGGAGACCTGGGGTGCGAAACACCGTGGCAAGGGCGGCGCCCTAATGCAGATGGGTTTACCGGTCGGGTCGATGCTGGCCATCGGCGTGACCGCGCTGGTCGGCGCCCTGATGGGCGGGCTGAATGGAAACGGCTGGCGGGTGCTGTACGGTCTGGGGTTCCTGCCCGCGCTGATTTTACTGCCGGTGGCGATGCAAACGCCCGAATCGCCCGTATGGCGGGCGCGCAGAGCATCCTCCGCCCCGGCAGCGACAGTCGCCAGCCTGTTCCGAGGCGGTAATGCGCGCGGCCTGATACTGGCCTTGAGTTTCATATTTTGCGCCCAGTATATTTATTGGGGCGTCATCACCTGGACACCGGCCTTCCTGGTCAATGTGAAACATCTGGCGTTCATCCGCGGTCTAAGCTTCGTACTGGCGCAGCAGGTCGGCTCGCTGTGCGGCTTTATCGTGTTCGCCGCCCTGGTGGATCGGATCGGCCGCCGGCCCACCTTCGTCGCCTATCTGGTGACCGGGGCGATCGCCGTCGGGGTGCTTTTGCTGGCATCCGGTCCGGCGATTTTGCTGGCGACGATGTTTTTGACGGGATTCGGCATCACCGGCATTTTCGCAGGCATGGGGCCGTTCACGGCGGAGATGGTGGCCAACACCCCTGCCCGCGGACTGGCAATGGGCATCGCCTATAATGGCGGAAGGATCGGCGGCCTGATCGCACCGATGGCGATCGGCGCGCTTGCCACGTCCGAACGCGGCTTTGCCGCCGGAATGGGGACGACGATCGCCGCATTCGTCCTGGCGATCGGTATCATCCTGATCTGCCCGGAAACCCGCGGAACCGAGATTGGCTAAGGGCGGCACCGGCAAAAGTTGCGTCGGCATGCCGGGAAAGCTGCCAAACGAAATATAAGCTTGGGGCGTGCTCTACGCAGCAACGCGGAACGACAATTGCCGGACAAGCCCTATCACAAAACGGATGCCGGCCCAAGAACCGCCGCATCCGAAAATAAACACGAAGTGGACTGGCGCGCCCGGAAAGACTCGAACTTCCAACCCCCAGATTCGTAGTCTGGTGCTCTATCCAATTGAGCTACGGGCGCAGTCACGGCGCGGGATGTAGCCGAACCGCCGGCCGGTATCAACCCCTGACGGCAGGGGAATCAGAGCTATCGCATTCGATTGTTGGCAACGTGGCGGAGAAGGAGGGATTCGAACCCTCGGAACGCTCACACGCTCAACGGTTTTCGAGACCGCCCCGATCGACCACTCTGGCACCTCTCCAGCAACACAGACGCAAGCCTGTATCTCACCGTGGTTGTTACCTACCCCGCGCCCCCCCGTTAGGCAAGCGCCGATACCGCCCCTGGCATGTTGAGAGCGTCTGCCCAAAGCCAGCCAAACGACAAATTCGATGCCTGGATCAACCGGCCGCCGCCCGGGAGTGCTCGGGCCAGGCCACACCGCTGCCGGCCGGCGCGCGGACGGCGATTTGCCGCGTCGCCGCCCTGTCCATGGCGCTGGCGATGGCGGTTAACAGCGCCTGTAGTTCGATCGGCTTGACCACGTGACCATCCATCCCGGCAGCCAGGCTGGCCGCGATTTCCCCCGGCAGGGCATTTGCCGTGACTGCCAGAACCGCCAGCCCCCTGGCAGGACCGTCCATCGACCGGATACGCCGCACGGTGGTGTAGCCGTCCATGCCGGGCATCGACACATCCATCAGGACGACATCCGGCAATGGGCCGTCCATTATGGCAGCCAACGCGGCATAGCCACCCGCGGCCTCTTCCACCGTGTGACCCGCATGTTCCAGCAGTGCCCTGGCGGTCATGCGGTTGAGCGAAATGTCATCCACCACCAGAATCCGCAACGTCCGGATCGGCCCTTTCCGAACGGTCGGGGCATTCGATCCGGAATAACCGACGCTCCACCCGGCGTCCGTCGCGGGTAACGGCACCTGCAAGGCAAACCAACTGCCAACACCCCCGGCGCCGTCCATGTGCGTCAATATTCCACTCATTGCGCGGGCCAACCGTGCACTGATCGCCAGCCCCAGGCCGCTGCCGCTCGGCGGGCCTTCGGAATCCGCACGCGCATAGGGTTGAAACAAATGGGTGCGCAGCGACGCCGGCACGCCCGGCCCCGTATCGGTCACCAAGAAGCGCACGGTCCCCGCGGCGAATGTCCCGGCCTCCAGCGTCACGGATCCGCCCGGCGGTGTAAATTTCAGGGCATTGTTCAGCAGGTTGAGCAGAATTTGCCGCAGCCGGACGGCATCGGCCAAAACGGTTTCCGGCAGGTTCGGCGATAGGCGAAGGGTCAATGCAATGCGTTTCGATGCGGCGTTCCCCTCCACAAACGCAAGTGTCCGGCCAAGAAAGTCTCGTAGCCCAAGGGGTGCGGGCGAAAGTTGCAGATGTCCAGACTCGATGCGCGCCAGATCCAACCCTTCATTCAGAATGGCCAGAAGGTGTTGGCCCGCCTGTTCCAGTGTGGCGGCCTGCATGCGGGCACGCAGGCCCAGGTGCGGATCGTTGGCCAGAACCTGCGCCAGACCAAGCATACCATTCAACGGCGTGCGGATTTCGTGACTCATGCGCGCCAAGAACTGGGTTTTCTGATCGCTGGCGGCGGCGGCCGCGTCGCGGGCGGCGGCCAGGGCGGTGGTGGTTCGCAGTTCGGCCTGTTCCTTGGTCAGGGCGACCAGCAGGATGCTGGTACCGGCAACCAGCGTCAGGCCGATACTGGCAATCAATCCGAACCAAAACGAGGAAGGCAGGCTGTTACCCGTCTGCGACAACGGAAACAGAAGGCCGAGCGGGCCGAAAATACCGTATAGCGCGGCTATACCGAACATCATCGTGGACACGAGCGGGCGCGAAGGCAGCGGCGAACGCCTTTGTCCACGGATGAATTCCAGGCCCGCGGCAACGCAGTAGGACGCGACGATCAGACCGAGCAGCGTCAGCCGTGCCTGCGGCCAGGCTAGAAACGCAGAACTTTGGCAGGCGATCAGCCACACCGCGGCGCCGGCCGACAGACGCCGCCAGCCTGCCCGCCTTCCCTCGAATTGCCGTGCGCCGCACCAAACGGTCCCGTATCCCAGGCAGATCAGCGCAACGGCCAGTTCGATCGATGCCCAAACTGGGATATGGCCTCGCATGGCCAGCAGCGACAGACCGATACCGGCGATCAGCCGCCCCGCGCCCCAGCTCGCGAGCGCGAGTTCGCTTCTGTCCCGCCACCAAAGCCACAGCAGCAGAAGCCCGAGCGCTTCGGACAACAGCGTCGAGAACGCGAAGACGGTGGGGATATCGATTGCCAACATATTTTTCTATGAGACGAATTCGATTTTTTATCCCGACTCGCGCTATTTTGCAAACGATTATCCGCGCCGCGTGCCCCTGTTCCACCGTCCGAGGCGGAGGTCTATACAGCGATCCAGTTGTCGGCGGCGCATTGTCGTTGTCGTTGTCGCGGACGATTGGCGTGCGCATCGATTGAGGGAAAGCGGGTGTTGTCCATTCGTCGCGGTTCACTGGTCCGAAAGTGTCTGGCTTGCGCCGCGTTTGTTGTCGCGTGGCCCGTATTGGCGCAAACGCCGCCCGCCCAGCCGGGTGGCCTGACTCCGCCGGACTTCCGATCCGACATGTCGCTGCAAGCGGCGCTGGCGGAACTCGATCGGTCGGCGAGCACCGTTGTCGCGGATGTGGGGACACGTTCGGTGACCTGGGGCGACATCGCCGATAGCATTCGGGCGATGCCTTCGATTATCGGGACCGTGCCCTTTCCGGCCCTTTACCAGCAGGTCGCGGGGCAACTGATCCAGCAGGAGGCGCTGGCCCTGCGTGGCCAAAACGCCGGTCTGGACAAGGATCCGGCGACGCAGCGTCGCATGCGGGACGCCGCCGATCGTGCCATGGCGGCTGAGGTTCTGCGGCGTTCGCTGGCCCCAAATCTGACCGACAAGGCCTTGCATCAGACCTACAACGCCCTGGTGGCGAACAAACCGGCACCCGAGGAAGTGCGCGGCCGCCTGATCATGGTGGACACACGAGAGCTTGCCGATCAGTTGATTCGCCGCCTGCAGGGCGGCGCCGATTTCGCGGCACTGGCAAGGGATTTCAGCAAGGACGGCACGGCCAGGGCCGGCGGCGAACTCGGGTATGTCCGGTTGGATATGCTAAGCCCCGAGATCGGATCGGTCCTGTTCGCGCTCGCACCCGGGCAGACCACGGCGTACCCCGTCGTCAGCCACAACGCCTGGTTCATTCTGCATGTGGAAGGCCGGCGGCAACCATCGGCCCCAAGCTTCGAAGCGGCGCGCGGGGTTCTGGAACAGGATATCATTCATGCCGGCACGCCCGAATTGATGCGCGAGGCGGTCGAGGCCGCACCGGTGACCTATTATGGCCTGACGGGCAGGAAGGCGCCCGCTACGCCTTAGAAGGCTGCCGAACTGGGCGAAACGATTGGCCGGATTTTTCAGCTTCCTGTCAGGGCATGTCCCGGGCATCGTTTCGGATTGTAGAGCCGGCCATGCCATCATTCCCTTGTCTCGTTCCCGAACCTTACGGGAAATGGACGTATTGCATCGAGCCAAACTACGGCGAAAGCCCGCTGCTCTGGATACTGCGGACACCCTGGGTTTGAAGGTTTGGTCGCGCATCCACGTCTCGAAAGCCATGTCATCAGAGTATATCTTATTTTGTGTTGATCGGCACCAGCGCCGCGCCCCCGACGATGGCGCCGCCCCTACCGAATAGCGGTCTTTTGCTCCTCGCGATGCCACCAGCCGCCGCCCAGGGCCTGATACAGCGCCGCGGTATCGCCGAAGCGCGTTGCCTGCGCCTGAACGCGGGTGGCCAGGGCGGTCTGATAGGCCTGCTGAGCGCTCAACAGCGCAAGATACGGAACATAGCCATCCTGACTTTGCCGCCGCGTCAGGTCCAGCGTCACCGTCGCGGCCTGTTCGGCATCCGCGGCCGCGGCCAGGGCGGATGCATCGGATACCAGCGCGTGCAAGGTATCGGCAACGTTCTGGAACGCGGCGATGACCGTACCGCGGTACTGCGCCTGCGCCTGGACCAGCGCCTGTTCGGCGGCGCGCTTGCGATGCAGCAGGGTGAAACCGTCGAACAGCGGCTGTGTCAGTCCGGTCGCAAGGCTCCAGAACGGTCCTCCCGAACTGAACATCTGGGCAAACTGGGTCGCCGCGCCGCCGCCAGCGCCGGTAATGTTGAACTGCGGCAGCATGGCGGCGATCGCCACCCCGACATCCGCGCTGGCGGCGTGCATTTGCGCTTCGGCGGCTTGCACATCGGGGCGTTGTTCGATCAGCTTCGACGGCAGGCTGACCGGCAGGTCCTCCGGCAAATGCAGGCCGGCCAGATCGAATGTTTCGGACACATCCTGATTAGGCAGATTGCCCACCAGCGCCCGGATCAGATCCCTGGTCTGCTCGAATTGCTTTTCCAGCGGTGGCACCATTGCTTTCGCCTGCGCCAGCGCGGCTTCCTGCGCGGCCACGTCGATCCGCGTGGCATACCCAGCACGCAGTTGCTTTTGCAGAATATCGAGCGACTCCTCATTCCCTCGAACGATCGTCCTCATGGCATCGAGTTGGGCTCGGATAGACGCTTCCTGCAACGCCGCCGCCACGACGTTGGACGCGAGCGTGATATAGCTCGCCTCCAGCATGAACCGCTGGTTATCGGCCTGCGCCTGAAGCGATTCGACCGCCCTTCGGTTGCCGCCGAAGACGTCCGGGGTATAGCCAACGGTCAGTTGCGCGGTATGAAAGTTGAAGATGGCGGGCTTGTTCGGAGAACCGCCGATGAAGGTTCCGTTGCCCTGCTGGCCAGGAGCGTTGCCGCTGAGGTTGCCCGCCAGTTGCTGGCGCTGAAACTGATACGACGCACTGGCTGTCGGGAAGAAATAGCCCTGTTGGGCCGAGACGTTTTCCTGCGCCTGCACCAGCGCGGATCGCGCCGAATCGATGTTCGGATTTGCCTTGAACGCCTGTTGCACCAGCGAATCCAGGGCCGCCGAACGAAACAACGTCCACCAGTCGGCCTGGATATCGTGGCCGATGGCGAAACGCTGCGCCTCGCCCCCGATCGCCGCCGAAGCGTCCGTCGTGCCGGGCAACGCCGTCGTGGTGAAGCCGGCGCCGGCCGGGGACGCGGGCGGCTTGAAGTCCGGTCCCACCGAACAGGCCGACAACGCGGCGAAAACGGCCAGGACAACAGGTGCCCGCCCCCTGGCGCGCGGGCCGCGCATTCGATCTCGTGCGGACACGCCTGCCACCCCGCTGGTCACTGTCCACGTGCCTACACAATGTGCCGTCTTGCTGAAACTGTGACAAATCACAGTAGACCCAGGGGCCGGAACCCGCGATCAGACAGGCTTGGTTTACTGAGGTCATTTATGCGCTTGCATGATTTGCCGCGGCTCGCGGCGACCCGGTTTGCGCTGGGTGCGCTCGTCGTTGCCGGGGCGATAACCGGTGTATTCCGGTTGACCGGTTCGGATGCGGTCGCCGGCCATGCCGCCACCGAACCGGCCAAACCGACGCAGCCAACCGCCGCACCGGACATCGTTCTAACCGATTCGCAGCTGAAATCGTTTACTGTCGGCACGGTGGGGTCGCGGGTCTTCCCGCTGCAAAGCGAATCGGTCGGCAGTATCGACTTCGACCAGGACATGGAAACGCAGGTCTTCGCCCCCTATCAGGGCCGCATCGTCGCGTTGTTCGCCAAGGCTGGCGATGACGTAAAAAAAGGCCAGCCCTTGTTCGCGATCGACAGCCCCGATCTGGTCCAGGCCGAATCAACCCTGATCGGCACCGCCGGCATCCTGCGGCTAACCGGCCGGGCACTGGACCGCGCCAAGGATTTGTACGCCGTCAAGGGTCTGGCACAGAAGGATTACGATCAGGCGATTTCGGACCAGCAAGGGGCGGAGGGCAATTACAAAGCGGCCGTCGATGCGTTGCGCGTGTTCGGTAAAAGCATGGCCGATATCGAGAAAATCGTTTCCACCCGATCGGTCGATTCCATCCTGACGATCGTAAGCCCGATCGATGGCCGCGTAACGGTCAGGAACGCCGCGCCCGGATTGCTCGTGCAACCCGGCAACGCCGCCGCACCGTTCGCGGTCGCCGATATCTCGGCGATGTGGATGATCGGGGATGTCGCCGAAGCCGACATCGGCATGATCCGGATCGGTCAGCCAGTGAAAGTATCGGTCCTGGCCTATCCGGATGAGGTCTTCGGCGGAACGATCTCCAACATCGCCGCTACCGTCGATCCCACGCTCCATACGCTCCAGGTCAGGTCAGATGTGGCCGATCTGGCGCATCGCCTGCGGCCGGGAATGCTTGCCCGTTTCACCGTTGCGACCGCCCCGCCGGTAACGGCAACCGCTGTCCCGGCCGATGCCGTGGTCCGCGAAGGCGACGGTACGATGACGGTCTGGGTTGCAACCAACCAGCATACGTTCTCCCAGCGCGCGGTCAGGACCGGATTGCGGCACGACGGATACGTCCAAATACTGGACGGGTTGCAACAAGGCGAACCCATCGTCGCCGCCAACGCGATCTTCCTGGACAACATGCTCACCGCCGGCCCAACGGATTGATCCAGCGACCGTCCCGTCCGCGCTTGTCCAGGAAACCCCATCGTGCTGAAGTCCATCATCGCATTCGGTCTGACCCGGCCGGCGATCGTCCTCCTGGCATTGTCGATGTTCGCCGCGGCCGGTTATGCGGCGTTCACCGCACTGAACATCGAGGCGTATCCGAACCCTGCCCCGGTCATTCTGGAAATCACCGCCCAACAGGCCGGACTGTCGGCCGAGGAAATGGAGAAATACTATACCACGCCGATGGAAATCGGGCTGTATTCCACGCCGGGTATCGATAATATCCGTTCAACTTCGTTTTACGGACTCAGTTTCGTCCGCGTTACGTTCAAATATGGAGTGGACTATTACTTCGCCTATACCCAGGCCGCGCTAAGTTTACAGCAGAACGTGACGCTGCCGCAGGCGCAGGTGCCGCAAATCCAGCAATCCAGTCTGGTGGGGGAGGTTTACCGTTACCAGGTCGTGGGACCGCCGCATTTCGGCCTGACCAATCTGCGCACCGTGCAGGACTGGATCGTGTTGCGGCGGCTATCGACCGTGCCCGGGGTCGCGGCGATCAACAGTTGGGGCGGCACCACCAAGGAATTCGATGTCGATGCCGATGTGGGAAAACTGCGGGCCCATGGCGTGACCATTCCGCAGTTACTGACGGTACTAGGAAACGCCAACATCAACGTAGGTGGCCGCGAGATCGCTATCGGTCAGCAATCGGTCAACATTCGCGGCATCGGACTGATCGACGACGGCGGCAACGACGACTTGCTGAAAGGCTATCGCGTCGCGGATATCGAAAATGTCGTGGTCACGCAGGTGGGGGGCGTGCCGGTCCGGATCAAGGACATCGGCACCGTCAAGGTGGGCTTTGTGCCGCGCCTGGGCATCGCCGGGCGCGATAGGCAGGACGACATCGTCGCGGCGATCGTCGTCATGGGGCGTACGTATCACACCAACGATGTCGTTCCGCGCATCCAGGCCGCTGTCGATGCGATGAATACCGACGGAAGCCTGCCGCCGGGGGTGAAAATCCTGCCCTATTACGACCGCACATCGCTGGTGGCGGTGACGACCCACACGGTACTGCACAATCTGGTCTTCGGCTGCGCGCTGGTTTTCCTGATCCAGTGGATATTCCTCGGCGACCTGCGCAGTGCGATCATCGTCGGCCTGAACATCCCGTTTGCGTTGCTGTTCGCGATCGTTCTGCTGGTGTTGCAGGGCCAGGATGCCAACCTGCTGTCGATCGGCGCCGTCGATTTCGGCATCATCGTCGATTCCGCCGTCATCATGGTCGAGAATATCTACCGCAACGTCCAGGCCAGTCCGGCGGATCGCTCGAAACTGCTGGAAAGCCTCGCCGGCGGCGGCTTCGGGACCGGCGAGGCCGGAACCCAGGGCAGCGGCGCGACACGCTGGACGAACCGGCTGCGGCTGATCCTGGTCAGCGCCATGCAGGTCGATCGGGCGGTGCTGTTCTCGGCCGCGATTACCCTGGCTGCGTTCGTGCCGCTGTTCACCATGCAGGGGGTGGAAGGCCAGATTTTCGGACCCATGGCGAAGACCTATGGCTATGCGCTGGCCGGGGCGCTGATCGCCACTTTCACCGTGACCCCGGTGCTGGCCTCGCTGATGCTGCCCGAACATGTCGAGGAGGCCGAAACCATCGTGGTGCGGGCCCTGCGCGCCGTTTATTCGCCTCTGCTGCGCTGGTCGCTGGACCACCGCTGGATCATGGTGGCCATCGGGGTCGCCTTCCTGGCCGGGACCGGAGCGTTGGCGACGCGGTTGGGCAGCGAATTCCTGCCGGCGCTGGAGGAAGGCAATTTCTGGATACGGGCCGCGATGCCGCCGACGATGGATTTGGACTCGGGCACCGCGGCAACACGCAAGATCCGGGAAATCCTGCTGCGGCATAAGGAAGTCATTACCGTGGTGTCCCAGCACGGCCGGCCCGATAACGGCAGCGACGCCTCGCCGTTTTCCAATGTCGAACTGTTCGTGCCACTGAAATCCTATGACGACTGGCCCGCCGGGCTGACCAAGGACAAGCTGACCGCGGAAATACAAAAGCAGTTCGAGGCGGAACTGCCGGGAGTCAATTTTAATTTCTCGCAGTATATCCAGGACAACGTCGAGGAGGCGATTTCGGGCGTCAAAGGTGCCAACTCCGTGAAAATCATCGGCCCCAATCTCGATATTCTGGAAACCCTGGGAACCCGGATCAAGGATCAGATGGCGCAGGTCAGAGGCGTCGAGGATCTGGGGATATTCCACGTTCAGGGTCAGCCCAACCTTGACATCCGCGTCAACCGCGAAAAGGCCGCCCGGTATGGCCTGAATACCGGCGATGTGACGACTGTCATACAGACCGCGCTGGCCGGAACGACGGCAACGACGGTGCTGGAAGGCGATCGTCAGTTCGGCCTTGTTGTCCGCCTGGCGCCGCATGACCGGAGTTCGGCGGAAGCAATCGGAAATATTCCCGTTGGATATCAAACGCCGCAGGGCATGACCGCTTATATTCCGCTGCGCGAACTCGCGGATATCGGCCTGAATACCGGCGCGGCCTATATTTATCACGAATCGGCCAAGCGATACCTGCCGATCAAGTTCAGCGTTCGCGACCGCGATCTGGGCAGCACCGTGGCCGAAGCCCAGGACCGGATCGCCCGGAACGTGGTCTTGCCGTCCGGCTACCGCCTGTCCTGGGCCGGTGAATTCCAGGACCTGGAACTCGCCAGACACCGGCTTGAAATCGTCGTGCCGATCGCCCTGCTGCTGATTCTGGTGCTGCTCTACATGTTGTTCAATTCCCTGCGCGACAGCCTGCTGGCTCTCGCGGGCATCCCATTCGCGGTCGGCGGAGGCATCATCGCCCTGTATGTCAGCGGACTTGCATTCAGTATCTCGTCGGCGATCGGATTTATCTCGTTGTTCGGCGTATCGGCGATGAACGGGATCCTGATCATCACCTATTACAATCAGGTCCGAGCGGATGGGATGGCGGCGACCGCGGCGCTGTTTCATGCCGCCGAACAGCGCATGCGGCCGATGCTGATGACCTCGCTGGCGGCATGCATCGGGCTGTTTCCGGCCGCGCTATCGACGGGGATCGGCAGTCAGGTGCAAAAACCCTTGGCGACCGTGGTGGTCGGCGGCATGCTGATCGGACCCGTCTTGCTGCTTCTGGTGGTTCCCGCGTTGCAGCGCGTGTTCCTCGACCGGGACACATCCCCGCCCATGTCGGGCGATGACGCCGCCAGCGCGGGCGATATGGCTGGCGGGTAGAGACTGGCGCATGACCGGCCCGCACCGATAACCGCCTGGAGGCTTGAAATGAGAACTGGACTTTCAATCGCCGTGTCGCTCGCGATAGCCGGACTGGCTGTGCAGCCCGGCTATGCGCAGTATCACCCGGCGACGAACAAGGCTGTCGCGCAGCGCCCGCCCACCCATGCATCGCCGGCCTTCCGGCGCGGCACGATCGGAGGTCCTGCGAACAAGCCGGCCGGGATCGGCGGCGCGGCCCCCGCAAGGACCAAAACCAGCAGCCCGGCCGTCAGGCCACGGTTCTAAACAACGGGGCTATGGCTCGATCAGACCACCGGCCGCGGCTTTGACCGCGGCCTGCATGCGGGTCGAGGCGTTCAGCTTGATCCGGGCGTTGTCGATATGAAAATCCACCGTCCGCTTGGTCAAGCCCAGAATGGTGGCGATCTCGCCGGAGGTTTTACCGCGGGCCGCCCAGGTCAGGGATTCGGATTCCCGGCCGGTCAGGCCGACGGTGTTCGGCCAGGCCGGCGGACGGGCCACGCGCGCCAGGCGCGCGGCGATAATCGCGGTCAGGATATCGAAATCGACGGGCTTGGTGATGTAATCGTCGGCTCCGAGCATGCGTCCCTTGAGTTCGTTGGTCCGGTCGGAGAGAGCGGTGAGGTAAAGGAAGGGCATCCCGGCGAAGCGCGGTGCCTCGCTGGCCAGACGCTCCAGCAGGCCGAACCCGGACAGCACGGGCATGGTGATATCGACCAGCGCAAGGTCTGGCTGCTGGTTTACGATGGCCTCGAAGCCCTGCTGGCCATCGTAAGCCAGACTGACCTTGAAGCCGCGGTCGAACAATTCCTCGGCGATCAGGCCCGCCGTCTCCCGGTCGTCGTCGATGCAAAGTATGTGGGCGCGCAGGCCGGACATCGTTAATCCGTTCGTTGTATCCCGGTCAGCCTCGGAAAGTGCGGGTTTTACCGGCTTGTATCCGGCGGGTTATCGCGCCGAACCGCTGTAGTCAAACAGGATACTGCTATATATAGATGATATTATATGATTTTTTGGTTATCGCGCCATGGCCGGTTCCATCGTCCGATGCGTCTGGGTCAAGCGGTGAAGTACACGCTGTCGCTGCGCGGGCGTTTGTCGCTGTTGTTTTCGGCGTTATTCGTAACCGTGGTTATTCTGGGATCGGCGAGTGCGTGGAGCCTGCGCCATTCGAATGAGGTTTCGACCGATGTCCGGGACCGGTGGCTGCCGAATGTGCGTCTGCTGGGCGATTTGAACAATTTTACCTCCGATTACCGGACAGCCGAGGCGAACTGCCTGCTGGCCGCCAACGACGCCGAACTTGCCAGCCGGTTACAGGACATCCCTATCCTGGACCGCGCGGTTCGGCGCGCTCGGCACGACTATGAGCAGATTCCTCACGGTGCGGAAGAATCGGCGTTTTACCGCGAGTTCGGTGCGACCTGGACAGAATACGAGTCCATTGCCGGCGAGGTGACCGCGCTTGCGGCGGCGGGACACACCGCGCGGGCGGCGTCGATCTATCGGTCCCGATCGCGGCTCACCTACGATGCGGCGAGCGATTTGCTGGGCCGGCTGACCGATTACAACGTTTCGCTGGCAGACCGAGCGAGCCAGCGTTCCGCCGCGGCCTATGCGCAGGCGCGCTGGCTGATGGGCGCGGCGTTATTCCTGGCCGGACTGATGCTGGTTGCGGTTATTGCAATGGTCCGGCGCCAGATATCGCTGCCCTTACAGGATTTGGGCCGAGCAATGCATCAACTGGCGGCGAACAACACCGCCATCGCGATCGGACACACCCGCCGGCGGGACGAAATCGGCGAAATGGCTCGGGCCGTGGTCGTGTTCCGCGCCAATGCGATCGAACTGACGCACAGCCAGCGCGGCCTGGCGCGGCAGGCGACGATGCTGGAGGAAAAACTGGCGCACGAACAGTCCGTCACCGAAATGCAACGTAATTTCGTGTCTGTCATCACGCATGAATTCCGCACGCCGCTGACCCAGATCGATGCGCAGGCGCAGCGGCTGGTCAATCTGAGGGACCGCATCCAGCCGGGCGATATCGGGGACCGGGCGGGCCGTATCCGGACGGCGGTGGCGCGTATCGTTCGGATGATCGATCAGTTGGTCGATACCGCGCGCCTGATGGATGGCGACCCGGATCTGTTCTTTCATCCCTGCGCGATGGACCTGTCAGGCGTTTTGCGCGAGGTCTGCCGCGTCCAACGCGATATTTCGCCGAACGCCCGGATCGAGGAGGAGTACGATGCCGACGTACTGCCGATTTTCGGCGACGCCAAACTGCTGTTTCAGGGGTTCGGCAATCTGTTGTCCAACGCGATCAAGTATTCGCCGGCGGATGCGCCGGTGGCGCTGCGGGTCCGGCGTTCCGGGGGAACCATCGCGGTGACGGTAGAGGATTCCGGCATCGGCATACCGGCAAAGGACCAGGAGCATGTGTTTTCGCGGTACTACCGCGGCGGTAACGCGACCGGGTTTGTCGGCACCGGGATCGGGCTGTTCCTGCTGGCGATGGTGGTGCGGCTGCACGGGGGCCAGATCGCGGTGGACAGCGAAGAGGGAAAAGGGTCCCGGTTTACCGTGACACTGACGGAGCATCCCGCCGCGATCGCGGCCTGAACGCGGCGGGACGAAGGCGCCTGGACCGGGACACTAAGGCAACGCTGGCAAATACGTGCGTCAGCACGCCAGCAAAGTTGCCGCGCAAAACATGAGCTTAGGGATTGCCCGACGCTGCTGCTTGCAGCGCTTATTGTCGGGCAATTCCTAACGATTGCGGTTCGCCAGCGCCCGCACCGCCGTTTCGATCGCGGCCAGATCGTTGGGCAGAACGGTAAATTTTTCGGCGCGCTGAAACAGATCCGCCATCCTGGGCGGTAATGGCGGGCGGCTTCCGGTCGCACGTTCCATGGCATCGGGGAATTTCGCCGGATGGGCGGTTGCCATCGCCACGACCGGAATCCCGCCCGCACCCGGCAGCGCCCGGGCGGCGGCGATGCCGATGGCGGTGTGCGGATCGGCGAGATAGCCGGTCGCGGCGTGCAGGCGACGGATTTCGGCTTCGGTGCCCGCATCGTCCAGCCGAAAGCCCTGGATCAGAGTGCGCGCTCGGTGCCAGGCCGCATCGGGCACCGCCATCCGGCCGGTGCTCCGGAAATCCAGCATGGTGCGGGCGGTGGCATCCGGGTCGCGATCCAGCAGTTCGAACAACAGCCGTTCGAAGTTGGAACTGACCTGGATATCCATGCTGGGCGACAGCGACGGTTCCACCGGCAGGATCGACATGTCGTTGCTTGCCAGGAACCGGGCGAGGATGTCGTTACGGTTCGATCCGGCGATCAGCCGGGCGACCGGCAGGCCCATGCGCCGAGCGGCCCAGGCGGCGAAGATGTTGCCGAAATTGCCCGTGGGGACGCTGAACGCCACGTCCCGATCCGGCGCGCCCAGCGCGAGGGCGGCGGCGGCGTAATACGGGATTTGCGCGGCGATCCGCGCCCAGTTGATCGAGTTGACCGCCGACAGCCGAACATCGTCGCGAAAGCCGGTATCGGCGAACATCGCCTTCACCAGATCCTGACAGTCGTCGAAGGTTCCCTCCACGGCGATATTGCAGACATTGGCCGCCTGCACGGTGGTCATCTGGCGGCGCTGCACGGCGCTGGTGCGGCCGGACGGATGCAGGATCGCGATGTCGATACGGTCGCGGCCGGCACAGGCTTCGATGGCGGCGGAGCCGGTGTCGCCGGAGGTTGCGCCGACGATGGTCACGCGACGGTTCTCACGAGTCAGCACGTAGTCGAACAGGCGTCCCAGCACCTGCATCGCCACGTCCTTGAAGGCGAGGGTCGGACCGTGGAACAATTCCTGCACGAACAGGCCGGTTCCGAGCTGGACCAGCGGTACGACCGCCGGATGGCCGAATCCGGCATAGGCCTCGCGGCAGATGGTTTGCAGCACGCCGAACGGGATCGACGGGCCGGCAAACGGCTGCATGACCCGGGCGGCGAGTTCATCAAAGGGCAGGCCGCGCATTGCGCGCCAGGCGGACGGGCTGAATTGCGGCCAGGATTCCGGCATGAACAAGCCGCCGTCTCCGGCGAGGCCGGCCAGCAGGACACCGGCGAAATCCTGGGCGGGCCCTAGCCCGCGAGTGGAAATATAGCGCATGGCGGCAGCTTCTACGCTGTCATAGCCGCTGCATCCAGACCGCAGCGGCGCGATCCATCGCCTGGCCTGCATTGCCAGCCTGGCCCAGTGCCAGCAGTGCCAGTGCGATCGTGGCCTGGATCGTGGCCAAGGGCGTCGGCGGCGTGCTTTCGCCCGTCCAGACCGCGGCGAACGAGGCCGGGGTATCGGTCGCGGCAGGATGCGGGGCCAGTCCGTCGATGGCGGGCAGCGCGTAGTCCAGGCGTCCGGCGGCACTGTCCCAGACGCTGGCGATGCCGGGCTTTAGCGGCACCCGTTCGGCTTCGCCGCCGCCGCCTTTCAGCACCAGCAGCCGGCGGCGGCCCATGCGTTCGGCGACGCCCAGATGGACATCGATATAGGGCGGATGGAACACACCATCGACGCCGGACGGCGCATCCGCCGGGTTCAGCAGACGGGCGACGGTATTGACCGGGGACCGCAGGCCAAACAGGCGGCGCATATCCAGCAGCCGGTGCAGGCCGGGCGCCATCGCATCCAGCGGCAGATAGGCGAACCGGCTGGTTCGCAGCGCGGCCCCGGCCGCCGCCGATCCGGTCTCGGGCCGCAGCCCCAGCGCGGCCAGGGCGTCGGGAACCGCGATGCCAGCGGAAAAATCGTTCGACCCGTGCATCAGAACCCTGACGCCCGACCTGGCCAGCGCGAGGGCCGCCAGCAGGAACCAGGGTGCGCCGCGGGTGCGCCCCGCGCCATAAGACGGCCAGTCCAGATCGGCGGCCGGGAGCGCGGCGCCGATCCCGGCATGGTCGCGCGCGGCCTGCACCATGCCGGCGATTTCGTCTGGATCTTCGCCGCGATACCGCAGCAGCATCAGAAAGGCCCCGGTCTGATGCGGATCGGCCTCGTTGCGTAGCACCATGCCGAACGCGGTGCGGGCTTCGTCGCGCGTGAGCGCGCGCGACCGGCCGGGGCCGCGGCCGAGGATGGCGACAAAGGCGGCGAAGGCGGTTTCAGAGGGACGGATCATTGGCTGTCCTATAGCGGGGACAGAACCGGACGGCTATCGGCCGGTTTGGGCGGGGCCGTTGCGGCGGCCGGGCGATTTCGCAAGGGCGGTGCCGGAAATAACGTCAGGCAACGCAAAATTAACGGCAGAATAACTGAATTCTGGCAGGGCTGGCCTATCGCTGTCGTTCGTCCGGCATAATGTCGTCGGGCATGATGTCGTTCCGCCCGGCCGGCGGCGGTGAATGAGCGAAGGAGACACCCCGTTTGAGCCAGGAGACCCAATGTCAGTCCCTCGGCGGCCTGCTGCGCGGATGGCGGCAACGGCGCAGAATGAGCCAGCACGATCTGGCCGGCGATGCGAACATTTCCACCAAACATCTGAGTTTCCTGGAAACCGGCCGGTCTCGGCCAAGCCGTTCGATGCTGCTACATCTCGCGGCCTGCCTGGACATTCCATTGCGTGGCAGAAATGCTCTGCTGGCGGCCGCCGGCTTTGCGCCCACGTTCAACGAACGGGCGTTCGCCGAACCGGCGCTGATGCAGTTTCGCCGCGATGTCGAACAGGTTTTGATGGCGCACGGATCCAACCCGGCCATGGTGCTGGACCGGCACTGGACGATGCTGACGGCCAATCAGGCCGTCGCCCGGCTGGTTTCCGGAACCGAACCGATGCTGTTGCGGCCACCGGTGAACGTGCTGCGGCTGTTCCTGCATCCGGCCGGGCTTGCGCCCCGTATCGTCAACCTGACCCAGTGGCGGGCCCAAATCGTCGTCCGGCTGCGCCGCCAGATCGACGCCTCGGGCGATGCGGTGCTGATGGATATGCTCGATGAGCTACGCGACTACCCGATGCCCCGGCGAACCGGCGGGGCCGAGCCGGACGATGGCGCCGACCAGGTCGCGATCCCGTTCCGGTTGGCGACGATCGACGGTGTGCTATCGTTTTTCGTCGCCACGACGCAGTTTGTGGCACCGGTCGATATCACGGCGGCGGAGCTGTCGATCGACGCGTTTCTTCCCGCCGATCCAGAAACGGCCGCGACCATGCGGCGTCTGTCAGGCGGAATGACCATCGACGCGGACCAGCGGTCCAGGGAAGCGGTATCCGTAAGCGACTGACCCGGTGCCGACTGACGCGGGGCCAACTGACCGGCCGAAACGCCGGAGGCCCACGCCTTCACCCGGTTGCGCCAACCGGACGTCCATCATAAACCGTCGGGATGGTTGAAGCCAGAACGCGCGGTTATTTCGGCATCGGAGCGGAAGGTATCTCTAAATCGGCAAATTTCGGAGCGCTGTTGCGAACCGGGCATGCGTTTGGGGCATCTTTTTGTTTTACGATCGGAACGGGGTGGGATTCCCGCTCGGCCCGTTTGGCGGACACCGCCGACACGCCGTTGCATGTGCCGATGTGGCGATATCCGGCGCTCGCGGACCTGTCGCTGCCGCTGGGCTGCGCGCTGGTCGGCGTCGAGTTGCTGGCGGATGCGGTCGATCTGCCATCGTTCCGGCATCCGCTAAACGCGGCCTATGTGCTGGGGCCAGAACGAGCCGGGTTGTCGGCCTCGCTGTTGGACCGATGCGACCACGTGATCCGGATTCCGGCCCGGTTTTCGCTGAATCTTGCCGTAGCCGGCGCGCTGGTGCTGTACGATCGGCTGTTGCAGCACGGGCGGTTCGCCGAACGACCGGTCGGCTCGCGCGGGCTGGCGGAACCGCTGCCGCCGACGGGGCACGGTCCGCCGCGCTTTCGCAAGACACCGCCGGACTGGGTTCGTCCCGGCTGGATCGATCCGGACCGCAAAGCCAAAGACGCGAACAAGCCATGACGGCATCGCGCTTGTTCGGCGCGCACAGTGGCCGTATGGGAGGGGCCATGAACATCCGCATCCATTGCTTGGCGCTGCTGGCGCTGTTGACCGCCCTACCCGCCGCGGCCGAGACGAAGAAAACCGCTGCCCCCGCTCATCCCGCCGTGGCCGCCGGTCCGAAAAAAATCGCTGAATCCGGTGACTGGACGGCGGCGACGCACACCGAATCCGGCCAGACGGTTTGTTATGCGTTTACCCGCGCCCAAAGTTCGGCGCCCACGCTGGCCGGGCGGGGCACCGTGGTGCTGACCGTGACCGAACGGACGTCGGGACGCGATGCTGTTGCCATCGAGGCTGGCTTTTCCTATGCCGCGAACGCGGCCGTGACGGTGCGGGCCGACCGCACCGCGCTGGAATTCTACACGTCTGGCCGCAATGCGTTCGCGCGCGACGGCAAGGCCGCGGTTGCTGCATTCGGGAAGGCCAGCCAGGTGGTGGCACTGTCTCCCGCGCCGAAGGACGTCACGGATACGTTCAGCCTGAAAGGCTTCGACAAGGCCTATGCGGCGATCGTGAAAGCCTGCCCCGCGAAATGACCGATCTGACCGAGGCCGATCGGGCACGGGTTCTGGCGAAGTCGGCGCTGTTCGATCCGCCCCCCGTGGTGCTGGCGGATGGACGGCGCGATCTGGTCGGCATGGACCGATCGGAACTCGCCGCCGAAATGGCCGCGATCGGCGAGGCGCCATTCCGCGTCAAGCAGTTGTGGCACTGGATTTATTATCAGGGCGTGACGGATTTTTCCCTGATGTCGTCCATCGCCAGGCCGTTACAGGCGAAGCTGGCCGAAAAATTCACGATCGGGCGGCCCGAAGCCGCGGTCGTGCAAACCAGCGTGGATGCCACGCGCAAATTTCTGTTCCGATTCCGCGACGGACAAGAGGCGGAAACGGTTTATATCCCCGACCCGGCCGAAGACCGAGGTGCGGTGTGCATTTCCAGTCAGGTCGGCTGCACGCTGTCGTGCAAATTCTGCCATACCGGGACGCAGACCCTGGTGCGGAATCTGGGGGCGCCGGAGATTGTCGGCCAGTTCATGGCGGCACGCGATTCGTATGGCGAGTGGCCGTCGCCGAAGGGGGAGACACCGCGCCTGTTATCCACCATCGTGCTGATGGGGATGGGCGAGCCGCTGTACAATTATGTCAATGTCGCCAAGGCGATGAAAATCGTCATGGATGGGGAAGGCATTGGTTTGTCGCGCCGGCGGATCACGCTGTCCACCTCGGGCGTGGTGCCGATGATGGATCGCGCGGGGGCCGAACTCGGGGTTAATCTGGCGGTTTCGCTGCATGCGGTGACAGACGATCTGCGCGATGAGATCGTGCCGCTGAACCGCAAATACCCGATCGCCGAGGTGCTGGCGGCATGCCGGCGGTATCCGGGGTCTTCCAACGCCCGCCGGATCACGTTCGAATATATCATGCTGAAAGGCCTGAACGATTCGGAGGCGGATGCCCGGGAACTGGTGCGGCTGATTGCCGGACTGCCGGCGAAAGTGAATTTGATCCCGTTCAATCCGTGGCCAGGGTCGATCTATGAACCCAGCGGCAAAGCAGCGCTGGAGCGGTTCGCCGGGATTGTGATGGCGGCGGGGTTTGCCGCGCCGGTGCGGACCCCGCGCGGACAGGATATTCTGGCGGCCTGCGGGCAGTTGCGGACGGACAGCCGGCGCGCACGCGCCTAAGGGACAGACAGCAGGCGCACAAGCGCCGACGGGACGGACAGCCGGCGCGCACGCGCCTAAGGGACAGACAGCAGGCGCGCACGCGCCTGAGGCAGGTCGGTATGTGTCTGGCGCGCCGCCGTCGTCCGACCCGGCAGGGGTCAGCCGTCCAGTTTCAAGACGCTGCCAGCAAGATACAGGCTGCCGCAGATCAGCACACGGGCCGGTGTTCCGGTACGCGGAATGGCGCGCAATGCATCGGCGACGCCGGGTCCCGGACGGGCAATTCCGCCCGATGCGGCGACGATAGCCTCCACCGGCAGCGCCAAATGCTGATCCGGTTCCCGGACGGCCCAGAGCGTGTCGGCGAACGGGATCAACGGGCGTAGGAATTCCGCCGAATCTTTCGCCAGCTTCATCCCCACCACCAGATGCACCGGCCGTCCGGCCCAGCCGAACAGATGTTCGGCCAGAACCACGCCGGCTCCAGGATTATGGCCTCCGTCCAGCCAAAGCTCCCAGTCCGCGGGCAGAAGGCGCGCCAGCCGGCCATGGAGCCGCTGTAGCCTGGCGGGCCATTCCGCCTGGGCCAGCCCGGACGGGTCGTGCGGCAGACCCGCGGCGCGCAGGGTAGTCATGGCAATGCCGGCGTTGTCCAACTGAAACAACCCAGGCAAGGACGGCATGGGCGCCGCGACGCTGCCCGATGCATCCGTATAGCTGAAGCCGCCCGGCGCGGGCGCGATATCCCAGTCCCGGCCGCGCAGCCGTACCGGGGCGCTCGCCGCCGCGGCGTGCGCCAGCAGGACGCCGCGCACATCGTCCGGCTGGGCGCCGATGGCGACGGGAACGGCGGGTTTCATGATGCCCGCCTTTTCCCCGGCGATGATCGTGGCGGTGGCACCCAGGAGCTCGCGGTGATCGAGCGAGATGGAGGTTATGGCGCAGGCGGCGGGTGCGCCAATGACGTTGGTGGCGTCCCCTCGCCCGCCAAGGCCGACTTCCAGGACGCACAGGTCGGCCGGAGTGCCGGCGAACAGATCGAAGGCCGTTGCTGTTATGACCTCGAACACGGTGATCGGGGCGTTGTCGTTGACCTGCTCGATCCGCTCCATCGCGGCAATGAGCCGGTCATCGCGGACAAGCTCGCCCGCGATCCGGATGCGTTCGTTGAAGCGGACCAGATGGGGAGAGGTGTAAACGTGGACCCGTAGTCCGGATGCTTCCGCCATCGTTCGGATGAAGGCGCAGGTGCTGCCCTTGCCGTTGGTGCCGGCGACATGAATGACCGGCGGCAGCCGCTGTTCGGGATGGTTCAGGCGAACGAGCAGGGTACGAAGCCGGTCCAGGCTGAGGTCGATCAGCCTGGGATGCAGGCGTTCGAGACGGGCGGCGATCTGTTCGACCGGATTGCTCACGCGGCCGCCTGCTGGTCCTTCTGTGTCAGCAAAGCGATGATCCGGGCGAGAGTTTCCGCCATTTCGGTGCGTTTCGTTACCATGTCGATAATCCCGTGGTCCAGCAGGTATTCGGCACGCTGAAAGCCCTCGGGCAGTTTTTCGCGGACGGTTTGCTCGATGACGCGGGCGCCGGCGAAACCGATCATCGCGCCGGGTTCGGCGATCTGGATATCGCCCAACATGGCGAAGGATGCCGTGACGCCGCCCGTGGTCGGGTCGGTCAGCACCACGATGAACGGCAGGCCGGCATCCTTGACAAGGCGGGTGGCGATCACCGTGCGGGGCATTTGCATCAGGCTGATCGCGCCTTCCTGCATGCGGGCGCCACCGGACGCCGTGAAGACGATCAGCGGGACGTGTTGCAGCACCGCCAGGCGCGCGGCGGCGACCAGGGCATCCCCCACCGCGGCCCCCATGGACCCGCCGATGAAATCGAAATCCATGACCGCGACGACCGCCTTGTGGCCACCGATGGTGCCATGCGCGACGGTCATGGCATCGTCGGCATGGTTTTTTTCCCGAGCTTCCTTCAGCCGGTCGGCATAACGTTTGGTATCGCGGAAACGCAGCGGATCGGCGGCGGTCTTGGGCAGTTCGATGCGGGTGTATGCGTTTTCGCCGAAGGTCCAGTCCAGCCGTTCGGACGGTGTAGCCCGCATGTGATGACCGCAATGGGGGCACACTTTGCGGTTCGCGGTCAGGTCGCGGTGGAAGATCATCTGCTGGCAGGCGGGGCACTGATGCCACAAATTATCCGGCACCGAAGACCGGGTAAACAAGGTGCGGATTTTGGGTCGAACATATTCGGTGAGCCAGCTCATGCGCGGGGGCATAGCTTGGCTGTGCGACGGGGGCAAGCGATGCGGGTGTGCGCCCCGTCGCCCCATGTCCGCATGACCCGGCCGCGGCGTATGACACCAGCCCGCCTGGAGATTGCCTTCACCTGCGTTACGTCGCCAGCACATCGGATAGGCGGACGCCGGTCCATTCGGGGCAACTGACCAGGCCGCGAGTCATTTGCACGGACCAGTCCGGCTTGCCCGATTTATACAACGGGGTGTTGCCGGAGCATTCAAGGAAATGGATGCGCGACACGGACGGAAACCGCGTCAGATCGTCGATGCCGAACGACAACGGCCGATCGACCATGCCATGCACCAACAGCCGGTGCCGATCCGGATCGATCGTCGGCGTGCCGCCATGGTCGCGGACATGGTGCAGCCCGTTCGGCGCGATGATTCCGTCCAGATCTTGCAACGGCGTCAGCATGTGGGCCGAGGTCGGAAACGGCGGTTTTCCCCCAGGGATCCGTGCAACCGATTTTTCGGACGGGGAGGGGACGCCGTACGGGTTGTTGGTTACCGGCGCGCCTTGTTCCAGCATCCACGGCGGCGATTCCGTGCCTTCCGCCCGGACGGAGTCCAACGCGGCGGGTACGCTCGGAAGCGCCAAGCCGGTGCGGCGGAGCGCGCGCCGCCGCGCGATGCCTGCCAGTGCCTTGTCTGGCATTTCTGGTTCCTTATCGGACGCCTGTCGTTTCCCTGATGCTATTAGCCGAAGTGTGGGCCGCGATCTATACACGCGCTTGGTCGTTGCGCCGGCGATGAAATGCGGGGGCAGCCGACGTCGCTGGTTAGCGGAAACGAACACCTTTCAGGCCCGCCCGACAGGCTATCCATCACGCGCCAGTGCTACGATCCCGACGCTGCCTCCGCCCGCGCGTCGAAATCCGCCGCCCATATCGCGTATAACCGTTCCATTTCCACGTCGAATTCAACCCGCAGCGCCTGCGCCTCCTCAGGCGGGACAAGCCGGACAGCGCGCTGAAACGCGCCCTCATCGAAAATGACCTCCATTTCCTTCTGCCACCACGGCACGGATGCGGCCTTCAACCGGTCGATCATGCCCCGCATCCGCTCCCGCGCGGCCACGGTTTGCTGAGCATCGGCATTCCGGTCGGTGTCGAACAGGCTAAGTTGGCTTTCTACTTTCATCCGTTCCCACTAACATCGCAATCCGAGTCGGCACACTCTTTTTCAACCACCTTCACCGCATGATGAGCCTATGACCTGGCGACGCGACAAGCTTCCCGAACTCGTGCGTGCCATGTCCGGGCGCCCGCGCCATGAGGCGCTTCGCGGCCACGTCGCCGGCCTCCTGCGGGACGGCTTCGGCGCTCCATACGACGAGATCGCCCACGAGCTGTATTTGCTGGATAACCGCGGCCGCATCGATACGATGTGGGGTGCGACCGTGATCGAACTGAAATCCGATCTCCGGCGCGAACTGCCCAGCGTGCTGGCCCGCATGCCCGACTACCTTGCCGACGCCGCCCGCCGCACCCGCGGCCCCCGCCCGGTGACCGGGATTGCCACAGACGGTGCCACATTCATCGGCTATCAATTGGCCGGCGGCGCGTTAACAGAACTCGGGCGCTACGAAACGGACCCCGAGCGACCGGATGAGCTGATGGCGTGGCTGGAGCCGCTGTTGTCGGACCGGGACGGCCTGGCGCCGGAGGCGAGAGCGGTTGCCCAGGCTTTCGGCAAAGGCAGCCTTACATTCAACCGCGCCCGGCTGACGCTCGATGCGCTTTGGACCGATCTGAACGACGATCCGGAAGTCCGTCTTAAGCGCGATCTCTGGGATGGATTATTGCGCGAGGCGTATGGCGAAGAAGTCGGCAAGGATTCGCTGTTCCTCCAGCACACGTACCTGACCATCGTGGTCAAGACCATCGCCGCCCGCGTGCTCGATCTTCCGGTGTCGGACCCGGAGCGGCTGCTGTCGGGCCGGGCGCTCGCCGACGAGGGCATTTTGGGCGCCGTCGAGGCCGACTTCTTCGATTGGCCGCTGAAACGGGCCGCCGGCGCCGATTTGGTGCGGCAGGTCGCTGCCGAAACCGCCCGGTTCAGCCTTACCGATGTCGAGACCGACGTGCTCAAGGTGCTGTACGAGAGTCTGGTGGACCCGGATGAGCGCCACGACCTGGGTGAATACTATACGCCCGACTGGCTCGCCGGGCGCGTGGTCGAACAGGCGGTGGACGCGCCGCTGACGCAGCGTGTCCTCGATCCGGCCTGTGGTTCGGGCACATTTTTGTTCCATGCGCTTCGCCGCCTGATCGATGCCGGCCGCAACGCGGGCTGGCCGGCCCGGCGGATCGCCGAATGCTGCGCCGACCAGGTGCGCGGCCTGGACGTGCATCCCGTCGCGGTCACGCTCGCGCGTGTCACGTGGCTGTTAGCCATGGGTCCGCTACTTCGGGCGGGACCATCCAGGCTTACGGTCCCGGTCTTTTTGGGCGATGCCATGCAATGGAACCTGCGCCGCTTCGTGGACCGCACCGATGTAGCCATCGACGTTCCCGGCGATGTTCGGCCATTACGCATCCCGCTTGGCTTCGCGGAGCAGCAAGCCACCTTCGAATACGGCCTCGACGAACTCAATCGCGGTCTTGCCGACGACGCCACCCCGGAAGCTGTCGGCATGGCGCTGCGCCGGATCGAGGGCGCCACCGCCGAGGATGCCGACGCGCTGGCGCAAACCTTCGCCCAGCTTCAATCCCTGTATCGCGCCGGGCGCAATGGCATCTGGACGTTTGTCTTCCGGAACCTTGCCCGTCCCGTCTGGCTGTCCCGTTCCGAACAGCAGGCCGATGTGGTGATCGGCAATCCGCCCTGGATCGTCTATCGCCACCTCAGTGCCGCCATGAAGGACCGGCTTCGCGAGGCCCTGCAAAGCTACGAGCTTTGGGTCGGCGGCAGCCTCGCGACGCAGCAGGACATGTGGGCGCTGTTCTGGGCGCGTGCCGCGGAGCGTTATTTGAAGCTTGGCGGCCAGATCGCCTTCGTGCTGCCCTATGCGGCGCTGAATGCCCCGGTATTCGCCGGCGTGCGCCGCGGCCGCATGGGGGAGGCACGCGTGCGCCTGACCGGCGCCTGGGCGCTGGAGCGCGTCTGGCCGATCTTCGGCGCGCAATCGGGCAGCAGCACCACCAGCACCTGCGTATTGTTCGGTCGCCGTGAAATGGCCGGCCCGCACCCAGAAAAAATCGACCGGTGGGAAGGCCGCCTGACCCGTCGCGATGCCAACGAGGCCGAGGCGGCACGCGCCCTGACGCGCAGCCGCGTTCCCTGGCCGCGTCCACGCACATTGATCGGCGTCTCGCCTTATCGGGAACGCTTCCGCCAAGGCGCAACGATTGTCCCGCGCCGGTTCTTCATCGCAGATTTTGCGCCAGTGAGCCGGTTGGGACGATCGACCCATGCGCCGATCGTGCAGGGCCGCGCCGGCCGGCTTGATAAGCATCCCTGGACAGCCGTCGAGCCGCCGCGCGGGCCGGTTGAAGCTGAGTTCCTGCGTCAGCTCGCCCTGGGCGAGAGCGTTGCCCCATTTCGGATGCTTGACACCGTCACGGCGGTGATTCCGCTTAGCGGCGGCAAGGTCCTGGACGCCGCGGCGGCACGGGCCGCTGGCCACCGGCATCTATCTGGGTGGCTGGCCGACGTGGAGGGGAAATGGGCGGCGCATGCGAATACGCGCGCGGACGGACAACCGCGCATGACCTTGTCGGCGCGATTGGACCACATGCGAACGCTGTCCGGACAATCGCCAGCGGCCACGGTCGAACGAGTTCTTTACACTAAAGCCGGAACGCGGTTGAGCGCGGCCAGGCTGCACCCCACAGCTATGATCGTCGATCACAAAGCCTATTGGGCAAGCGTCCGCTCTTCAGCGGAAGCCGGTTATCTCATCGCCGTCCTCAATAGTGCCGTCGCACTTGCCAAGATCAGCGACTTGCAAGCCATCGGCGAGGCAGGCACCAAACGCGATTTCGACAATCTGGTTTGGACCCTCCCCATCCCGGAATACGACGACACCGAAATCCTGCACCGCGATCTCGCGGCCGCGGCCAGCCGCGCCGAAACCGTGGCTGCCCGCGTTTCCTTCACCGATGCCCAGCACTTCGTCGCCAAGCGCCGGGCCATTCGCGTCGCCCTTGCCGAAGACGGCATCGCGGCCGAGATCGAGGCTTTGGTCGGCGCGCTCCTGCCGCCCTGACACGGTCCAAACCACCCCACCCTCACAGCCTCCGCCGCACTCCGCACTCCGCACTCCGCACTCGCAATGGCCCAGCGCCGCACAACAATGCCCCACAAGCTCGGGCATGCCCAAAGTCATTGTTAAAGCGGGCAGCTTTATTGGCGCGCCGCCGCCCTCCAACCCGTTGCGCGATACCAATCGGCGGCACGGATGTAAGCGTCCGGTGAGGGTCGCCTTGCTGAAGATCGGCGGGGTAGCGAAGCTGTAGACCTTAAAGTCCACCTTAAGGTGCTCCTTAAAGTCATGCCGGACAGCACGATCGAGATCATCAACGGGCGG
>JAJZFA010000047.1 GCA_021805565.1 Pseudomonadota bacterium
CGAGACCAGGCGGCATTGGCGGCGTTGGACGCGCTGACGATCTGGACACCGAGCGTGAGTTCGGTTTCGTCGCGGGGGTGGAGCGCGGCGAGGGCGCACTGGGCGGCGTGGATGCGGCGTCCGGCGGCTGCGGGCGAGGCGAGCAGATCGGGTTCGAAGCCGCGCATGATGCCGCGGACGGCTTCATCGATGACGGTTGGGTCGAGCGGTCCATCGATGCGAAACAGGTCGGGCGGGTCGTAGGATAGAGGTTCGGCGAAAATCGGATCGGCCTTGGTTTATGATTTGTTCCTTAATGAGGGGAAGGTTGTGCGCGGATGCGGCGCGGACAAGGGGGAATGTAAGAATTTTTTCCATGTTTGGCGCGAGCGCCGATAACATCGGGGGCCGGGTTGCCGGACGCCGACGTTTATCCGGCCGCCACCAGTCCGGCGATGGCCGACCCGACATCGGCGGTGCCTGCCTGTCCGCCCATGTCCGGGGTTTTGGGGCCGCTTTCGCGCAGCAGGGTTTCGATGGCATCCACGATCGCCTTGCCCGCGGCCGCTTCGCCGAGGTGTTCCAGCATCAGCGCCGCGGACCATATCTGGCCGATGGGGTTGCAGATGAATTTGCCGGCGATGTCAGGGGCGGACCCATGCACCGGCTCGAACATCGACGGATAGATCCGTTCGGGATTGATATTGCCGCCTGCCGCGATGCCGATCGAACCGGCGATGGCCGGGCCGAGGTCCGACAGAATATCGCCGAACAGGTTGGACCCGACGACGACATCGAACCAATCGGGATGCTGCACGAAATGTGCGCACAGGATGTCGATATGGTACTGATCCGTTTTGATGTCGGGATAGCGCGCGCCGATCGCGGCGAAGCGCTCGTCCCAGTACGGCATGGTGTGGATGATGCCGTTCGATTTGGTGGCCGACGTCACGTGCTTTTTGGGGCGCGTCATGGCCAGTTCGAACGCATATTTCAGGATCCGGTCGGTGCCCTTGCGCGTCAGGACGGTCTGCTGGGACACGAATTCGCGGTCGGTGCCCTCGAACATGCGGCCGCCGACGGAAGAATATTCGCCTTCGGTGTTTTCGCGTACCACGAAGAAGTCGATATCGGCTTCCGTGCGACCCGCGAGCGGGGTGCGGACGCCGGGCATCAGCTTGCAGGGGCGGACATTGGCGTATTGGTCGAAGCCGCGCCGGATCGGGATCAGCAGGCCCCATAACGAAATATGGTCTGGCACGCCGGGCCAGCCGACGGCACCCAAAAGGATCGAATCCGACTTCGCGAGCTGGTTCAGCCCATCGGCCGGCATCATGGTGCCGGTGTTTTTATAGGTCTCGCACGACCAGTCGTACTGGTTGAGGTTCAGCCCGAAGCCGAAGCGACGCGCCGCCGCGTCCAGAACCTTCAGGGACTCGGGGACGGTTTCCTTGCCGATCCCGTCGCCAGGGATAACCGCTATCGTGTGGGTGCGTGTCATGGCCGGTGTCCTTGGGTCAGCGTTGCCGCAAGGGATACCGGACGCGGCGGGGTCCGGCAACGGTATGCCGGTCGCGGGGATGCGATCCGGTTCGCGACCGGTGCGAACCCCATGGAGTTGTTCCGGCGGGCGGAGTAGACGGGCGGAGTAGAATTGAATTCTGGATCGATCGGAACGGCTCATGCATATCGCAACGTCCCCCGCCTTCAAGGAAAACGCCCGTGCGGCGCTGGCCAACGCCGGCCTGCAAAAGGCGCTTGCCCGCAGCGGCCCCAGTTTCATCGCCCGGCGTGCGGCGGCGGCGGCGGATTTGCCGGAATTCGAAACACTGCGGGACACCGCCCGCGACATCAAGAACCACGCCCTGGCAAATCTGGATTTTTATCTGGAAGCCTATGAGGCGAAGGTGCTGGAGTCCGGCGGCAAGGTGCATTGGTGCAGCGATGCCGGGCAGGCCCGGGATACCGTGCTGGCGATCTGCCAGGCGGCGGGCGCGCGGACGGTCACCAAGGGCAAATCGATGATCGGCGAGGAGATCTCGATCAACGAACACCTCGAAAAACATGGAATCGTCCCGGTCGAAACCGACCTCGGCGAGTACATCATTCAACTGCGGCATGAACTGCCCAGCCATATCATCGCGCCGGCGTTTCATCTGAATATGGAGGACTGGGAGGACGCATTTCGCAAGGCCCATACCGATCTGCCCGCCGATCGCCAGTTCGCCGAACGCCGCGATATCTTGATTGAGGCTCGGGAGCGGTTGCGGTCCAAGTTCCTGGCGGCCGATGTTGGCATTACGGGCGCGAATTTCCTGATCGCCGAGACCGGCAGTAGCGTGATCGTTACGAACGAGGGTAACGGCGACCTGACCCAGACGTTGCCGAAAGTGCATATCGTGCTGGCAAGTATCGAAAAATGCGTGCCGACGCTGGAAGATGCGACCTCGTTGCTGCGGGTGCTGGCGCGATCGGCCACCGGGCAGGAATTTTCGGTCTATACGACGTTTTCCACCGGGGCGCGGCGGCCGGACGATCTGGACGGGCCGCATGAATACCATGTGGTGCTGATCGATAACGGACGATCGGCGATGTTCGGCACCGATTTCCAGGAAATGCTGCGGTGTATCCGTTGCGCGGCCTGCATGAACCATTGCCCGGTCTATGGCGCGGTCGGCGGCCATGCGTATGGATGGGTGTATCCGGGCCCGATGGGGGCGGTGCTGACGCCGACGCTGATCGGGGTGGAAAAGGCCGGACATCTGCCAAACGCCTCCACATTCTGCGGCAAGTGCGAAAGCGTGTGCCCGGTGCGGATTCCGTTGCCGAAACTGATGCGGCACTGGCGCGAACGAGAATTCGAGCGGCATCTCAGCCCGGCCGGCGTGCGCGGCGGTCTGGCCGTTTGGGGGTTCTTTGCCCGGCGGCCGGCGCTATACCGGCTGGCAACCCGGCTGGGTGCGGTCGCGCTTGGCCTGTTCGGGCGCAAAAAAGGACGGTTTGCCCGCATGCCCTTCGCGGGCGGCTGGACCGCCGGCCGGGATTTGCCGGCGCCCGAAGGCGACACCTTCTTTGCCCGCTATGCCAAGGCGCAGCGTTCGGGGGCCGTGCAATGACCAAGCAGGCGATTCTGACGGCGATCCGGCGCGGGTTGAAACGCGGATCGCTGCCCGCGGATCAGGCGGCGATGCTATCGGGACGGATGGCAGCCCACCCCCGGCATCTGATTCCCGCGCGGTCCCGGCTGCCCGCGTCCGGGCAGGTGGCGCTGTTCGTGCGGAATGTGGAAGCCGCGTTCGGAACGGTTGCCAGCGTGCCGGACTCCGCGTCGGTGCCCGGTGCGGTGGCGGATTATCTGGCGGCGCAAAACCTGCCCGGCTCGCTGATCATGGCGCCGCACCCCGAATTGCAGGCCATCCCGTGGCAGGACCGGCCGTTGCTGGAGGTACGCCAGGGACGGGCGGAGGCGACGGATGCGGTCAGCGTGCAGCATGGCTTTGCCGGCATCGCCGAAACCGGAACGCTGATGCTGCCAGGGTCGCCGCAACGGCCGGTGACGTTAAATCTGCTGGCGGATACGGCGATCGTGGTGCTTCGGGCTTCGCATGTCGTGGGGGCCTATGAAGATGGGTGGGACCGGCTGCGGGCGGAGGTGGGGCCAATGCCCCGCAACGTTATGTTCGTTACCGGACCATCGCGTTCGGCCGATATCGAGCAAACACTGGAGTTGGGCGCGCACGGGCCTCGGCGTCTGCACGTGGTGCTGGTGGGCGACCCGGCACCGGACTGACGCCGCAAGGTCAGTTCAATATCGATCTTAGAATTTCCAGTTGCGCACGCACGTCGTCGGCGGCTTTGCCCGTGGGCACCAGGTCCAGGAACTTTGCATAGCAGTCGCGGGCGGCGGCGACCCGATCCAGCTTGTGGTTGAGCGATCCG
Source organism: Pseudomonadota bacterium (assembly GCA_021805565.1). Classification (GTDB taxonomy): domain Bacteria; phylum Pseudomonadota; class Alphaproteobacteria; order Acetobacterales; family Acetobacteraceae; genus Rhodopila. Next base: position 3,919 of record JAJZFA010000047.1, read on the forward strand.
GCCTGTCGCCATAGGTCCGCATGACCGGGGGCGATCGACACCATGTGTTCGGTGCAGCGCAGCCCGCCGACCAGGTCGCCCGCATCCAGCCGTCGGGTCAGGATGTTGTTCTGCAGGCGCAGCAAGACCCGGCGCGTACTCAGGGGCTGCAACAAACCGGGCCGCAGTTCGGCCTGATCGCCTTCCACCCGTCTGAGCAGGCGGCGCAAATCGCGGGCGGCCAGCACCCGGCCGCCGTTGAAGGCGTCGATGATCACGCGGGTTTTCTGTCCTTCCAGGGCGATCAGGAAGTGCGCCGGAAAATCGACGCCATAGCAGTTCCAGCCGGCGGCGCCGGCGGTGTGCAGCCAGATCACGCCCAACGCCACCGGCAGGCCCCGGCGGCGTTCGGTCACCCGGATCAGGTTGGCATTGGCTGGATCGTCATAGGTCTGCCGATCGCCGAAATAGCCGTATTCGCGCGCCAGCAAATCGGCGAGCAGCGCGGCCCTGGACGACAAATCCTGGTGGTCCATGGCGGCGGCCCGTTCGGCCGAGCGCCGGGCCAGATCGGACAGATGGCTGGACGCCGCCAGCCATCCGTCGCCGGGCGCGTCCACCCTGGCAAGCTGAACCGCGGCGCTGGCGATATCTATTTCAGAGTCGGGCAGTTGCCCGATCGCCTTCAGCGCAGTGTCAGCGTCTATCATGCGCGGCGAATGCCTGTCAGTCCGCCGCGGCTTGCGGCAGATAGATTTCCTTGCCCGCCTCGGCGAATTCCGCGCTTTTCGCGTCCATGCCGGCCATCCGTTCGGCTTCCGCCCGCAGGTCCTGGGTGATTTTCATCGAACAGAATTTCGGCCCGCACATGGAACAGAAATGCGCGACCTTGTGGGCTTCCTTCGGCAGGGTCTCATCGTGGTAAGACCGCGCGGTATCGGGGTCGAGCGACAGGTTGAACTGATCTTCCCAGCGGAACTCGAACCGGGCGCGGCTGACCGCGTCGTCGCGCAACTGGGCGGCCGGATGGCCTTTCGCCAGGTCGGCCGCATGGGCGGCGATGCGGTAGGTGATGACGCCGGTTTTGACATCGTCGCGGTTTGGCAGACCCAGATGTTCCTTCGGCGTGACATAGCACAGCATCGCCGTGCCGTACCAGCCAATCATCGCCGCGCCGATGGCGCTGGTGATGTGGTCGTAGCCGGGCGCGATGTCGGTGGTTAGCGGACCCAGCGTGTAGAACGGGGCTTCGCCGCATTCGGCCAGTTGCTTGGTCATGTTGACCTTGATCTTGTGCATCGGCACATGGCCGGGGCCTTCGATCATGACCTGACAGCCCTTGTTCCACGCCACTTTCGTCAGCTCGCCGAGGGTTTCCAGCTCGCCGAACTGGGCGGCATCGTTGGCGTCGGCGTTCGATCCGGGGCGCAGGCCGTCGCCGAGCGAGAACGAAACGTCGTATTTGCGCATGATGTCGCAGATTTCGTCGAAGCGTTCGTACAGGAACGATTCCTTGTGCCGCGACAGGCACCATTTCGCCATGATGGACCCGCCGCGCGAGACGATCCCGGTGACGCGCTTGGCCGTCAGCGGCACGTATTTCAGCCGCACGCCGGCATGGATCGTGAAGTAATCGACGCCCTGCTCCGCCTGTTCGATCAGGGTGTCCTTGAACACCTCCCAGTCCAGCTTGGTCGGGTCGCCATCGACTTTTTCCAGCGCCTGATAGATCGGCACGGTGCCGATCGGCACCGCCGAATTGCGCATGATCCAACTACGGATATTGTGGATGTTGCGGCCGGTGGACAGGTCCATCACGGTGTCGGCACCCCAGCGGGTGGACCACACCAGTTTTTCCACTTCCTCGGCGACGCCCGACGTGACGGCGGAGTTGCCGATATTGGCGTTGATCTTCACCAGGAAGTTGCGGCCGATGATAACCGGCTCCAGCTCCGGATGGTTGATATTAGCGGGAATGATCGCCCGGCCGCGGGCGATTTCGCTACGGACGAATTCGGGGGTGATAAAAGCCGGGATTTCCGCGCCGAAGCTTTCCCCGTCGGCGATGCGTTCTTCCGCGCCCGCTATCATGGCGGTACGGCCCATGTTTTCGCGGTGGGCGACGTAGATCATTTCCTCGGTGACGATGCCGGCGCGGGCGAATTCGTACTGCGTGACCATCTGGCCGGGTCGGGCGCCATACACCGGCAATTCGGCCGGACACAGCGGCACCAGCTTGTCGGCGGCGATGTTGCCGTTGTCTTCGGGTTTGACCGGTCTTGGGACGATCCGGTCGAAGCCTCGTTTGGCCAGCCATTCGCGGCGAATCGGGGGCAGGCCCGCTTCCAGATCGATCGTCACCGACGGGTCGGTATAAACACCCGAACAATCGTACGCTCGGTAAGGTTCTTCCTTCGCGCTGGGATCGAGCGCGATTTCCCGGAACGGCACACGGATGCCAGGGTGGCCCGCGGGGCTGGAGTAGATTTTGCGCGATCCGGCGATCGGGCCGGTGGTGACCGAACTCGGGCGGGCGGCGGCTTTCGACTGGACCGTCATGGACGTCTCCTTCAGCTTCGGGCGGGTCTGCTGGCGGTGAACGGGGGCTGGTGGCGATAACCCGTCCCTCCGCCGGCATGACCCGGATCAGGTTCAAGGGTCATCGCACCGCCGTTTTATCCGGCTTGCCGCGATATCTCAGCCCCGCTGGCGGGGCACCCCTGGGTAATGGAGAAAGATGGAACGGCCGGGGGCCGGTGTCAAATCCGGCTTGCGCGATCCGCCACAATCCCGCCGGGTTTACGGCGGATCGCCGCACGATGCCGCATGAACAGCGGAGAGTCACGCGTTTAACACCTCGTCGTGAACGACGTTTCATGAACAATCGCGGTTATGTTCGGATCCGCCAGCGGGGCTGGCCCGTAATCTTCCGACGTGTGGTTACGGAGTAGCGGAATGGCCTTCGCCGGACGAATTTTACGCTTGGGTTCATTCGTTGTGTCGCGGATGGTTTTAGCGAGTGTCTTGAGCAGCGCCGCCGAGGCTCATGTAAAGTGGTTTTGTGGACCCGCCGACGTCACTTTGTTGCCACTTTCTCTCCCCGTTGTGCTGTCTCGGGTATTTTTGGTTAGCGGTGTCGCTTTTTGGATTATCGTCTCGTCCGCTGGAATGGTGGATGTCCTGGCCTATCGCCGCTGGGCGCCCAAGATATGGCGGTACCGGAACAGAGAAGCACTTGAAGCCATTATAATTCGCCTGGGCGTGGGCACATATACGCTTTTTCTGTTCAATAAAACGGCGGTCGCGCCGTGGGCCGCGGGCGGCGATGGGTCCATTCTGACCCCGGAACTTTTTCAGCATGACGCCTGGATAAGATCGATTCAGATCGCGATCGGTTGCCTGCTGATCTTTCGTTCCACATGCGCCATGGGTGGCGCCGGCCTGTTGATTTTATATGTCGCCGGCATTGTCCGGTATGGCCTGTTTCATATGACGGATTACACCTATTTTGTGTGCCTGGCGGGATATTTGATATTGAGCGATTCATATTTCGACACAAACGCCAACCTTCGCCGCTGGCGGGTGCCGCTGATTACCGCGGGACTCAGTTTCAGCTTGATGTGGACGGCGATCGAAAAATTTTTATACCCGTTGTGGACAGGAATTGTCCTGAGTTCCCATACGAACCTGACGATGGGCTTCCCCATTCCATTCGTAACAGTAATGGCCGGCTTCGTCGAGTTCAGCCTGGCGTTCTACCTGTTGGCCGGACGCAGCCTGCTGCGGCTCGATACGGCTGTTTTGATGCTGGTTTTTCTTTCCGCCATTCCGGAGTTCGGCGTATTGGACAGTGTCGGCCATATCCCGATTGTTGCGATGCTGTTGGTTATTTTCATCCATGGACCGGGGCGTTTGCAGCAGTTGGCTCAGCCGTCCCATGGTGGATATGCCAGGGCTGCCGTGCCGGCCGGCACGCTGTGCGTGGCCTCGTTCGCGGTTATGATGACGCTGTATTATGGGCTTCAAAGGTTCGCGTCGTGGCCGTGAACGCGGTAATCGCAAACATTCTGTTTCCGAATTGTATGGACAAATATTCCACGCCGGAAGCAGACACCCTGGCCGGGCCGGAACCTGTGCGCTAGCCTGACCGGCATCGGTAACCGGGGGAACATCATGGGCAGTTTGGACGGCAAGGTCATCATCGTGACAGGCGCCAGCCGCGGCATTGGCGCGGCGGCATCGGCCGCGCTGGCGGCGGCGGGCGCCACGGTCGTCCTGACTGCCCGCCCAAGCCAGACTCTAACCGATGTCGCCACCGCCATCGCCCGCACCGGCGCAACCATCTCCGTTCGGCCATGCGACGTTTCGGACTACGCGCAATTCGCCTCGGTGGCCGACGAAATGGCGGACAAATACGGGCGCATCGACGGCCTGATCAATAACGCCGGAGTGATCGAACCGATCGCGTCCATCGCCGAAAGCGACCCCGCCGCCTGGGCGCGCAACGTCGGAATCAACCTGACCGGCGCATACCACGCGATCCGCGCCGTTCTGCCACTGATGCTGGAGGACGGCGGCGGCACCATCGTGAACATATCCTCCGGCGCCGCGATCCGGCCGTTGGAGGGATGGAGCGCCTATTGCAGCGCCAAGGCCGGCCTGCACATGCTGACCCGAGCGGTTGCGCTGGAAACAGGCGGCAAGGGCATACGGGTGTTCGGCTTTCAGCCCAGTCCGACGGACACAGACATGCAGGTGTCGATCCGGGCGTCGGGGCTCAATCCGGTCAGCCAAATCCCGCGCGAAAAGCTGACGCCGGTCGCGCTGCCCGCACAGGCGATCGTATATCTGTGCACCCCGGCCGCCAACGACCTGCACGGGCAGGAGTTCAGCCTGAACGACGCGTCGTTTCGCGCTCGGTTGGAGCACGCGCAATGACCGGACCGCTGGCCGGCATTAAGGTTATCGAAATCGGTCAGGCGCTGGCCGGTCCGCTCGCCGGGGTTATCCTGGCGGACATGGGCGCGGACGTGATCAAGGTGGAAAAGCCCGATGGCGGCGACGACGCGCGCCTGTGGGGGCCTCCGTTCGTCGATGGCGATTCGGTTAGTTTCCACAGCAACAATCGCGGCAAGCGATCGGTGACGCTGGACATCAAAAGCGCGGCCGATGTGGATAAGCTGAAGCTGCTGGTCCGGGATGCCGATATCCTGATCCAGAATTTGCGGCCGGGGATCGTGGACGATTTCGGCATTGGGCCAGACGCGCTGATGGCGGTTAATCCCCGGCTGATCTACTGTTCTATCTGGGCGTTCGGCAATACAGGTCCGTTGAAGATGGCGCCGGGGTTCGATCCGTTATTGCAGTGTTACGGCGCGGTGGTCACGCTGACCGGCCGTCCGGACGACCCGCCGACATTTTGCGCCCCGGCGATCAACGATACCGCCACCGGCATGTGGTGCGTCATCGGCGCGCTGGCGGCGCTGAAACAGCGGGACCGGACGGGCGTGGGATGCGTTGTCGATGCATCGCTGTTCGAAAGCGCGGTGGCCTGGGTGCAGGGATCGCTGAACGCCTATGGCGTGACGGGGAAACTGCCGGAACGGCATGGCGCGGCCAGCGCCACGCTGGCGCCGTATCAGATTTTCGAGACCGCCGACCGCCCGATGTGCATCGCCGCCGGCAACGACCGGCTGTTCGTGAAGCTCGCCGGGGCGATGGGCCATCCGGAATGGTGCGAGCACCCGTTGCTGTCGGACGGACGCAAGCGGGCTGCCAACCGCCAGTTTGTGGTCGATACGATGCAGCCGGTGTTGCTGACCCGCACGCGGCAGGACTGGCTGGGCATTATCGGGGAAGCGGGCGTGCCGAGCGCGCCGGTGAACGATATCGCCGAACTGGCGGACACCGAACAGTTGGCGGCGATGGATATGATGCGGACATTGCCGGGAAGCGGGTTACGGGTGGTCGGCCTGCCGATCTCGTTCGACCGGCAACGGCCCTATCCAGCCGGGGGGGCGCCGAAACTGGGGGAGCATAACACGGAAATTTTCGGAGGATCCGTCCTAGCAGGCTGCTGAAAAGCCCCTTGCATCGGCGCGAGCGTATCGGATTCGATAGCACATCGGATCGACACTCCCAGGGCAGGCAGAATGCGAGGTTCCGGCCAGCAACGCGACGGACTTTTCAGCTACGTGCGGCCGGAGAGCCGGATCCCCAAGACCCCACCCGCCGCGGGTGATCCGCACGCTGGCCGACCAAGCGCTGGCCATTCTCGACGACCAGTTCCCCGCGCTCTACTCCGAAAACGGCCTTCCCTCGATCCCGCCCTAGCAACTGTTGCGCGCCCTGCTGCCGCAAGCCTTCTACACGATCCGTTCTGAACGGCAGTTGACGGAGCGACTGAACGACAACCTGCTGTTCCGCTGGTTCGTCGGTGTTTCGGTGGACGACCCGGTCTGGGTGCCGACGGTTTTCAGCAAGAACCGCGACCGGTTGCTTGAAGGCGACATCGCGGCGGCGTTCATGTCGGCCGTGCTGGACCTGCAGCAAGTCAAGGGACTGTTGTCGGGCGAGCACTTCTCGGTGGATAGTACTTTTATAAAGGCATGGACCAGCGTGAAGAGCTTCCGCCGCAAAGACGGGCTGGACGAGCCGCCCGCGCCCGGCCGCACCTGCGAGCGCAACTGCAAGGGCGAGAAGCGATCGAACGAGACGCACGCCTCGACCACCGACCCGGACGCGCAGTTGGCGAAGAAGTCCGGCAGGCAAAAGGCGAAGTTGGGCTTCACCGGGCACCTGCTTATGGAAAACCGCAACGGCCTGATCGTCGATGCGCGCCTGACGCATGCGACCGGCACCGCGGAGCCGGATGCCGCGACTGGTCGCGAGAGGATGAGTCTGTCCGCAGTGTATCCGAAGGTCCTGAAACGGGGTTTCGGACATCGCGAAAATGCGTGATTCTGACCCTGGAGACCGAAATTCGACGCCCAGCCATAGGATTTTCGGTTTTGAAATGGCTTTTTCAGCAGCCTGTTAAGCCGCGATAGGCCCCTTCATATCCGCTTTGGATTTTGCTGCCGTCTCAAGCGGAAGATCTTTTAAGGCCGTGAATCGCGCATACTCGCGCTCTCGCCCGAGTGCTGCAGCAAGTCTACGGATCGATAGCCGCTTCAAGATTTCCACGGTGATAGGGCGTTTTTCGTCCCAATGCACCATCGAGTGAAAAAACTCGTGTGACCGATCGGATGCAAGTAAGTCTTCGATGAAGCTGGCCTCGTCCTCCGACCAGCAGGATAAGAAATTGATAGTGTCATCAAACACTACGGGGCGTTCATCAAGCGGCCCAACCTTCACGAATTTTAGAGTTTTATAAAAGCCAGAAATAGCGATTTTCCATGGAGCAAAGCTGTATGGCCCTACGCCGAAAATGGAGAAAGCTGGCTTGTTCTTGTATATAATACTGGCGCGTTTATTCAACAGCGCCGAATGGCGCTGAAGATAGCTCCACGTTTTAGGTGCGTCGCGGCAAATATGGCGGGTGTCTTCTCCAACCGTCTGCTGTGTTACCAGCATGACGCTACGGCAATGGATGCGCCCATTGCCGATATCGGAGCTTTTGAGCATAGGCAGAAGAAAGGTATCTTCGAGGGTTTCAACTTCATCTAGGCCGTTGGCGTAGCCCCGGTCGGTAGGCACCAGCTCCATGACCTTCGAGCAATCGTGCTTGATGCCGGAGCGCCAGATGTAATGAATTTCAGGCCCTAACAAATCTCGTTGACGATTGAAGGCCTCTACATCGGCAATAATGTGACCGTCAAGGAAGCCGAGTGTGCTCGTCGGGATGGCATCTTCAAGGCCGTTGAACATATCGCAGTTCAGTGTGCGTGCCTGCGGGTGAAGTTCTAGGACAAAAAAACAGGCGTCTACGGCCGCCCCGAAATGCGCTAACGCATCAATTTTGTATATCCGGGCGGACTGCATCCGGACGTCTTTTTTCCAGACATGCAAAAGGATCTTGCGCGCCACGGCGGTTTTACATAGTACCGCGATGGTGCCTCTATGCCCTTTTAGCCAATCGAGGTAGCGCAGCAGCATCCACTCGGATATGTCGAAGTTGCTCTTGCCGGTAATGGCCTCAATACCAATGCGGCCCTGAAAATTAGACTTCTCCGGCAGGTTGTCGCTCGCAATTACGCCTAATTCGGCACTAGTAACCCAAGGTGGGTTGCCAATCACTAGCCACGGCTCGCCTTCATTGGTGATAACGCTCTGCCAATCGAATTTGAAAAAGTCGCCCTGCCGTAGCTTGACGCGGGTGCGGTCTGTAACGGTGCGCGCCACATTCAAATGGGCCTGGTTGATATCAACGCCGATAACGGAGGCGGCCTGGGGGAAGCAAGCGGCTGCGGCGGCAAGGAAAGATCCCTTGCCGCATGTCGGCTCCAAAATCGAACGCGGTTGAATGCCGAGGCGAGCCAGCAAATTCGACGCGGCGCGGGCCAGGGCCGAGGGCGTCTGAAAGTCCCCGAACTCAGCGATAGCCTTGGGTTTCCGTTGCTTGCCTGCCATTATGTAATCCGCCGTAAACCGTGGACTGCGCCCGCCTGCACGATGACGCGGCCATACTGAAGCCGCCATTGCAGCGCGTTTGAAATTGTTAGGTAGCCCTGCTCCGGTTTATTGGTCAGGACGTGCTCAGCAATGTTGTTCGCTTCGATGTCGTCCACCGGGAGGCTGCGATCCTGAAGAAAGGCTACGATATCCTCCGCGTTCCCATCGCGTTCAATTATTTCGCGTAGGCCGCGTGTCATCTGGTAATCGCCCGTGCGCTCCTTCTCAACGAATATCGTGTGATGCATCGTGAGACGGCTTGTTTTGGCAAGGGGATCGTCAGACTTATCATAGACAAATATTATTAGATTATATCCAAGTCCATAAATTTTCTGGCGTGCTGACTTAAACGGACAAGACGATTGTGGCTGCTTTATGCTTGTCACTTTGATATCGACGTTGATGCTAGGTATATCGATGCCCAATGCGGAGTTTCCACCGGCAAACGAGTACCGGTCCATCAAATACGCCGTGAATTTATGCTCAAGGTAGGTGCCTACGGCTTTACCATCGGTCACACCGAAAAGGGCTGGTTCATCGTGGGTGCTCTCGGCCTGCGAGAATAGCGCTGCCTCTGCTATTAGAGTTGGAATGCTAAGAAGGGCTTTCGAGGCGGGCGCTTGCATTGAATTAACACCAGAGTAGGTAAGAGGCAGCCGAAGTTCCCTGGCTAAGCCGATTCGGGCGTCGAGCAGGATCGCGGAACCCTATCACCTCAATTCTTACAGTGACAGCGTTTCCAAAAACCCGCCCAGCGCCGCGATAACCCCCTGCGTGTTCTGCCCGTGAACGTTATGCCCGCAGTCCGGCACCGTAACCAACCGCCCGTCCGGCAGCGCCGCGGCGAAGCGTTCCGCCGCGTCCGGTTCCAGAATGTTGGAGTTCGCCCCGCGCACCAGCAGCACCGGCAGACCGAACCCGGCGGCGTCTTGCAACGTAATGTTCTCCAGCGGCCCGCTGCCGCGCGGAATGTTCAGGCGGCGCGGATTCGAATCGCACTTGCTGACGAATTTTCCGTCCGCCCGCTCCAGCATATTATACTTCACCGTACGCTCGATGTGCTCGCGGCTGCGGTATGGATCGTATTTGCGGACGTTGGCGATAAAATGGTCCAGATCGTCGAATTCCTGATTAGCCTGCACAAATCCGCCGATCGCGGCGCGTCCGCGTTCCGATAGTTCCGGCCCGACATCGACAATCGCGGCCGCCCGCAGCAGTGCCCGGTTTCGCCGGATCAGTAGCATGGCGTTGCGGCCGCCCATCGAATGCCCGGTCAGCACCGGCCGGTGCAGCCCCATCGAAACGATAAATGCCTCGGCATCCAGCGACATCTCATGGTTGGAGTAAACCGTGTCCCGCGCCCATTCGCTGTCGCCATGGCCGCGCTGATCCAGCGCCAGCACGCGATAGCGTTGCGCCAGATGCAGGCTGACCAGATCCCACGAATGCGCCGACTGATGGCCGCCGTGCAGCAGCACGATCGGGGGCGCGTCCGCATGCCCCCATTCCAGGAAATGGAACCGCATCTGCCGCAGCACGATGTTGCAAGACCGGTACGGCACGTCCGGCGCATGCGGAATACCCAGATCGGCCGCGCTGGCCAGCAGGCTGCGGAACTCATCCGTATCCGTCATGTCCAGCGGCGCCGAACCGGACGCGAAACTGTTCAGATACATAAGCCGCCCTCTCCCATGCGAATGCGCGACAACACCCCGCCCGGTCTGACAAGGCAAGACCCCCATGCTATACGCCATACCAGACACCGCACCGGAACCAAGCATGCCCCAGTCCCCGCTCGACCGCGCCCGTTCCTACCAGGACGAACTGTCTTCCATCCGCCGCGATATCCACGCCCATCCCGAACTCGGCCTGCAAGAACATCGCACCGCCGCACTGGTCGCGGACAAGCTGGCGGAATGGGGGATCGAGGTGCATCGCGGCGTCGGCCAGACCGGCGTGGTGGGCGTTCTGCGGAACGGCAACGGCCAGGCCTCGGTCGGCCTGCGGGCGGACATGGACGCGCTGCCGATCATGGAGGCAACCGGCCTGCCCTACGCCAGCCAGACGCCGGGCCTGATGCACGCCTGCGGCCATGACGGCCACACCGCCATCCTGCTCGGTGCCGCGAAGTATCTGGCCGAAACCCGCGACTTCAACGGCACCGTGAACTTCATCTTCCAGCCGGCCGAGGAAGGCCTCGGCGGCGCGGAAGCCATGGTGAAGGACGGATTGTTCGAACGGTTTCCGTGCGACACGATTTTTGGGCTGCACAACCGGCCGGGCCTTCCCATCGGCCGGTTCGAAACCAGTCCCGGCGTGCGCTTCGCCGGGGCCGCGCTGTTCGATATCGTCATTACCGGCAAAGGCGCCCATGGCGCGCGCCCGCAGGAAGGCATCGACCCGGTAATGGTCGCCTGCCATCTGGCGACGGCGTTGCAGTCCATCGTGTCGCGAAACATCGCCGCACAGGATGCCGCCGTGCTCAGCGTCACCCGCATCCACTCCGGCGACGCCTATAACGTAATCCCGCACGACGCGGCGCTGGCCGGCACCGTCCGCACGATGAAGCCGGACATCATGGCGGCGATCGGGGACGCGATAAAGCGTCTGTCGGTCAGTATCGCCGCCGGGTTCGGCGCGGAGGCGGTGGTGACGTTTCGCGATATGTTCGCCCCTGTGGTCAATAACACGCAGGAGGCGATCGCTTATGCCGGCGCCGCGGCTTCCGTGGCCGGCGAGGCGAACATCCGGCGCGACGGTCCGCCGACAATGGGATCCGAGGATTTCGGTTTCATGATGGCTCGTATTCCCGGCGCGCACATGCTTGTCGGCAACGGCGTCGGCGCGGATGTGCATAACCGGCTTTACGATTTCAACGACGAAGCCATTCCCTATGGCGTGGCCTTGTTCGCCGCCATCGCCGAACGGAAACTGCCGAAGGAAACGGCGGATTGACGGTCTGGCAACAGCCCGCGCGTGACAAATTCACTCATTGAACAGACCAGGGAACCGCCGATGACACAGACCGCACTCGATCGCGCCCGTCTTTATCAGGACGAACTGTCCGCGATCCGCCGCGATATCCACGCGCATCCGGAACTGGGGCTGGAAGAATACCGCACCGCGGATTTGGTCGCCCGGAAGCTGGAGGAATGGGGCGTCGAGGTGCATCGCAATGTCGGTAAAACCGGCGTCGTCGGCGTGCTGCGCAACGGCAACGGCCAAAGCGCGGTGGGCCTGCGCGCCGACATGGACGCGCTGCCGATCCAGGAAGCCACCGGATTGCCGCACGCCAGCCAGACGGCCGGCCGTATGCACGCCTGCGGCCATGACGGCCACACCGCGATGCTGCTGGGCGCGGCCAAATATCTGGCGGAAACCCGCAACTTCAACGGCACCGTCAACTTCATCTTCCAGCCGGCCGAGGAAGGCCTTGGCGGCGCGCTGGAAATGCTGAAAGACGGTTTGTTCGAGCGGTTTCCGTGCGACACCGTCTATGGAATGCATAACCGGCCCGGCCTCGCGGTTGGCAAATTCTCCACCGGCCCATCCGCACGGGCGGCCGGCGGAGCGTTCTTCGATATTCTGATTACCGGCAAGGGCGCCCATGGCGCGCAGCCTCAGCAAAGCATCGATCCGGTCGTCGTCGCCTGCCATCTGGGCACCGCGCTGCAAACCATCGTGTCGCGCACGATATCGGCGCAGGACACGGCGGTTTTGAGCATCACCCGTATCGCGTCCGGCGATGCCTACAACGTTATTCCGCAATCGGCTGTCATGGCGGGAACGGTGCGGACGATGAAGCCCGAGATCATGACGGCGATCGAACAGAACATGAAACGCCTCGTGGCCAATATCGCCGCCGGATTCGGCGCGGAGGCGACGGTCGATTTCCGCGTGATCTTCGCCCCCATGATCAACGACACGGACGAGGCCATCGCCTATGGCGACGCCGCGTCTGTATTGGTCGGCGAGGACAATGTGCGCCGCGACGGGCCGGCCGGCATGGGATCGGAGGACTTCAGCTTTATGATGGAGCGGGTGAAAGGCGCCCATATCAATCTGGGCAACGGCGACAGCGCGGCGCTGCACAATCATCTTTACGACTTCAACGACGAGACGCTTCCATACGGCGTGGCGCTATACGCCGCGATCGCCGAAAAGAAACTGCCGAAGGGTGTGCCCGGTTGATGCTGGAATCGTCGCTACGGTCAGGAGACCGCGGCGACAGGCCATTCCGGATCGCAACGTCCATTTTCGCCGCATACCGGCGAAAAGGGACGCCTGCGCCTGCTTAGGCCATGCCCTAAGCCTTTGTTTGAGCGGGCAGCTTTATCGGCGTGCTGATGCACATATGGCCGATGCTGCCCTTACTTACCCCAGATTTTCTTGTACGCGTCGCGATACCCATTTTGCGGATCGAAGATGTTCTGCGGCCCGCCGTCATGGTCGATATTCGCCTTCACAAACAAATGCGGCGGCGCAACATACATGCTCGGTTTTGCCCCCGCGAACGCTCGGTTGAGTTCATCGACGATCTGCCAGCCATGCAGGCGTAACGGTTCGGCGACCGTCGCGGCCTGATATTCACCAGTGCGGATGCGCTGAAACGCCGGTTCAGATCCGTCGCCCGCCGAAATCGCGTGCGGCGGCGCATCGCCCGCAACGCCGGCCGATTGCAGCGACGGCCCCATGAAGTCGAACGTCAGATCGTTGACCGACAGCGCATAGGTCCATTTCGCGCCATAGCGTTGCAGTAACGATGTGGTCAACTGCGGCATGCGATTGGCGGCATCGGCCAGCGGCGTGTCTTCCACACTGAGCACCGTACAGGTTTTGCAGGCCCTGATGACGGCCGCCATTTCATTCGATTTGGCGATGGCGATGGCATAGGCGCTATCGGTGAACACGATGGCGCCAGCCTTGCCGTCCGACGCGGCCACCGCATACAGGCCGGCGGCCTTGGCCACCTGCAACGGGTCGGTGGTGATGTTGGTGAACAGGCCGTACTGAGCGTTCGGTCCCGGCACCGCCGCCGCATGCCAGCCGACGACCTTGATTCCAGCCTTTTCGGCCTGTTCGGTGGCCGCCGCCTGTTCAGCCGCATCGATGGCATCCAGCACCAACCCATCGGCCTTCAGCGCGACGGCCTGTGCGATTCCAGCCGCACGGGCATTCACCGAACCCTGACCGTCGATCGCCCGCACATCCCAGCCAATCGCCTTGGCGGCTTCCGCGATGCCTTCGCCCACGCCGCGCGCGCCGCCGTTGCGCTGGTCGGTGGAGACATAGACAATCAGCTTGTGACCGGTTGCCTTCGGCCCCGTGGTCGGTCCGTCCCATGCCGTCACCGGCTGAGTAACCTTCTTGATATAATCCTTCGCGGCCTGGACCGTATCGTCGGCCCGGGCAGTACCGGCCACCGATAGCGCGAACAATCCGGCCGATGCCAGCAGCGCGGCCCTGGTCGATCGATGCGTGAACATATGTTTCTCTCCCTGTTTGCACAGCCGCTTCATCATCGGACCCGGCCGCTAGTCCGCACAGCGCGGAACACGTTTCGATTACAGCACTTTCAGCCAATTTTGGAAATATGCTATTCGTATCTTTCTATGGCAGTCGGCTTCCGTCCCGCCTCAGGAATCGCGCACGCGGCGCGCTGCCGACCGGCGGCGCTGGGCATAGCCGGCAATGCCGATCGCAACGATCAGGGTCGCGCCATTGAACAGCGGTTCCACGAAGAACGCGGCGCCGAACTGCTGGATGCCGGAAATGCCGACCGCCAGGATCAGCACGCCGACCAGCGTGCCCCACACATTCACGCGGCCCGGCTTGATCGTCGTGGACCCCAGAAACGCCCCGACCAGCGCCGGCAGCAGGTATTCCAGCCCGACACTGGCCTGCCCGATCCGCAGCTTGGACGCCAGCAGCACCCCGGTAAACGCGGTCAAGACGCCGGACGCCACAAACACGCCAATCACATAACCCCGCACCGGAATGCCGTTCAGCGCCGCGGCCTTGGGATTGGCGCCGATCGCATACAGATACCGGCCCAGCGGAAGGCGTTCGGTGACGATCCACAGTGCCACGGCGATGCCCAGAACGTAAAACGCGCTAATCGGCAAACCGAGAAACCAGGTCGCGTTGATCGCCAGAAACCCATGCGGCAACAGGCCCATGATCTGCCGTCCGCCGGTATGCCACATGGCGAACGAATACAGAATAGTTCCGGTCCCCAGTGTGGCAATGAAACTGTCGATCTGCGCGATTTCCACCAGCACCCCGTTGACCAGGCCGGACAGCAATCCGCCCAGAAGTGTAACGGCCACCGCGGCCGGCCAGGAAAATCCGTAGGTTACCTGCAAGCTGATCGCCGCGACATGCCAAAGCACAATGCCATAGCCCACCGTCAGATCGATCCGCCCGGCGATCATCGGCAGCATCGCCGACAGCGACAGCATGGCGATCACCGCTTTGTCGCTCAGGATGGACCTTGCGTTCAGCGCCGTCGGGAATGTGTCCGGCAGCAGAATGGAAAACAGCACGATCAGTGCCACGGTCAGGATCGGCAGGCCATACACCGGCAACAGCCGGCGGATTCGTTCGCCCGTGCCCATTTGTGCGAGGTCCGACCGGGTGGGTTCTAGCGCGTTGGATTGCAAGGACTGCATGGTTTATCCGTGAACAGGGTTGCGATCGGGCGCGGGTAAGCCGGAGGAAGGTGGCACGCCGGCGGATGCGGCGGCCAGCAGCGCCTGCACCGAAAGATCGGCCTCGGCCAGTTCGGCCACCACCCGGCCGCGGTCGAACACCAGCGCCCGGTGGCAAACATTGGCCACTTCCTCGAAGTCGGTGGATACGATCAGGATGGCCGCACCGGCCTCCAGCGCGACGTTGAACAGGCGATAAATCTCCGCCTTGGCACCGACATCGACGCCGGCCGTCGGATCCTCGAAAATATAAAGCCTGCCGCGCAAATGCAGCCACCGCCCGACAACGACCTTTTGCTGATTGCCGCCGGACAGCGCCTCGATCGCCATGGCCGGGTCGTTGGGCCGCAAACCCACCTCGGCACCCAGGATCCGCGCCGCCTTTATTTCCTTGGCGGGCGCGATATAGCTGAACGGGTGCAGGCCGGCGGCCAGCGGGTTGATATACATGTTCTCGCGCACCGACAGCATCGGCACGATCGATCCGGCGGTGCGATCGCCCCATACCAGTTCGATTCCCGCCGCCATGGCCGAGCGGGGCGAATCCGGCGCTACTGGCACGCCATCCAGCATTGCCCGGCCGCCGGTCGCCGGTTCCAGCCCGAACAGCGACCGCCCGACCAGATCCTGGCCCGCGCCCCGCAGACCCACCAGCCCGACGATCTCGCCCGCCCGGATTTTCGTACTGACCGGCCCGGCCCAGCCGATGCGATAGTCGTCCAGTTCCAGCAGAACCTTGCCCCGGCCTTCGACCGGACGGCGGAAGACCTGCGACGGTTCCCGCCCGACAATCAGCAGAATGGCTTCCTCCGCCGTGGTGGTCGCCACCGGCCGGTCGCCCACCACCCGGCCGTCCCGCATCACCACCATGCGATCGGCGATTTCGAATACCTCATCCAACCGGTGCGACACGTAGATCATTGCCACACCCCGGTCGCGCAGCCGCCGCAGCGCGGTGAACAACCGGACGACCTCATCGGCGGGAAGGCTGGCGGTGGGTTCGTCCAGTACCAGCAGTTCCGCGTCGGCCGCCAGCGCCCGGCTGATCGCCACCAGCGATTTTTCGGTGCGGCTGAGCGATTGCACGCGGGTATCGGGATCGATATCGGCGCCCAGTTGTGCCAGTGCCCGCGCCGCCCGTTCGCGCGCCGCCGTCCAGTTCACCAGCCCCATCCGGCGGGGATACCCGAGTGCCAGGCAGATATTTTCGGCGACCGTCATCCATTCGATCAGCCCGAGGTCCTGATGAATGAACGCGATGGGCAGCCGCCGCAGCCCCTGTGTAACGTCCTGGCCGGCGAAATGGATACTGCCGGAATCCAGCACGACCACGCCGGCCAGCGACTTGATCAGCGTCGATTTACCCGCCCCGTTCTCCCCCAACAGCGCAACGATCTCCGCCCGGTCCACCCGCATGCCGACAGAATCGAGCGCTCGGGTACCGCCGAATTGCTTGCAGGCGCCGCGCACTTCCAAAAGCGGCGCCGCGCCGGCAAGCGGATGCGTATCGGTCGCGGCGGCAGTGCTGCTCACCTGATTCGTCTCCCATGCCGGCTTTCTGGTCCGCAGCGTCGATGCGCGCGGCCGAAACCAGCCGATGTCAGCAGACATGACAATGCGCAACGACGCAACCGTTTTTGCCGAACCCGGGGACTCGGGCGGGGCTTACGGCGTCTTTGCCTCCAGCCGGGCGATGAAGGCGCGCAATGCCGGCGCCCATTTGGCCGCGTCGGCGCCGGACGCCAGATGGCCGTGGTCGCTGTCGATTTCGAAATAATCGGCGTCCACCCCGGCGTCCCGCAGCCCGGCCATGACCCCAGGTGCCAGCGTCGGCGGAAACAGCAAGTCCGTGCGCGACAGCACATACAGCACGGGCACCCGGATCCGGCCGAAATCTTTCGCCACGTCGTACGTCGCCATCGCCGCGCCAAGAATAAACAGCGAGTTCGCATCGAACACATTTGCCCAGTCCGAGGCGATGCGCCGCAGTGCCGCGTCGCGCGCGGCCGGGTCGGGGAATTCGACCGCCAGACTCTCGGCCAGGCCATAGCGGGTCAGTGTCTCCACCCGCAACGCGGTCAGCGTTTCTTGCACGCCGCCGTTGTCGTAATAATCGCCGCCGTTCCAGTTCGGGTCTTGTTCGAACCGCTGCCGCAGCGTTGCCTCGCGATCCGATTCCGGCGGCAGCGGCGAGGTGATCACCGGCACCGCGCCGTCCATGAAATCGGGGAACGTCACCGCCCACTGGAAGGCCTGGAACCCGCCATAAGACGGGCCGACCACGGCGCGCAGATGGGTCACGCCCAGATGGTCCAGCAGGCGCTTTTGCGCGGTAACGATGTCGGCGACCGATATGCGGGGGAACGTCGATCCATACCGCTGGCCGGTGCGGGGATCGATGGACGCGGCGTTGGTGGAACCGAAGCTGGAACCAAGCATGTTGGAGCAGACGACGAAGTATTTGTCGGTGTCGATCGGTGCGCCGGGGCCGACCAGGGTACTCCAGGCCCCTTCGGACGACGCCACGCTGGGTTCGATCATGCGCGGCCCGCTGGTGTAGCCGTGGGTGACCAGGATCGCGTTGCGGCCATCGGGCGCCAGACGGCCGCGCGCGACATAGGCCAGTGTGACCTCCGGCAGCGTGCCGCCACCGGTAAGCCGCAGGTTCTGGAAGGTAAAACTGTCGTGGACGATGCCGGGCACGATAGACTCCTCTCACTTGTTCGGCACAGGTTGCCACCGGCGGCGGTTGCGTGCGAATCAGCGCTGCATCGAGGGCGAGCGAGGGGACACAATGAAGCACCCGACCGGCACACTGGTCTGTCTGACCGCGCTGACGCTGGCGACGGGGATCGCCCCGCCGGCGCGGGCGGCGGACCTGACGGTGACCATGTTGAAGGCTACGCAGGATGGAACCGGCGCGACGCTGGGCACGATCGTTGTCAGCACATCGGACGCCGGGGCCGCTTTCAAGCTGAATTTGCACGGGCTGCCGCCTGGACCTCACGGGTTCATCGTGCATTCCAACGCCAATTGCAGCCCAACTTTTCTGAACGGCGTGCGGATTCCGGCGGGTGCCGCGGGCGGGCCGCTCGATCCGGATGAAACGTATAAGCATGCCGGTCCGGCGGGGGACGGTTACCTCGGCGATCTGCCGGTATTGACCGTGTCTGCCGACGGGACCGCGACGGAAACGGTGGTCGCACCGCGCATCAAGGATCTGGCGATTTTGAAGGGTCACGCCCTGATTATCCATATCGGCGGCGACACCTACAGCGACTCGCCCAGCCTGATGGGCGGTTCGGGTGGGCGCCTGGCCTGCGGCCTGGTGGAGTGAAAGCCATGGAATTCGGAATTGCCGTCGCCACCGCCGCCGATAGCTGGAAGGTGGTGAAACGGGCCGAGGAACTGGGATTTTCCCACGCCTGGTTCTATGACACGCAGATGCTGTGCGCGGATTGCTTCGTCGCCATGGGCGCGGCCGCGGTGCAGACCTCGCGGATCCGGCTGGGAACCGGGGTGCTGATCCCGACCAATCGGATCGCGCCCGTTGCCGCCAACGCGTTTGCGTCGCTGAACCGGTTGGCACCGGGGCGGATCGATTTCGGCGTCGGCACCGGGTTTACCGGGCGGCGCACCATGGGCCTGGGGGCGATGAAGCAGGGCGATATGGAGGAATACATCCGTATTGTCATGGCGTTGCTGGATGGGGAAACTCCGGACTTCGAGGTGGAGGGCGGCAGGCATCCGATCCGGTTCCTGAATCCGGAACTGAAGCTGATCAATGTGCGCGACGAGGTTAAGCTGCATGTGTCGGCCTATGGGCCGCGCGGGCGGGCACTGACCGCTCGTTTGGGGGCGGGCTGGCTGAATTTTGTCGGCGATGTGGCGGGCGGCGTGGCGGCGATGCAGGAGATGAAAGGCAGTTGGGACCGCGCCGGCAACGATATGTCGGATTTGTCGGCGGTGGCGTTCGCGCTGGGATGCGTTTTGCGGGCGGGCGAGGCGATGGATAGCGACCGGGCGATGGCTCAGGCGGGGCCACGGGCGGCGGTGTTGCTGCACCGGGCGGCGGATGAGGCGTTGTCGGGGTTGCCGAACACGTCGCCGGTTCCGCCGGAGCTGGCGGAACCGATTGCCGGGTACGTGGAACTGGCGCGGACGTTCAAACCGGCGGACGCCCCGTATCTGACGAATCATCGCGGCCATCTGATGGTGGTGAAACCGATCGAGCGACCGTTCGTTACGGCGGAGATGATCCGGCGGACGACGTTTACCGGCGAGGAAGCGGATTTGCGGGACCGGATCGCCGCGTTGCGCGATGGCGGATATACGCAATTCACGGTGCAGTTGACGCCTGGGCACGAAGCCGCGATCGAGGACTGGGCCCGGTTGAAGGCGGCGTTTTAACGGCGGCAGCGGCCATAACATCATGGCCGGACAGGCCCTATGGCGCGTGTTGGCCCAGGACATCGCGCCGCAAGGCCGCCAGCCGGGCCCCGATCTTCGGGACGGTGAAGGCCTGCACGCGCTGCCACCCCGCCGCCGCCAGCGCCGCCCGTCTTGGTTCGTCGCCGGCCAGGCTGCGGATCGCGGCGGCGAGTTCGGCGGGACGATCGGGATCGGCATACACGGCGGCGTCGCCGGCGACCTCGGGCAATCCGCCGCGGGGCGAGCAGATCAGCGCCGCGCCGCTGGCGAGCGCCTCCAGGGCGACCAGTCCGAATGGTTCGGCCCAGCGGCTGGGTACCACGACGATGGCGGCCCTGGCCATCGCCGCCAGGACATCCGGGTGGTCGCGATAGCCTAGCATGCGGACGTTGGCGCCCGCGGCGGCCGCCCGGATCATCTGAACGAACGCCGTGTCGGGGCTGTCATGGGCGAACCGGTCGGCGCCGATGATTTCCGCGCTCCAGCCGGGTAAATGCGGCAACGCGGCGGCGCAGGCGGCCACGAAGACGTCGGGGGCCTTGTCGGCGACGACCCGGCCGGCAAACAGAATCAGCCGTTCGCGGCGACGCGGCGGGGGCAGTTCGGCCAGATCGAGGCAGTTGGGCAGCACGGCCGGATCCCGCGCCGGCGCCGCCACGCCGTCCAGCACGCGCTGGCGGAGATACTCCGACGGGGTGATGACGCCGGCCAGCGCACGGAGCAGTTTGGCGCGTTCGCCCGCCGTGGTGGCTTCGCGCATTCCCTGCGGATCGTTGTGCAGAAAGTTCACCACCGGAATGGTACGGCATCGCGCGGCAATCGACAGGGCGATTTCCGGGCGGTTGTGAACCTCGATCAGCGCCGGCGGCTGTTTCCGGATCGCGTCCGCCACGGCGGCGGCGTATCGGAGATTGGTGCTGCCAATGCGCCAGAGCGACGGCGCGACCGGCCGGAAGTCGATGCCGGGGAACGCCGGAGTCTCCTGTTTGCCGCCGAAAACGGTGGTTTCAAAATCCGGCGTCCTCGCCAAACGGCGAACCAGCAAACCGATCGCACCGGCTCGGCCGGCGCCGAATCCTTCGCGTGGCGGCAGGACAACCGCGATTTTGGGGAGGTTGGCTTGCATGGTCGGCGGCCTATACAGGGCGGGCGGCGCCCGCGCCACAGGTCCCGCGCCATGGGGCCCGCGCCACACGGCCCGCGCCATTGGGGGGGGGGTGACAGGCCCATGCCCGAAGCGCCTATATCTGACAAGGATGGCTGGATGCGCTGTCCGTGCCGGCATATCGGCCACTTTCAGTATCGCCGCCGGCCGTTCGATGGGTCGGCGGCTCGATCAGCAGGAGATTGCCAATGACCATCGCGGTTGCCGCCATCGTTCTGGCGGTTTTGTTGGTGCTGGCGCGCGCCGTCCGCGTCGCATCCGAATGGCAGCGCGCCGTGATCCTTCGACTGGGGCGCTTCCAGGCGGTCGCGGGACCGGGCCTGTATCTGGTGTTTCCGTTCATCGATTCCGTCGCCCAGGTGGTCGATCTGCGGATCCAGACCACCACCATTACCGCCGAACAGGCGCTGACCCGGGACACCGTGGCCGTCGGGGTCGATGCGATCGTGTTCTGGCAGGTGGCGGATGCCGAAGCCGCCGCGATTCGCATCGCCGATTACCGCCAGGCGATCGAGCGGGTGGCGCAAACCAGCCTGCGGGAAATGATCGGTGCCACCGACCTGTCGAAACTGCTGTCGGATCGCAAGGCGGCCGATGAACAGTTGCGGGTGACCATCAGCGCCAAGACCAGTACTTGGGGTGTCACCGCGAGCAGCGTGGAGATCAAGGATGTCGTTATTCCCCGCGAACTACAGGATGCCATGAGCCGGCAGGCCCAGGCCGAACGCGAAAAAGATGCGCGCGTTACGCTGGCCTCGGCCGAAAAGGCGATCGCCGAACAGATACTGGAGGCGGCGAAATTGTATGGCAGCGATCCCAATGCGCTGAAGCTGCGGCAGATGAACTTGCTGTACGAGATGAACAAGGAGCGCGGGACAACGGTACTGATCCCGACGGACATGGCCAATAGTTTAGGCACAACGGTTGCCCTGATCCGGGCAACACAGGCCGGCGCTGAGTGATTGGGGGGCATCTTGGCCTTGAATGCCCTGGTGTGCTTAAATATGTTGCAATTTTATCACAGACAGGCCTGATGGCGAGAAAATGCTGCGACGCAGCAAAAAATCGCTTGCATGCCGCGTGAGCAACTGCCATTCTCCTGACCGCAGACCGCGCTTAGGCGCACTGCTTTCTTGGACGTTTCCTCCCTAAACTTCGGCGGTGCCAAAAGCACCGCCGTTTTTTTTGAATTCAGGAGAAAGGTCGTCCCGGCAGGCCCGTGGCCGGCAGAATGCCGAACCGGGTCATGGCTCGCGCATCGTCCGGCTGACGTCGCTGTTACGTGGTTGTCAGCCGGTTTGGCCGGTGTGCGCCCTGGCTAGAACGTGTCGTCGGACCCGCCACCGCCGCTATCGCCGCCGCCGCTGTCCCAACTGGAGTCGCCACCGCCGCCGCCGGTGTCGGTCCATGATGAATCGGCGGCGCCGCCGGGCTGGTCCCAGGTGCCGTTATCCACATAGTCCTGATTGCCGGATGGTTCGGATGCACCGCCGCCCTGGTCCCAGCTTCCGGTATTCACGGATTCCTGGCCGGGTGCCGCCCATGGACTGCCGCCCGGCGCACCGCCAAAACCGCTGCCGCCCATGCCCTGGTGCGGGGAGAACAGATTCATCAGCGCCTCGCCAGCCACCATGCCGCCGGCCACGCCCGCCGCGGTGGTCAGCGCCGACCCCAGAAAGCCGGAACCGCCGCGTTGCTGGAACATGCCCTGCTGATAGTTCGGCGGGTATTGCGGCGGCGGCGGGGCCGGTTGCGGGTAGTAGGCCTGCTGCGGTTGCCCGCCCGGGTAGCCTGCGCCTTGTCCGCCCCAGCGAGGATCCCCCTGGGGTGGTGCGCCCTGCGGCGGTGGGCCTGGGGGTGGAGCAGCCTGTGGCCGGGCGCCGCCGCCGAACAGGCCACTAAAGAAGCCACCGCCGCTGGCCGGCTGAGCCTGGGCCTGGGCCTGGGCCTGTTGTGCCTGTTGGCGGGCTTGTTGCAGTTCCCATTCCAGCCGTTGGATGCGGTTTTGCGCCTCGGCCAGGGCGTGTTCCTGCACGAAGGCCAACTGAACGATGCGGTAGCGGGCTTCGGGGATCTGCCCGAACGCCTGGCCGATGAAGGCGTCGGCGTCGCGGTCGATCGGCGGCAGGGCAGGCTGAACCGCCGGCACCGATCCGGCGGCGAAGCTGGCTGGCCGGGGTGCTCCGCCCACACGGGCGATGAACTGGCCAATAATGTCGCGCTCTTCGTTCGTCATGGGGCATCCCCTGATGGATACGGAAGTTATCCCGAACCGCCGGAATGTGGCGCGGATCGGCCCAGGATTCAATGGCCGCGGTTTAATGGCCGTGGCTCAGTGGGGGCTGAATGGCCGGCGCCGAAGAAGGCGCACCGAACGGGCCGATGCGGCGGTCTTCGATGATCGGGCAGCGGTCCATCGCGACCAGAAGCCCGGCGGCGCGGGCCCTGGCGGCTGCCTGACGATCGATCACGCCCAGTTGCATCCAGAGGACCCGAGCGCCCAGCGCTATCGCCTGGTCGGTTAGTGCCGCCACGTGCCGCGATGCCCGGAAGACTTCCACCATTTCAAGCGGAGCAGCCTCGGCCAGGGTTGCCACGACACTGCGCCCATGGATGGTCTGACCGGCGAGGGTGGGGTTGACCGGGGTTACGTCGTAGCCGCGATCCAGCAGAAAACGCATCACCTCATGCGACGCGCGCCAGGGTTTGGCGGACGCGCCAACAAGGGCGATCCGCCGGGTTGTGGACAGGATGTCGCGGATCGTATCGTCGGTATTGCCGTCAATCATAGCGGTTCCCCTGGGGAAAATCGGAAAAGGTCCCTTACGATACGTCCTCGGTATGATTCTCTGGCTTTGACAGATGAGGATCGCCCTGGATGCAGCGCAGCTTCGCCAAGTATGACCGTTTCCGGAAACAGCGGAAGATCGCCCGCCGGGAGGCGTTTCTGGCGGAGTTGGGACGCGTGGTGCCGTGGCGCCGGCCGGAAGCGCCGATCAAACCGTACTATCCGTTGGCGGGGAAGGGCCGCAAGCCGTATCGGTTGAGCACCATGTTGCGGATTCACTTGCTGTAGCAGCGGTGTGGATATTCTGACCCCGGCTGTTTGCGCTGGCGAACCTCTACATCGCCCGGCGGGCGATCGCATCGGCCGCTTGAGGTTCGGGGCGCAGTCTGTCCAGCATCCCGAAAAAGCGCGCCGGAAGCCTCCGAAAGCCGACAATCGCCGCGAATTTCAGGCGCCAGGCGGCCAAACCCAGCCGCTGTCGGCCGGTCGCCGTTTGCCCGACAGATACAAGGGCAAAAAATTGCGCTGTTCAGAGGTTGCATAACACGGCCGACCCTACCGCGCCCGCAATCCCCCAATCCGCAGCACAATCCCATCCGTCCCCGTCTGGCTCGGTATCCGTTCCGCACGCATGATCCACGCCGGGTCCGCCGCCGCCAACTCTGCCTCGACCCGTCCGCCTTTCAGCAACAGACACACCCCGTCCGCCGTCAAAAACCGGGACGCCAGCGGCAGCAGCCGGGGCAGCGGTGCCAAAGCCCGAGCGGTGACAAGATCGGCGGGGGCGACATCGGCTGTCTCGATCCGGCAACAATATACCGTCGCCGGCGCCCCCGTTTCCAGGATCGCCGTCCGCAGAAACGATGCCTTCCGCCGATCCGATTCGATCAGATCGAACGCCACGCCGGTCGCGATGGCCAGTACCAGCCCCGGAAAACCGCCACCCGACCCGAGATCGACCGCGCGTGTCAGCCCAGCCGGCATTAGCGGCGCCAGTTGCAACGAATCGGCGATGTGACGGTTCCAGACCACATCGGCATCGCGGGCCGCGATCAGGTTCAGCGTTCCGTTCCATCGCAGCAGCAATGATGAAAACAACCGCAGACGATCGCCGGCCTCGCTCACCGGGCCTGCACCTGGACCGTTACATGCGACAGCGCCGGAAAATGCCGCTGCCGGTAGTCTTCCGCTCCTCGGTCCTGTCCCGTAACGACGGACAATTCCGCGCCCAGATGTCCAGGCCCCAACCGCCAGAGATGCAAGTCCAGCACTTCGTCGCCATCGGCTTCGATGTCCTTGCGCACCCGTTCGGTCAATATTGGGTCGGGGTTCATATCCAGCAGAATCCGGCCGGTATCGCGCACCAGCGCGTAAGCCCAACTGCCGATTACCATTGCCCCCACAAGTCCGGCCAGCGGGTCCATCCAGAGCCATCCGAATGTGCGGGCCAGCAGCAGTCCGGCAATCACCAGCACCGATACCGCCGCGTCCGCCATGACATGCACCACGGCTGACCGCATGTTGTTGTCCCGGTGGGTCGCGTCGTGCGTATGCTCCTCGAACACCGCCGATACCGACGCCTCGCCCAGATGCACCGCCACGGTAAAGGCATGCGGTTCGGGAATATCGTCGATGCTTTCCAGCACCCCGCCCAGATCGCGGAACAGGAATCGCTGGCGGCTTCCGTCCGGGCGCAGCGTCTCGGCCCAAAACGCCTCCGCCGGCCCCGCCCCGCGCACCCGAAATCGGGGCGGCACGCCGTCCTCGAAAATCTCCAGCGTGGCGCGCGTACCGCCGATATCCAGCGTCCGTGTCTCATCGTGTGCATGATGATGGTGGTGATGATCGCCGCCGCTCAGCAGCCAGGCGCTGACGACGTTGACCGCCAGCCCCAGGCAAGCGATCGGAATGGCCTCCGCGAAGGCGATCGGCACCGGGGCGACAAATCGGGCCAGCGCTTCCCAGCCGATCAGCAGTGCGATCATGGCCAGTACGATGGCACTGGTAAATCCCGCCAGATCGCCGAGTTTGCCGGTGCCGAAGGTAAACCTGTCATCCGCCGCATGGCGGCGGGCGTAGCGATACGCCAGGGCTGCCAGCAGCAACGCCCCTGCATGCGTGCTCATGTGCAATCCGTCCGCCACCAGCGCGATCGAACCGAACAGCAGGCCGCCGACGATCTCCAACACCATCATCGCACCGCACAGCCAGATGACTGTCCATGTGCGTTTCTCGGCGTGCTCATGGCCTTCGCCGAGAAAGACGTGGGTGTGCGGTTCCATGCTTGTCCTTACTTCAGATACGTGCGGACGACTTCGAGCAACTGCTCGACCGCATCGGCATTCAGTGCCTCGGGGTGGGCGTTGGCATCGACCAGATGCGTGCGAACATGGTCCTCGACGACCTCGGCCATCAGCCCGGCCATGGCGCCGCGCGCACCCGCGATCAGATGCATGACCTGTTCGCAGCCGGACTCGCTTTCCAGCGCCCGCTCGATGGCTTCGATCTGGCCGCGCAGGCGGCGCACGCGGGCGAGCAATTTCTGCTTTTCGCGGATGGTATGCGTCATGGATAGGGGGGTACCCTATCTGGCCATCCGATGCAATGCCCGGCACCTGGCGTCGGCGCCGGTCAGTCGCGGAACACGACCGTCCTGATGCCGTTGATGAAAATCCGTCCGTCCAACTGCCACCGCAGCGCGCGGGACAAGACCCGCCGTTCGATATCCCGCCCCTGGCGCACCAGATCGTCCGGCGATTCGGCGTGCCCGATCCGCTCCACGTCCTGCTCGATGATCGGCCCTTCGTCCAGATCCGCCGTTACGTAATGCGCGGTCGCGCCAATCAGTTTCACCCCCCGGTGGTGGGCCTGATGGTATGGTTTTGCGCCTTTGAACCCCGGCAGGAAGGAGTGGTGGATGTTGATGCACCGCCCGGCCAGTTTGCCCGCCAGATCGTCCGATAAAACCTGCATATAGCGGGCCAGGACCACCAGTTCCGTCCCCGTCGCGCGCACCATATCCCAGATTTGTGCTTCCTGTGCCGCCTTCGTGTCCCGCGTTACCGGCAGGTGATGGAACGGTATGCCATCGAAATCGAGGTGCCGGAAACTATCGCGGGAATGATTCGATACGACCGCCGCGATCGACATCGGCAGTTCGCCGATCCGCCAGCGATACAGAATATCGGCCAGGCAGTGATCGAACCGGGAGACCAGCAGCATGACCTTCTGCCTGTCGGTTCGATCCCGCAGTCCCCAGGTCATGGCGAACCGGTCCGCGATCGTGCCCAACGCCATTCTCAGCCGGTCCAGGTCCAGCTCGTTTTTCGGATGATCCAGCACGATGCGGGCGAAGAACCGGCCGCTTTCGGTGTCGTCGAATTGCTGCGACTCCCGGACGTTGCCGCCGTGCTCGAAAATCGTCGTTGCCACCGCCGCGACGATTCCGGGGCGGTTCTGGCAAGACAGGGTCAGGATAAACTGGTTCACGAACGGCGCGCTCCACGGCAATCGCGGCGATGTATGCTAAATCCGGCGCAGCCTCAACCGGACCTATTTCGCCAGCCGCGCCCGTATCGCCAGCAACGCGCCCCGTCGCTCGTCGCTCGTCGCGGGATATGACATTTTCAGCCCCTCCAGCGTTTCCAGCACGATCTCGGACACGATCAACCGAGCATTTTCCTTGTCGTCGGCGGGCACCACGTACCAGGGCGCGGCGGCGGTGCTGGTGGCGCTCAGGCATTTCTCGTAGGCTTTCATATAGTCCGGCCAGAACGCCCGTTCCTCGATATCGGCCTGGCTGAACTTCCAGTTCTTGTCCGGCTCATCTATTCGTTGCAGAAACCGCAGCCGTTGTTCCTCTTTCGACAGATGCAGGAAAAATTTCACGATCCTTGTGCCATTGACGTCCAAGTGCCGTTCCAGATCGTTAATCGACCGATAGCGGCTTTCCCAAATCGTCTTGGTCTTCGATGGCAGGCCGGGCATCCCTTCGTTGCGCAGAATTTCGGGATGCACGCGGGCAACCAGGACTTCCTCATAATACGACCGGTTGAAAATTCCGATCCGCCCGCGCTCCGGCATATCGCGCGTGGTCCGCCACAGAAAATCGTGCTGTAATTCGCCCGCGCTCGGATGCTTGAAGCTGAACACCTGGCAGCCCTGCGGATTGATCCCCGACATCACATGCCTGATCGCGCCATCCTTGCCGGCCGCGTCCATCGCCTGAAAAATCAGCAGCACGGCATGGCTGTTGGAGGCATACAGAAGCTGCTGTTGCGCGCTCAGCCGATCGACGTGATCCGCCAGCATCTTGCGGTATTGGTGTTTCGATTTGTAAACATCGGCCACTTTCGTGTGCCATTTGGCGAGATCAACGGTATCGCCTTCCCGGACGCGAAAGTCCTTCGGATCGATTTTCATCGGATTTCCTCTCGCCGGCGGCGGAATTGGATCATTCGCCTCCCAGCGGTTTCATGTTCCGCTCCACCGCTCGGCGCAACAGGGCGGCGGAACGATAAACGCCATGCACCATTTTGGAATAAGGCAGCACCAGGAAGAACGCCAGGATGAAGCCCAGGTGAACAGCCATCGCCAGACCCATGGCCCCGGTTGCCCGCACCGCCAACAGAACCAGCCCGGTCAGCGCAATCATCGCCAGCATTGCCAACATCGCCACATCGCCCCCCAGAAGGCGCCGGACCGAGGGTTCCGGGTCGTCCACCAACTTCATCGCGAACAGCCCAACGGTGCCCACCAGCATCGACAGTCCGCCAATCGTGCCCAGCAGAACCGGGGCGCTAAGGACGCCATAAGGCGCGGGCCAGCCGAGGAAGGTATGATAAATAAAGCCTGTCGTTGTAGCCGCGAAGCACAGCAGAAACCCGTAGAACATCGCGTGATGAAGGTAACGCCGGCGCATGGAGAATGCCTCGGAATTATCGTTGCAGCCGTTACCGCCGCCGCCCAGGTTCTTCAGCGTCAGCACGTCCCAAACCGCGATGGCGATTGCTACCGGCCCGATTTTTTCGCCCGGCCCGGCATCCCGCCAGAAATTCCGGGCGCCCATGCCCAGAGCGACCAGGGCAAAGCCGAATGTTGCGATCCCGACGATCTGCATCGCCCATAACGGAACGATATCGTAAAACGAATTGGGTTCGGTGCCGTGCGCACCGAAAAAATTCGCCCGCTGGTTCGCCAGTATGCTCAGGAACAAAACCACTGCGATACCCAGCGCCGCAACCAGCGATACGACCGTTCCATTGCGGTCGAACATCGACGCCAGCGGCTTCGGCCACGCATATTCCGCATAGCTCTCCGCCCGGACCTCCGCCAGTGCCCTGGGAACGTTGATCCCCCATTCGTGCGGCGGGGCGTATTGGCAGGCGTAATAACAGCCCCGGCAGCCGTGACACAGATTTGCCAGATAGATCAGGTCCCCGGCGGAAAATTCCCGGCGCAGTTCCACTGCCGGAAATACCGCGCAAAATCCCTCGCAGTAACGACAGGCGTTGCAGACTTCCATTTCCCGCCGGGCGTTCGCGATAGCATCAGTTTCTTGCACGGCGCGCTGCCTCCTGGCCTGCGATCCGGCCGAAGACCGTTCCGATCGCCATTCCGAATCCGGCAAGATAGCCCTTGCCGAGGATGTTGCCCGACATAATCTCGCCCGAGGCAAACAAGTTGCCGGCCGGCTGGCCGTTATCCATCAGCACCTGCGCTTTCTCGTTCACCTTGACGCTGAGATACGTAAAGGTAATCCCCGGACGCAGCGGATAGCCATGGAACGGTGGCCTATCGATGGATCGCGCCCAGTTGGTTTTATCCGGCGTCAGACCGGCGGTGGTGTTGCCGTCCAGCTTCGAATTGTCGAACACCTGGCCCGGTTTCACCGCCGCATTGAACCGGCCGATCGTGTCGCGAACCCGTCCTGGGTCCAGTTTCAATTTGACCGCCAGTTCCTCCAGCGTGTCCGCCTTGATCGCCGGAAAGACCGACGGCATGAACAGCGGGAATGCCTTGGAGTCGCAAATGGAGTAAGCAATCTGACCGGGTTGCTGGGCAATCAGGCGGCCCCAGATGGCATACCGCTTGGGCCAGACGTCTTCGCCTTCGTCGTAAAAGCGGTCGCCGTTACGGTTGACCACCACGCTATACGGCACACTGTCCAGGCGGGTGGTAATGCCGCCGTCGAATTTGGGCGCCCGCGCGTCCAGCGCGACGGCGTGAAACTGCGTCGGGTCGCCGATCGCCGCCACCCCTTGCGACAGCAGGTTTTTCAGCACGCGGCCGCGGTTATACGGCGTGCCGCGGATCACGAAATTATCGACCGCGTCGCCCCAGTATTCGCGCATCCAGTCGAGATTGGCCTGGAACCCGCCAGACGACGCAACCACGCACCTTGCATGCACGGTTTCGGGAAAGCCCCTGTAGGTAATATCGACCGATCGCACCGATCCGTCGTCCATGGCCATGTTCACAACCTCGGTGTCGTACAGAATCTCGACCCCCAGGCGTTCGGCCGTAAGATAATAGGCATTTACCAGCGCCTTGCCGCCGCCAAGGAAAAACGCATTGGTGCGGCCCAGATTCAGCGTGCCGGTCAGCGACGGCTGGAACCGCACTCCGGCATCCTTCATCCAGCCGAACACGCCGGATGAGCCTCGTATCGTCATGCGGGCCAGCGCCTCATCCGTGTTGCCGCCGGTGACGCGCAGCAAATCGTCCCAGTATTCATCTTCCTTGTAAGCATCGGTCAGCACAGCGTTCGGCTTGTCGTGCATCGCGCGCAGGTTGCGCGTGTGCCGGCTGTTGCCACCCCGGAATGCTTTCGGGGCGCTTTCCACCAGCAGCACCGTCGCCCCCGCCTGACGCGCGGTAATCGCGGCGCACAAGGCCGCGTTGCCGCCGCCCGCGACCAGCACATCGTATGTCTTTGTCCGATCCGGCATGCGGTCCCTCCGCCGTCTTCCTACGAACGGTTGCCGGATCGTGCAAGGCATGCGAAGCCGGACGGACGGCGGAGGAGACTGGGAAAATGGCGGTCGCGTGGTATGAAATCGTGCGGGACGTGCTGAAACGCCACGATGTCAGCCTGGTGACCTACGTCCCCGACAACGTGCTGCGGCCGCTGATCGAGGCGATCCACGCCGATCCGTTCTTTACCGCATTCGCCTGCACGCGGGAGGAAGAGGCGCTGGGGATCGGTGCCGGCGCCTATATGGGCGGGCTGCGCGGCATCCTGCTGATGCAGACCTCCGGGTTCGCGACACTGCCGAACGTGCTGGCATCGCTATCTGTTCCGTTCGGCATCCCAACGTTGATGATGGTGTCGGAGCGTGGCACGCTGGGCGAGTTCAACATCGGCCAGCAACTGGTCGCACGCACCATGCGCCCCGTGCTGGACGCGCTGAATATCGAATCCCACACCATGACGCGGCTGGACGAGGCCGAATTTATCCTGGACCGAGCGCTGGTGCAGGCGTTCGCCACCATGGCGCCGTGCTGCTTTATCCTGTCGCCGCTGCTGACCGGCGGCAAGATCTTCGCAAAATAAGAGGGCACGATGACCGCTTTAGCGAATCACCCGGCAAACCGGGACAGTGCGAAGACGATGAACCGGTACGACATCGCCAAGCGGATGGTCGGGCTGTTGCACCGCGACGAAGCCGTTATCGGCGGCATCGGATACACGAATTTCGACCTGTGGGCGGCGTCGGACTCCCCCCACGGCCGCCGCCCGCAGAACTTTTACATGCTCGGTTCCATGGGTCTGGCGGTGCCGATCGCGCTGGGCGTGGCGATCGCCCAGCCGCACCGGAAGGTGTTCGCGCTGGAGGGCGACGGATCGGTGCTGATGCAGCTTGGATCGCTGTCCACGGTGGCCGCGCGGGCGCCAAAAAATCTGTGCATCGTGATCATGGATAACGGCGCATACCAAATCACGGGCGGTCAGTTAACGGCGACGGCGCACGGCGCCGATATCGTGGGGATTGCCCAGGCGTCCGGGCTGGCGCAAAGCGCCTGGGCAGCGGATGAGGACGCATTCGTGGAACTGGCCGGGCTGGCGTTGACGGAAGACGGGCCATGGCTGATTGGCTGCCGGATCGATAACGAGAAGCCAAAGGATACAACAGAACGCGACCCGGCCAGGATCCGGGATGGATTTATGCGCGGACTGGGGTCCGGACAGGCCGGCGGCCGGGGTTCGGCATAGCGGCTCGTCGCGGCCAGCGGGGGCTATGGCCAGGGAACCCTATGTCAGGGAACTAATTTCCGCTATATCGGGGCAGGGATGCCTTTTCAGGTTTTCCCGCGTGTAACAAACAAACGTTTAGCGTAACGGAAGCGGCGATGCGTCTTGCTGGCACCGGCCACGGTGGTTATGCCGCAGGCCGGAAGCCGCACATCCCATAACCGCGGCGAGGATCTTGCCATCCATGGATGAGCGTGTTTACCGGACGGACGTTGGCTCAGCCCCAGATACCGTGTCGCGTGAGACCGTGGCACCGGCCCGGAGCCGCCGTGGCTACTGGATTCTGACGGCGCTGATCGCTGCCGGCCTGATGGGCGGCGCCTGGTATCTGTGGCCCCGGAAGGCGACCCAGCCGGCGACGGCCGTCGCCACGGCCGGTGCGCCGGCCGGCCCCGCCGCCGCCGCCCAGCCGGTTGGCTTCGCCACCATCGGCAAAGGCGGTATCCGCATCGTCCTGAACGAACTTGGCGCGGTGAACTCGCTCGATACCATCTCGGTGGTGACGCAAATCAGCGGCCAGATCATGCGATATGGCTTTACCGAAGGGCAGTTGGTCAAGGCCGGCGACTTCCTGGCGCAGATCGATCCTCGCCCGTATCAGGCGGCGCTGGATTCGGCCCAGGGCACCCTGGTCCACGATCAGGGCCTGCTGGATCAGGCCAAGGCCGACCTGAAGCGATACGTCACGCTGGGCCGTCAGGATTCGATCGCGCAGCAGCAGATCGAGGATCAGCACTTTCTGGTGCAGCAATATACCGGCGCCGTGCAGACCGATCAGGGCGCGGTGGAAGCCGCGCAGGTCAATCTGGTGTACTGCCATATCGTCTCGCCGGTGACCGGCAAGATCGGCCTGCGTCAGATCGACGTGGGCAATTATGTCTCGGCCAATGGCACCGGCATCCTGGCCGTGGTCACGCAGATGCAACCCATCTCGGTGATTTTCTCGCTCCCGGAAGACGATCTGCCGCGGGTCATCCAGCGACTGGGTGCGGGCGCGACGCTTGCGGTGGAAGCCTATGACCGGTCCAACAATACCCTGCTGGAGCGGGGAGAGGTTTCCAATCTGGACAACCTGATCAATACGTCCACCGGCATGCTGAATATCCGCGCGACGTTCCAAAACCCCGGATACCGGCTTTACCCTAATCAGTTCGTCAACGTGCATCTGCTGGTCGATACCATCGCCGATGCCGTCCGCGTGCCAGTCACTGCCGTGCAGCGTGGCCAACAGGGCACATTCGTCTATCTGATCGCCGCGAATAACACCGTATCCGTCCGCCCGGTGACGCTTGGTCCCACCGATGGCGATTTTCAGGCCGTTACCGACGGTTTGCAGCCCGGCGACCGTGTTGTGACGGACGGTACCGACCGGTTGCGCGAAGGTGCGCTTGTCAGCCTGCCGGGCGCCGCGAAGAGCGCCGGCAAACCGGACAAACCGGGCGCGCCGGACCCCCAACCAGGCCGCCAAAACTCGTCACGACCGCAATGATGCTCGGCCGGAACGCGATGGCGACCGGCGCTAAGGGCGGCATCGGCCATAAGTGCGTCAGCACGCCGATAAAGCTGCCCGGTCAAACAAAGACCTGGGATATGCCCGGCGCCGCGATCCGAAGCGATCGTGGCCGGGCGTGGACTAAGGGCGGCATCGGCCATAAATGCGTCAGCACGCCGATAAAGCTGACCGGTCAAACAAAGACCTGGGACATGCCCGGCGCCGCGATGCGAAGCGATCGTGGCCGGGCGTGGACTAAGGGACGCCCGGCCGCGGACGGCGTGTCGCGCCTGTCCGCGCCGGGCCGGACGGCATGAGTCCATCCACGCCGTTCATCCAGCGGCCGGTTGCCACCACGCTGCTGATGGCGGCGATCATGCTGGTGGGCCTGGTCGCGTACCGCTTCCTGCCGATCTCCGCGCTGCCCGCCGTCGATTACCCGACCATTCAGGTGCAGACCTTCTATCCGGGCGCCAGCCCCGAGGTCATGACATCGGCCGTGACCGCGCCGCTGGAGGTGCAGTTCGGCCAGATGCCCAGCCTGAACCAGATGTTTTCGGCAAGTTCGGCCGGGGCATCGTCGATCACGCTGCAATTTACCCTGGATATCAGCCTGGACGACGCCGAACAGGAGGTGCAGGCGGCGATCAACGGGGCGACCAACCTGCTGCCGTCCGATCTGCCGGCGCCGCCGATCTATGCCAAGGTCAATCCAGCCGATGCGCCGATCCTGACCCTGGCACTGACCTCGAAAACCCTGCCGCTGACGCAGGTGGAGGATATGGCCGAAACCCGGCTGGCACAGAAAATATCGCAGCAGCCCGGCGTCGGGCTGGTCAGCATCGGCGGGGGCCAGCGTCCGGCTGTGCGGATTCAGGTCAATCCCCAGGCCATGGCCGCCTATGGGCTGAACATCGACGATTTGCGTACCACGATCGCCAATTCCAACGTCAACATCCCAAAGGGCAATTTCGACGGCCCGGCGCAGGCCTCCACGATCGACGCCAACGACCAGATCGCCGCCCCGGCCGACTATCTGAAGCTGGTGGTCGCCTACCGTAACGGTGCCCCGGTCTGGCTGAAGGATATCGCAAAGGTCATCGAGGGCACGGAAAACGCCAGGCTCGGTGCCTGGGCCAACAAGACGCCGGCGGTGATCCTGAACGTGCGGCGTCAGCCCGGTACCAATGTCATCAAGGTGGTGGACAACATCGAGGCGCTGTTGCCGCGCCTGACCGCCAGCATGCCGGCCGCCGTCGATGTGACGGTGATGACCGATCGCACGACGACAATACGGGCGTCGGTCGCCGACGTGGAATTCGAGCTTGCCCTGGCGGTCGTGCTTGTTGTGATGGTCATCTTCGTGTTTTTGCGCAACGTGCCGGCCACTATCATACCGAGCCTTTCGGTGCCGCTGTCGCTGGTCGGCACACTGGCGGCGATGTACCTGCTGGGGTTCAACCTGGATAACCTGTCGCTGATGGCGCTGACCATTTCCACCGGGTTCGTCGTGGACGATGCCATCGTGATGATTGAAAACATTTCCCGCTATATCGAGGCCGGGGAACCGCCGATGGCGGCGGCGCTGAAGGGCGCGGGCCAGATCGGGTTCACCATCGTCTCGTTGACCGTATCATTGATCGCCGTTCTGATTCCGCTGCTGTTCATGGGCGATGTCGTCGGGCGGCTGTTTCATGAGTTCGCCATCACGCTGTCGATCACGATCGTGATTTCCGCCATCGTCTCGCTGACCCTGGTGCCGATGATGTGCGCCCGCCTGCTGCGCCACCGGCCGGCATCCGGGCGCGGTTGGTTCGAGGTGAGGGCGGAGCGCGTGTTCGACGCGGTCGTCGATCGGTATGACATCGCCTTGAAGGTCGTTTTCGCCCATCAGCCGCTGACGCTGTTCGTGGCGGTGCTGACGATGGCCGTGACTGTCTGGCTTTATATCGTGGTGCCGAAAGGCTTCTTCCCGGTGCAGGATACCGGCACGCTGCAAGGCATTTCGGTCGCCGCGCAGACGTCGTCGTATGGCGCCATGGCGGCCCATCAGCAGGCGCTGGCCGATGCGATCCTGGCGGACCCCGATGTGGTCAGCCTGACATCGTTCATCGGTATCGACGGCACCAACATGACGCTGAACAACGGCCGCTTCCTGATCAACCTGAAACCGAAAGACTCCCGCGGCCTGAACGCGACCCAGATCGCGCGGCGTTTGCAGCAGGAAACCGCCGGTATTGCCGGGGTGCGGCTGTATCTTCAGCCCGTGCAAGACCTGTCCGTCGATGCGTCGGTCAGCCGGACCCAGTATCAGTTCGTGCTGGAAAACCCGAATCTGTCCGCTTTCGCGGAATGGGTTCCGAAACTTCTGGAGAGACTGGCCAAGGCGCCCGATCTGACCAACGTCGCCAGCGACCTGTCGCAGCAGGGCCTGGCCCTGGATGTGACGATCGATCGGACAACCGCCGGACGATTCGGCATTACGCCGGCAACCGTCGATAACGCCCTGTACGATTTGTTTGGCCAGCGCATCATCTCCACGATCTATACGCAGTCCAACCAGTACCGCGTCATCATGGAAGCCGATCCGGATTTACAGA
Organism: Pseudomonadota bacterium; assembly: GCA_021805565.1. Classification (GTDB taxonomy): domain Bacteria; phylum Pseudomonadota; class Alphaproteobacteria; order Acetobacterales; family Acetobacteraceae; genus Rhodopila. The sequence continues at coordinate 39,951 of JAJZFA010000047.1, forward strand.
CATCGGCCAAGGCGATGGACTCGATCTATCTGCCATCCGCCCAGTCCGCCACCGGACAGGTGGCACTGAGTTCTATCGTAACCCTATCACAACGGCCTGGGCCGCTGCAAATCAGCCATTTGGCGCAGTTTCCCGCGACGACGATTTCGTTCGATACCAGACCCGGTTCGTCGCTGGGGGCGGCGGTGCGCGAAGTCCGCCAGGCGGAGATCGATATTGGGCTTCCCGCCGATTTCGTGACTGCCTTCCAGGGCGCCGCGGCGGCGCTGGAGGCGTCGCTGTCGAACGAATTGCTGCTGGTGCTGGCGGCGATCGTGACGGTGTACATCGTGCTGGGCGTGCTATACGAAAGCTTCATCCATCCCATCACGATCATTTCCACGCTGCCCTCGGCCGGGGCGGGCGCGCTGGCGGCGTTGTGGATCGCCGGGGACGACATCGATGTGATCGCCGTCATTGGCATCATTCTGCTGATCGGCATTGTCAAGAAAAACGCGATCATGATGATCGACTTCGCCCTGGCGGCGGAGCGGGAGGACGGTAAATCCCCGCGGGAGGCGATCCATCAAGCCTGCCTGCTGCGTTTTCGTCCGATCATGATGACAACGATGGCCGCCCTCCTCGGTGCGTTGCCGCTGATGCTGGGCAACGGCACCGGGTCGGAATTGCGGCGTCCGCTGGGTGTCGCCATCGTTGGCGGCCTGCTGGTCAGTCAGGTCCTGACGCTGTTCACGACACCGGTCATCTATCTGATGTTCGACCGGTTGTCGCGGCGCCTGCGCCGGCAAACCCCGCCGGCCGCGGTGGCATCGGACGGACGTCCGTCATGATGAAAATCGGACGGACGTCCGTCATGATGAAAATCGGGCGGACGTCCGTCATGATGAAAATCGGACGGGAGTCCGTCATGATGGGATCGCCGGGAGATCCGGCCGTGGCAGGCCGGTCGCCGGGATGAATCTGTCCGCCCCCTTCATCGCGCGTCCCGTCGCGACCATTTTGCTGACCGTCGGGCTCACGCTGGCCGGCCTTTCCGGGTTCTTTCAACTGCCGGTCGCACCGCTACCGCAGGTCGATTTTCCTACTATCGCGGTCCAGGCGCAATTACCCGGCGCCAGCCCCGACACGGTGGCAACCTCGGTCGCCGAACCGCTGGAACGCCATCTGGGCCAGATTGCCGATGTCACCCAAATGACATCGGGCAGTTCGGTCGGCCAAACCCAGATCGTGCTGCAATTCGGCCTGAACCGCGATATCAACGGCGCGGCCCGCGACGTGCAGGCAGCGATCAATGCCGCAAGGGCCGATTTGCCGCCGAACCTGCGCAGCAACCCATCCTATCACAAGGTCAATCCGGCCGAAGCGCCGATCCTGATCCTGTCGCTCACGTCCGGAACCCTGACGCCCGGCCAAATCTACGACGCGGCAACCAACGTGTTTTCCCAAAGCCTGTCGCAGCTTCCAGGGATAGGCCAAGTGATTATCGGCGGCTCCGCGCTGCCGGCGGTGCGGGTGGAATTGAACCCGACCGCCCTGAACCGCTACGGCATCGGGCTGGAGGATGTGCGCGCGGCCCTGGCATCGGCCAACGCGGACAGTCCGAAAGGATCGATCGACAGCGAAACCCGGCACCTTCAGCTTTACACCAACGATCAGGCAAACCATGCCGACGATTACAAGCTGCTGGTGATCGCGTACCGCAACGGCGCCCCGGTGCGGCTGTCCGATGTGGCGGACGTGCTGGATTCCGTCGAAAACCTGCGGACGCTAGGTCTATCGCAGGGAAAGCCGGCGGTTCTGGTCATTCTGTTCCGCCAGCCGGGTGCGAACATCATCGCGACCGTGGAAGCCGTGAAGGCGGCGATTCCGCAACTGATGGCGGCTATGCCGCGCGATATGGAGGTGTTGATCGCCAACGACCGCAGCACCACGATCCGCGCCAGCCTGCACGATACGGAAATGACGCTGGCAATCGCGGTGCTGCTGGTGACGATTGTGGTGTTTATGTTCCTGGGGAGCGCCAGGGCGACCCTGATTCCCGCCGTCGCGGTGCCGGTGTCTATCGCCGGCACGTTCGGCGCGATGTATCTGATGGGCTACAGCCTGGACAATCTGTCCCTGATGGCCCTGACCGTGGCGACCGGATTTGTGGTCGATGACGCCATCGTCGTGCTGGAAAATATCTCCCGCCACCTGGAAGCCGGGATGCCGCGCGTTCAGGCGGCGCTTCAGGGCGCCCGCGAAGTCGGCTTCACGGTCATTTCGATCAGTCTGTCGCTGATCGCCGTTTTCCTGCCGATATTGCTGATGGGCGGTGTCGTCGGGCGGCTGTTCCGCGAATTCGCCGTTACCCTGTCGATCGCCATTCTGGTGTCGCTGGTCATATCGTTGACCACGACACCGATGCTGTGTGCGCTGCTGTTGCGCCCGGTTGTCCATGCCGGACCGGAAAAGCGGTCCCTGTTCGCCCGGACGCAGGCGCTGTACGGTCGCACACTGACGTGGTCGCTGCGCCACCCCCGGCTGACGATGCTCGTGCTGCTGATCGCCATCGCGCTGAACGTCACGCTGTATGTGATCATTCCAAAGGGATTTTTTCCGCAACAAGATACCGGCCGCATGATCGGCGGCTTGCAGGCGGATCAGAGCATTTCGTTCCAGGCCATCAAGGCCAAGCTGACCCGGCTGTCCGACATCGTTCAGCGCGACCCGGCGGTGCAAACCGTGGTGGGATTTACCGGCCAGGCCAGCGGCGGGGCGAGTGGCCAGACCAACACCGGCCGGTTCTTCGTCGCATTGAAGCCCCTGTCGCAACGCGATGGCGTGGATGTAGTGATGGCACGGCTGCGCAAGGCGCTGGCCGTGGTGCCAGGGGGCCGACTGTATCTGATACCGATACAGGACATCAGCGTAGGCGGACGTCAGTCCAACGCCACCTTCCAATATACGCTGCAAGCTGACAATACCGCCGATCTGTACGAGTGGGCACCAAAACTGACCGCCGCGCTCGAACACGATCCGGTCCTGCGGGATGTCAATTCCGACCAGCAGCAAAATGGCCTGGAAACAAAGATCGTCATTGACCGGGCGACTGCCGGACGGCTTGGTATTCTGACCGCCCAGATCGATTCCACGCTGTACGACGCATTCGGCCAGCGTCAGGTTTCCGTTATCTACAGCGCACAAAATCAATACCATGTCATCATGGAAGTGGCCCCGCGATATTGGCAGGATCCAAAAGCGCTCCAGGATATCTATGTCAGCACCGTCGGCGGGCCGGCCGCGGGCACGCAGACCACGAATGCGGTCGCCGGTACCGTTCTGGGCGCCCCGGCCAGCGGCAAAACCGCGCCTTCGCTCACCAGCGCGGCGCAGATCGCGGCCAATTCCGCGCGTAACGCGCAAACCAATGCACTGGCCGCCACCGGCAGAAGCAGCGCATCCTCGGCCGCTGCCGTCAGCACCAGCCTGGAAACCATGGTTCCGTTGTCGGCGATCGCGCACTATACCTTCGGCAACACCCCGCTGGGGGTGAACCACCAGGGCCCGTTCGTCGCCGCCACGATTTCTTTCAACCTTGCGGCGGGCAAATCGCTCGGCAACGCCACCGCGGCGGTCGCGGCGGCGGAAGCCCGGATTCATATGCCTGGGACCATCCATGGCAGCTTCGAGGGGACCGCGCGGACGTTCCAGGCGTCCTTGAGCAGCGAACCGTTTCTGATCGGCGCCGCCCTGATCGCCATCTATATCGTTCTGGGCGTGCTGTATGAAAGCTACATCCACCCGATCACCATTCTGTCCACTCTGCCTTCGGCCGGCGTCGGCGCCTTGCTCGCCCTGATGCTGTTTCACAGCGAGTTCAGCGTCATCGCGCTGATCGGCGTCATTCTGCTGATCGGAATCGTGAAGAAAAACGCCATCCTGATGATCGACTTCGCGCTGGAGGCCGAACGCACGCAGGGGATCGGCCCGTATGACGCGATCTATCAGGCGTGCCTGATGCGCTTTCGTCCCATTATCATGACGACCGCCGCCGCGATCCTGGGCGCCCTGCCACTGGCCATCAGTTTCGGCGACGGCGGGGAGATTCGCCGGCCGCTGGGCATTTCCATCGTGGGCGGACTGATGGTCAGCCAGATTCTGACCCTTTACACAACACCGGTCGTCTATCTGTACCTGGACCGCTTCCGGCTGTTCACGAAACGAAAATGGGACCGGGCGTTTCCCGGCCTGGCCGCGCCGGAGGCTGCCGAGTAATGCGTGCCGTGTTGACGTGTACCGTATGCCTGCTGCTGGCCGGCTGTCTGGTTGGGCCGGATTACCGGCGTCCCGCCGCGCCGCCTTCGCCACCCTTCAAGGAACGCGCGGGCTGGAAAATCGGCGAACCGGCCGATACCTTGCAAAAAGGTCCATGGTGGTCTGTGTACCAGGATCCGGAACTCGACCGGCTTGAACGCACGATCGAGATATCCAATCAGACAGTGAAACAATTCGAAGCGCAGTATCGCAACGCCGTCGCCGTGGTGGCGCAGGCGCGATCCGGGCTGTTTCCAACGCTGGGTGTGTCGCCGGGCGTTAGCCGAAGCGCCGGCGGAGGTGGCCAGTTAGGCGCGACCGGGGGCGGTGCCGCCTTTACTCAGTACAGCCTTAACGGCACCGCCGCGTGGATGCCCGATATCTGGGGCAGTATCCGGCGTCAGATCGAAAGCACGAGCGCCGCGGCGCAGGTCGGCGCGGCCGATCTGGCGAATGCCACGCTGTCGGCGCAGGCAACCCTCGCCACCGATTACTTCGATCTCCGGGCCGAGGATTCGTTGATCCAGATTTTGACCGAAACAGTCAAGGCCGAACGCCGAGCCATGGATATTGCGAAAAATGAGTATCAGGCAGGGACAGTTAATAGTATAGATTATGTAACGGCGCTGGCTTTATTGCAATCGACCGAGGCATCGCTGGAAGGCGTCGGCGTGCAGCGGCAGCAATACGAACACGCGATCGCGGTGCTGACAGGACACGCCCCCGCCGAACTGACCATTGCGCCGGCACCGCTTACGTCCACCGTCCCCACGATGCCGCCCGGAGTGCCATCGGCGTTATTGGAACGGCGCCCGGACATCGCCGCGGCGGAACGGGCGATGCAGCAGCAGAATGCGCTGATCGGCGTGGAGGTCGCGACCTATTATCCGAACATCTCGCTGTCGGCGGTGGGTGGCTTCGCGGCCAACCCGTTATCGGCGCTGTTCAATGCCGGCAATGAGGTTTGGTCGCTGGGTGCCACCGGCACCGAGGTTCTGTTCAGCGGCGGCCTGCGCGGCGGCCTTGTGGGCGCGGCTCGGGCCAATTACGACGCGTCGGTGGCGGCATACCGGCAGACCGTTCTGAATGCCTTTCAGAGCGTGGAGGACGCACTGTCCACCCTGCGTATTCTGGAACGTCAGGCCAAGGCCGAGGCAACGGCGGTCGCGTCCGCGCAAAAGGCGCTGGACGGGACGCTGAACGAGTACAAGGCCGGAACGGTTATCTATACCGCCGTTATTACCGAACAGACGCTGCTGCTGGCGGATCAGCAGACCTTGCTCGCGATCCAACAAGGCCGGCTTGTCGCGAGCGTGGCCCTGATCGTCGCCCTGGGTGGCGGATGGTCCACCGCCGATCTGCCGGCTGCGATCCCTTGGGCGATCCCGGCGCCATAGGCGGCCATCGGGAGCCTGGGCGATCTGGAGTATTGCCAGTTCGCATGGCGTGACGCGGCGACGCCGATGCGGTTATGATTGCGTCCATGCCGAACCGGAAACCGCGCAGCCAGCCTAAACCGATCGTCATCGGAGAAGCCGGATTCGGCTTGTCGAAGCTAGGCGTGCAGCGCTTCGACCCGAGCGATCCGTACCATGTCGCGGTCAGCCTGTCCTGGCCTGGGTTTGCCGTTGCCATGCTGGCGGCGTGGCTTTCGATCAATCTGGTGTTCGCGACCCTTTACGTATTGCGACCGGGATCGATCGCCAATGCGGCGAGCGGCGCTTTTTCCGACGCGTTCTTTTTCAGTGTCGAGACGCTGGCCACCGTTGGATACGGCGTCATGGCCCCCAGCACATTATACGGCCATTTCGTTTCGGCAGCGGAAATCGTCGCCGGGATGGCATTCACCGCCATCTTTACCGGCCTTCTGTTCGTCCGGTTTTCCCGGCCCCGCGCGAAGATCGAGGCGGCGGCCGATGCCGTCGTGACAATGCATAATGGGCAACCGACCCTGATGCTGCGCATCGTCAACGGCCGGGTGACGATCATGAGCAATGCGACGGTACGGCTTTTCATACTGTTGGAAGAACGGTCCCCGGAAGGCCTGTCGTTCCGCCGTGTTCACGATTTGCCATTGCGGCAGTCCCATCAGCCGATATTTATCATGCCGTGGACCCTGATGCACATTGTCGATGGCTCCAGCCCGCTGCACGGGCACGATTCCGGATCGCTGATCCGGGGCCGGGCCTGGCTGCTGCTGACGATCGAGGCGCGCGATCATGCCCTGGCCACGATGGTGCAGGACATTAAGAATTATCCGGCGGAGCAGATCCGGTTCGACATGCATTTCGCCGATATGGTCGTTCATGAAGAAGCCGCCGGCACGACAGCCGACATGTCCCGTCTCAGCCTGCTGGAACCCGACCGGCCGCGGGCCTGACGCCTGGGCATCGAAACATCGTCTATCGCCCGCTCCTGTGCCAGGGCCGCCCGCGGAAGTGGGTTCGCCGCGATCGGCATCGCCGCCGCATCCCGTTCAGGTGGGCCGGACCCGGCGGCGGGTACACGGCCGTGTACCCGCCCCGCAACGGATCATAACTGGCGCTGTAGCGCGGCGACATAGCCACGGTTATAGGTTGGCGACAAATGCACTTCGTTCATCACGAGATGCTTTGGCAAACACGCGATATAACGTATCAGATCGCCGCAATCGGCCGGCTGGACCATGCGCGCGCGCACCTCCGGTCCAACCGGATTGGGCCGCTTATCCAGAATCGGTGTGGCGACCTCGCCCGGCAGAAAAACCGTGGAGCGGATACCGTTGACACATTCCTGCATGTTCAGGCCGTGGCTCATGGCCACAATGCCGTGTTTTGCCACCGTGTAGATCGGCCCGCTGACCCCGCCGATGAATCGCCCGGCCATGGACGCGGTATGGATCAGCAAACCGTCCTTCCGTGCGCGCATGAACGGCAGCGCCACGGTGACGCAATACAGTGCGCCGGATAAATTCCCTTGCAGCAGCGTGTCGATCGACTCTGGCGTCAGTGTATCCCAATGACGCTCCACGATGTTGACGCCGGCGTTGTTCACCAGAATATCCAGCCGGCCGAATGTTGCCCGGATGTAATCGCCAACGCCGCGCACCTGATCCGCCCGCGTCAGGTCCGCCGGCCGCACATGCGCTGTCCCCGTCTGGCCGATGCGGCGGGCAACGTCGTCCAGCGGCGCCTGGCGTCGTCCGGTCAGCACCACGGTCGCGCCGGCGCCGGCCAAAGCGAGTGCCGCCGCTTCTCCGATCCCGGTCCCCGCACCAGTCACCCAGGCAATTTTTCCCGCCAGACTTGTCATGATCTGTCTCCCCGCCGCATACCGGCCGGGCATTGTCCGGAACCGGGCACGTCAAGGCAAGGCCGGGTCCGGTCAGCGCGTCCCTGGCAGCGACCCCGGACGGCGATCGTCGTGGGCAGGCCCGCGAGATCGATATCGAATATCGCCGAAAACGCCGATGCCACCGCGGCGCCGAGGTCGCGCACAGCCGCGAGCTCTATCCCGTCGCTGAAACGAGCCTGACGGGATACCGCGGGGACGGAATTGATCCGGATCAAGGCATAAGTCGGCCAGCGCGGGCAAACCAGTGCCATGGGAAATACAGCGGACAGCGTCATCGCCAAATACCTGACGGAACGCATCCCGCGCTACACCAGCTATCCGCCCGCGCCGCATTTTTCATCCGCCACCGGACCATCGTCCTATCGCGACTGGCTTTGTACGCTCCCCGACTCTGCTCGGCTTTCTTTGTACCTGCATGTCCCGTTTTGCCGGTCGCTGTGCTGGTATTGCGGCTGCAACACCAACATCGTCCGGCATTGGGATGCCATCGAACGCTATATGCGAACCTTGCAACGGGAAATCGCACTGGTGGCCCGCCTGACGGGAAGCCGCCGCGTGGCGCATATCCACTGGGGCGGCGGAACCCCCACGATCATGGGGCCAGGACTGTTCGCGGCGGCGATGGCGCACCTGCGGAACCTGTTCGACATTGAACCAAACGCCGAGATCGCGATCGAGGTCGATCCGCGCCGCCTGGACACGGCAATGGCCGACGCTCTCGGACAGGCGGGCGTCACGCGGGCCAGCCTGGGCGTTCAGTCGTTCGACCCGTCCGTGCAGCACGCGGTGGCCCGCATTCAAAGCCTCGCGGACACACAATCCTGCGCCGACAGGCTGCGTCAGGCGGGAATCGCGGCGATCAATCTCGATCTGCTGTATGGTCTGCCGTATGAAACGGTAGTCACATGCGAGGCGACTGTGAAGGCGGCGCTGACCCTGGCGCCAGCGCGTTTGTCGGTGTTCGGCTATGCCCACGTGCCGGCCATGATGAAGCACCAGCGGGTGATCGATGCCGCCACGCTGCCGGATTCCGACGAACGATTGCTACAGGAACAGACCATCGGCCGTGCCCTGCTGCAGGCTGGCTACAATCGGATCGGGCTGGATCACTACGCCCTGCCGGGCGATCCGTTGTCCCAGGCACACAGCGACGGTACGTTAAAGCGTAACTTCCAGGGCTACACCGACGATCCGGCCGAAGCGTCGATCGGTATCGGGGCGTCCGCGATCGGGCAGTTGCCGCATGGCTATGTGCAGAACGCCGCCGACACCAGGATCTGGCGGGACCGGATCGAGGCGGGCGAACTCGCCACCGCGCGCGGGTTCCCGCTCGCCCGCGAAGATGGGCTGCGCGCGGCCATCATCGAGCGGCTGATGTGCGACCTAAAAGCCGATATTCCGGCATTGTTGCACCGCCACGGCTTTCCGGACGGGTGGCTGGATACCGAATTAGCCGGATTGCATCCCTTGGCCGCCGATGGCCTGGCCCAGATCGACAACGGTGTGGTCATCGTGCCCGAAGCCGCGCGGAACCTGGTGCGGCGGGTTGCCAGCGTGTTCGACGCTTATCTGGACCCTGCGGCTGGGCGCCACGCCCCGGCCGTTTGATACAGCCGGGGCCGCGGCGCGACGAAATTTACCGCGCTACGGATTTCGGTGTCGGCACGATCCGCGTCACGACGATAGCGGAACGATCGAGATACTCCGGCACGCGCGGTGCGATCTGGGTTTTCCAATGGTCGGACTCGTACACCGCGGCATACAGCGCGACCCGCTGTTCCTCGCTATCGAAACGGCGGAGCCAGACATAGACCGAAGCATCGGTTTCGCCTTGAAAGCTGCCGGTAATCACCATGCCCTTGGCCACCTGGAATGGAATAATCTCTTCTTCCATCATTCTGATCCAGCCGGCCATCTGTCCGGGCAGCACCTTGTATTGGCGTAGTTCGTAGAATGCCATCTGTTCCCTCCTGATTGAACGTTGCTCAGCAAGCCACGGCTGGCGGAACGACGCAACTCAGGCAACGCTGGCGGATAAGTGCGTCAGCACGCCAGCAAAGTTGCCGTGCAACACATCGGCTTAGGGATTGCCCGACGCTGCTGCTTTTAGCGATTATTGTCGGGCAATTCCTCAGTGCGCCGGGGCAGGGCCTTTCGATGCTGGCGGCAGTGCCTGTCCGCCCGCCTGTGCGCGGGCGCGCGCCAGCAGCACGCCGCACCGAGCATCCGCCGCTTCCGACGTGCCGAACTGGATGGTCGGCAGTATCGCCAGCGGCAGGAACAGCGCCCCCAAACCGACGGCCGCCCCCAGCCGGGCGACAGCTTCGGCGCCAGGACGAATGGACGGATCCTTGAACGTGCCGCCGATACTCAGCCGGGTCGGCAACGAACCGACCGAGAAATGCTTGGAATCGGTCTTCAGGCCCAGATCGATCGTTTCCTTCGACAAATTAACGTTGCCAACGACATTGACGATCGCCTCTCCGGTATCCAGCGTCACCGCGTCGAAATCCAGCACGCCGCGCCGCAGCGCCATGTCCCCGACGAAACACTGCACCGGTGTCTTGTCTGGAATCCCCAGCGCCGACAGCAGGGCTTTGCCAAACTGCAATCCCGTAAGGTCGATCAGCACCGCCGACAGGTCGCCGCCAGCCATTGCCATCTTCACCTCGCCGTTGCCGTTCGCCATCAGCGACGCCATCGAGTTGCCGGTTGCATCGATCGCACCCACGCCACTAACCGATCCGGCGCCCTGAAACGTATGCGTCGCCGCCATCATCCGGGCCAGATCGAGGTTCTGCATCCGCAAATCGACCTTGGCATGGACGTTCTTACCGCTTTCCGGGACGAGTTCGACATGGGCGGTCAGGTGCCCCTTGCCGATTGCGAAACCGATCGGATGCAGCGTGATTCGTCCGCCCACGACATCCATGGCAACCGTTACATCGTCCAGCGGCATATCGCGCCCCGCGATAGCAGCGGCGTGGTAGTGCAGGTGGATATCGGCCCAATCCAGTTTCGGCACATCGATCGGCGTGTCTGGAAACAGCTTCGGGCTGGCGCGCGCGGCGGCCGCTGCCTCGCGCTCCTTGGGCGTGGCGTTGGCGGTTGTGGCCCGTCCCGGCGTGCCGCCGATGAATCCGTTCAGGTCCGGCAAATCGACCCGCCTGGATCGAAGGTCCATCGTCACCAGCGGCTTCGATTGGCCGTGTTCGGTCGATCCGCCCGGTTGTTCTTCTATCGTGCCGCCAATGTCGGAACTACCCAGCCGGCCCTCGAAATCCTCGAAACGGATTTTGTCGAGACCGTCCAGTATCAGCTTGCCCGTAATATCGTAGGCCGGCGTTTGCGGGATCGGAAACCCGACGAATCGATCCAGCAACGCCATATCCGGACCGCTGAGTTTAAGCCTTACATCCGCACCTTGAAGCGCCAGCGGGTCGCGCAGCGTGCCGTTGAGCGCGATCCGGGTGGGCCCGTTCACCAGGTCCAGTTTTATCGGCCATGGGTGCGCCGCGTCGCGCAGCGACAATAACGCCCCCCCGACAAGCGTGCCGGCGACCGGTTGATCCGCGTAACGGCCTTTGGCATCGACGACGATTTGCGCCGCATCGCCTTCGCCCCTGGTCTCGATCCGGGCGTTGAAATCGGTTTTCAGGCGGGAAATCGCGACATGGGCGTCGCTGTCGGCAATTTGGACGTTGCCGATTTTGACCGGGGTTCCGCCTTTGCTTCCGCTGGCCGGGAATTTGTAATTCGCCGCGCCGCTGGGCGTCTCGGCCACCAGGATTTTCGCGCCGGCGGCGCCGATCATGGGCAGAACCAGGCCGCGACCGCGGATATAGTCCCAGGCGCCGGCCTGAATCTTCAATGTCTGGATCGTCGCGAACTTAGCATCGGTGGTGGGCCAGTCCGGCGGGTTGGCGATCGTCACATCGGCGGCATCGACCTCGACAATGCGGCCAAGATGCACCTGCAAATGCCCGATCGTCACCGCCCGTCCTAACGCCGCGGAGGCTTTGGATTCGACGATCGGGATAAACCAGTCCCAGTTCCAGAATACGGCCAGCGCGCCGATCAAAAGAACGGGAACACCTGTCCAGGCGAGGCGTCGCAGGGCGCGGGAACGTATCATCCGGTCGCAAACGCGCGACCGAAGGCGCGGTTGTCCCGGCTGGATATCAATTTAACGAAACCCAGCCGGGACCATCGGACATTACCGTCAGGGTGGCCCGCGTCCGGTCAGCCCAGATGCCTGGCGAACAGTTCCAGTGTCCGCTTTTGCGCCAGGTCATAGTCCGGTGCGCTATAACTGCCGCGTTCGTCGCAACCGAACCCGTGTTGTGCGCCGTCGTACACAAAGACCTCCACCTTGGGCTGCGCCGCACGCACCGCATCCACATCGGTCATCGGAATCGACGCATCCTTCTCGCCGAAATGCATCTGCACCGGGCAATGCGCGTGCTCGTTTTTCGTGCCGGGTATCCCGCCGCCGTACCAGCAGGACGAGGCCGCGAACCGCGTCGTGCGCGTAGCGCCCCACCAGGCGACCGTGCCGCCAAAGCAATACCCAACGATGCCCAGTTTCTTGCCAGCCAGATGGGCCGCCGCGGCTTCGATGTCTTGCATGACATCGGCATCGGATAGTTTCATGCGCAGATCGCGGCCCTTGCCGATGTCGTCCGGCGTATAGCCCAGTTCCACGTCGCGCTGCGTTCGGTCGAACAGGGCCGGCGCCACCACCGCATAACCCAAGGCGGCGAAGCGATCCGCCATGTCGCGGATATGCGGGTTGACGCCGAAGATCTCCTGCACCACCACCACGCCCTTCGTGGCGTCGTCCGGCCCCGCCACATAAGCCGAAAAGCTGAAGCCGTCCGCGGCCTTTAACTGGATTGTCTTGCCCATTTGAATCTCTGTCTCCCGAACCATAACAGCGGAGGCGGATAAAAGGAGGAGATCGCGCCGCCCGTCAACCAAGCGTCTGCGTCCCTGTTCGGCTTGCGGGCCCGGCGGTTCGATGGTCAAGTTCCAGCCTGCGATCCTGGAAGGCAACAGGCGACGGTATCGCCGCCCAGGTTCTAGGGAGACAAACGCATATGACCCCGATCGGCGATTCGAAGAGCCCGTACACCGGCCTGATCCATCGTAACGATGCCGCCTTGAAGGCCTGGCTGGCGCGGCGTCCGGCGGAGACCGCGCTGGAACCCGATTTGCCGATTATCGATCCGCATCATCATTTCTGGGATACGCCGCATCGCGGCACCTACTTCCTTCCCGACCTGCTCGCGGATATCGGCGGCGGGCATAAAATCGTTTCGACTGTGTTCATGGAATGCCAGGCGATGTACCGCAAACATGGCCCGGCCGAGATGGCGCCGGTCGGCGAGGTCGAATTCGTCAACGGCATCGCCGCGATGAGCGCATCCGGCCATTACGGTCCCTGCCGCGTGGCCGAGGCGATTATCGGTTACGCCGACCTTCGCCTTGGCAGCCGGGTGCGGGAGGTTTTACAGGCCGAGATCGCCGCCGGTAACGGCCGCTTTCGCGGCATTCGCATGGGCGTGGCGTGGGACGGCGATTTATCGGTCGGCAAATACGCATCCCGAACCGTTCCGCCGCAACTGGTTCACGACCCTGTGTTCCGCCAGGGTTTCGCCGAACTGGCGAAGCTGGGGCTGACGTTCGAATCCTGGCAGTATCATCCGCAACTATCCGGTGCGATCGACCTCGCCAGGGCGTTTCCGGACACGACGATCGTTCTGGATCATGTCGGCGGCGTGCTTGGAGTCGGGTCTTATTCCGGACGCCGCCAGGAGATCCTCCAGACATGGCGCAAGGATATCCAGGAACTCGCGAAATGCCCCAACGTGAACGTCAAGCTTGGCGGTTGCGGCATGACATCGTTCGGGTTCGAATTCATCGACCGCGACGTGCCGCCGGGTTCGGACGATCTCGCCGCCGCATGGCGCCAGTATATCGAACCCTGCATCGAAGCCTTCGGCGCCGATCGCTGCATGTTCGAAAGTAATTTTCCGCCCGACAAGCAATCCGGCGGCTACACCGAATTATGGAACGCCTTCAAACGCATCGCCTCCGGTGCCTCGGCGACCGAAAAAAGGGCGCTGTTCAGTGGCACTGCCGCGCGGGTTTACGGTATGATCCCCCCTTAGGGCAGCATCGGCGGCAATGGCGTCGCCGCGCCGATAAAGCTGCCCGCTCAGACAAAGGGCCAGGGCAGCATCGGCGACAACGGCGTCGGCACGCTCGGTCCTGTCGGACAGGCAACAGCCGCCAGTTCAGTCAGGATCGTGTCCGCGCACCGCGGCGTACCCGCTTCCAAACGCCGAATCGCGCTTCTGGAAGGCGTGCTTCACCCCGTGTTCGCGCATCGTCGCCTTGAACGCCATCGCCATGGGCGCCAAATGGCCACGCGCGTCGATCTCGGCGCCGATGCGCTGAAGCGTGCGGGCACCCATCAGTTCCAGGCCCAGATTGACCATGCGCTTGTTCGCCGACAGCAGATGCGGGTCTACCAGGCCCATGCGGGCCGCCAACCGCATGACCTCGGTTTCCAACTCCGCCGCAGGATACGATTTCAACGCCAGCCCGATCTCCGCCGCGTCCTTGCCGGTGAGTGAATCGCCTGTCAGCAGCAGGCGTTTCGCCCATTGCGGGCCGCAGTGATACAGCCACATGCTGCCCGGCGGCGTGCCCAGGTCGCGCACCGGAGGAAAGCCGATACGGGCGTCGTCGGCAACCAGGATCATATCGCAAAACCACGCCAGTTCCGTTCCGATCCCGATGCAAGTCCCGTGCACCTGCGCAATGACCGGCTTGTGCATATCGAACAGTTCGATGCGCAGTTTTTGCCCTTGCTCCAGCCGCCACACGTCGTCGTCGATCTGCGAGCGCCCGCGATAATCGGGTCCGCGACCCGAGGAAAATTCGTTCAGATCGGCGCCGGCACAAAAATGCGGACCGGCGCCACGCAGCACGACGCAATGAACCGGGTCGTATTCGTCCGCCTCCTTCAGCGCCGCATTCAGTTCGCGCAGCAGTTTCCCGCTCAGGGCGTTGCGCCGTTCCGGGCGGTTCAGTGTGATAATGCAGGTGGTGCCCTTCACCTCGTAGGCAATTTGCTCGAAGTCCATCGCATCCTCCTGTGTGGCCTCGATTGCAGTCAACCAATGGACGGAGTTGGGTGCAAGAGCATGGTTCCGCTTCGCGGTTGCCCGGAACCGCGCTACCCCGGCGTTATGCCGCGCATTCACATCCTGGGGGCCTCCGGCTCCGGCACCTCGACCCTCGGCGCGGCCCTCGCACGGCGGCTGGGGGTGACCCATACCGATGCCGACAGTCTTTACTGGATGCCGACCGACCCCCGCTTCACGACCCCGCGCGCCGCCGCGGATCGGCAGACATTGCTGATGCGAACGTTGCCCGTCGCCGGCCACTGGGTCTTCTCCGGCGCCGCCACGAAATGGGCAGCGCCGCTGGAACCGTTCTACGATCTGGTGGTGTTCCTGCGCCTTGATTCCACCGAACGCATGATCCGGCTGCGGCGGCGGGAGGCCGATCGCTACGGCGCCCGGATCCTGCCAGGGGGCGACATGGCCGCGCTCAACGCCGCCTTTATCGCATGGGCGGAGTCCTACGACACCGCCGGGTCGCTGCGCCGGGGCCTGCTAACGCACGAAGCCTGGCTGATCGATCAGCCAGCGCCGGTGCTACGCCTGGATTCCGTTCGGCCGGTCGCGGATCTCGTCACCGAGATCGTTCTGTGGTTCGATCCGCTGCATTCGCGCCGGAAGGAAACCGATGGCTGATATTCTGATCGCCGGCGCCGGACTCGGCGGACTGACCAGCGCATTGGCGCTTATTCAGCGTGGCCACCGGGTGCGCGTGTTCGAACAGGCTAACGAACTGCGGGAAACCGGGGCCGGCGTACAACTCGGCGCCAACGGCACCCGCATCCTGATCGCGCTCGGGCTGGAACCGGCCATGCGCCAGATCGTCTGCGCCGCCACCGCCAAGGAAATCCGGTTGGGCACCACCGGACAAATCTGGCCGGTGTTCGACCTGGGCGAAAGTTCGGTCGAACGCTTCGGCGCCCCATACTGGATGGTTCATCGCGGCGATTTTCATGCGGTTCTGCTGGACGCGGTGCGTACCGCGGCACCCGACGCGATCCGCACTGGATGCGGATGCGTGGGGTTCAGCCAGACCGGCGACACCGCGATCCTGCATTTGGCCAATGGCGATCGTATCGATGGCGATGTTTTGATCGGCGCGGACGGTGTGCATTCCCAGATACGCCAGCAAATGTCCGGCGCTGGACCAGCCTGCTTCACCGGCCTTATGGCCTGGCGCGGGCTGGTCCCGATGGATCGCCTTGCGCCGCATCAACGCCGTTCGGTCGGGGCGAACTGGCTGGGCGCCGGCGGGCATGTCGTGACCTATCCCATCCGTCGCGGCGCGTTGCTGAATTTCGTCGGCGTGGTGGAGCGCGACGACTGGCATGTGGAATCGTGGAACGAACCGGGCAGTCACGCGGAATGCCTGCGCGATCTGGCGAACTGGCATGCCGACGTAAAGGCCGTTATTCGAGCGATCGATACGCCATACAAATGGGCATTGCTGGGGCGCGAACCGCTGACCGCGTACGTCCAAAACCGGGTTTGCCTGATCGGCGACGCCGCCCACCCAACCTTGCCGTTCCTGGCACAAGGCGCAAACATGGCGCTGGAAGATGCCATGGTGATCGCGCGCTGCCTCGATCTGTCCAGCGATCCCGGCGAAGCACTCCGCCGCTACCAGAACGCACGCCTCGATCGGACCGCCGCCATCGTGCGCGGGTCGTCCGATAATACCAGGCGCTTTCATAACCCCGCACTTGCCAGCGCCGAAGGCGCCGCGGCGTACGTGGAACGGGAATTCCGGCCAGAAAAAATTCGGCAGCGTTACGACTGGCTGTATGAATACGACGCGCTGACCGTCCCGGTATAAACCCCGATCCCAAGCGGCCTGGGCGGACACGGCACCGCTCCGTCTTGGGCTAATCCGCATGTCATCGTCCCCGGGGGCCGGTTTGCGATTTTGCTACCTATGCGCTGTGCGGGATGCAGCCATGCCGACGCTGGCAGTCCGGGGAGAAAACCGGCTAAAAAACGCCTCATTCGTAGTTCATGGTCACTGCATTGCGTCATTGCGCGTAATGTTTTGGCGCACCATAGTGGCTGGAGGTTGTTATGCCTATGTCCCGGAAGGAAACGCGCGGCGGCAAGGCTTTCGCGTTCCCACTGTTCGGGATCGCGCTTTTGCTCGCGTTCTATTGGGTGCTGGCAGATTGGCACAGCATGCCGGCGCTGATCGGTGGCGCGCTCGCCGCGGTACACTGGCCGCTCTGAGCAACCGCGTCCGGTCGGATTGGCCTGACCGTCCCAGCCGCACGATCGGATGATTGGTATCGCCGCGGTTCGGCCGGTAACGCCGATTTGCATCCGCGCGGCAGAGCCAACCCCCCGATAGCGATCCGCGGCGCGGAGCAACAAGTGTGGTTCCCGGCGCCTATTGCCGTCCCCCTTGGGCCAGTGCATTCTCATAACGAATAACGATTCGGTTTAACCGGCCCCGTTTGGCGGCAAATGATCGGAAGACATCGCCGTTGCTGTTCCAAGGCAGTATCGGCAATGGGCATCGATAAGGTCGCCGCTCTGACAAAAGCCTGGGATATATACGGCACCGTAATCCAAAGAGATAAGGGCCGGACAAATCCGAATCCGCCCCGATACAGTGTTCGACGGGATGGAAACGATGGGAACGATGCCGGATCAAGTCAAAGTATCGAATCGCGCGTACACCGTATTGGGATTGTTGTTTATTTATCAGACGCTGAATTTCTTCGATAAACTGGTCTTTGGTCTGTCGGCGGTGCCGATGATGCACGATCTGCATCTGTCGCCTCGGCAATTCGGACTGATCGGCAGCTTGTTTTTCCTGCTGTTTTCGGCGTCCGGCATGCTGGTGGGCCTGTTTGCGATCGGCCGGATCGGAACGCGCTGGATTCTGGCCGCGCTGGTGCTGATCTGGTCCATCAGCCAGTTGTCCGTGGTCTTCGCCGAATCCGTCATCGCACTGGCCGCGTGCCGCATTCTGCTGGGTGTTGGCGAAGGCCCCGGTCTGCCAACGGCGCTGCATGCCTGCTACGACTGGTTCCCCGCCAACCGGCGCAGCGTGCCGAGTGCTGTCATCTTGCAAGGGATCAGCGCGGGATTTCTGGTGGGCGGCCCGCTGCTGACCGCCATCATCGTGAATTTTGGCTGGCGCGCCGGGTTTTTCGTATGCTTCGCTCTCGGGATTTGCTGGCTGATCGCGTGGTCGGTCTTCGGTGGCGATGGACCCTATGCGGCGCCGGCCACAGCGACGGACGGTAAAGGTCTGCCATGGCAAACATTATGGCTCGACCGGACCGTGTTGGGCGTCGCGGCGATGTCGTTCATGTCCTACTACGTCGTGGGGATGGCGGCGACATGGTTGCCGCCATACCTGCAACTCGGCCTGTCCTACCGGCCGGTGACGGTTGGATGGATAATTTCAGCCATTTTCGCCTTTCAGTCGCCGCTGCTGCTGTTCGGATCCTGGCTATGTCAAACCATGCAGCGGCGCGGCTGGAGCGGCCGCGTGGCGCTCGGGCATGCCTGTACGGTCGCGTTGCTGACGGCGGGCGTCGCCCTGATCGCCGCGACACGAACGGACGGCACGCCGCGGCTGGTGCTGATCGCCATCGGTTTCGCGGCGCCGGCCCTTACAACGGTGTATGGCCCGGTTATCCTGGGCCTGGTCGCACCGCCGGCGCAGCGCGGCCGTCTGATCGTGGTGATTTACTCCGCTAACGCGCTGGCCGGGTTGGTGTCCACCTACGGAACCGGGTGGATCGTCGGCGCCGCGGGTGCCGATTTACCGGCGGGATTCGCGGCCGCGATCGCCCTGGCCGGCGCGATGCTGATCGCCGGCGCGGCGGCAAGTCTGTTATTGATCTTCCCGGATCGCTCCGCGGCCCGATTTGTCGCTCAGGTCCGATAAGAATACCCAAGTTTCATGATAACAAAGGAAATGTCCCCATGATCCGATCGATTTTCGCCGCATCGGTCCTCGGCCTGACGCTCGCCGTGGCATCCGTACCGGCCGGTGCCCAAACCCCATCGGCTCCGCCGCCGGCTTATGGCGGGCCGATCACCGCGGCCGATGCCAGCCGCGTCGCTCTGGCTGCGATCGAACAGGCAAAGAAAGATGGATTGGCCATGTCGGTGGCCATCGTCGATCCGTCCGGCAATCTGATTTATTTCCAGCGGATGGACGATTGCCAGTTCGGCAGCGGCCCGGTCGCGATCGAAAAGGCCCGTTCGGCGGCCTTGTTCAAGCGTCCGACACAGGCGTTCGCCGACGGTGTGGCGCATGGCGCCACGTATCTGCTGGGTCTGACGGGCGCGGTGCCAGTTCCGGGCGGCATTCCGCTTTACATCGACGGCAAGATCGTGGGCGCGATCGGCTCTTCCGGCGGAACCGGGCAGCAGGACGCCGGTATCTCCCAGGCGGGCGCCAGCTCGATGCACCCGTAAGCGCCGGCCCGGCGGTTTCGGTACCGCGTGCCCCGGCGCCGACGGCAGGCGCCGCCACCAAGCGCGTCCGCGCGCCGGATAGAGCCAGCCTGGAACGGCGACCGGATTGTCTCGATTGGCCTTTGGGGCGGTCTCGAGGCGTGGTGGCCGCGGACTGTCCTGGCGGGAATGCTGGCAGCGGTTAGAATTTCTCGTCGCCATGATGGCGACCGGGATCGGGGAAATCGCGGTAAAGGCCAAACACCGCATTGCGGACAAGACTGTTGACCCCGTGATGCGCGCTCTCCACCGGCTCCCGCCGCGATGCCGCATGCTGGAACGCCCGGTCCAGTTGCGCCATGTCTTTTGTTTGAATTTCGACATGAAATTCTCCGATCTCCGGCGGACCCAGGCCCAGCTTGCGGCGCGTCAGGCGCCAGTCTTCGATCATCCCCTGCTGTTTCAGGTAATTCATATAGGATTTGACCTTATCGGCGAATTCCAGATCGCCGATGCCGGGTTTTAGATCGCACCAGATATGATACAGGTCCATGCGCTAGAATTTCCGGCCGTAGGCAGCAAATGCGGCGAGCGGGATCGCGAGTCCGTTCGCGTCGCGGTACACAGCGGCCTCCCGGTCGATATCCGCGACGATCGCCGGAATCGCGTCCAACGGCTGCGCCTCGATCGATGCCGCCATCCGCGCGGTGCCGGATCGCAACGCGGCAAGCAGTTCCCGGCCGCCCGCCTGATGCCATAGCGCGGTCAGCTTGAGGTAACCGGTTCGGGTAAAACCGGCCGCTTCCAACGCGGCGACACAATCGTCCGGCGTATCGGCCCCAGCACCCGGCGGCGGTGCGCGCGATGCCGCGATGTCGCCGCACCGCCGTATGGCGTCGAACACCAGTTTCCAGGCAATATTCTCCGCCGGCGCGGCCCATATGGTGAAGGCCACCGCACCGCCGGAACGCAGCACACGGTGCGCCTGCCGCAACGCCCGAACCGGGTTGGGCACGTGATGAACGCCGAAATTCGACACCACGGCATCGAAATTTCCATCCGGATACGGCAAATCCTCCGCGTCTCCCGCATCGAACGGAACCGAAGGATGACGCGCCCGCGCGACGTTCAGCATAGCGGCGGAAAAATCCATCCCGCGCGCCACGGCACCGCGTTCGGCAGCACCGACCGCGACAAATCCAGGACCGCACGCGACATCCAGCACCGCATCGCCCGCCCGGACATTCGCCGCGTCTAACAGTCCCGGAATGAACGGCCGGGTCGCCGGGGCAAACGCCGCCTCATACGCGTTCGCCGCACGCTGCCACCCGGCCTGTTCGAACGCCCGGATCGCGGCATCGTCCGCCATGCTCAATACGTCCGGAACATGCGCGCTATCGCCTCGGGATCGGCGGTGACAGTCAATGCCAGCGCCAATAAAATGCGTGCCTTCTGCGGATTGAGGTTGTCGGCGATCAGAAATCCCGCCTCCCTTAGCTTCTGACCGCGAAACGTCCGCCCCGATCCCGCTCGGGTCGATTGCGTAACAATAATGCCTTGCGCCGCCGCTTCGGTCAGTGCCGCCACGTCGCCCGGCGGACAAAACCCCGGCGCGAACCCCGCCGCGACAATGCCACGCGCCCCAGCCGCCATGAAGGCGCGCACCGCGACCCCATCCCCGCCCGCATAGGAATAGGCGATATCGACACGAGGCAGTGCCTCGACACCGGATACATCGAATTCGGTGTCCGGCGCGCGCCGACGGATCGGCTGGCGGTAAAACGCGATCGCATCCTCATCCGCATGCCCCAGAACGCCGAAATCCGGTGTGCGGAACGTTTGCAGGCGCAGCGTGGATGTTTTGGTAACGTCCCGCGCCGCGTGGATTTCGTCGTTCATTACGACCAAAACGCCCATGCCGAGCGATTGCGGACTGGCGGCGACCCGGATGGCGTTTACCAGGTTCATGCCGGCATCGCTCGACAGCGCGCTGGACGGTCTCTGGGCGCCGACAATCACGACCGGAACCGATACCTTTACCGTCAGGTTCAGGAAATACGCGGTTTCCTCCAGCGTCGCGGTGCCGTGCCCGATGACAATTCCCGCAAGACCTGGATGTTCGCGCACCACTGTCTCGCACAGCGCGGCCAATGCTTTCCAATCGGCAAAATCGATCGCCGGGCTGACGATATTTTTATACCGGATCGGGATAACCTCGGCCACCAGCGCGGTCTCCGGCCAGCGGACCAGAATTTCGTCGGCATGCATCACGATGCCGGCGGCGCTGTAGTCCACCAGATCGAGCGGCCCGCGCCCCAGCGACGCGATGGTGCCGCCGGTTCCGATGAAGGCGACTTTCGGCTTGGTCATGCGGCGGTCCTGACCATGGGCGGCTTGGCCCAGTGCCAGTCGGTATCGGACTGATAGGCACCGGCGACCTTCAGGATGCGTCCTTCGCCGAACGGACGGCCGGCGATCTGCAAGCCGATCGGGCAACCGTTCGGATCGAAGCCGCATGGCACGCTGATGGCCGGCAAGCCGAGGTAGTTGAACGGCCGCGTGTTGGCCGACACCGCCATGAATTTCGTTTCGGTTCCGGGCGGGCCGCGATCGATGTCGGTTTCCGCCAGCGTCGGCAGGCACGTGCGAATCGTCGGCGTGACCAATACATCCGCCTTGGCGAACACCTCCGCCGCGAAGGCTCTCAGCACCGGCCCCCGGCGGCTGAGCGCCTCGATATAATACGCGGCAGGGATGGCATATCCGGGATACATCCGTCCGCTGATATGCGCCCCATAGGCCTGTGGGTCCGACCGCATCCACTCCGCATGGATCGGCGCCGCTTCCGCGCGTGACACAATCCCGCCATAGGCCGCGATCGCATCCATCAGCGGCAAATCGAACCGGGTGACAACGGCGCCTCGCCCAATAAGGACCAGCAGCGCGGCCTCCATAGCCGCGACAACCGGCGCATCGGCGCCATCGAGAAAACCGATCGCCGGTACACCGATCCGCAAGCCGCGCAGGTCGCCGTCCATGAAACTTTCATAGTCCGGCACCGGTTCGCGGGCGCTGGTCGGATCGAGCGGATCGTGTCCGGCAATCGCCGTCAGAACCCTGGCGCAATCGCGGGCGGTGCGCGCCACCGGCCCCACATTGTCGTGGGAGAACGACAGCGGCATGACGCCGTACCGGGATACCCGCGTTTGCGTCGGTTTAAGCCCAGTCACGCCGCAGGCCGACGCGGGCAACCGTATCGAACCGCCGGTATCGGACCCCAGCGCCATGTAATTGAAACGCGCCGCCACCGACGCGCCGGACCCGGACGACGATCCCCCGGTAATGTATGGCGGGTTCCAGGGATTGTGGCAGTCTCCGAACGTCTTGTTGTGGCCGGTCGGATTTTGCGCGAATTCCGCCATGTTCAGGCCGCCGAACGTAAAAGCGCCGGCCGCCGACAAACGCCCGATAACCGTCGCGGTGATCGCCGGGCGGAAATCCTTGCGCAGGGCCGATCCGCAGGTACTCAGCTTACCAGCCTGATAATACATATCTTTATGCGCCATCGGCACGCCATGCAAAGGCCCGAGGCGCTGCTTGGTCCGCACGGCTTCGTCGGCGGCACGCGCCTTGACCTCGGCGTCCTCGCGATCCTGCCAGATCATGGCGTTCACCTGGGGATTGACCGCATCCAGATTGGCCCAGCAGGCCCGCAACAGTTCCAGCGATGTGGTTTCGCCCGATGCCACCCTATCGGCGGCCTGGATCAGCGTGAGATCGGCCAGCCCCGCCATCAGGCAGGTTCCTTCGTGGCCTGTAAGGCGGATTCGAAACTCGACGGCTCATCCTCGAACGCAAGCGTGCCGCGCAGCGCCTCGAACGCCAGGATGGTCCCGGCCAGTTCGGCCGCCAGACGCTTTGCCGGCTCGTTTGGCGCCGCGATCCCGAACCATCGCGCAATCGTTGATTTAACCGAAGTCTCGAATGCACCCATCTGTCGGTTTCTCCGGGTTCCGTGTCAGGCGAGTAGGCAACAGAAAGGGTATGCAGGCAATGCTGGACCGCACGAAAATCTACGAAACAAACGTGCCGAACCGGCTTGATCGGTTGCCTTGGTCAGGGTTTCATTGGCTGGTGGTTTTCGCCCTCGGAATCGCCTGGATCCTGGATGGGCTGGAAGTAACACTTGTCGGATCGCTCGCCGGGGCGCTGTCGGACAGTCCAACGCTGCATCTGACCGGGAGCGAGATCGGCGGCGCGGCCAGCGCCTATCTTATTGGCGCGGTCGGCGGAGCGGTGTTCTTCGGCTGGCTGACGGATCGGCTTGGTCGCAAGAAGCTGTTTACCATCACAGTACTTGTTTATCTGGTTGCCTCGGTCGCCTGCGGGCTGTCCTGGAATTTCTGGTCGTTCGCGTTCTTTCGCATGATAACCGGCGCCGGCATTGGCGGCGAGTATGCCGCCGTGAACGCCACCATCCAGGAGATGATTCCAGCTCGGAAGCGCGGCTTCACCGATCTTGCGATCAATGGCAGCTTCTGGCTTGGCGCGGCGATCGGCGCCCTGGGATCCTACGTCGTGCTCGATCCCACGCTGATCCCGCCGGAAATCGGCTGGCGCGCCGCGTTCGTCATCGGCGGTTTGCTGGGGTTCGCCGTCCTGCTGCTGCGCCGTTATCTGCCGGAAAGCCCGCGCTGGCTGATGACCCACGGTCAGCCACGAGAGGCTGAAAAAATCGTCGGGGAGATCGAAGCGCGGATCGAGCGTCAGACCGGCAGGCCCCTGCCGCCTATCCCACCTGGAACCCTGCGGCTACGAACCGACAAACACTCCTGGTTCAAGGCCGGCGCGACGGCACTGGTCACGACCTATCGCCGCCAGACCTGCCTCGGACTGACCCTGATGGCGGCGCAGGCGTTTTGCTACAACGCGGTGTTTTTCACGTACGCGCTGATCCTGACCCGGTTTTACAACGTGGCGTCCGGTAGAGTCGGGCTGTTCATGCTGCCGTTCGCCATCGGCAACTTCCTCGGCCCGCTGGTGCTGGGACGGCTGTTCGACACGATCGGCCGTCGCATCATGATTACCGCGACCTATGGATTGTCGGGCGTCTTGATGGTGCTGACCGGCTGGTTGTTCGCTTTAGGCTGGCTGGATGCGGTGCAGCAGACACTGGCCTGGAGCGCGATTTTCTTCATCGCGTCCGCCGCCGCGAGTTCCGCCTATCTGACCGTCGGCGAAAGCTTTCCGCTGGAAGTGCGGGCCATCGCCATTGCCCTGTTCTATGCGTTCGGCACGGGACTGGGCGGGGTCGCCGGGCCGGCGCTGTTCGGGGTTCTGATCGACACCGGATCGAGAATGTCGGTCTTTTACGGCTATTTGCTGGGCGGTTTGTCGATGGTCGCCGCCGCGGCGGTGGCGGGCGTTCTCGCGGTGAATGCCGAACGCAAGCCGCTGGAGTCGATAGCGCCACCGCTTTCGGCGGTTTAGCCAACCGGCAGGTATTGGCGGCGGGTTTCCGGCAGCCTTACTGTGCGCTGAACCGGCCGGCCGGCGGCCTTGTTCGGCGCCGCGGTTCGGCGCCCTTGGGCGACCAGTAACAGGCCGGCCAGCCCGGTCAGGAATATGCCAATGCCGGCCGGCTCCGGCACATTCGTCACCGACACATTGGCGAGCAGGGCGAACGGTGGCTGGCCGGCCGGTGTTCCGGTTGCCAAAAACGACAGCAGTTCGCTTGTGCTCGTTGCGACGAACGTAAACGTCTGGTTCATCCAGGGGGTTGCACCTTCGGTCGGCAACGATACGACGTTGGTTGACTGGCTGGGGTTGGACGCCGAAACGGTTCCCAGGCTGACGGTCCACTTATCGGACGTCGGGCCGGTGAAGCTTGATTGTTGCGCCCCGGCCCATGCGAACGACACCGTGACATTCTGGCCGGTGATCAGGCCGTTGATGGTCTGTGTGATCGCCGAGACCTCAAAAGCACCATCCGCACCAACATAGTTTCCGCCGGTCGGGCTGCTGAGCGGCAGGTTGGCCGCGTTCGCCCCGCTGTTGGCCGGCCCCCATAACGTTAAGGCATTATACTGACCGGTCGATCCGGTCGTGTCGGCGGTGTTCGGCAGGAATACGAAGTTGTAACCGGCGGTCGTCCACCCGAGCAATTGCTGCGTTGGGGTGAAGCCGTTGTTGGTGCTGCCGAATTCCGCCGCCGCCGCCGCCCCGCCGCTCGTGGTGGTCGAGAAGGTACCGTCCACCGCGAGATTTTGGGCATGCGCGGCCGGCAGGACAGCCGCATGCGCCAGGACCGACAGTATTAGAGTCGTCGCGCCGCGTATTGCGAACCGGCGAAAGCCTGGCGCACCCTTCATAGCGGCCCGATGCCGGTCTGAACAGGCGATTGATCGCGTTGCGGCGCGCGTGAAACCGGGTCATGCCGCCGACAACAGGTGCCCCAGGGGCGGGATTGCCCGCGGACGCCGTCCGTCGCCGATCGAGTGGGTGCCTTCGAAAGCGCCATCTAATACTATCCTCAGCCCGTCGCCATGGGGTCTCATCGCACCATGGCTGCTGCGCCTTCGACCGGGGATAAGTATCCACGTGCTTTTGCTGCAAAATAGTAACAATGTCCGGCCCATTTCATTAAGGCTTCTACAATGTAAATTGTTGGACCGGGCTTGGATTGTCCGGGGACAAAGACCACGCATTGGTGGATCGAGTCAGGCAGCAGGCTGGGGGCAGCCGCCGGGCGGCGCGGGCCGGTCGTCCCTGTTGCCGGAACCACGATGTCGGGCGCCGAGGCCTTCCCGGCGGATCGCCGCGGGCGTGCTACACAGGGATGCCGCCGAACGGGGGATTTTGGCTGTCATGCGATCGGGCGACCTCGGCCGTGTGACGCGCGGCGATCGCCAGATACACCGCCGGCAGAACGAACAAGGTGAACAGAGTACCGATCGACAGGCCGCTGGCGATCACCAGCCCCATATTGAAACGCGATGCCGCGCCGGCGCCCGACGCGGTGATCAGCGGCACCACGCCGAGGACCATCGCCGCCGTCGTCATCAGGATCGGCCGCAACCTGACGCCGGCGGCGTAAATAATGGCGTCCAGCTTGGACTGGCCAGCGCGCTGGGCTTCGTTGGCGACCTCGACGATCAGGATGCCGTGCTTGCTGATCAGCCCCATCAGCGTCACCAGGCCGACTTCGGTATAAATGTTCAGCGATGCGCCGCCCAGGCCCAGGCTGATGAAGATCAGCGCCCCCGCGACCGACATCGGGATCGAAACCAGAATAACCAGCGGGTCGCGGAAGCTTTCGAACAGCGCCGCCAACGACAGGAAGATAATGATCAGTGCCAGGGCGAATGTCGTCACGAAGCCGCTGGCCTCTTGCACGAACTGGCGCAGCGGTCCGGCATAATCGATCAGCACATCGTTCGGCAGGGTTTGGGCCGCCAGATCCTGCAGGGTTTTCAAAGCCGTCGCCTGCGACACGCCGGGCGACGGGACGCCGGAAATGGTGGCGGAATTCTGCTGCTGGAAGTGGATGATCGATTCCGGAACCGTTTCCTGTCGCACATGGGCAATGGCGGAGACCGGGATCGGGATTCCGTTAATCGTTGCGATCTGATATTGCATCACCTGATCGATCGTCAGCCGCGATCGCTGCTGGACCTGGGAAACCACCTGATAAGACCGCGACCCAAGGCTGAAGTAGTTCGTATAGGCGCCACCCAGCAATCCGCCCAGGGACCCGCCCACCTGGCTCATGGTCAGCCCCAGTTGCGCGGCCTTATCGCGATCGATCTCGATGACCTCTTGCGGCGCATCGACCTTCAGATCGCTATCGACGAACAGGAACAGCCCGCTGGCGGCGGCGGCCGCGAGGAATTTCCGCGACTGGGGATAAAACGCGGAGATCGGCTGGGTCGATTTCAGCACGAACTGGATCGGCAATCCCTGCGATCCCGGCAACGCGGGCGGCTGAAAGGCGACGACGCGCTGGCCGGCCACGGCGCTCAGTTGGCCTTGCAGTTGCTGCTGTATCGTCGTGGCGGTCCGGTGCCGGTCTTGCCAGGGCTTCAACGTAATGCCGGAAATCGAGAAGCCTGGGCTGATGATCTGAAAACTCTGATCGCCTTCCGGCACCTTCGCCATGATGCCCTGCACCTGGTCGCTGAACATTTCCTTCTGCTGCAACGTCGCATCGGGGGCGGATGTGGGGATCAGGATCACAACGCCCTGGTCTTCCTGCGGCGCCAGCTCGCTGTTGGCGCTGCCATACAGGAAATAGATGCTGCCAATCACCAGTGCGGCGAACAGCAACGTTACAGGGATGGTCCGCAAACTGCCGCGCAAGCGCCGTTCGTAGGACCCTTGCAATTTCCCAAAGATGCGGTCGATGAAACTGGTCAGGCGATCGGACCAGCCGCGCGCGCTGCCCCTTGCATGCGGACGCAGCAGAAAGCCGCACATCATCGGCGACAAGGTCAGCGCGACGACGGCGGACATGGTCACCGCACCGACGACCGTGAACGCGAATTCGGTGAACAGCGCGCCTGTCAGGCCGCTTTGGAAGCCGATCGGGACGTAAACCGCGACCAGTACCACCGTCATCGCGATAATCGGGTTCGCCAGATCGCGCGCGGCTTTTATCGCGGCGTCCCGTGGCTGCATGCCTTCTTCGAGGTGACGATTGACGCTTTCCACGACGATGATGGCGTCATCGACCACCAGCCCGATCGCCAGCACCAGGGCCAGCAGCGTCAGCAGATTGATGGAAAACCCCAGCACCAGCATGACCGCGAATGTGCCGATCAGCGACAGCGGAATGGTCACCAGCGGAATGACGACCGAACGGGGCGAACCCAGGAAGGCGAAAATCACCAGCGTCACGATCGCAACGGTTTCCGCCAGCGACCGTTCCACCTCATTGATCGAACTGTTCACGAACACGGTGGAATCATAGATCACATCGCCGGACAGCCCCGCCGGAAGCTGTTGCTGGATCGACGGCAGCACCGCTTTCACCCCGGCGATCACCGCCAGCAGACTGGCGGACGGCACTGTCTGGATGCCGATATAGACGCCCTTCTTGCCGTTATACTCGACGCTGGATTCGTAGTCGGTGGACCCCAATGTCACATTGGCGACGTCGCTGAGCCTGACGATGCCGCCATTGACCTGTTTCACCACCAGATTCCGGAATTCCTGTGCCGAATGCAGATTGGTGGACGCCGTCAGGTTCAACTGCACCATCTGGCCCTTGGTGTTGCCGATGCCGGCGATGACATTGTTGGCGCTTAGGGCCGCGGTTACATCGGTCGCGGTCATGCCGTAGGCGGCCAGTTTCGCCGGGTCGAGCCAGGCCCTCAGCGCGAAACTTTGGCCACCCAGCAGTTCCGCGGTCTGCACGCCAGGAACCGCCTGCAGCCGGGGCTGAACATTGCGCACCAGATAATCGGTCACCTGGTTGGGCGAAAGTTCGTTGCTGGAAAACCCGATGATAAGCGCATCCAGCGATTGGCCGATGGCGACTGTCAGTGTCGGCTGTTGCACGCCCGCGGGTAGTTGGTTCAGTACTGCGTTGATCTTGGCGGTGATCTCGGTAATCGCCTTGTCGGGGTCGTAGTTCAGGATCAGGTTGGCGATGATCGTGCTGACGCCGGATTGGCTGGTGGACGACAGGTAATCGATGCCGTTGGCCTGGGCGATGGCATTTTCCAGCGGCGTGGTGACGAATCCGGCGACGGTGTCGGCGTCGGCGCCATAATAGACCGTGGTGACGGTGATAATGGCGTTGACGGTCTTGGGATATTCCAGGATCGGCAACGAATAGAATGCCTTCAATCCAAGCACCAGCAGCATCAGCGACACCACGCAGGCCAGAACCGGCCGGCGAATGAAAATATCTGTGAATTTCATGGAAATACCCGGTCGGTCATGGACTGCGTGTGCATTGCTTTACCGGTCGCGCGGAACAGGGGCCGGGTCGTCCGTCGGTTGCACGTTATTGTCGATTTTGACCTGCGACCCGTTGTGCAGTTTCAACTGACCCGCCGTTACCACCACGTCGGTCGCGGCAAGGCCTTTCAGGATACTCACCTGATCGCCACGGGTCGCGCCCGTGGTCACGAATTGCTGCCGGACGGTCTGTTTTCCGTCCGTGTCCAGCAGCACATAGACCAGCGATCCATACGGATTGAACGCCACCGCCGCGAACGGGACAGTGACAAGGTGCTGCACCGGTCCGGAATCGACCGCCACGCTGAGATACATTCCCGGAAGCAGCTTCTTGTCGGGGTTCGGGATGTTGGCGCGAATTTGCAGCATGCGGCTGGCGGTATCGATCTTGGCATTCAGCGACAGCACTGTCCCCTTGAAGGTCTGTCCTGGATAGGCGTCGGCGGTCACCGATACGGTTTGCCCGGCCGCGATCTGGCCCAGCGCCTGTTGCGGCAGATAGAAGTCCACGAACATCGGATCGAGCTGCTGCAAGGTAACGATTGCCGTTCCGGCCGCGAGAAACTGCCCCAGATCGACCAGCCGCACGCCGATACGCCCCGCGAACGGCGCTCGGACGATTTTTTCCGCCATGATCGCCTGCTGTGCCGCCACCTGCGCCTGAGCGATTTTCAGGTTTGCCGCGTCGGTATCCACCGTCGCCTGAGCCACGCCATGGGCCGCGAACTGCTGCTGATCGCGCCGCAGGGTAACGCCTGAAAGCGCGGCGTTGGCCTGAAGCTGTGCCAGTTTCGCGTCGTCGTCGTTGGGCCGCAGGCGCAGCAGTTCCGTGCCCGCCGCGACGTCCTGTCCGGACTGGAAGTCGATCTTGTCCACCACGCCGGCGATTTCGGCCGCCAGATCGGCGCCGTTCGAAGCGCGCGCGGACCCGGTCGCGGTTTGCTGGGGCTGCCAGTCCTGCACCGATGCCTTCGCGGTCGCCACCGTTGGCACGCCGGATTTGATGGTCGCGACGATATGACCGATCATCGTGGCCTTGAAATTCTGAAACCAGATGAAACCGGCCGCCAGCAACCCGGCGAGCAACAGCACAATCAGATAGCGCAGCCATGTCCGCGGCCGGCGCTGGGTTGTGCGGGGCAGTGTGGCGGTATCGTTCATTGGAATACTCCGCAGCATTGTGCGACGTTCGGATCGACATCGGTCCGGTTCCACCAGCCGCCGCCCAGCGCCTGGAACAGCGCGACAGTGTCGGTGAAGCGGGCGGCCCGCGCGGCGACCAAATTCAGACGCGACGAAAAATCGCTCTGTTCCGCCGTCAGCACGTTCAGATAGGTTCCAGCGCCGGCCTGATATTGCGACCGAGCCAAGGCGAGGCTCGCGGCGGCGGTTTTCTGTGCCGCGAGCACGGCCTGCAACGTCTCGGCATCCCGTTCGATCGCCACCAGCGCATTGGCGACATTCTGGAACGCGACGTTGACGGTGCTACTGTATTGCGCGGCCGCGACGTCCATCGCCGCTTTGGCGGCACGCTTTTGCGCCGTGAGTGTGCCGCCCTCGAAAATCGGCTGGGCGATAGTGCCGGCGATCGACCAGATGATGCCGCTGGGGGTGAACAGGTTCGGGATCGTGCTGGCTTCCAGCCCATAGCTTCCGGTCAGCGACAGTTGCGGCAGCATATTGGCGGTTGCCACGCCCACCGCCGCGGTCGCCGAGTGCAGCATGGCCGCATAGGCCCTGATATCGGGCCGTTGTTCCACAAGCTTCGACGGTAATGAAACCGGCAATTCGCCAGGCAAGGCGAGCGTATCGAGGTCCAGACCCGGCGAATTGTATTGGTCCGGATGGCCGCCCAGATAAACAGCGAGCTGGTTGCGGGTCTGCTGCAACTGCTTTCGCAGGCCGGGCAGGGTCGCGACCTGGGCATCGACCAGCGATTGCTGCTGTAGCACATCTACCTGACTGACGCCGCCCAACTGGAAGCGCTGCCGGGTCAGGTTGAGCGCTTCATTGTCGGCCTTGACGATTTCCTGCGTGCTGTCGATTTGTGCCTGCAGCGATGCCTCGGTTATCGCCGCCACGACGACATTCGCGGCGAGCGTGAGATAGGTGGCCTCCAACTGGAATTGCTGGAACTCGGCCTGTGCCTGCAACTGCTCCACTTGCCGGCGGATACCGCCAAATACATCCAGCGCGTAAGACACGTTCACGGCAGGGGTATAAAGCGTATAGCTGGCGGACCCGCTGCCTAACCCGAACCCGGCCAGCGAGATGCGTGCCCGCTGCGCCTGGGCGCTGCCGCTGACCTGCGGCATCAGCGCGCCGATTTCCGCCCGGGCGGACTCCCGAGCTTGCAACAAAGTGGACTGTGCGGCCGCTACGTCGGGATTGGCCTTCAGCGCTTCTGTCACCAGGGCGGTAATTCTGGGCGAATGGAACACCTGCCACCAGTCGCCGGGGATGTCCCGGCCTTGAACCAAGGTCTGCGCTGCGCCGCCCGGAGCATCCGCCGATGCGGTGCGACCGGGCACGGGCGCTTCGGTGAACCGCGTACTCGCGGGGGCAGGGGGGGTGTGAAAATCGGGACCCACCATGCAGCCGCCCAAAATCGCGGCCAGGAACACCGTTCGCACGCCAGGAGGCGGGGTTGCAGTAAGACGCATGAGTCGATCATCTTCCTATATCGGCATATTCCTATACCGGTGCGTCCAGTATGTGGTATACTGGACCCGTTAGTCTAGTATCTAAATGTAAGGA
Organism: Pseudomonadota bacterium; assembly: GCA_021805565.1. Classification (GTDB taxonomy): domain Bacteria; phylum Pseudomonadota; class Alphaproteobacteria; order Acetobacterales; family Acetobacteraceae; genus Rhodopila. The sequence continues at coordinate 71,900 of JAJZFA010000047.1, forward strand.
ACAGCGATTGTGGCAGACTTACCAGCCACTCACCGATCGGGGCGACCGAAAGATAGCGCCAAACGGGAGGCGATCGTCACAGCCGCGCGAGGTTTGTTCGCCAGCCAGCCGTTCGATCTGGTGACGATGGAAGCGGTCGCGGCGCGAGCCGGTGTTTCCAAGATGACGGTGTACAGCCACTTCCACGACAAGGAATCTCTGTTCGAGACCATTGTCGCGGCGGCGGCCGATCAAATGATCGGTTCGCTGCCGGCGTCCGGCCGGGGCGACGGGCTGAGCGAGCGGCTTGTCGCCGTCGGCACCGTATTTCTGGGTGTTATCCTGGGGTCGGATATCTGTCAGATGGGGCACACGCTGCCTGGGGCCTTGCGCGCCAACCGAAACCTCGCGGAGCGATTTTACGCCGCCGGGCCGGGCCGTGTTCGGGCCGCCTTGGCCACCATGATCGCCGCCGCCGCCGCAAGCGGGGAACTGACGGTGGACGATGCCGACTGGGCCGCGGACGATCTTGTTAGCCTGTGGGAGGGCGGCATGCCGGCCCGGATTGCGTTCGGACTTACCGAACGCGGGACGCCGGAGGAAATTCGCCACCGTGCGCGGCGCGGCACAGATGTCTTTTTGCGTGCGTACAAGCGGTAGCCGGCCGGTTCGGGCCTGAAGCCCGTTCCGGTGCGGCCGGTCGGATCAGTGCGCGATGTCGCCGGCGGCTTTACGGGTGGCGGCAACAGCTTCCCGCGCCGCTCTCGCCATCAGGCCGCTGTCGTTGGCGATGGTGCAAAGCTGGAAGCCCATCTGCATCATCCGGGCGGCGTAAGCGGCGGTGCCGTTGTGAATGCCGGCGAACTTGCCATGTTTTTTGCAGGACGCCAGCAGTTTGCCGTAAATCTCCAGGATAATCGGCTCCTCGCGGTCCAGGATCGGGATCATTCCCAGCGACAGGCCCATGTCGGACGGGCCGATATAGATGCCGTTGATGCCGGGAACGCTGAGAATCGCGTCGATATTGTCGATACCCTGTTGGGTCTCGATCATCGGAATGACCAGGATTTCGCTATTGGCGGTTGACTGATAGAGGCTGGCCTCGCCGTACATCGCTGCACGGATCGGGCCGTTGCTGCGCTTGCCCATCGGCGGGTACAGGCAGGCATCGGCGAGTGCCTTCGCCTCGGCCGCGGTGTTCACCATCGGGCAGATAATTCCCATCGCCCCGCCGTCCAGCGCCTTGCCGATGATGCCGGGTTCGTTCCACGGCACGCGCACCAGCGGGGTGACCGGATGCGCCTGCATCGCCTGGAAGCATTGCACCATGGACTGATAGTCCTGCACGCCGTGCTGCATATCGACGGTGACACTGTCCCAGCCGCACTGTGCCATAACTTCCGCCGAAAATCCGGAGGGAATGGCGAGCCAACCGTTTACATTGGCCTTGCCGGCGTCGATGCGCCCCTTGAGTTTGGTGGGCATGAGTGCGCTTCTCCCGAAATCCGATAACCGCGATTACGCCAGTGTCCTGCCCCTGGGATGCCTATTCATTTCAGGGACCAGCAGGCCACTGAAAACAAAGAACTAGTGTCCCGGCGCGGGATGACGACATCTGCGAGATGGGACACTAGGCCGGGCCGGAAGCAGCGTCAACGCATCCGGCTCGGCCGGGACGGCGGATCAGGAACCCGCCGCGGCGCCATCGGCGTCTTCGTGGATGTGTAACATTTGGATCGATGCGGGAACGTCAACCGCCGGATGCGGGCGGCTGAACAGATAGCCCTGCACCATGGCGCAGCCGTGGCCGATGACGGCGGCAAGCTGGCGCGGCGTTTCGACGCCCTCGGCCACCGTTGTGATGCCCAGCCCGCGCGCGATATCGACGACGGCCCGGACGATTACGGCGGAGTCCGGGCCGCTGTCGATGTCGTCGATGAACGACCGGTCGATCTTGATCTTGTCGAACGGGAAGCTGCGTAAATAACTTAGCGACGAATACCCCGTCCCGAAATCGTCCAGCGCGATCCTGATACCCAGCGCGCGAAGCCGGTGCAGCAGGGCGAGCGTATCGTCGCTGTCTCGTAACAGAACGGATTCGGTGATCTCCAGTTCCAGCCGGTTTGGGTCCAGCCCGGACTCCGTAAGCGCGTCCCGCACGGTTTCGAACAGGCGGCCACCCTTGAATTGTGCCGGGGACAAATTGACCGCGATCGTGATATCTTCGGGCCATTCGGCGGCTTGCTGGCAGGCCTCCCGCAACACCCATTCGCCGATCGGGACGATCAGGCCGGTTTCTTCGGCGACCGGGATAAATTCGGCCGGGCCGACGATTCCGCGTTCGGGGCGATGCCATCGGATCAGCGCCTCGAATGCCGCCACGCGTCCGCTGCGAAGGCACAGAATTGGCTGGTAGTGCAGTCGGAATGCCCCGGTTGACAGGGCATCGCGCAAATCCTGTTCGGTTTCGCGGCGAAGCCGGACCTTGGCGTCCATGGCCGGTTCGAACATGCGGCAGACGCCGCGGCCCTCGGTTTTCGCGATGTACAGCGCGACCCCGGCGTGTTTCAATAGCGTATCGGACGAGGTGCCATGTGCCGGCGCGACCGCGGTTCCGACGCTGATAGTGGCCACGATCCGGTGCCCGTCGATGTTGAACGGCTCCCGCATTGCGTCGATGACACGGCTGGCCAGCATTGCCGCCGATGCGGCCGAACCGATATCGGTTTGGACGATCGCGAATTCGTCGCCGCCGAGCCGGGCGACGGTATCCGCGGCGCGGACCACGCCAGACAGGCGGACGGCGATCGCCTGGAGCAGGGCGTCGCCAATGGGATGACCCAGTGCGTCGTTGATGTCCTTGAAGCGGTCCACGCCCAGACACAGCAATGCGCACACGGTGCCGCGCCGGGCGAGCGCGATCGCTTCCATCAGGCATTCCTGAAACAGCGTGCGATTGGGTAGTTCGGTCAGCGTATCGTGGCGCGCCATGAATGCCAGGGCTGCCTCGGCTCGGCGTCGTTCCGTGATATCCTCGTGCGTCGATACCCATCCGCCGCAGTCCATTGGGCGCGAATGCATGAAAATCGTTCGGCCGTCCGACAATTCGTTGGTTAGTTCGAAGCTGTCGCTGGTATTGGCCAAAAGCATCGACCGGGCGATGTAAGCCTCCGCCGTCATGTCCACGAAGGTTCCATGCGCTATGCGATGCTGGACAATCGCCAGGAACGAGGTTCCAGGCTGGGTTTCGTTCTGGGTCAGACAGTACATCTCGTTAAAGCGACGGTTGCAGATCATCAGTTTTTGATCGGCGTCGTAGAGTGTGATGCCTTGCGACACGTTGGCAAGGACGGCGTCTAAACGTGTCCGACTGGTTTCAAGTTCGGTGTTCTGCGCGGCCAGACGGGAATAATTGCTGCCGAACGCGCGCAGCAGAACGATCGCGCAGCCCGACGCCGCTATCGCGACAGATACCAGCCAAATGACTTGTCGCCACCATACGGACAGAACAATCGTCTCGGCGATGCTGGCGTCGATAACCAGGGGAAAATCCCGTATCGGGCGAACCGATATCAGCCGGGCCGGCAGATCGCCGGATGGGCCGGCCCGGTAGGATCCGCCGCTGTCGCGAAACCCATACCAAGGCGCTTTGTCGGGCACCCTGGAACCAGTGTGTTCGGTTGTGACCGGATGTCGCAGCAGAACCGTGCCATCGTGCCGCAGCAAGGTCACCGCGACGTTGCCAGGGCTTACAGCACGGTAAAAGTCCTCGAGCGTCGCCAGCGTCACCAACGCCACTGCCATCCCGGCGAATTCGCCATGCGGACCATCGATGCGCCGAACTAGATTAATCGTCCACTGACCGCTCAGATAGGCCCGGACGGGTGTGCCGATAAACAGGCTGCGATCGTCGTGCTGGCTGAGATACAAAAAATAATCGCGATCGGCGGCGCTGACCGTTGGGGCGGGAAAAGTGCGTGTGGTGTTCGCCAGACGGCCGCTGGCGCCAATCAGCATCAGCGCATCGGCCTGGGGCAACTTCTTTAGCGCGTTCGATATCCTGTCGAAGGCGGATCGGTCGCCCCACGCGTCGGCGCTATCTGGAAGGTACATCGCGATATCCTGTAGTGCGATATCGATCGGTACCAGCGTTCGCGAGGTCTGTTCGGCCAGCGCGAGTGCCAGGTTGGCCGTTTCGTGAAGGCCTTGTGCAAGATACTCGGCGCGCTGGACGACAACGAACCAACCGGAAATGCCGCACATGAACACGGCCAGCAGGGCGCCAACGATGCCGGGATGGCGAACGATGCCAGGGTGGCGAACGATGCCAGGGTGGCGAACGATGCCGGAGCGGCGATTGAACCGAGAGAGCCGTCGGGGGGCGGGCTCCGGACTTTTTGGACTGGGCACTGCGGTCAACGTTTCTCGATCATGACGTTACCCTGACACAGCCAGGTAAACAAAACGTTAACAAATTTGGACTTAGAATGGCTTGGCTGCGGGCAAGCGGGAGACCGTGTTATGTAACCGCATCGCCTTGCCAGGATGTGCGCCGTGGTCCAATTTTACGCCAAACACGCAATCGGGAAACGTCTATGTCTGTCGAATCCGTTATCGCCGCTGCCCGCGGTTTCCTTGGCGACCGCATCACCACCAACGCCGCGCTGCGCGACCACCACTCGCACGGCCAGGACACGCAGCCGCCGGTCCAGCCCGATGCGGTCGCGTTCATCGAAACCACGGACGAAGCCTGCCGCTTGATGGCGTTGTGCCATGCGGATCGTGTGCCCGTTGTACCCTGGGGCGCTGGAACGTCGCTTGAAGGCCACGTAACCCCGGTTCGGGGGGGCATAACGCTGGATCTTTCGCGGATGACCCGTATCTTGAGCGTCAGTCAGCCCGATATGGACTGCCGTGTCGAGGCGGGTGTTACCCGCGAGCAACTGAACACCCATTTACGCGATCTCGGGCTGTTTTTCCCGGTCGATCCAGGCACCGCGGCCTGCACCATCGGCGGCATGTCGGCGACCCGGGCGTCCGGCACCAACGCCGTGCGATACGGCACGATGCGGGACAACGTGATGGGCCTGACCGTGGCGATGGCGGACGGACGGATGATCCGGACCGGCGGGCGGGTGCGTAAATCGTCGTCGGGTTATGACCTGACGCGGTTGTTCGTCGGGTCCGAGGGCACGCTGGGCGTCATCACGGAAATTCAGCTCCGCCTGCATGGCATACCGGAGGCTGTGTCTTCGGCTACCTGCCAGTTTCAAACGCTGCGCGACGCGGTGGAAACCGTGATTGCCATCTTGCAAATCGGTATTCCGGTGGCCCGGATGGAATTGCTGGACGAGGTGCAGATGGCGGCCTGCATTGCTTACTCCAAACTGGAAGGATTGGCCGAACTGCCGACGTTGTTCTTCGAGTTCCACGGCACCCCGGCCGGTGTCGCGGAACAGGCCGAGCAGGCCGAGGATATCGCGCTTGGCAACGACGGCCTGGGTTTTGCATGGGCGACCGAAGCGGCTGCCCGGGCCAAGCTGTGGCAGGCGCGGCACGATGCGTACTGGGCGGCGCTGGCCTGGAAGCCCGGCCATCGGGGGATCGCGACCGATGCGATCGTGCCGATTTCTCGTCTGAACGAGGCAATCCTGGGGGCGAAGGAAGACATTGCCGCTTCTGGCCTGACCGCGCCGATCGTCGGCCACGTGGGCGACGGCAATTTTCACACCGTGATCATGGTGCCGCCGGACCCGGACGGCATGGCCCGAGCATGGGAACTGGACCGGAAGATCGTCGCACGCGCGCTGGCGCTGGGCGGGTCTTGCAGCGGCGAGCACGGTGTCGGCATCGGTAAGCGCGAATTTCTGGAGCAGGAACATGGAGCCGAGGCGCTGACGGTGATGCGGGCGGTCAAACAGGCGCTGGATCCGCATGGGGTGATGAATCCCGGGAAGATATTTCTGAACTAGCGCGGTAGTAGTTTCCGGTTTGCGGGATGGCGCGCGGAGCGTACGGAGGGATGCATGCGGACAGCGCATGCCTGTCGTGTTTAGCGGCCAAGTTTGATTTAGAGGGTTGTCTGAGCGTTTTATCAATGGGTTAGGCAATTTTTGTCAAAACTTGGCGGTTTGATGAATTCGCGTTGACACCCGTGGAAGCCGGACCTAAAAGGCGCCTCCCCCGACGGACCGGTTGGTTCGGGCGGACGGGACAGGGGTTTTCCTGAGGTTCTTTGACAATTGCATAGGCTAGGAAGGGATACGTTGGCGGCGTCCTTGCGTGTTCGGCTTTTAGGAGTTGGGCATGGGTTGGTTTTATTAAGGTGATGAACTGGATTAAGATTGTGTTCGATC
>JAJZFA010000020.1 GCA_021805565.1 Pseudomonadota bacterium
GGTTGCGCGGATCAACCAACGCCACGAACGCAGACGCGGTGCCATTGACTCCCGCTTCCGCACTCAGCGACGGGAGGCGCCCTCATGATCGAGCAAAAAACATGCCAAGTAATTCGACTCTGTCAAACTAAGGCGATCCGCACATCCGAACGAGTAGGGTATGCTCGGATCGCAATTCGGAACGATGAGCGCGGGCGTGTCCTAAATTCATGTTTTGCACGGCAACTTTGCTGGCGTGCTGACGCACTTATTTGCCAGCGTTGCCTCATCGGCCAAACCGGTGTTCCGGCGTTTCGATAACGCACGCGACATTGCTATTTTCCATTTTGTGTTTCGCTGTCAGAATGGCGATCCGGGCTTGATGCTTTGCTTAAGACCGGTCGTGTTTTGCCAAAAGGAGAAGAAATAATGCGAAACGATATGGCACGCCGGGTGTCGGCCGAACTGTTTGGGACGTTTTGGCTGACGTTCGGCGGATGTGGAGCGGCGGTGATCGCGGCCGGGTTTCCGGCGGTGGGGATCGGCCTGCTGGGTGTCTCGCTGGCGTTCGGCCTGACGGTTCTGACCATGGCTTATGCGGTTGGGCATATCTCTGGCGGTCACTTCAATCCAGCCGTGACATTGGGCCTGTGGTCCGCGGGACGATGTGCGAACAAGCATGTGGTTCCCTACGTCCTGGCACAGGTCGTCGGTGCGATCCTGGGCGCGGCCGTGCTTTGGCTGATTGCCTCCGGCAAACCGGACTGGGTTCCGAATGGGTTCGCGGCCAACGGTTACGGCGATCTCAGCCCAGGCAAATACGCCCTGTCGTCCTGTCTGATCACCGAACTGGTCATGAGCTTCTTCTTTTTGTTCATCATCGTCGGCACGACGTCCAAGGGCGCGGCAAGCGGTTTCGCCGGCATTCCGATCGGACTGGCGCTGACGCTGATCCATCTCGTTTCTATCCCGGTGACGAATACGTCGGTCAATCCGGCGCGCAGCACCGGGCCTGCCCTGTTCGCCGACGGTGAATATATGTCCCAGCTTTGGCTGTTCTGGCTGGCCCCGATCGCGGGGGCGATGATCGCAGGCGCATTGTCGCGGTGGATGTATGAACCGGATGTGCTGATCGAGACGATCGTGGTGGAAGAGCGCACGCCGGCCTGACCCAGACCGGGTGGCCGTGCCAGGCGTTGTTGTGGTACCTGTTCTCCGCTTAAGGGAACAGGAACACAGCCAATGGGAAAACTGACGGGAAAAGTCGCCATTGTCACAGGTGCGAGCCGTGGCATCGGCCAGCAGATCGCCGAATTGTTCGCAGCCGAAGGGGCGAAGGTGGTGTGCGCGGCGCGTACGCTGAACGAGGGCGACCATCGGATGCTGGAAGGATCGCTGTCGCGGACGGTGGACCTGATCCGGTCGAAAGGTGGCGAAGCGACTGCTGTCACCGCCGATGTATCCGCTGAACCCGAATGCGTCGCTCTGGTTCAGGCTGCTCGGGCGGCGTATGGTCCGATCGATATTCTGGTGAACAACGCGGCGCTGAATTATTACCTTCCAACCGAGACCTATCCGACGAACCGGTGGGTGCGCTGCTTCGCGATCAATGTGCATGCGCCATTTATCCTGGCGAAAGAGGTTCTGACCGACATGGTTCCCCGGCGATCCGGCGCCATCGTCAATATTAGTTCGGGTGCGGCGATCGGGCCGGGCAGGGGGCCATACGAAGACCAGACTGTGCGGGGCGGCGTGATGTATGGCGCGACCAAGGCGGCGCTGGAGCGATTTACGCAGGGTTTGGGCCAGGAAGTCGCGCAATACGGGGGGATAACCGTCGCGGCTGTGTCGCCTTCGCAAGTGGTGCCGACGCCGGGCACGATCCACCACAAGCTGGTGACCGGGATCGACGATCCGAAAGGCGAGCATCCGATGATGATGGCGCGCGCCGCTTTACTGCTGGCGAGCGAGCCGGCGGCGAACGTGAACGGTCGTGTCACATATAGTCAGCAGATTTTGAAGGAATTCGGCTGGATCGAGACCGCGATAGGCCGTGGCGTGACCATTCGCGGGTCGGGGTATTCGCTGGTCTGATGGGCGGGGGCGGACATCGCTATCCGCCCCTTTTTCTCGTTTAGCGGGATCAGGCCACCAAATGGCCGCCGGTCGCTCCGACATAGCCCACGACGGACAGGCTGCCGATGACATCGCCAAAATGCATCGCCTGGCTGCCGCTGGTGTTGTAGGCCATCTCTTGAATTCCCGCCGCGCCGGACTTGAACGCCTGCTGGCTGGCATAGACCGTTGCGAAGATATCCGCCCCGGCCGTTGTGTCGAACTGACCGCCGGCGATTTGTGTGTTGGTCAAGACGTTGGTGGTTGCGTCGGCGAAGATCTTCTCGCCCGAGGTCACCGCGCCCTCGAAGTAAATGTTCGATCCGGACTTGTTGGTGATTGTCATGAACGCCAACGAGTCGCTGTTGGTTCCGGAGACGGACCCCAGACCGGACTGCACCTGCTGCAAGGAGACGGTGTTTCCCGGATTGTAAGCGAATTCCAGCGTTTGCGCGGAACCATACAGGGCCGACAGACTGCCTGTCGGTGCGGTGCCGCCAATGGTGACATCGCTATTGGCGCCCAGCACCAGGACTTCCTTTGTGTCGGTGGCGGTTACCGAACCTTGCGATGGGGTTCCGCCGATCGTGGCTGTCACTGTGACCGTGTCGGCCTGACCGTTTAGGTTTGTGGTGGGTGCCGGGGTGTGGCAGCAGGAATTATCGTCAGAACCTCCGCCATTCGGCTTGTCGGAGCCGTCCTTGTGGTCGCTGTTCCCCTTGTCGCCATGGCGATCGGACCTGCCGGAACCGTCTTTGTGATCGCTGTACCCCTTGTCGCCGTGGCGATCGGACTTGCTGGAACCGTCTTTGCTGTTGCCGTCGCTGCTGCCCTGGCTATCAGAATTGCTGGAGCCGTCCTTGTGGTCGCTGTTCCCCTTGTCGCCATGGCGATCGGACTTGCTGGAACCGTCTTTGCTATTGCTGTTGCCGTCGCAGCTATTGGAGTTGCCGGAACCGTCGTTGCTGCTGCCGTGGCTATCGGACTTACTGGAACCGTCTTTGTGGTCGCTGCTCCCCTTGTCGCCGTGGCGATCGGACTTGCTGTTGCCGTCGCTGCTATTGCTGTTGCCGTCGCAGCTATTGGAGTTGCCGGAACCATCGTTGCTGCTGCCGTGGCTATCGGACTGACTGGAACCGTCTTTGTGGTCGCTGCTCCCCTTGTCGCCGTGGCGATCGGACTTGCTGTTGCCGTCGCTGTTGCCCTGGCTATCAGAATTGCTGGAGCCGTCCTTGTGGTCGCTGTTCCCCTTGTCGCCGTGGCGATCGGACTTGCTGGAACCGTCTTTGCTATTCCTGTTGCCGTCGCAGCTATTGGAGTTGCCGGAACCGTCGTTGCTGCTGCCCTGGCTTTTAGAATTGCTAGAGCCGTCCTTGTGGTCGCTGCTCCCCTTGTCGCCGTGGCGATCGGACTTGCTGTTGCCGTCGCTGCTGCCCTGGCTATCGGAATTGCTGGAGCCGTCCTTGTGGTCGCTGTTCCCCTTGTCGCCGTGGCGATCGGACTTGCTGTTGCCGTCGCTGCTGCCCTGGCTTTCAGAATTGCTGGAGCCGTCCTTGTGGTCGCTGTTCCCCTTGTCGCCGTGGCGATCGGACTTGCTGTTGCCGTCGCTGCTGCCCTGGCTTTCAGAATTGCTGGAGCCGTCCTTGTGGTCGCTGTTCCCCTTGTCGCCGTGGCGATCGGACTTGCTGTTGCCGTCGCTGCTGCCCTGGCTATCAGAATTGCTGGAGCCGTCCTTGTGGTCGCTGTTCCCCTTGTCGCCGTGGCGATCGGACTTGCTGGAACCGTCTTTGCTATTGCTGTTGCCGTCGCAACTATTGGAGTTGCCGGAACCGTCGTTGCTGCTGCCGTGGCTATCGGACTTACTGAAACCGTCTTCGTGGTCGCTGTTCCTCTTGTCGCCGTGGCCATCTGACTTGCTGGAACCGTCTTTGCTGTTGCCGTCGCTGCTGCCCTGGCTATCAGAATTGCTTGAGCCGTCTTTGTGGTCGCTGCTTCCCTTGTCGCCATGGCGATCGGACTTGCTGTTGCCGTCGCTGCTGTCGTGGCTGTCAGAATTGCCGGACCTGTCCTTGCTGTTGCCGTCGTTGCTGCCGCTGTTATTGGAATCGCCGGAACCGGCGTTATTGTTACCGGCCGAACTGATCGTTGCTGAATACAGCCAAGTCTGTCCAGCGCCGAGCACGCCGTTGGTGCCTTGGGTGATCAGTGTTGGCGTAACGTTGTCAGGGTTGGCGGCGGTCCCGATGTTATCCGTGACATTGACATTTGTCAGTGCCGTTGAGCCGGTATTCGTGACTGAAAACGTATATGTCACTTGGCCACACTGGTTTACCACTACCGAACACGGTTGCTTGATAATGGAAATACCGCTGCTCGTTTGCGCCACACCCGTACTGGCTGTCGATGTACCTGTTACATTCTGGGTATCTGTGACGGTCGCTGTGTTTGTGACCGGTACGCCGGCGGTGATCTCGGCCTGGGTGGCGACCATCGACGTGGTGTAGGTGGCGCTCGCGCCGACCGCGAGGGAGGCCAGGGTGCCGAGCGTGGTGCCGAGTGTCGGGTCCTTCACCGCGACGTTAGTCAGCGTTTCGTTGCCGGTGTTGGTCACGACCACGCTGTAATCGATGACCTCGCCCGCCTGCGTGATCGCCGGATCGCCGGCCACCCCGCCGACCGATGTGACGGTCTTCAGGATCGATACGGCCGGGGATTGCGTGACGTTCGTCGTTGCGGTGGACGTTCCGCCGACATTCTGATTGTCGGTGACGGTCGCGGTGTTTGCCACCGGTGCGCCGACGTCAATCTGGCCCTGGGTGGCGACCATTGAGGTGGTGTAGGTGGCGCTCGCGCCGACCGCGAGGGAGGCCAGGGTGCCGAGCGTGGTGCCGAGTGTCGGGTCCTTCACCGCGACGTTGGTTAGCGTTTCGTTGCCGGTGTTGGTCACGACCACGCTGTAATCGATGACCTCGCCCGCCTGCGTGATTGACGGATCTCCGGCCACGCCGCCGACCGATGTGACGGTCTTCAGGATCGATACGGCTGGAGTCTGCGTGACCCCGGTGGTGGCGGTCGATGTGCCGCCGACATTCTGGTGATCGGTGACGGTCGCGGTGTTTGCCACCGGTGCGCCGGCGTCAATCTGGCCCTGGGTGGCGACCATCGACGTGGTGTAGGTGGCGCTCGCGCCGACCGCGAGGGTGGCCAGGGTGCCGAGCGTGGTCCCGAGTGTCGGGTCCTTCACAACAACGCTGGTCAGCGTTTCGTTGCCGGTGTTGGTCACGACCACGCTGTAATCGATGACCTCGCCCGCCTTTACGATCGCAGGATCGCCGGCCACGCCGCCGACCGATGTGACGGTCTTCAGGATCGATACGGCCGGGGATTGCGTAACGTTCGTCGTTGCGGTGGACGTTCCGCCAACATTCTGATTGTCGGTGACGGCCGCGGTGTTCGCAATGGCGGTGCCGGCGTCGATCTCGGCCTGGGTGGCGACCATCGACGTGGTGTAGGTGGCGCTCGCGCCGACCGCGAGGGTGGCAATGGTACCGAGGGTGGTGCCGAGTGTCGTGTCTTTCACAGCGACGTTGGTAAGAGCCTCGGTTCCGGTGTTGGTTACGACCACGCTGTAATCGATGATCTCGCCGGCCTTGATGACGGCGGGATCTCCGGCCACGCCGCCGACCGAGGTCACCTGCTTGACGATCGATACGGCCGGGGTTCCCGGATTGCCACCGCCGCCGGTGGTCTGGATCGTACCGTAACTTTGTTCGAACTCGCTGGCGACGATCGGGGTCGCAGTGTTGCTGGCCATCGTCAGGCTGACGTTCACGTTGATCGCCTGTTCCGCCTGGCTCAACAGCAGCGGTGTCCCGTTGGTGACCAGGACGCCGTCATTATAGGTCTTTTGCGTCAGCACGCCGTTCGAACCGACTGTATCGGCGATGGTTTCGGTTCCCAGAACGGCACCGGTGGTGCTGGTGATGGTTTCAATTGCGGTTAGTGTGACGCCGGGGCCGTATAGGTCTGGCGTGTACAGCTGACTGGCCGAATCGATCAGGGTCGTGGACGACGTGTCGGTGACCGTGTAGTTGAAATTGATTGTCGTTGACGCGTTACCGTAACCTGCGCCGGCGCTAAACCCCGTCCAGCCGATTCCGTTCTGACCCAGTCCGGTGCTGACACCGATCGGTTGAGTCGATGTGGATGTCAGATTAGTTATATTTCCAATATCCGTCTCCGATATCGCAATGTTTGTGAAGGATAAATTTTGGTATGTAAATGGTGTGAAATTTTTCGTAGGCATGATTCGACAATCCCCATACTGAGGTTTCTAACGTCAAATAACCGAAATAGCCGGAGCGGACCTTAGCCAGCCCGGCGTGTCTTCCGCCTTACGTATCCCAGCCCGGCGAGGCCGACCGCAAACAGGCTGGATGAAACAGGCTCAGGAGCATTATACGTCAAAGTAACGGTCGGCACTGTTACGGCAACGCCGCCAAGGCCCGCTAAGGTGTCTGTGTTTGCATTGATCGAGTTTGTTATAGGCGAAAAAACTGTTGATTGCGACAGCGACTGCGCGAGCCCGACGTGAAGGATATTTTCCACCGGGCTAGTGAATTGTTCCGTAGAGACCACGTAGTTGTTTCCGCTGGGCGTACTCGACGCACTCAGCGAATTCGACGCGAGATAAATTTCGTTACCGGACGGCGCGGTAACAACCAGGTTTAGGGATAGATCGGTCTGACCACCGGTACCCGTGTTGTAGAGAAAATTCGTTCCGCCTGTCCCATTGTTCGTTCCTTCGAGGACCAGCGACAACACCGACCCGGAGACGGATGCAACCATGCTCTCGTTTCCACAACTGGCAGCGGCGACACCGTTAAACGTTGCGACGCAGCTGGTCAGTTTAACGCTCCAGGCGCCAGTGCTGGACGGAACGGAGAGCGAGGTGCCAAGGACGTTGAGCGCTTCGCTGACGCTCTGCGCGTTGGCGGGTGCCGCGAGGGAAACAGCAAGTGCCACTGAAAGCCCGGCGCAAGTTTTGGTCCAAGCCATACAAACCTCCCCGTCTGGACGGTGACGGCCCCGAGCCGTTACCTAATCCTTACCGTAAGTGATTTGTTACTTATCAGCGCGGAACGGTCACGTAAAGAATATAATTGAAATTCTCATTCTTTGTATTTTTTGTCTTATTAATAATACTGAGTTAGATATCCAACATCACCGCCGGTTACGCAATCTGTCATCTCGGCTTCGAAGGCGGGGGCGCGTCATGCCCCTGGGTGCCGGTCGGTCCAAAATCCTTCACCACAACAGACTCCCGCGACTTCTGCATGATCAATGCCGATGACTGGCGCAAAAGCTCGGTTCTAAGTGCCCCCTCGGACTCAGCCAATGTCGGCGTGCCTAACTGACGCCGACCCTCAACCTTGATCAGAAACCATAAACTGTGGCTCCGCACCGGGTAGGCGGTCGTTTGCCCGGGTGTCAGCGCGAATGCGACGGCGCCGATTTCCGGGGCCAGGGCGTCCCGTCTGGCATAACCCACATCGCCGCCGTTAAACGCAGATGGATCCTTGCTGATTTTTTGTGCGAGCGCACCAAAATCGGTCCCCTTACTCAAAACGTCCAGCGCGATCATCGCATCCGACTCGGTGGCGGTGGCGATCACCCGCAATCGCACCTCCTCGGGCCCGGGCTTACCGGCGATGGTCTCCGCGTACAGGGTCTCCATTGCTTTGCTAGTGATCATTTCCGGGACGAATCGCCGGATCAACGCCTGACCGAGTTCGCGATCGGTTGCCTCGGCAACCCTGCGTTGTTCCTCAGGGGTCTTGTCCAGGCCAAGCTCCCGTGCCTTGACCGCCATCGCGCGCTGCTGAATTAGGTCGTCCAGCGCCGCCTTATAGACCACCTGGGTCGGCAAAACAGAGAACTTGTCCGGAAATTCATGCAGGCGGTCGGCGATCATGCCCAACGTGATTGGGGTTCCGGCGACCTCGGCGACGACAGTATCCGGGTTTTTGGCGAACTGCGCGGCCAGATCGGTCAGGTTGCCGGCCCCGGACGGCTTCGCCGAAGCGGTCGCCGGCGCAGGGGGGGGCGACCCTGGAGTTTGCGCCGCGGCGACCGGGATGCACAGCCCGACCAACATCGCCGTATTCATCGCGGTGCGATAAGCAAAAACAGAGTGGGACAATTTTTCTGGCATGACACCGTTCCTTTACAGGGGCCTGGCGCGTTCGACGGGATTGACTGTCGCTACCGTCACACATCAACGGTGCTACAGTGCGGCCGGCCCAGGATTTCTTACCTCTGGCCTACGCGGCCGCGCAGCCCAAGCGAGCTATCCCGGCGGAATAGAAGACATACACGATCTTACCGGACGGGACTGAGGGGCTGGCAGGCACTTATCGATTCGAATTTCGGCGTCAATTATACGCTATGTCACTATTTCAGAAAGAAATATCATCGTCGCGCCGAAGTAGGCTGGGCCATCGCTGACCAAGGCCAACGCCGGCCATAATCACGCCAGCCTGCGAAAAAAGTTGCCTTTCAAAAAAGGAAATTAACGCTTGCTCGACGCTGCCGCCGGTACCGGTTATTACGGATCGGCCTCTACGGAATTTTCTTGAGGCGCCGCAGCAAAGCCAAACCCCCTAGAGCGGTGCCGAGCAGCGCGAAACTGGCAGGTTCGGGTAGTAACCCGCGCCCGCCGAACGCCAAGGTGGAGCTGCCCGTGCCCAGTGCCAGTTCGAACGCATGTTGCTTGGTGTCGGAGAATGTCACCGAGGTAAAGGGCGCGATATTGGATAGATTGAGAGCGACCGTCGAACTGCTAGAATTGAAACCCGAACCGGACGGCAGCCCAGCGCCGATTTGCGATCCGTTGACAGTAGCAACAGTAGCGCCAGAGGCGGATGTGAACGTGATCAGGTTCGCCGAGTTGCCTGAATTCAGCACCCCCCACAACATATTCAAAGATGTCTGCGACTGCGAATACGAAACCGTCACAGTCCCGTTTCGCCCGCCGGCAGCCAGATAATCGGTCGTCGTATCGGCGGCGCCGAAAGGCGAACCCGAGTCACTCAAGACAGAACCTGCATAGACGCCCGACTGCGTATTGCCGTTGCCGAATGCGATTTGCGCGATCTGGCTCCCGCTCGGTAGCGATACCTGAGACGATGTGGCGGTGACATTGGACTGGGTCACCAGCGTGTTCGCCGTGCCAGAGGAACCCAGATTAAGAATGGAGAACGGAATATACGGCGGAAGCGTTTGGGAGCCGCCCGAATTGGAAAATATAGTGATCGTCGGCGTTGCCGCACTTGCTTGGCCGCCCAAAGACCCAGACCCGTCCGCAAGCGCCGAACCGCTTGCCGCACCCAACGCTGCCATACCAGCACACAAATAAGCTGCGACCCAACCAGCCCTGGGCGGGACACCTAAATTGTCGATCGACCCACGCGACTTCATCATGTTCTCCAAAACACGCCTGACCACCCCACCTGCATCGAGGTTTACGGACTCAGCACCATGGCAAAACCATCTGGTGCATGATTACCGTGTTTCTTCATCATATAAGTTACAGATATGGGCGGCACGTGTCCAATCCTAATCATGGATAAATTGAGTTAAAAATTATTTTTATCATAAATTTAATTCATACCGATGTCACCGCAGGGCACGCTCCCCGGCCCCTGACGCCGACGCATCGTCTTCCTTGCCGGTCACGTCGTACTCTCGCACGGTTACATCCGCCATCGCCGCCCTCACGCGATCGGCGACACCCTCGCGCAGCATATCCTGACGCAGTTGCTCCCGCATCGCATTGAACGGCGGTGCCGGTTCCTGCCGCCGTGCCTCCACCTTTAAAATAAACCAGTTGCCGCCGCTGCGGACAGGGTAAGCCGTGAACTGCCCTGGCTGCATCGAAAATGCCACCGCGCCGGCTTCCGGTGTTAGCTTGTCCAGCGTTGTGAAGCCGGCGTCGCCGCCCGACGATGCGGTTGGATCGAGGCTGGATCGCTTTGCCAGCGCGGCGAAGTCGGCGCCCGCGCGCAGTTCCGCGACGATATCCTTCGCCACGGTTTCCGATGGCACCATGATCACTCGCAAATGCACTTCCTCGGGACCGGGCTTACCGGCGAAATCCTTGTTATACCGGTCCAGCAACGCCGCCTCGGTAATGGTGCCGCCGATTTCCCGCGTCAGAAACTCATTCGCCAGTATCTGTTCGGATGCCGCTTTCATCTTGCGTCGCACCACCGGATCTTCGTCCAGTCCCGAACGCTGGGCGCGGATCGCCAGCGCCTGCTGTTCGATCAGGCGACCTAAGACACCAGGGTACAGATCGGCGAACGGCAGGCCCGCCACATTCGCGGGAAGCGCGCGAATCGCGTCGCCGACATCGCCCAACGTTACCGCGCGCCCATCGACCTCCGCCACCACCGTGCCGGCGCTTTTAGCCTGCGTGCCGGCGGTATCGTAAACCGGCGTCTGCGTATCGAAAATCGGTCGCTTGAGATCGCCGGGCGCCAGCGGAGACGGATCGGCCTTTGGAGCCTGCTGGGCACGGGCGGGAATCGCCATCCCAGCCAGGTACAGCATCGCGGGCGCGACAAGCGCCGCTAATATCCGTTGGTGGGCAAGCAAGATCATGGTCCGTTTCTGTGCTCGGTCGATCAGTTGCCCTTATCACACCGGCCCCGCCCGGCGCGACTATTCGATTCCGGCAACCGCGACCGGTTCGCCCCGAACTGCGGAGGCCAACACCGCCTCGAACACCGCGACGCCGTGCACGATCTGATCCAGGGGCGTCGGGAACGGCCGGCCGGCCGTAATGCTTGCGGCGAATGCCTCCAGTTCCGCCGTCAGCATGTTAAATCCGGGTGTTTCCGTGACCAAAGGCGCCCCGCCCGCCGCGGGAATCAGGCGGAAAATATCCATTGGCGGCCCAACCACCTCGGCGAATCCGGCGGTGCCATACACCGCCATACGGTAATGCGGCGTCGCGGCGGTGGAGCAAAAAATATGCCCGGACGCGCCGTTGGCGAAGCGCAGCAGCACGTCGGTGGTATCGTCGGCCAGCGGCGCGGCGCGACGGGCCACCTGGGCGTGGACCTGACGCACCGGACCGAACAGATCGATCATACCATCCACCAGGTGCACGCCGATCGCGGTCATCGCGCCGCCCGGCGCTTCCTCGGGCCGAACCCGCCACGCACCCGGGGCCATCGATATTCCGTGCAGTGCTGTCTGTTCGCCGCTGATCGCGACAAGGGTACCGAGCCGCCCGCTTGGGACGGCGTCGCGCAATAGGGCCATGGAGGGATGAAACCGCCGGTTGAACCCAACCGCCAGTACAATACCGGCGGTATCCGCCGCTGTCCGCGCCCGGACGGCCTCGGCCACCGAAAGGCTGAACGGCTTCTCTATAAAGACGTGCTTGCCTGCGCGGGCGGCTCGGATCACCTGTTCGGGGTGCTGGGTATGGGGTGTGGCGAACACCACCGCGTCGATATTCTTGTCGGCCAGGATCGTATCCAGCGACTCCACCCAGCGCAGGCTGGCTTCGGCACAGAAAGCGGCGGCGGTGGCCTGGGTGCGGGTGTGGGCGGCGGTAAACCGGATTGTCTGGCTTTCCCGCACGCTGTTAACGAGATTCTGGCCCCACCAGCCAAGTCCGGCGATTGCCGCGCGTATCATTCGTGTGTCCCTTCGATCTCTGTCAACATGGCCCGCACGAAGCCTCGCATCGTGCGGGTTCGTTCGTCCGCCAGCGCCTGGCCGGCTTCGGTTCGGAATCCGTCCGCCACCTTGAACAGTTTCGCGCCGAAATGGTCCAGGGCGAAACGCCGGTCGTCAAGACCGCGGTGTGCTGCGGACGGATCGGCGGGGTCGTATAGGCTCGATCCCATGCGACCGGCGACATAAAAGCAGCGGGCAATCCCGATCGCGCCGATCGCATCCAGCCGGTCGGCGTCCTGCACGATGCGGGCTTCCAGCGTTCTTGGGGCGATGCCGGCTGAAAAACTATGTGCTTCGATGGCGTGGCCGGTGGCTTCGATCGCGGATTGGTCCCACCCCAACGCTGTCAGGATTTCGCGGGCGCGCGCGGCGGCCAGGCGCGATGCCTGCGGCCGCAACGGCGAGTCCTTTTCCACCGCGACGCAGTCGTGCAGGATGACAGCCGCTGTCAGCACCGTTCGGTCGCAGCCGGTTTCCCCGTCGGCGATCGACGCGGCGTTTCGCCACACGCGCAGCAAATGCGACCGGTCGTGCGCACCGTCGTCTCCCCCCGAATCAAGACAAGCCAGCAACTGTTCCGCCAGTTCGGCCCGGTCGCCGAACAGTGTCGCGATTGTGTCCATTGCATCCGTTCCAAGCCGATGCTCAGAATGCCAATCTGGCATGGTATTGCGCAAGCCGGCCCGCCGGTTTGCCCGCGGTTTCGTCCGGACTAACATCGGCAGCGGCCATAAGGAGCACCACCATGAGCGATTTCGAACTGGCCTGGGATTCACGCTGCGGCGTGGCGGAATCGCCCGTCTGGGATGCGGCGAACCGCCGGGTGATGTTTTGCGATATCGACGGCCGGCGCATCAACGCCTTGTCGGTGGAGACCGGTTCCCGCGAGTCGTGGGGTTTTCCCGAGGTGGTCGGCAGTTTCGGCCTGTGCCGATCCGGCCGGCTGGTGGTGGCGCAGCGCCATCACGTGGTCCTGTTCGATCCGAAATCCGGTGTGTTGACCGATTTGACGCCGAAGGTCGCGGAACCCCCGACCAACCGCCTGAACGACGGCAAGGTGGGACCGGACGGGGCGTTCTGGGTTGGCAGCATGGACGGGAATTCGCCTCGCCAGCCTATCGCCGCGCTGTACCGCGTCACGGCCGACGGCCGGATCACGAAAGAGCAAGACGGCTATGCGGTGTCGAACGGCCTGGCATGGTCGCCCGATGGGCGGATCATGTACCATTCCGACTCCACGGCTGGGATTATCGAGGCATGGGATTTCGATCCGGCCACGGGTGCCCGCACGAACCGCCGCACGATCGCAAAGCTGACCAACGCGGACGGGCGGCCCGATGGCGCGGCCACCGATGCCTCCGGCAATTACTGGTCTGCCGGCCCATCCGCCGGGTGCATCAACTGTTTCAGCCCTGCCGGAGAACTGTTGCGGAAATGGGCATTTCCGGTGCCGGGCCCAACGATGCCGTGCTTCGCCGGAGACGCGATGTATGTAACGTCGCTGCGGGAAGGCAAGCCCGCCGAGGTTCTGGCCGACTTTCCCACGCTGGGTGGGCTGTTCCGGGCGGCGGCGCCGGCCGTCGGCGCGCCGGTGGGATTATTCACCGATCTATAGAGATTAAATCGCAGCGGGGCTTTGCTGCCGCCCCGCCGCCGCTTCCTTGACGGCCTGATTGGACGTCCAGGAAGGGCAGGGTCGCGGACACCGAATCAGGTCGGGATAACCCGGCTCGATCAGGAAACCGCGCGTATCCTGGGTTGATGCGATTTCGTCACGACCCCTGTCAGATGATCCAGGAATATGGTGCTGAACCGGCCTGCGGTGTTGCTTGTCACCTTGGCGTATAAGGCCCGCCAGCGTTCGCGCCGTTCCTCCAAATCCATCGACAACCCGACATGCATCGCCTCGGCGATTTCATCGGAGTCGTATGGATTGACGATCAGGGCTTCGGTCAATTCCTCGGCCGCGCCCGCGAACCGGGACAGTATCAGCACGCCCGGATCTTCGGGATCCTGCGCGGCGATGTATTCCTTCGCCACCAGGTTCATGCCGTCGCGCAGCGGCGTGACCACCGCCATCCGGGACAGTCGAAAAAACCCCGCCAGCGTATCGCGCTTCACCGCTCGGGTCATGTAACGAAGGGGCGTCCAATCGAACTCGGAATACCGGCCATTCGTATCGCCAACGATCCGGTCTAGTTCCCGCCTCAGGCGTTGATAGGCGCCCTGCTCTTCTCGCGACCGAGCGGCTACTTGTAGAAAACTGACCTGGCGACGGTGCTGGGGATAGTGCGCGAAAAACCGGCCGATTGCTTCGAACCGGCTGATCAAACCTTTGGAATAGTCCAGTCGGTCCACACCGATGGCAAGGCCGCCCGCGCTGAGACTTTCCCGCAGAAGCCGGGCATCCGACCCGCGGGCGGACTCGGCAGCCTGTTTCGAAAACGCATCGGCATCGATGCCGACAGGATCGGCGATCGCGCGTACCGTACGGTCTCGGATGACGAACTCGCCATTTGTATCGGCCTGAACGCCGAGGTTTTCGCGGACGCAATCCAGGAAGGCGGCGCGATAGTTGTGTGTGTGGAATCCAACGACATCGTAAGTACACAGGTCGGCCAGCAACTCGGCCGACCGCGGCAGTGCGTTGAAAATCGATGGCGGAACGAACGGCGTGTGCAGAAAGAAGCCGATGCGATTGGCGATGCCCAGCGCGCGCAACTCGGCCGCCAGCGGGATCAGGTGATAATCGTGTACCCAGATTATATCGTCCGCGCGCAATAGTGGTTGCAATGCCGAAGCGAATTGACGGTTGACAGAGCGATAGCCGTCATAGTCGTCGGCGCGGAATTCGAGCAAACCGAGCCGGAAATGGAGAAGGGGCCAAAGTGCGCCGTTGGAGAAATTGACGTAAAATGAACGATAGTCGGCTTCGTTCAGGTCGATTGTTGCATATGTAATTTGGTTTGCCCGCTGGATATGGGTTGTGCCGGCACTTCTGGCCGACCGGCGCCCGCTCCATCCGAACCACATCGAACCTGGCAGCAGCGCATCTTTTAGCGCAACCGCGAGTCCGCCTGCCTTGGCGCCGCGTTCCGACGGCAACGGTACGCGATTTGAAACGACGACCAGTCGCGCCATGGGTGGCTTCTCCTTGCGTTGATCTGGTGCATTAGACCTTAACTGGGCAATACGGTGCAGTGCAGCGGTCACTTCGCGGTGAGATCGCGGAATTGAGCGTGTCCGGATGCCTTTCGCCACACATAAGTCCAGAATGTCCGCTAACTGAGTGGTTCATCGCAAAGCCGGAGACTGTTTCGATATGCGTATAGCCCAGATCGCGCCTTTGACCGAGTCTGTTCCGCCGCGCACGTATGGCGGCACCGAACGGGTGGTGTCGTACCTGACCGAGGAACTGATGGCCATGGGACACGACGTGACCTTGTTCGCCAGCGGCGATTCCGTGACGAGTGCGAAACTTGAAGCGGTGTGGCCCAGTGCATTGCGGTTCGATGCGACGTTGCGCGACGCGATGGCGCCGCAAATGCTGTTGATGGAGACAGTTTGCCGGCAGGCGCATGACTTCGATATTTTGCACTGTCATCTCGATTATTGGCCATTTTCGGTACTCAGCCGCCAGCCGGTCCCGTATGTGACGACGTTGCACGGGCGGCTCGATTTGCCCGAACTGACCCAGATTTACGATTTATTTCCGGATGCGCCGCTGGTTTCGATTTCGGCGGCGCAGCGACGTCCGCTGCCGCGGGGCAACTTTGTCGGCACGGTGCATCACGGTTTGCCGCCGGGTCTGCTGACCCCGCAACCGGTGCCGCGCGACTACCTGGCTTTCCTGGGCCGTATCTGCCCGGAAAAAGCGCCGGATCGGGCCATCCGCATCGCGCGCGCCGCCGGCATGAAGCTGAAAATCGCCGCCAAGGTCGATCGGATGGATCGGGACTATTACGAAACAAAGATACGGCCGCTGATCGACGGGGACCAGATCGAGATGATTGGGGAAATCGACGATGCCGGCAAGCCTGCGTTCCTGAGCGGCGCCAAGGCTTTGCTGTTGCCGATCGACTGGCCCGAACCGTTCGGGCTGGTGATGATCGAGGCGATGGCCTGCGGGACGCCAACCATCGCCTTTCCAGCCGGTTCGGTGCCGGAAGTCATCGACCACGGTGTCACCGGTTTTATCGTGCATGACGAAGCCGGAGCCGTCGCCGCGTTGCCGGCACTGGACCGCCTGTCTTCCACCGCGATCCGGACGCGGTTCGAGCAGCGCTTCACCGCTCGGCGCATGGCCGAGGATTATGTCGCGCTGTACCGCGGGCTGGCGTTGAAAAGCCGCCCGGCGCTGCGCGCGGTGGTCTGACCCATCGCGGGCAGGCGCCGCATCTGAACGGCAGCGCGTTCCAGGCTGGAAACGCCCAGCTTGGAAATGCCCGGCTTGCGAATGCCCCGCTTGCCAAGGCGCCGGCCGCATGGTCCAACGCGCCGGATCAAGCGCTGGCGACCCATATCCATGACCGATTCCTTGCCTGATCCCGCCGACACCGACGAACGCATCCTGATCCTGGACTTCGGTAGCCAGGTCACTCAGTTGATCGCGCGCCGTCTGCGCGAATCAGGGGTCTATTGCGAAATCTGGCCGTTCAACGCCTCGGCTGAACGGATCATCGCCTGGAACCCGCGCGGCATCATCCTGTCGGGCGGCCCCGCGTCGGTGCATGAGACGGTGTCGCCTGTCGCCTCCCCCGTGGTGTTCGAGATTGGGGTGCCCGTGCTGGGCATCTGTTATGGCGAGCAACTGATCTGTCACCAGCTCGGCGGCGCGGTCGAACCATCGGACCATCGCGAGTTCGGGCGGGCCTATGTCGATATCGCCGCGGATTGCGCGCTGTTCCATGGCGTGTGGGCCAAAGGCGGCCGCGAACAGGTGTGGATGAGCCATGGCGACCGGGTGACCCGGCTGCCGACAGGGTTCCGTGTCGTCGCCACCAGCGAGGGCGCGCCATTCGCCGCCATCGCCGACGACACGCGCCGGTTCTATGGCGTGCAGTTTCACCCCGAGGTCGTGCATACGCCGCATGGGGCGCAGTTGCTGCGCAACTTCACCCACGATGTGGTTGGCTTGTCTGGTTCGTGGACCATGGCGGGATTCCGGGCGACGGAGATTGCCAGGATTCGCGCACAGGTCGGCAGCGGGCGGGTCATCTGCGGGCTTTCGGGCGGCGTCGATTCCTCGGTCGCGGCGGTGCTGATCCATGAGGCGATCGGCGAACAACTGACCTGCATTTTCGTCGATCACGGCCTGCTGCGGACGGGCGAGGCGGACGACGTGATCAAGACATTCCGGGACCGCTTCAACATCAAGCTGGTGCATCGGGACGCGTCCGACCTGTTCCTGGGCGCACTGGACGGCGTGACCGATCCGGAAATCAAACGCAAAACCATCGGACGCCTGTTTATCGAGGTGTTCGAGGAAGAAGCCGCCAAGATCGGCGGTGCCGATTTCCTGGCGCAGGGCACGCTGTATCCGGATGTGATCGAGAGCGTCAGCTTCACGGGCGGACCGTCGGTGACGATCAAGTCGCACCACAATGTCGGTGGGTTGCCGGAACGGATGCGGATGCAACTGGTCGAACCGCTGCGGGAATTGTTCAAGGACGAAGTCCGGGTGCTGGGCCGCGAACTGGGTATCCCGGAGATTATCGTCGGACGGCATCCGTTTCCCGGCCCGGGTCTGGCCATCCGCATCCCCGGCGCGATCACTCGCGAGAAGGCGGAGATCCTGCGCAAGGTGGATGCGGTCTATCTGGAAGAGATTCGATCCGCAGGGTTGTACGATGAGATCTGGCAAGCGTTCGCCGTGTTGCTGCCGGTGCGCACGGTGGGCGTGATGGGCGACGGCCGCACCTATGACATGGCGTGCGCGCTGCGGGCGGTGACCAGCACGGACGGCATGACGGCGGATGTGTATCCGTTCGAGATGTCGTTCCTGACGCGGGTTGCCGGGCGGATCGTGAATGAGGTCCGGGGGGTGAACCGGGTGACTTACGATATCACCAGCAAGCCGCCGGGGACGATCGAGTGGGAATAGTCGTGCCGAACGGAATTGCCGATCATCGAAAGTGACGACCACACGTGGTCGCCATGATCGCTCGTGTTCGCCAGCAGGCGGACCGGCATCATCGTCGCCTGACGCGCAAGCCAGACGAGTTGTAATACCAACCGGCGGAAAGGATGACCTTTCCATCCTTTCCGCCGGTTGGTATCGCGCGCCGGGTTGGAGGGCGGCGGCGCGCCAAAAAAAGACCGATACCGAGCCGCGCGGACCCATTCTTCATGGGTCCGCCTTTAAGCGGGTTGGTATCGCGCGCCGGGTTGGAGGGCGGCGGCGCGCCAAAAAAAGACCGATACCGAGCCGCGCGGACCCATTCTTCATGGGTCCGCCTTTAAGCGGGTTGGTATAAGAGGATCGCCATTTAGTGTCGATGCGTCACGCGATACATTGGCGCAACGGCCGGCAAACAACAGCCTCAACACTGGCATAATTCAGACACGGATGTGCCAGGGCCGCCGAGTCCATCTGCTACTCAACCCAAAAATCTATTTCTTCCAAGACTTGGATTTAATCAAAACCCCAAAGATCATCAAATGCGAAACAATCACTGCTGGCGCGTAAAACGTATAGATGTACCAAAAGGTGGCCAGGTTGAAACTCGGAACGTTCAACTGCAAGACGCCGCGTACGCCGTTTAGCAGGTCCGCAAATCCCCATGTGTTGGTGACCCACACAAGAGAAACAGCACCACGCCAGTTGCCTCGCAGAGCAAAAATGGAAGCGAGGGCCAGCGCCGCTTCCAAGAAATCCCCGTAAGCCGCACTGGAAAGAAAATCGTTGGGTAGTTTCGGATCGACCATACCCGCAACCAACAACGTCATCCCCACATAGCGGAATACATGAACCCAGAGCAGCGGAATGAGCGCCGACGTGCGAGACAACTTGGTCAGCGATGGCCACACGTACCACGCTGAAATGATGCCAAAGACGACGCAACTCATGAAAAGCTGCACCCAGAATATTGCGACGCTATTCATTTCTAACTGATCCCATGTATGTTAGCGGCGATTGTCGGTCACTTTGTCTTTACATCGCCAGCTCAGAATTCTTGATATTGGCGATCGGCCCAAGAAGTGCTGGATCGAAATCATCGAGTGTGCCCCGCTCGAGCAGCCGCTTTGGCAAATCGGGATTGGCCAGAGCCCCACGGCCGATGGCGACGATATCGGCCCCGTCGTCCAGCGCGGCAACCGCCTGCTCAAGATTGTGCAGACTCCCATTGGCAAAGATCGCTACTTTCGGCGCGTGGCGCTTGGCAAGCCGCATCAACGACGGACCTCCGGGCGCAAACGCCGGATTCCACGCCTCAAACTCGGTCACATGGATGAAATCCGCGCCAGCCTCCGCGAGGCTGCCGAAGACGATCTCGGCATCGCGCTCGCCATCGGCCCACCTGTGACGGTGGTCGTTCACCTTGCCTTGAGAGATGCGGACCCCGACCGGCACCTTGGGGCCGACCTTCGCTCTCACAGCCGAGAGGGTTTCGAGGATCAATCGCATGCGATTCGCGGTTGCCCCGCCCCACGGATCGGCTCTTGTGTTGGCGTAGTCGGTCAAAAACTGGTCGAGAAGATATCCATTGGCACCGTGGATCTCGATTGCATCGAACCCGGCAATCTCAATCGCGCGCCGCGCCGACTCAGCAAAGCCGTCGATGGCGTCGGCGATTTGCTCCTCCGTCATCGCGGCCGGCAGAGCGTAAGCGCCCCTACCATGGTAGAACGTCATTTGCTCGCCCTTCGGCTGGACCGGAGACGGCCCAACCGTGGTGTCGCGAAAGCGATTACCCTGACTGATTGCGCCGGCATGCATCAACTGGGCGATGGCGAGCGCCCCGTTCGACTTGATACCGCGGACGACCGGCTTCCACGCGCTGGCCTGCGGTTCGTCAGTCATGCCGGGCTGTTGGACGTAGCCCTGCGAGAATGCCTGATCCGTGTAGATGCCTTCGGTGCTGATTGCCCCGAACCCGCCACGCGCGAACCGCTTGTAATAGCGGGTCATCGTTTCGGTTGCCCGGCCGTCCTCGCTCGCCGAGATGCGCGTCATCGGCGCGACAGCCAGGCGGTTCTTCACGGTATGGCCGTTTATAACGACCGGCGCGAAAAGCGCGCTTGTATCAATGCCCATCGTCTAGACCTCCAAAACCATAAAACGGGGCGCTTTCAGGTTGGCAGCCACGCGACACCCGTTTGTTGAGCCAGAGTTAGCTGTTGCCGGCGGGACGCAGAAGATGGCTTGGACGATAAGTACTATATCGCTTAGCGTTAAAACATGGACCTTTCGGATGTGGCTCTATTTCGCGTCATTGCGTCGGTGAGCAGCCTGTCCGCCGCCGCGCGGCAGGTGGGCACGACGCCAATGTTGGTCAGCCGCAGGTTGGCAGGCCTCGAAGCCGAGTTGGGCACGCGCCTTTTCCATCGCACAACGCGGTCGCTATCGCTGACACCCGAGGGAGAGGCTTTTTTACCTCATGCCGTCGCCCTCATGGACGCTCGTGATTCGGCGCTCGACGCGGTGTCGTCGGGTCGCTCCGGCCTCTCGGGCGTGTTGAAGATTACAGCACCGAACGTTATCGGCCATTCCGTCGTGGTCCCTGTCGTGGCCGAATTGATCGCCGACAACCCCGCGCTACGCGTCGATTTAGCCCTGAGCGACAGTGTGATCGACATCGCGACGGCAGGACTGGATGTGGCCGTTCGCGTAGCGGAGATGAAGCCGTCGGACATGATAGCGACAAGGGTGGCCGACAATCCGTTTACCCTGATCGCATCGCCGGGCTACATCGCACGCTTCGGGCAACCCGCCACGACAGAAGACCTGGTGAGCCACCCCTGCATTAAACTTCACGCCATGGACACTTGGCCATTCACGCGGGGCGGCGAGATGCACCGGGTTCGGATCGGTGGTCCCTTCTCGGCCAACACCGTCGATGCGGTGCGATCAGCCTGCATCGCGGGCGTCGGCATCGCCATGTTGACCTACTGGGACGTACACGAGCAGGTCGCGCGCGGAGAATTGCAGCGTATCGTCCTCGCTGACGTCGAACCACGGGAAGTCGGGATATGGACCGTTTTCCCGACCCGCACACATATGCCTGTCCGGGTGCGGGCATTTATCGATGCGTTGCGAGATCGCTGTTTGCCGCCGCGGATGCAGGGCCTGGTGTGAATCACAAGGCCAGGCTGCCTGGCACATGAGAGGCAGGAGGGACTGCAGAGCCGATCGATCCTGTTCGAAGCGATCGGACGTGGCGCGGACGTTCTCTACCCCCGATCCCGTGGACCCGGGATTCGGGGTTTGGCCGCTCACTCGCGTCCCAAAAGCCGCGCTGCGAGAATCATCTCGTTTTGCGATTTGATTTGCTTGGTCACCGCGGCAGTCGCCGCAGCCGGATTCGCGACCGCGACCGCGGCCCCGATCGGATCGGCCTCTTGCGGGAATGGGCGTGTCGTGCCGAGCAAGGCCTCGCGAAAAGGCGCGACCTTCGATGCCGTGGACCCTGGGTTGGGGTTTTGATCGCTCAACGGCGTCTCAAAAGCCATGTTGTGAGAATTTGTCTTATTTTTCGGCATTGCTTCGTTGGCGGCGGCGACCCGTGCTGCAGCCGGAGCGCCGGCCTTGGCCTCGATCAGAGCCGCCGCGCGTGCCGATGCCGGAGCGGAAACCGGCACCTGGCGCGGCCGCACCGGTTCGGCCGGTGCGGCGTCTGCCAGTCCGGCGTCTGCCAGTCCGGCGTCTGGCTGTGCCTCCAGCACCGCCAGCATCGATCGTTCGGCGATATGGCGTGCCCATGCGTCCTCATTCGCGGTCTCGGGATTCGCATCGCGCTTGCGGCGCTCCGCCTGCACTCGCTTCAGCCTTGTGTACACCGCCAGCCACAGGCGCATCGTCGATCGGTACTCCGCGCTCAGCCGCGCGGCCAATACGGAGTCATGCTCGTTCAGACGGGCCAGCCGCAACATTTCGTCCGCCTGCGCTCGGGCGGCGATGCAGTGGGCGGCGAGATCGGCCTCATCGGCGTTCAGCGGCGCCAGCGCGGCGATCTTGCCGATGGCCGATAGTTTTCGGGCCTGTAGCCCGACGGGCGTGTCGCCGCGCGGCGGCGGCAGCACCTCGATGAGGGTATGGACGAGCTGGTGATACAGCGCGGTGAGGAGGTGGATGGAAGGGTTCGGCGGGGATGAGGTTTCCATTCCTGGAAAATTAGGCTATATTAGGAAATGTGTCAATAACCGTGACGGGC
>JAJZFA010000063.1 GCA_021805565.1 Pseudomonadota bacterium
AGGAATCCCAATCCGGAGCTTTTGCGAATCCCCCATTTAGAGGTGAAGTGACGGTTCAGCTTACCTGTTGCATTTCGGACTCATCGGCATAACCGCGAGCGCGACTCAGTCGCATTGAGAACTGCTGATGTATCATCGGTTAGCTTGCTATAAATTGGGAATGTGATATAATGACTTGGTTTAATCTAATTCAGCAAAGTTGCTCGTTATGCGTCCGACCAAGCCAAACATCTACGCAAATGTCGCGAATTCGTACCCAGACGTGGATATGACGATAAGGTCATGGTGCTTGAAGGAGGCGACCTACTGGCGACGACGTGGGGTCGATCTAACATCTGCGCTGGAAAAATTTCGCAATCTTAATGAAACAAGACCCTCAATCACCTTATTTGAAATTAAAGATGGTCAAGTCACAATGACGCCCAAGCCGGGTGGCCTGCGCGAAGGACCGGTTCTCCGCGCACGCTTATACCATGAATTCCTGCGGAAAACGGTAAAAGCCTTTTCTTTGGATATCAATATTACGATGGCTGTCGATCTAGACGACGGGGGGCTGGCATTGGACGATTTTCCGATTTTCTCATTTCAAAAATTGGCCGAAACGAACGCAATTTTATTGCCGGATGTCGATTTTTTGGACTGGAAATTCTATACCGCCAATCCAGACCATATCGATCCCATACCGTATGATAAAAAGATCGATTCAGCCATCTTCGTCGGCGCGTCGTCTGGCGGGTATGTAACTCGTGAAGCGATCGAGTTGCGTTCCCATCCGAGGCTAAGGTCAGCGATGTTTTTCGCAGGGAACGCCAAAGTGAATTTTCTTATACCTGTTGTAGTCCAATATGACGCGGAGGAAACGAAGGAATTGCTGCGTAACATGGGTATTGGAACTGGAAATAGGGTCGAATGGCCAGAGCAATTTCGCCACAAATTTCTGATATCAATGGACGGAAATGGCGCCACATGCTCGCGTGTGGCGATCTCGCTAAAGAGCAACAGCGTTCTTCTGAAATACAAATCACCGCATCAACTTTATTACTTTAGTGGTTTAATACCCTGGCTTCATTTCGTGCCCATTGAACATGATAGCGATATCATTTCTGTGATAGAACTAGAAGAAAAATGTCCCGGATACTTCAGAATGTTCGCCCACGAAGGTCAGAATTTTGCAAGAAATTACTTGGGGAGATACCCCTCGATGAAATACACCGCTTTGCTGCTAAGGATGTATGCGTCATGCTTCGAAGATGCAAAAGAGCTAACGACCAAAGCTGAGGACGACTTTATAGATCTCTATAGGCAAGATAATAGTCCGGAAATTGATATTCTTGCTCACGTTCAAAACAGTGGTGACATATGGTGCTCGGGCGATTCCTGGGTAAATGCGCCAGGCAGCAAAATCTGGTTAGAGGGATTCGCGATCGAACCAAGAGGGAGTATTCAGAAATTTGATCTCCGCTATCAGACTATTGCTGCCGATGGGTCACTCACGGACTGGTCGCACGCTGGCGAATTTTGTGGGACTCGGGGAAAGAACTTACCCTTGATGGGCCTTCGGATCGAACTGCTCGGTAACGCAGCGGTTCAATTTGATTGCGAATACTATGCCCACTTTGTTGACGGGTCTGAGATCGGGCCGGTTCGGATGGGTGAGCTTTGTAAACCCCCCAAGCCAGTCCCACTGGAAGCTTTCCGGCTAGTGATGATGTTGATTGGCTGAACTATGGGCTACTACTGTACCGCTTAAATGACGGGCACCGATAAGTTGGCGTGCTTGGCTTTTGCAGGGGTTCTAACGTACGTGAGCCATCGACCCACCGCGACCAACGGGTAAACGTGGAATGCTCCAATTCGGCCTGTAGCCCGATAGTGATACCCGTGACAAATACTAGCGCGTCGCGCATTTATGCAAATAATAACAAATCAGACCGGTTAATGTATAATTATTTGTCTCTGGCATAATCATGGACGGATAAGGCGTCCATGATTGGAAGATAACTTCGTCCGGCACGTGACCTAACGCGGCTTCAACATCGTGGATATTTATTCTTGCATGGTCAATCCATTCCTCGTTGGATGTATCGTTATCCCTGCCATTATAAATGACTCCAGTTCGCAGTCCGTTTTGCTCCGCAAGTTTTATGGACCGAATCAGTCCCGAAACATGGTTGGGGTTGTTCCAGTCGGAATCAACGTGAAGGAAACCCAGCGGCGTACCAACGGTAATGCGAAAAGCACTAACCCACTTGGTGAATGCATCGCTCCATCCGTCGATCATTGGTGCGCCGGCTGGTTCGATATCGCCGATAACGACGTCCGGAAAAGCGGCGCGGTACCGACCGATGATGGCCGCTACCCGCTCAGCGACATTCTGCACTGAGCTATGGCATGCCGTTAGGCCATCGAAAAAGTGCCCAAAAAAGAGCGGCTCGTCCATTGCCACAAAGCTTATGGTGCCGCCTGCAGCGATAACCTTGGCGGCAATTTTGTCAGCCTGTTCCGGGACACCATAACCCTCCACCCCCTGGCCGCAGACTGGTTGGTTCAGCACACTTTGGGCAAGACTCTCAAGACCGAGTTTGATTCCTCTGCGCTTTAGGTCGTCTAAAATTATTGTCAGCTGAATACTTGGAACCCAAGCAAGAAATTGCGTCGGTAATTTGAGTACCGCAACATTTGCAGAGACAATATTCCAAGGGGCGTCTGGTTGAAACATATTCATCAAGTCGGGCGAAGCGACAATATGCGCAGGTGGATATGGCGCCTTTGGTGCTAGCCAGATGCTTTCCGCCTCTGCATTGGCAATCAAATTAAAAAATGCAAGTATCAGGAATGAGGCCCCCCAACACAGGGAAGACGCAGCGACTGCATTAAAGCAAGCTTTCATAAGTTAGCTCACCTTCTATTTTCCTAGTTTTTGTTAACAAATACCACTGAGCAAAAATCCTCTAATTTGGCCGCAAGCTTGTTCGTGTCTATTGTTGGATATTGTGTCCAAAGTTCGGAAAGGCCAAACTGTGAAAGGGTAACATCGTCGAACTCTCTCAATATTTTGTCGTAATTTTCTGACAAAACTTGTGACTGTGGATCAAGGCCCGAGCATCCTATAAGGCCGGTGGGGCCGCAGTCGAATTGTACGATCCGTAAATCGGGCCTATATTTGCGCAGTATGGGTAGAATCTTCCACACGTCTCCGGTCCAAGCGTGACGCGTTTCGGCATCTTCATTTTCATCCAGGCGCTGCTGCCGTTCCGCCATTCTTTCGTTCAACGGTAAACAATCGTGCAGCAGTACCAGCGATCGCTCGTGGCAATACCGTTCGGTGTTGATAAAATCCCGCAACAGCACCTCATAATGATGAAGTCCGTCCAGGAACGCCAAGTCCACACCGCATGAAAGATAAATTCGGAGATCGTAATGGGCAAAGAAATCATCCGATGCCATCTGAAAAAAGTGGGCGACGCGCCGTCCCTGAAATACGTTTTGAGAAATTTCAAAGTCTGGATCGACGCAAACCGCGTCGCATCGTACCGAGCGCAATGAGTGCCCAGCCTCGGTCCCGATCTCGAAATAAGTCCGGGGTGACAGGGCGTCGGCTAGGACTTCCATAAACTCCAAATAGCCCATACCCGTATGCCGAAGTTCAGGTCCCAGGTCCTTTTCATAGGTCTCGCCCGTTTTTTCCGCATGAGCGATGCGAAAATGTGACTGATAATCGGACGCGGATGCGCTTAGCGTATCACTTGTCATCGTTGTGCGGTCTCGGTCTGCGGGGAAGGGTAACAGGTCAGGTCGAAGCCACCAATAATATGCCGCATCGCCCTGTGTCGCTGGATTAGTCTGGGTAACGAAGTCAGCCTCGCGCGGCACGTAATGCAATGTTTCTCCGTACCGAGAGCCGACGAATTGACGTTCAATGCGGGTAAATGGAAGTATATTTTCGGCTTCATACCCGACGTTATCGCTATAGGGCTTTTTGGCAAAATCGAAAAATGACCGAAGACCCCTGCCAGCCATGACCTGGACCGCGGATTCCGGCATTTGGTGGCTTTGAATGGCCGGCGCGATCCAGTCGTCGGTAACCGCATTAATGGCGTGTTGCATTTTCCGGCTGATAATGAAGCCGTCCGATTCGATATGAACAACGCGGGTGAAGCCATGGGTTTCCGCAAACCGCGCCGCGAAGCAGAAGGAGCGATACCAGCCGGGATAGACGGTACGACCCTGGCGGCCCAAACGCTTGTCAAAGCGATAAAGCGTTATAGGTTTTGCGTGCGGCGTGTCTGCCAGCCGATTCGTTATCCGCGTATCCGACCAAACTGGAAGCACGGGCGATGCGTCATCGACTAGCAACAAATGGTCGTGTTGAATTTCCCCGCCGCCGATTGCGTTCACCCAGAGGCGATAACGATTGGTCCAAATGGTCTCTGTCTCTGCATATGACGTGCAGAACACCAACGTTCCAGTCATTTATCTTTCCGATCAGGAAACGGTGAGACGCCGTCAATGCCTTTGTCAATAAGCGCGACGGCCATACATCCACGTTTAACGGCTACCGCCTCTTCGTCAGTTAATTCATTATTCATGGCCCGGCCCCAGAGTGCTGCTAGCATGGCTCGAGCCGCACCAAGCAGGCCAGCGGTTTCATCGGGTTCCATCACCGCGCCTTTAACTGTTTTGATCAATCCGCGAAAGAGCCTGCGGCGCACAGAAGGTATCTTGAATGTTGCCCAAGTGACAAGGATGAAGATTGCACCGCTGTTTGGCCATATGGAGACGGCACATCGTTGCCTCGACCTTCGGCCAGACTACGTTATGTTTTTTTGTACACCCACAGGCCACCCACCCATGCCCAGCCCGATCCTCACCCTGTCCACCCGCATCGCCTACCAAAACCGCTGGACGCGCGTGCGCGAAGACCAAATCCGCCACGCCGACGGCTCCCCCGGCCTGTATGGCGTGGTGGAACGTGCGGATTTCGCCGTCATCGTCCCCTGGCAAGACGGGCGCCTGACGCTGGTGGACCAGTACCGCTACCCCGTCGGCGTCCGCACGCGGGAATTTCCCATGGGGCTGTGGGAACACGCGCCCGATACAGACCCCGCCGAACTGGCGGCGGCGGAACTGCGAGAAGAAACCGGCCTGACCGCCGGCCGCATGCTGGCGGTGGGCACAATCTTCCAAGGCCCCGGCTATTGCACGCAACGCGGCCACGTCTTCCTGGCCACACACCTGACGCAAGGCGCGCCGGACCGCGAATCCTCCGAACAGGATATGGTCTGCCAGGACTTCCCGCTGGCCGCGGTGGAAGCGATGATCCGCGACGGCACCATCCAGGACGCGATGACGGTCGCGTCGTTCGGGCTGCTGCGGTTGAAGGCGCTGCTGTAACGGGCTTCCGGACGCGGCACATTCGCCGTATCCAGGCGGCCTCCGCAGCGAAGGAACACGGCGCGATGTCCCGGCTTGTCTATATCCTGAACGGCCCGAACCTCAATCTGCTGGGTTTGCGGCAGCCGGCGATCTATGGAAACGAAACGCTGGCGGATGTGGAACGGGATTGCCTCGCGCTGGCGGCCGATCTGGGGCTGACGGTGCGGTTTCACCAAAGCAACCGGGAATACGAACTGATCGACTGGATTCATCAGGCTCGGGGGGAAGCCGGGGGTATCGCGATCAATCCGGCGGCGTTCACGCATACGTCGGTGGCGATCCTGGACGCGCTGAACGCGTTCGACGGGCCGGTGATCGAGGTCCACATCTCCAACGTGCATAAGCGGGAGCCGTTCCGGCATCATTCGTTCGTGTCGGGCCGGGCGGACGGGGTGATCGCGGGGTGCGGGACGCAGGGGTATTTGCTGGCGCTGCGGCGGCTGGACCGGCTGATCGGCGGCGGTTAGGCGGTTCGGCTGGCGGCGGCGGTATCGAACTCGGCTGGGGTAATACCGAGCGTTTGGGCGGCGGCGCGAATGTCGTGCCAGGTGGTGTCGTCGACGTCGATGCCGGATTGGGCGCGGGCGGCGGCGTGGCGGCGTTCGGGTTCGCCGGGGGTAAGGACGGGGCCGAAACCGGGCGCGGGGCGGGCGGATTTGACGTGGGCTTTCACGGCGGCGATGTCGGCGGCGATTTGCGCGGGGTTGCCCAGTTTGGTCAGGTCGATGACGGTGGCGAGCATGGAGTTCAGGACGCCGCCTTTGGGGTCGTGAAAGGCGCCCTGCCCGCCGGCGATGGCGGATGCCATGACCTCGCACATGATCGCCATGCCGGATCCTTTGTGGGTGCCGAACGCGCGTAAGGCGCCGGTGCGGTCGCGGATGAAGCCGGTTGGGTCGTCGGTGGGGTTGCCGGCTGCGTCGATCAGGCAGTGATCGGGGACGGGAATGCCTTTGTTGTAGGCGACGCGGGCTTTGCCGGCGGCGATGGTGGTGGTGGCCATGTCCAGCATAAGGGCGGGGCCGTCCGGTCCGGGGACGGCGGCGCAGAACGGGTTGGTGCCGAGGCGCGGTTCGGCGGCTCCCCAGGTTGCCTGCACGTCGTGGTGGTCGGCGACGTTGACGAAGGCGGTAAACGCGCAGTTTTCCGACGCGGCGAGTTCGGCGTAGGTGCCGATGCGACCGATATGGGACGCGTTGCGGAAGGCCAGCACGCAGGCTCCGAGTTGTTGTGCCCTGGCGATGGCGCGTTTTACGGCGTCGGCGGCCATGCGCTGGCCGACTCCGCGCCGGGCGTCGATGGTCAGCAGGGCGCCGGCATCCAGGACGGTTTCGGCGGTTTGGTTGGGGATCAGCAGGCCTTCGTGGAGCAGGCGGACATAGGTGGGCAGCATCCCAACGCCATGGCTGTCGTGGCCGGCGAGGTTGGCTCGCACCAGATGATCGGCGACCTGGGCGGCTTCGGCTTCGTCGCTGCCCATGCGGCGTGCGATCAGGTGGGCGACGTCTTGCAGGGCAGCGGCGGGCACAATGGGCATGGGGCAGGGGCCTTCGATGGTGGCATGGCCGGGGTCGCGTCGGCCATGCCACGGTGGGGGCGGCTTACCGGGGCGACAGAACCATCACCATCTGGCGGTTTTCCATGCGGGGCATCTGCTCGACCTTCGATGTCGTGTCCATTTCCGCCCGGATCCGTTCCAGCACACGCACACCGATGTCCTGGTGGGCCATTTCGCGGCCACGGAATCGCAGGGTTACCTTGACCTTGTCGCCTTCCTCGATAAACGACTTCATGGCGCGCATCTTCACCTGATAGTCGTTCTCATCGATGTTGGGGCGAACCTTGATCTCTTTGATCTCGATAACTTTTTGCTTTTTCTTGGCTTCGTTTTTCTTTTTTTGCTGTTCGTATTTGAACTTGCCGAAGTCCAGGATCTTGCAGACCGGCGGATCGGCGTTGGGGCTGATCTCCACCAGATCGAGGCCGACCGAGAACGCGCGTTGCATCGCTTCCCGCACCGTCAGCACGCCCTGCATTTCACCGTCCTGATCGATCAGGCGAACCTGGGGGATCCGGATTTCTTCGTTTACGCGGGGGCCGTCGCGGGTTGGCGGGGCGGCCATTGGTCCTCTGGCTATCGTTCTCTCCTGTCTCTGTTACAACGGTCGCGGCGCCGCGCGCATGCGGGCACCGATGACCATTTGGTAGTGTGGGCGAAAGGGCGGGCTAAAATCAAGCCATCTTGCCTGAAATTAGATCGGGCGGTGTTGCTTCCGATGCAAGTCTGCCAACCGCTTCATGAAGCGGGACGATTTCCTGCGCCTGACTCCCCAGCCGTCGCAGCGCGATGGTGCGGTTTTCCGCCTCCTTGCGGCCAACCACGGCCAACACCGGAACATGCGCCAGGCTGTGTTCGCGGACCTTGGCGTTGATCTTCTGGTTGGTCAGGTCGGTGTTCACCGCAAGGCCGGCGGCGGCGAAGGCGGCGGCGACCTCGCGGGCGTAATCGTCGGCATCGGACACGATGGTGGCGACAACAACCTGCACGGGCGCCAGCCACAGCGGAAACCGGCCGGCGTATTGCTCGATCAAAATGCCTAAAAACCGTTCGAAACTACCCAAAATCGCTCGGTGCAGCATAATCGGACGGTGGCGGGCGCCATCTTCGCCGACATATTCGGCGTCCAGCCGTTCCGGCAGGTTTGGATCGACCTGCAAGGTGCCGCATTGCCAATCGCGGCCGATCGCATCGCGCAGCACGAATTCCAGCTTCGGACCGTAGAAGGCGCCCTCGCCAGGGTTGAGTTCGAACGCGACCCCGGCGATGGCGCAGGCTTCGCGCAACGCGCCCTCCGCCTGGTCCCAGGCCGCGTCGCTGCCGATGCGCGCTTCTGGCCGGTCGCTGAATTTAATGCGAAAGTCCGGG
Source organism: Pseudomonadota bacterium (assembly GCA_021805565.1). Taxonomy (GTDB): domain Bacteria; phylum Pseudomonadota; class Alphaproteobacteria; order Acetobacterales; family Acetobacteraceae; genus Rhodopila. Next base: position 8,363 of record JAJZFA010000063.1, read on the forward strand.
AAGCCGAAATCGCGATAAACCACCGACAGCAATCCGACAAACCGGGCGGTTTCCGCGGCGATCTGATCCTCGGTGCAGAATATATGCGCGTCGTCCTGAGTGAACGCCCGCACCCGCATGATGCCATGCAGCGCGCCGGACGGTTCATAGCGGTGGCAACTGCCGAACTCGGCCATCCGCAGCGGTAGTTCGCGGTAAGACCGCAGGCCGTGACGAAAAATCTGCACGTGACACGGGCAGCTCATCGGCTTCAGGGCGAGGAACTTGTCCTCCTCCTCCACCTGCGCGATGAACATGTTCTGGCGGTAATTGTCCCAGTGGCCGGATTTTTCCCATAAAGACCGGTCCACCAGTTGCGGAGTCTTCACCTCCTGATAACCGGCCGCGTCCAGGCGGCGGCGCATGTACGCCTCGACCGTGCGGTACAATTTCCAGCCCTTGGGATGCCAGAAAATCGAGCCGACCGCTTCCTCCTGAATATGGAACAGGTCCATTTCCTTGCCGATCTTACGGTGGTCGCGGCGTTCGGCTTCCTCCAACTGACTCAGATGGGCGTCGAGTTCCTTCTGGTCGCGCCAGGCGGTGCCGTAGATGCGGGACAGCATGGCGTTGCGGTGGTCCCCGCGCCAATACGCGCCGGCCACCCGCATCAGCTTGAACGCAGTACCGACATCGGCGGTGGACCGCATATGCGGGCCACGGCACAAATCGATCCAATCGCCCTGGCTGTACAGGCTGATCGTTTCGGTCGCTGGCAGATCCTGGATCAACTGCGCCTTGTACTTCTCGCCCTTGGCCTGGAAAAAAGCGATGGCCTCGTCCCGATCGATTTCCCGCCGGACAAACGGCGCGCCTTTCGCGACGATCTCCCGCATCTTCGCCTCGATGGCGGCAAAGTCCGCCGGGGTGAACGGGTCGTTCCGGGCGAAGTCGTAGTAAAAGCCGTTCTCGATCGACGGCCCGATGGTGACCTGCGTACCGGGATACAGCGCCTGCACGGCCTCGGCCAGAACATGGGCGGCGTCGTGGCGGATCATCTCCAGCGCCTCGGGGTCGCGCCGCGTGATGAAAACAACGCTGGCGTCGTGCTCGATCGGGGTCGCCAGATCGGCGATCTTGCCATCCAGCCTCATCGCCAGCGCGGCGCGGGCCAGACCGGGACCGATCGCCTCGGCCACCATTGTCCCTGTCACCGGAACGCCCGGCGCCGGCGCGTCGAACTGGCGCTGGGAACCGTCGGGCAAGGTAATGGCAGGCATGGCGTATATGTTCCGATGATTGCAAGGGCGCTGTCTATGGCGAACCCGCGGCTTTCCCGCAACCCTTGGATACCCGGCACCCCGCCGGCAGTTCCCGCAACTCAGCTGAGGATAAGTCAAACGATCAAAAGGTTGCCGGGATTTCATAAATGACGATGATCTTACGCAATAGCGTGTTACAATCGTTTATCCTGAAATGAGCCGGCAGGGAGTGGACGATGCGAAATGCGCCGTACGTCAGACGGTATAGGGGTATGCTGTCAATTGTGGTCGCAGGGGCTCTGTTGACTGGCTGCACGACCGGCCAGTTCAGCACCCGAGCGCAGCGTATCGGCCCGGACGACGGCAGCGACACGTGCCGGCCTTATGTTGTCGCACTGGACTCAACCGGCGATTACTTCGGTGCGGATATCGCCGGGGGGGCGGCGCTGGGTGCTTTGGGTGGCGCCGCGATCGGCGGTCTGGCGACCGGCAATTTGCGCGGCGCGGCATTGGGCGCCCTGGCCGGTGCCGTTGCCGGCGGCGCAGGTGCGTATTGGATGGCACTCCAACAGCAAAATCTGGACCAGACGGCGCTCAACCGGCGGATCGGCAGCGATCTGGTCCGCGAAAACGGACAGATCGACAAGACACAAATCGCGTTCGACCAGTTGAACGATTGCCGCTTCCGTCAGGCAAGCCAAATCCGTGCCGACTATCGCGCCCATCGAATCGACCGCGCATCGGCCGACACAGCCATGGCGGACATACGCCAGCGCGCGCAGCGCGATTTGTCCATTGCCCAATCGGTTGACCGGCAAATACAGGATCGCGGCCAGCAATTCGCGATGGCCGCCGGCAACGTCGCCCAAGGCGGCACGACTTCGCCCGCATCCGTTCAGTCAGCCCCCATGGCCGTGCCCAGGTCCGCGCCCGTACCCGCCCAGTCCGCCACGGTGCGTCACGCCGCGCCGTTAAAAGTGCGGCCGGATGCCTCGGCCCCGGACATCGCCAGGGTGAGCCAGCGCGAACAGGTGCGCGTGATCGGTGGACGCAACGGTTATGCGTCGGTCGAGACCGCAAGCGGCACGCGCGGTTATCTGGCCGCCAACGAGTTGGATTCGTCCGCGGCGCGCCGGACGGTGGCGGCCGACTCCAGCCAGGCATCCAGCAACAGCGGCGACGTTCGCACCCTGGCAGGCAGCAACGCGGCCCGGCGCGACGACTTCGCGCAAAGCGTGGCGGTGGCGCAAAGCGCACAGGCGTCGGGCTTCGAACTGGCCGCTGGATGACGCCGTGGAGCCCGCGTCAGGCCGCAAGCCTCGTCCCGGCCGCAGGGGTTGTAACCCGTATCGCGCGCCTGTTGCCGGCGATCGCGCTGGTGGCCGCCGGTCTTGGGCCGGCCGCCGCACAGACGCCGCCGCAACAACCGTTTCCGCGGATCGAGGCCGGCGCCCACATCGGTGCGGTGCCGCGTCTGGCGGTGGCGCCATCGGGGCGGCTGATGGTGTCCGCCAGCTATGACAAAACGATCCGGGTGTGGTCGCTGCCGGACGGCAGGCAGCGCACCGTTCTTCGTCCGCCCATTGGGCCGGCGCAAGAGGGCGAACTGTACGCGGTCGCGATCTCTCCGGATGGACGCAGGGTGTTCGCGGCCGGCGCGACCGGCGGCCTGTGGGATGGCACATTCTGCATCTATCTGTTCGACGTGGCGAACGCTGTTCTGGTCGGGCGGCTTCCCGGCCTGCCATCCCCGGTGAACGATCTGGCGGTGTCGCCCGATGGCACCAGGCTGGCCGCCGGACTGGCGCATGGCGGCGTGCGGGAATGGGATGCCCGTTCCGGCAAGCCCCTGTTCCAGGATACCGCGATTGGCGCGCCCGTCCGGCGCGTGGCGTTCGACAGTCAGGGACGGCTGTTTGCCACCGCCGCCGATGGTAAAGTGCGGGCCTACGATCGCGACGGAAAAAAAGCCGAGGCGGAACCGGGTCCCGGACTCCGTCCCTGGGGTCTGGCGGTGTCGCCCGGCGGCAGTCTGATTGCCGTCGCCTATGACGGCCTGGACCGGCAGGGCAGGCTTCGGGTCGATGTGCTATCGGCCAATACGCTCGCACCGGTGTTCGCTCCCGATGTCAGCGGACTGACCGGCGAGGGGTTGCTTGCCATTGCATGGGTCGCGGACACCGCCGGCGGCGTGCAGCTTCTGGCCGGTGGCTATGCCCGCGGCGCGCATGGCTATGTCATTCGCCGCTGGGACGATTTCGGCCTCGGTCCGCCTACCGACCTTCCGGTTTCGCATGATACGGTCCTCGATATCCGGCCCGTTCCCGGCGGTGGGGCGGTCTATGCCACCGAGGATCCTGGCTGGGGGCGCCTGGCGCCGGATGGCACCGTGGCATTGCGGCCGGCCGCGCCGATGGCCGACCTGCGTCCGGCGCGCGCCGGGGGGCTGACTGTGTCGGCATCGGGGTCCGCGGCCGAATTCGCCACCTCCGCCGGACTTATGCATTTCGACGTTGTAGCCGATACCCTGAGTACGGTCGCCGCGGCGGATCCGGCCTTCGCGGCGACCAAACCGCCCGCCGGACTGACCGATTGGCAAGACACCGCGGTGCCGCGCCTGCACGGTGTGGCACTGCCGCTCGACCGGACCGAGTTCAGCCGGAGCGCGGTGGCAATGCCCGGCGGCGGCGTGCTGCTTGGGACAGATACCCACCTGCGACTCTACGCCGGCAATGGACGCGCCGTTGCATCCGAACCGGTTCCCGCGGCGGTGAGCGCCGTGACCGTCACGCCCGATGGCCGGACGGCGGTGGCTGCCTTGCTCGATGGTACCGTGCGCTGGTACGGCGTCGCATCGTCCGCCATCGAAAGCCGGGGTGCGCTTTTCACGCATGCCGATGGCATGCGCTGGGTGTTGTTTACACCGGATGGCTTGTTCGATCACGCCGGACGTGGCGGCGACGATCTCGTTGGAATACAAATGAATCGCGGTCAGGACCAGCAGCCGGAGTGGACCAGTTTTTCGCAGGCCTACCGGGCGCTGTACGCGCCTGCCGCCGTGCGGGCGGCGCTGGCCGGCAATTCCGGCCCGGCCAACGCGCGGCTGAAGGACATCGGCGATCTGCGCGCCCGCCTCGGCCAGTTGCCCCAGATCGAAATCGCCGGGGCCTGTGCGGCGACCCCATCCGGCTGCCAGCCGGTCGATCCGCATTTTGCCGGCACGATACCTCTGCCGGCCGGCGCCACCGACCTGCGCCTGACGCTGCGACTGACCGACCACGGGCTGGGCATCGGCGGCATCGACGCGTTTATCAATGCGCGCAATGCCGGCCGGACCCAAGCGCCCGCGGAAACCGGAGCTGTCGCTTCGGCCAGTGTCGATTTGTCCCTGGATCCCGGCGACAACCGGATTCAACTGCGCGTGTATGACAAGTCCGGCGATGTTTTCGCCGAAACCGCGCCGCTGGAACTGTCCGGGGAAATACCGGGAGAGTCCGGCGGCCGCCTGTTCGTGCTGGCCATCGGAATCGACCATTTCGCCGCCCCCAGCCTGACGTTGAACGAGGGTGTGGCCGACGCCACAACCTTCGCCGGCCTGATGAAACAGGCGGGCAGCAAGATATTTCAGTCCGTGGATATAACCTTGCTGACCGACGCGCAGGCCACCAAAGCCGGCATTCTTGCCGCTTTCGACCGCCTCGCCGGGGCGGTGCGGCCCAGCGATACGTTCCTGTTCTACGCCGCCACGCACGGTGCTGTGCTACAGGACGACGGCCGGTTTCTCCTGGTCCCGCAAGACGTCGCCGACGTAACATCGTGGACGGCGATCGCACGCCAGTCGATCGGCGAGTCGGCGCTGATCGGCGCGTTGTCGCGCATCCGGGCGCGCGATGCGCTGCTGTTTCTGGATACCTGCCATTCTGGCGTCGTGACCGCGGACGCCATGGCCAATGTCGGTCATGAGACCGGACGTTATCTGCTGGCGGCGTCGTCTTCCGTTCAAGAGGCGATGGATAGCTACGACGGCCACAACGGCGTCTTCGTGTACGCCCTGCGCGAGGCGTTCGATGGTCGCGTGCCGCATGGACCCGACGGCGCAATCGGCGCGCTGGCGCTCGGCGAATACCTGTCCGAACGGGTGGGCGTACTGGCCCGGCGCAAGGGACACGAACAGGACGCGGTGTTCAAGTCCGCCCAGTCGGAACTGCGATCGTTTCCGGTGGGGACGATCGTCGCGGCGGGGCAATAGGACCAGGGGAAGCGGGATTGGTCGTCTTATCCGCCGCGCGCCAGGCGTTCATCCAGCGCGAGATAATCCGTCGTCCGGATAGCCGCCGCTAACTCCGGGACGCCCGCCATCGCCGCCTTCGGCCCCCCCTTCAAACCGGCCAGTGCCGCCCGCACCGCCAGCACGGTGGCGGCGAGTATATCTTGCGGATAGATCGCCAGCTTTATGCCGATTTCGGCCAGCACGCCGTCCCCCGGCTTGAAGTGCTTTCCGGCCGGATTGGTCACCGCGACCGAAGGCCTGCCCTGGCACGCCCGCACCGCCTCCCGCATTTCCGCCTCGCTCGCGGGCGAGTCCAGGAACAGGATGTCAGCGCCTTCGGCGACAAAATCCTTCAACCGGTCCAACGCCTCGCCAAAGCCGCGCGACCCGCGTGCGTCGGTTCGTGCCAGCAACAACACCCCTTCGTCGCGCGCGGCCGCCACCGCCGCGCGGCAGCGCAGCCGCGCCTCCTCCCGCTCGACGACCAGCTTGGCGCCCTGGCGGCCGAGCGGGCGGGGCCATTGCTTGTCTTCGATCAGGATCGCCGCCGCGCCGGATCGGGCATAGCCGCGCACGGTCTTTTGCACGGCGATCGCGTTGCCGTAGCCGGTGTCGCCGTCCGCCAGCCAAAGGACGTTCGGGGCGGCGGCGATCATCGCCTCGACGGCATCGCGCATTTCGGGGAACGTCAGCAGATCCATATCTGGCATCGCCAGCCGCGTGGCGGAGATGGACGAACCGGACGCGAAGCCGATCTGGAAGCCGGATTCCTCGATGAGCCGAGCGCCCAGGCCGTCGCCGCAGCCGGGGACAACCCGCAACGCGGGCTGGTCCAACAACGCCTTCATGGCTTCTGCTTGCGGGCGCATCCTGTTCCCCGTCGATCCTGAAGGAACAGGTTAGACCAGGACCGCGCTGGACGAAACGGCCAGGGTTAGCCGTCCGAGGCGGCGGTTCCGGGGTCGATCCAGCCGATATGCCCGTCGGCGCGCCGATAGACCACGTTCAACACGCCGGAAACACTGTTGCGGAACATCATGACCGCCTGATCGGCGAGGTCCATCCGCATCACCGCTTCCCCCACCGACAGCACGGCGATGTCGGTCTGGGTTTCGGCGACCACCGTTGCATAGGCCTCGTCAAGGGTACGCGTGTCGGTCGCGGCCACCCCGCCGTCGTGTTCGTCCTCCTTGAGGATATATTGCCGGGCGGCTTCCGGACGGGCGCGCTGCGCCAGGTCGCGATGGTGGTCGTTCACGCGGCGGCGATACCGGCGCAGGCGCTTGGCGATGTGTTCCGCCGCGTCGTCGAATGCGGTGTTGGCGTCGGCTGCTTCGCCTTCGCCGCGCAGTTGCAGGCCGCGGCCGGCGTGAACGTTGATGTCGCAGGTGAAAAAACTTCGGGCCCGGCTGAAGGTGACGTGCGCTTCAAGTGCGTGATCGAAATACTTGGCCGCGATCGTATCCATCTGGGTGGATACCCGAGTCCGCAGCGCATCGGACAAATCGACCTGCTTGCCGGCAACCGTAATTTGCATCGTTGACTCCCGACCGTTTGACCGGCCGCCCGGGACCAGGACGTGACCGGTATCCCGGCGGCTTCCGGTATTTGGGCACGTCGCGGCGGGCAATGTCCACTACGGAGAATCCCTTATCGCGGGGATGACCGCGTCCGGGATCGCCGGTGCCGGTGCCGACGAAGGCCGAACGCGACATTCGCGACTTGCGGCGATCCGCGCTTGCCTGCCGCCGCCGTCGCCGCTATATCGCGCGTCTGTTTGCGAGTCCGGGCCTGGAAGGGCATGCCCGGCCGCGACTGCTTGCCGTTTTCGTCCACCCCGGACGGGCAAGCGCGAACCATAAGGAGACTAAAATGCCCAAACTGAAGACCAAGTCGTCGGTCAAGAAGCGGTTCAAGATTACCGCGACCGGCAAGGTACTGGCCGGCCCCGGTAAAAAGCGCCATTGCCTCAGCGCCCGCAGTCAGAAGGCCAAGCGGACAAACCGCGGCAGCCAGACCCTGACCCATGCCGACGGAATTACCGTCAGGCAGTGGGCCCCCTACGGCATCGCGTAACGGGAGCAGGCACATATGGCACGCGTCAAACGGGGTACCACCACCCACGCCCGTCACAAGAAGGTCCTTGAGCAATCGAAGGGCTTTGTCGGCCGGTCGTCCACCAATTACCGCATCGCTCGGGAGCGGCTGGAGAAATCGCTTCAGTATGCTTATCGCGATCGCCGGGTGAAAAAGCGCGAATTCCGCGGTCTTTGGATCCAGCGCATCAACGCCGCGGTTCGGGAACACGGGCTGACCTATTCGGTCTTCATCGCCGGCCTGAAGAAGGTCGGGATCGAGATGGATCGTAAGGTTCTTGCCGCCATTGCCTACGACGATCCAGCATCGTTCACGGCGATCGTGCAAAAGGTTCAGGCCGCCCTGGCTTAACAGTGGGAACCGGGTCGTTCGTTACGAGCGGCCCGCGACTTCAGTTTGTTCCGCTGGCAGTAAGACACGCGGAGAGAATCTGAGAAGCCCGGGCAAGGCGCTGAATGGCAAGTTCGTAGCGGTCCATAGCCTCATAATATAATTCCACGAGACCGTTAATTGCCCCGTGATGGGGATTACCAGGATCAGGGGCGTCCGGCTCAACCGGCTCCCATGATACGGTCAGTGGCACGGTCGCGATTGACGCAACAGTCAACCTGCCTGCATAGAACCTCAGATGGTCGCATCCCCAATCCAGTGCAAGTCCATCCTCCAGAAGGGAGGACTCGACATTCACCGATAAATACCGGTCGAACCGGTGGGCATTCGGCCGGTTCTGAGGCAGCCTTGGTTCGAATGCCGATGCCGGCAATCGATAGCACTGCATGCGCTGGTCGAAAACCATAGGCTGCTTCCGATTGCGAAGCGCCCGCCTTACAACGCCTTCGGTAGGGTCCGCGATGAGTTGGCCGGGCCGGTCAATATCACGCGGCGGCATCGATAACGCCTGGCTGCGACCGTCTGCTGGCGAGCAACCGTAAGGCCGCTACGCTATTGGCAAGAGCCAAATCATGACCGCCAAACGCCGGCAACTCGCCACGCACATCGTCGATCACGACAAACGGTGGATAGCCTGCCCGGAACCGTATTTCGATATCCAGATCGAGCAAATGCCACTCGACACTTACCCCGCCAAGTTGCAGAGGCGTGACCAGAGGGGGCGGCACATGCGGTGCGAAGTCCTCAATCGCGGAAACAGCCGCATCCCAGAGCGTTTCATCCGGCCGATCGGCGAAATCCTCGGCCGCCAAGTCGATCGCGGATTCCAGTCCAACGTAGAAGGCTTTGGCAAATTCCGCGATTTTACTCCACCCTTCGGGTGCGCGGTGTCCAAGAAAGGTTCCCGGTAAGTCAGCCATTTGGCCGCGCCGATATCGTTGTGGTACGGTTCCGGAAAACCAAAGGAAGGGATCACCCGCGTGGCTGGTCCAAGCAAATATCACGCCGGTAGCCTCCCCCAGTCCTTATGCGCACTTTCGGTGGTGATCGCGGCAAAGCAGCGAACGATCCGATCATGGGCCATATCGTGAAAGGCACGCACGCCGTCAAATGTACTGACGTCTGGATAACCTCGAACAGTAATCTCGACCTGCAGAGATCGATCACCGGTTGGTGGGGCGATGATTGTGGACGCCTGCACCGTCAGACGCCCAAAGGGCTGACCATCCGGCCGACGCAAAGCAAAGCGAGAAGCAGTTGCAAAATCCTCCATCTCGCCAGTCCATTCAAAACCTTGATCGCCCGAACATCCGCGAAGCCAGGTCTGCGGTGTCATCGCCACATCCCGCGGCCATGACCCCATGTGGTTGATATATGTCATCTCACATAATTCGGCGGCTAGATCGCCGAGGCCCGCATCCGCCACGAAGGTCGTAAAAATTCGATATATTTCCTTAAACCGTTCTGAAATAGCCGAGTAATGCGGGTATATACCCTGACCCGCATTCGACCGCCAATTCACCAAGATACGGTCCTGTTGCAGTTGAATCAGCACAGTGTTGTCAGCCGACACAAACCACGCTCGCGGTAGCTCCGCCATCAGCGGCATTTCGAGACGAAAAACCGGAAACCGCGAACCACCGAAGAATTCCCGTTCCGCCGGTAACGCCGGTACAGTTTGCACTCGCGGATATCGGTCGCGCAGTAAGGCATGAAATTGCCCAGGGTGCGCAATGGTGAGATCCAGGCGGCGAAACCGCACACCATGCACCACCTCGATAACCGGCGGACGGGCGAATTTGGGTTGCAATGCGATATCGATCATTAAGCTGGAGTTCCAGGTTAAAGAATCTGGCAACATCGCCCGTGGTTCGTCAACCGCGAAATCGATGAACCCGCGAACTTGCGCCGCCGGTCCAGGATGCTTATAGCCCGCACGCTCGCCGATGGATTTCGCGTGTCGCGGATCGTCATCTACGAGTTGATTCCCCGGCAGCAATGGCCTGGAAGGTGCTCTTTCAACCGAGCTCGCAGTGTTCCGTATTTTGTTCGGATCGCCTGGGAAAGTGCGATCTTCGGCGACGTGAGGATAAATGGACGACGACCTCGAAGTTTTGAAGACCGCCACCGACGCTGCCCTGGCCGAAGCCTCGGATCTGCGCGCCTGGGATGCGGTGCGGATCGCCGTGCTGGGCCGCAACGGCAGTCTGACCGGCATGTTGCGCGACCTCGGCAAAACCCCGCCGGACCAGCGCAAGGACCGGGGTGCGGCGCTGAACCGTCTTAAGGACGCCCTGACATCCGCTATCGAATCCCGGAAGGCGGCACTTGAAGACGCTGCCCTGGAGCTTCGGCTGCTATCCGAACGCATCGATCCCAGCCTGCCGCCGCGTCCGCGCGAAACCGGCTCGATCCATCCGATTTCTCGCACGATGGAGGAAATCGCCGCCATCTTCGGTGCCATGGGCTGCACCGTGGTCGATGGCCCCGATGTGGAGTCCGACTGGTTCAACTTCGGCGCCCTGAACATTCCCGCGCACCATCCCGCGCGCGCCGATCACGACACGTTCTACCTCCCCTCGCGCGACGGCGCCGCACCGCCGGTCCTGCGCACGCACACCTCGCCGAACCAGATCCGCACGATGCTGACGCAGGAACCGCCGATCCGCGTCATCGTCACCGGGCGCACGTACCGAGCGGACCACGACGCCACTCATTCCCCTATGTTCCACCAGTGCGAGGGGCTGGTGATCGATCGGGGCATGACGCTGGGCCACCTTAAGGGCTGTCTGATCGATTTCCTGCGCACATTCTTCGCCATTTCCGATCTGCCCGTGCGTTTCCGGTCGTCGTATTTCCCGTTCACAGAACCCTCGATGGAGGTCGATATCGGCTGGAACCGCAAAACCGGCGAACTCGGACGCGGCGGCGACTGGCTGGAAATCCTCGGCAGCGGCATGGTGCATCCGCGCGTTCTGGCCAATTGCGGCATCGACCCGCGCGAATGGCAGGGCTTCGCCTGGGGCATGGGGGTGGAGCGCATCGCCATGCTGAAACACGGCATGGCCGATCTGCGGCCATTCTTTGAATCCGATGTGCGCTGGCTCAAACATTATGGCTTCAACCCGCTGTCGCCGGCCATGCTGCACGAGGGCGTCTAGCCATGAAATTCACCCTCTCCTGGCTGAAATCCCACCTGCTGACGGATGCGTCGATCGACCGGATCGCCGCCACGCTGACGCAGATCGGCCTCGAACTGGAAGGCGTGGAAAACCCCGGTGCCGCGCTGGCGCCGTTCCGCGTCGCCCATGTTCTGCAAGCCATCCCGCATCCCAACGCCGACCGCCTGCGCGCCTGTCAGGTGGACACCGGCGATGGAATCGTATCCGTGGTTTGCGGCGCGCCGAATGCCCGGACCGGGATGAAGGCGGTGTTCGCCGCCCCGGGTGCCTTCATTCCGGGCACCGGCATCACCCTGAAAGCCGGCGAAATCCGGGGCGTACTGAGTGCTGGCATGTTGCTGTCGGCGCGCGAGATGGGCCTGGGCGACGATCATGCCGGCATCGCCGAACTGCCGGCCGATGCGCCCGTGGGCCTGTCTTACGCCGCCTATGCCGGGCTGGACGATCCGGTGATCGAAATCGGCGTTACGCCGAACCGGGGCGATTGTTTCTCGGTGCGCGGCATCGCCCGCGATCTGGCCGCCGCCGGGCTGGGGACACTGAAACCTTTCGCCCCGGCGGTTATTCCGCCTGTGTTCGATGGTGGCCCGCGCTGGGACATCGCGTTCCCCGAGGCCTGTCCATGGATTCTCGGCCGCACCATCCGGGGCGTGAAAAACTCCCCCAGCCCGAAATGGCTGCAGGACCGCCTGACGTTTATCGGTCTTCGCCCGATCAATGCCCTCGTCGATATAACGAATTTCTTTACCTTCGACCTTGGCCGCCCCTTGCATGTTTTCGACGCCGCTAAGCTGTCTGGCGACGTGTTGACCCTGCGGCGCGGTGCCGGCGAAACGATGCGGGCGCTCAACGGCAGGGATTACACTGTCGATCCCGAAGATTGCGCGATCTGCGATGCGACCGGCGTGCAGTCGATCGCCGGCGTGATCGGCGGCGAGGCGACCGGGTGCGATTCCTCCACCACCTCGGTTTTCGTCGAATGCGCGCTGTTCGATCCGGTTCGCATTGCCAGAACCGGCCGCCGCCACCAAATCGTGTCCGATGCGCGTCAGCGTTTCGAACGCGGGCTCGATCCCGCCCTGATGCCGGACGCCATTCAGGCCGCTACCGCGCTGATCCTGGACCTGTGCGGCGGCGAGCCAGGCACCGTGACGTCGGCTGGCGGCCCGCCCGACTGGCAGCGTGACGCCACCCTGCGGTTCGACCGGATCGAGACTTTTGGCGGTGTCGCCATTCCGCCTGATGAAGCGGTCACGTCCCTGGAAAACCTTGGCTTCATTGTAAAGGACCGGGATGCCGTCCGGGTCACCGTGGCTGTGCCGTCCTGGCGCAACGACATTGCCGCCGCGATCGTGCTGGATCAGTCCCCCGCTCTGGATCCGGCCAAAGCCGCCAGGGCAGCCGAGGGCTGCGCCGAGATCGAGGCTGAAAACGACCTGATCGAGGAAGTCCTGCGGCTGCGCGGCCTGGACGCCATTCCGGCCGTTTCGCTGCCGCGCGAAAGCCCGGTTCCAGCCGCCACGCTGACCATGCGGCAGCAGCGCACCGCCATTGCCCGCCGTACCCTGGCCGCGGCCGGGCTGGCGGAATGCGTCACCTTCAGCTTCATGGCGCGGGCGGACGCGGCCGGTTTTGGCGCCACTCCGGACGCGTTGCGCCTGACCAACCCGATCGCCGCCGATCTGGATCAACTGCGTCCAACCCCGCTGGCAACGCTGGCACTCGCGGCCAAACGCAACGCCGCCCGGGGCTACGCCGATCTGGCGTTGTTCGAGATTGGGCCGGCTTTTGCCACGGATGCACCGGACGGCCAGAAACTGGTGGCCGCCGGTTTGCGCACCGGCACCACGGCAAGAAGCTGGATCGAACCGCGGCGGCCGGCCGGCGCCATGGACGCCAAGGGCGATCTATGGGGGCTGCTGACCGCGGTGGGTGTGCCTTTGGAGTCCTTGCAGGTCACCGCCGATGCGCCCTCATTCCTGCATCCAGGCCGCTCCGGCATGGTTCGGCAGGGGCCTCGGACCATCATTGGCAGTTTCGGCGAGATCCATCCGCGTTTGCTGATCGCCCTCGGCCTACCCGGCCCGATGGTGCTGTTCGAGCTCAATCTCGATGCGATTGGCGACCCAAAGCGCCGGAAGAAGGCCGCCCCCGATCTGCCGGCGTTCCAGCCGGTGCGGCGCGATTTTGCTTTTGTGGTGGATAGCACTGTCCCCGCTGACAGCGTGTTGCGCGCGGCAAAAGGGGCGGAGCGGATGCTGATCGCCGCGGTTTCGCTGTTCGACGTGTACGCGGGCGATAAGATCGCCGGTGAGAAAAAATCCCTCGGTGTGGAGGTGACCTTCCAGCCGCGGGATCGCACCCTGACCGACGCGGAAATCGAAGTCGCGTGCCAGAAAGTTGTTGGCGCGGTCGCCAAGGCCACCGGCGCGACGCTGCGTTAGGCAACGCTGGCGAATAAGTGCGTCAGCACGCCAGCAAAGTTGCCGTGTAAAACATGGACTTAAGGATTGCCCGGCGGCAGCAATTCTCATTTTGATTTTCTGTTGGTCGGCACAGGCTTTGTCTCATCTCCGAAGGCATCGCGGTGAGCTTCGATGGATGGCGGCGGTCACGGTGGGATTGGCGGTGGCTTCGCAAAAGCG